>CAYYKD010000016.1:53945-69573 GCA_964471825.1 uncultured Spirochaetales bacterium
CTTGTAAATTTAAATAAAGTTATGGAGGCCTCTTTTAATGAATCCTCACCAATATTTCGACAAATATCACAGGAAACAGAAGATCTTAATAAGTATTTAAACAAGATAAAAGATGATATCATGAAACTTGATGAGACAAAACTAAAAGAATCTGATAATTCAAAAAAATTGGAAATTGAGAAAAAAACAGATGATTTAAAAAAACACTATAGAGATTACTATCAATTAAAAAAATATCAGATTGATAAACTAAGAGAATCTGCACAGGACCCGATTATTCTCGAGATTAAGACAGTAATTAGACTATTATGTATAAATGAAGGCTATTCTTTAATACTTGATATTAACACGCCATCAATTCTATACTATACAGTAGAATCAGATGTAACAGATAAAATAATTGAAATGATAAATGAAAAAAGAAAGAATTAGGTGTACAGGAGCTTAATATGAATTCCAACGACATTATTAATATGCTAACAGATATTAGAACCCATTTTGAAAACAACATAAACAATAAATATGTTAAGAATATATTCATTAAAATAGATCTTCATCCTTCCAATAAACAGGAAATGAACATTATTTTGGTTAATGACTTTCATTATATTGACTCTAGAGGTGGTCTCCAGGACCTATACACAGGAATTAAATCGGTAACTCTTTTTATTAAAGAGGTAATAAATAAGGTTTTAAAAAATCTAAATGCATATGTTGGAACCGGCCTAGGGAGTTCTGCATCTGTATCACAAAATGATAAAATTTTAGCTCAAATGGCAATAAAAAACTATCCAATGAATATTAAAATATTAAATGATAAATTACTAAAACTCCTTGATCTATTATTAGAATATGACAAACAGTTCTATGCAAAAGACCCCGCATACTTATCCGTAAAAGATATTGAACAAACAAGAAGTGAGTTACAGTCTTATAGTAATACTATTACCAACTAGAATGGATGGAAAGAATAAGTTGCATTAATTGTTTATCAATAACAATCATACCTTGCAAGAGTTACTATAGTTACTTATGCAAACAATGGGGAATTAGATCAATAAGAAAACAACCTTCCATTATTGTCAAAGAATCTATTGGGAAACCTTGCCCTTTTTACAAACAAAAGAATCCCCCAAAAAAAGATCAAGACTCACTTAACGATAATTCAATTATTATCTAGGATTTAGCTGAAACCAACTGTGCAGCTGAAGTTGATATATCTTTAATCGCTGTATTAATATCTGATAGTGAAGTACTTAATGTCTCAATTGCATCAAAAAATGTTCCTATCTCTGTCGACAATTTATTAGAATTCTGCTCATCAGTTGCTATCTCTTTTGTTATGGTTTGCATGATAGGTATAATTTTGTTTGTTTCAGCCTTTGTTTTATCAGCCAGTTTTCTGATCTCACTAGAAACTACCGCAAACCCCTTTCCAAGCTCCCCTGCTCTAGATGCTTCAATAGCGGCATTTAGAGACAAAAGATTAATTTGCTCTGATATCTCTTGAATCGCAGATACTATAGGGTCAAATTGTTCTGCATGCTCTTTGAGACTTATATTTAAATTTTTATTCATCTCTGTATGCGAACTAAGCTCATTAAATGTGACTTTAATCTTTTCAGTAAGATTTACAACAGACCTGGTGGTTGCTTCAATCTGAGTTGCTGTTATAGAGATGTGCTCAGATATCTGGTAATTATCACTGACAGTGCGTGTTAAGTTCTTTTCAAGGTAGTGACGACAATTACTGATTACATTTGTTTTATTATAGACAGCTGTTGCAAATTTCTGACATGAATCATATCCGCATGATCTACAATTTAGATAATCTTTTCGCTCCTCTTTCTCCATTTTTTTAAATATTTTTTCTAACTGATTATTTTTAAGAGTATTTATCACAGCATTTGACTCTGAAAAATACACCCTGTTTATATTAGTATTTTTAAATGTCGATAATATTTTATCAAAAATATTGTTTTTTATAATATATTCTTTCGATTCTACACTTGCAAGTTCATCAATATTACAATGCTCATCATCAATATTTTTAGTTTTGCTATTTCCGGGACCTCTATAACACCCACCTTGACAGTTTAATAATTCACAGAATACGGAGCTTGACTTCTCTTTATTTTGAAGTTTGTTACTTAATAATGTCAGATATTCACTATAAACATCTACACCTTCCATACTATAAGTCTTAATCTTGCTAAAATATTTACTCATCATAGATATATATCCGGAAGGTTTACAGAAAACTTTACCGGCTATAGATTCTATCCAATCAGGTTTATCATCTTTATATTCTGATAAATTGACATTATGTAATCCCATATATTTTTCAAGATTTTTTACTGTAATATTAAATTGAATCTCATTATCCGTGTCCGGATCCCTAAACTCTCTTCTTTTAGACAGGCATGTTCCTAAATAAACTATATTTCCATCATAGTTCAATTTTTGCCTCAATATTTTAGCTAAGATAATTGCAGGTGAATGTGAGGGAGACAAATTTGATATCATTTCCGGATATTTCATTTTGATATATTCTACAACAGATGGACAGTGTTGAGAAATTATTGGTAAGTTCTCTGTCTTTTTCAAATATTTGAGATTTTTTATTACAGCAAGCTCTGCACCTACCCCTTCATCATATATCCCTTCCAGTATCCATGACTTCCTTAACCAATTTATTAGTTTAGGGAAATTATCTTTATATTTTATATAGATAACAGGTGATATGATTAACAAAGACTTTTCTCCTCTATTTACCGAGTCGATATAATCCTTAAAATCATCAACAAAATTTATAGCACCATGAGGACATGATCTATAACAATTTCCACACCCTATACATTGATTTTTATTGATAGTGAGTTTATTATTTTGATAATTAAAACAATATTTAATTGGACAACTTGAAATACAAACAAAACAATTAACACATTTAGAATTATCAATATCAACTATCTTACAAAGTTCCATTCTATTACTCCAAAAAAAACTTACAGAATATACTGATAAACGCAGTAAATTCTTACTATATTTATCGTAAATATTTTCAGTAAAGTAAAGGAAATAAAAACTATATCATATTTTTTTTTACTACAATGAAAAATCATTATATATCACAATCCGGAATAGATAGCAGATTTTTTAAATTTATAACTTAGAGGCACCGCATACTTATACAAATATCTATTGACTTATAAATAATAATTATATAATATTAACTAATCTTAAATTAATAGGAAATTTCAATGTTTAAAGTGATCGGAACTGGTCATTACTTACCTGAAAAAAGGTTAACAAATCTAGATCTAGAAAAAATTGTAGACACAACTGATAAATGGATTATTGAAAGAACTGGAATATCTGAAAGAAGGATCGCGGCTGATGATGAAATGAATAGTGATCTTGCGGCTAAGGCCGCCCTTGATGCGATCAAATCAGCAGGATTAACACCAAAAGACATTGAAATAATGATTGTAGGCACTTCAACAGCTGATTATACACTACCTGCAATGGCACCAATTATTCAACATAAAATAGGCTGTGATCACATTCCTGCCTTTGATATTAATTCTGTATGTTCAAGTTTTGCATATGGTTTTATAATTGCGGCTGGATTCTTAAACTCAAAATTGTACAATAACTGTCTTGTCATCGGCAGCGATATTTACTCAAGAATTTTAAATTGGGAAGACAGAACGACTTGTTGTATTTTTGGGGATGGTGCCGGTGCGGCCGTTCTACAATGGGATGAAAAAGCACGAGGTGTGCTTAGTCATATTTACGGAGCAAATGGTGAGGACCACGAACTAATTAAGGTTCCGGTCGGAGGTTCAAGAAATCCGGCCTACAATAACAGGCTATATAAAAAAGAGGATTACTTTTTTCAAATGGCTGGTATTGATGTTTATGAGTTTACAATAACTACTATACCGCAGGTGGCTAATGATTTAATAAAAAAAGCCGGTCTGACCCCGGATGACATTGACTTTGTTATACTTCATCAGGCAAATAGACGAATTATAGAATCAGTTTCAAAATACACAAAGATACCAATGGAGAAATTTATAATCAATATTGAACGAGTCGGAAATACATCATCTGCTTCAATCCCAATTGCATTCGATGAAGCAGTTAAATCAGGAAGAATACAAAGTAAAGACATTGTCATGATGATTGGTTTTGGCGGCGGTCTCAGTTGGGGTGGAGTTGTATTTGAATTTTAATAAAAAAATGAGGTTTTTATGAACAATTTAGAAATATCGAGTAAAATAAATAGCTTAATAACAAATAATCAAATTTCAGGTAAAACGGACATAATCTCTTATAAATCTTGTAGTAAAAAAAATGAACTTGTTTTTTTTATTAAGCCTGAAATAACCATTGCAGGAAGTGAGGCAGTTAATAAAACAATTGAACTATCCTTTGATTTATTTGAGAAATATAACATTAATATTACAGGCCTGTCTGTCATTGGCTATGAGTATCTAAAAAAATACAACATTATTGAAGAACACTATGGTGTGATTAATATGGTTGCCAAAAACGGAACTAAAGTATTAACAAGCCATCCAAAAAAAATATTTCAAGAAAATTTTAATATAGATATAAAAGATGCAGAGGTCTATGGAGGATTTGAGTTTCTTGAAAACTACAGCTCGTTTAATACTAATTCATTAAATGATCTCTGGGAGTCAGGAAATCGTGTTAAACTTGCACCCGGAATTTATTGTGAAAAACATAGAATTGATGAAAAGGAAATCTATATATTAAATGGATTTAATCCTTTTCAACTATCATTTTTCACTGAAAAAGATAGATATATAATTGTCTTTTCACTCTCTACAGATACAGATTGGTCAGTGCTTAGAAATGAAATGATTGGTATTACAAATCCATATAAAGCACTAAAAGGATCGCTTCGTTCAGATCTGCTAAACCTTAAGGATACATTAAAGATAGATATTAATCCGGGGCAAAATGGTGTTCATCTTTCTGCAGGTCCTATTGAAGCTCTTGCAGAGTTAGTCAGATTTTTTTCAACACTTACTGAGAACAGGCTTGAATATGCAGAAACACAGATCGGACGATACCTTATATCGAAGGGGTTTTCACCTCAAGATTTAATTAAAATGGTTTCAAATTGTAAGGTTTTGTATAATAATGAAAACCAATATCTCTTTGATATCACTGAAGAGAAAAATCTGACTCAAATGGAATTTTTAAAAGATTTTTTTTAGTTTGTCCTGAAATATTTACATTTAAATTTGAGTAAGGCTCTTGATAAATTTTTTTTAAGAGCCATTTTTTTAATCAATTTGATAAGATTGAAAAAAAGAATATGAACAACGATTAATATGACCCCAGAAATTTGAAAAATTCAGATTTGTGCTGAATCTTTTTAATAAATTCTTCATGTTTACACTTAATGTTCTTAATCTCATACTCAACTATAAAAAAGTATTCCCATTTTTTTATCATTGATGGCCTGCTTTCGATCTTAGTCATATTTACACGACTCGAATTAAATATCTTTATTATTCGGTGGAGTGCCCCAGCCTTATTTGGTAAAGAAAAAACAACCATCCCCCTGGATTTAAGTTCATTCTGTGGAATCTTTGTAATAATAAAGAATTTTGTCTCATTGTCATTTCGATCATTGATCGGGCATTCCATTATTTCAAGATTATATTCTTTGGCACATATCTCAGGTCCTATTGAAGCTGAATTTTCAGTCTCAGATGAAAGAAGAGCCGCTTTTGCATTACTTGTTGTCTCAATAAGTTCTACTGTCGGATATTTTCGATTTAGGTATAAAGAACATTGCCTAAATGACTGATCATGAGCATATATTCTATTAAAAGATGATGTTTTAATGCTTTTCATTAAGGCCTGTCTAATTGATATATTTATCTGATCATATATCCGTGTCTGAGTTTTAAAAAATTGATCAATTGTCTCGGTAATTGTACCTCCGACAGAGTTTTCAATAGGTACAACCCCAAAATCAAAGAGATTATCATTAACATTATGAAATACATCTGCAATTTTATTGCAAGCAACAAAATTATTCTCAGAATCGAAATATTCTATAGCAGCCTCATGTGTAAAAGTCCCTTTAGGACCTAAGTAACCGATTATTTTACCGTTATCCATTATTTTCCCTTATTTCCTATGATATAATGAAGTGCAAGTTTATAGGACTCTACACCAAAGCCACAAATCTGTCCAACACAGACCGGAGCGATCATTGATTTATGCCTAAACTCCTCTCTAGAATGTATATTGGAAATATGAACCTCAATCACTTTTATTTTGGTACCGGCTATTGCATCTCGCAGGGCAATTGAAGTGTGTGTATATGCTCCAGGATTAAAAATGATCCATTCTATATTTTTTTCAACCGCAAGATGAATAAAATTAATAAGTTCCCCTTCAACATTCGATTGAAACGCAATAATCTCATCATTTCCGGCAAGATTCTTTAAATCTTTAAAAATATCATCCAATGTTGATGAACCATAAACACCAGGTTCTCTCTTACCCAGTAAATTGAGATTAGGGCCATTAAGTAAACCAATTTTCATAAGTTATCCTTGTTTATTTTTAGAAACAGATTATTTATACCACCCTGTAATATCTCTTTCCGATAAAAATCAATATATTCACCAGATTTTTTAATAATCTCAGACTCATCCATCTTTTCTATTACATCTTTACCCAGATCTAAAATAAAATCTCTTGTTCCCAGTTTTGATGAAAGTTTTTCAATAAAAGTAAACTCATCATAAGTATCTAATACTGAAAAAATATCAGCCTCGAACTCTCTTGTAGGTATATGATTGTTACTCTCATTATCTACATATGAAAGATTATCAAAACCAAATTCATTTGCATTTTCAAATAAATGATTTAATAGCCTAATTGACGCACTCTCAGTACCATCATTAACACTTCCACATATCCACTCACCTATCGAGGCAAGTTTTACAAGCTCATAAAATTCCTTCTTCGTAAAATTTAGTTTCATAAAAATTCCATAATTTAAAATTAATGTAATATAACAGAGAAAAATAAGAAAATCAAGAGGCATTTGCAAAACTGGCTAGATTTTAAATTATACTCAAACTATTTATTTTGTGTCGTAATTTGATTTATCAACTTATTGATTTAAAATAAAATACAATTCAGAAAATTAACAAATCAATTTTTTGTAGCTATAAAAGATTTTTAATCTAAAATCATTGTTTATTTGAGATTTTTATTGTATAAACTAATTTAATCGATATAATATGGAGATAGTGATGTCCGATAATTCTCAAAAACCTGAAAGTGCTATACAAAATTCTGTGTTAGATAAAGTTATCGAGTTCTTTACCGGTTTAACAAGTATAGATAGAATTAAAGTAAAAAAATTAAAAGAAATAAACAGTAATGTTCAAAAACACAAATATAAATTTTATAATTACAAAAAAGATTTAATTAATCCACAATTTGGTGCCTATATTTATGATATATATCGAATAAGTCAAAACTTTGCCAATCATTTTAATATCAAAGTTCGGGGAAATTCTATTAAAGAATTTATTATTACAAAAGTGTCATCATCTGAACAACATAAAATATCAGAAGAGCTTTCACCGGAAAAAATAAGAGAACTTTTATTAAAGGCTGACAATAAAAAACAGGCTGTTGAGAAAATTAAAGAACTACTACAAAAATATGTTAAAGAATTTGATACTGAATCTGTAAGAACAATTAATACAACATTCAATCAAATATCTGACTTTTCAAATTTGATTAATTTTGACTGGTACTTTTTAGTTCATAAATTCGATTCTAATATATATGAAGGAAACTTTAATTACAAACCAAACTTTGAAACACTCGACTCTAAATATGTAATTGAAGAATTAATACCTCTTGTGGATTATCTATATACAATTGATTTTAACAAGGATTTTAAGTTTCTTCTAACTTATATTCAGGAATCAAGCGATGATAAATCTTTAGCACAACTATTTAAAAAGCTCATTCAGTTATTTAGAAATCTAAAAAGGGATGATCTGCTATTTGACATAGTGAAGTTGGTACAGAAAGATCCATTCTTTGAATACAAAAAATTTCCATCTGACTCTAGAATAGTACAGGATTATATATCGATTTTTCAAAATAGTGTTCAAAAAACAGTACAGGAAACATTAAAAGAGATAGAAAAAGACAGGATCAATAAACTTCTAATGGATATCTTTAGAACAACTATTATCGTAAGATTAAAGTTTTATACTCAAACACTTAATGAGATGCTCCTTAAGTCCGGATTTTCAGGGTTTGGTTATATTGAACCGATGAATTATCTGAAAGCTTTTTTATTGGACTTCTGTAAAGGTGAGCTTAAAAAGAGGCTTGATCATTTAATTATAAAAGGTGAATGGCAAACCCCTACCCTTTCGAGTGAATATTCATCACTTCTTGATATAATAACAAAACTCTCTGATGAGGTAATTGAGTTTGATAACAAATGCAGTGATGATGAGAGATATGGCAAAGAAATTAAAAAGCTCTCACATGCGGCAAAACATGAACCAAAAGCGAAACAACTTTTAAGACAGATCTCATTATCAGTCGATAATGATGCACAAAAATTAATCTTTGAATCAATAAAAGTCTTATCAATCTTCCTAGGTAAATTAAAACTTCTCTACGATGATTATACTTTGAAAGTACCAAAAATGATAATAAACTTTCACAAGATTAAATGGGATTTTGGAAATGATTTTAACGAAGACTTTTCGGAGGTATTAAAAAAGATATCAAGTTTTATTAACCTTATGAAAAACTATGTAAAAGATCAAAATACGCCTGCAAAGGGGGGCTAATGAATAAAATTAATAATATATTTTTTGACCTTGATGGAACTTTATATTTTAAAGGAAAACTCATAAAGGATGCAGATAAAACAATAAAGAAACTTAGGGACTTGCAATATAAAATTGGTTTTCTAACAAATACTGACTCATTAACGCCAATAGAAATCACAAATCGAATAAACTCCTACGGAATAGAAGCCTATGAATATGAAGTTATCAATCCTGTCTCAGTGGCCCTGAATTTTATCAATCAAAATAAGACAAAGAAATTTTTCCTTCTAACTTCAGATTCAGTTACTGAATACTTCAATTCAAAAAACATATATTCAGTTAATGACAATCCCGACTTCATAATAATCGGGGATTTTAGAGAAAAAGTCTCATATGACCTAATTAACCGTGTTTTCAGACATATAAATAATGGTGCAGAATTAGTTGGTTTCAATAAGGGAAAGTTTTTTTATAACGATGAAGGAATAAATATTGATACAGGTGGTTTTATCTCGCTATTTGAGTATAGTTCTGACAAAAGAGCAATAATAATCGGCAAACCTGAAAAAATATTTTTTGATATGGCACTTGTTCAATTTAATGCAAAAAATCAACAGTCTCTGGTTGTTGGAGACGATATAACAGTTGATATAGCCGGTGCAAATAATGCCGGCATAAAGTCAGTTATAGTTAAAACCGGCAAATATAACAATGACATCGTTATAAACTCAATTATAAAGCCGGATTTCACAATTAATTCTGTAGCTGAGATATTTTCTTTAGTTGATATATTTTCTATATAACACTTCAAAAAAACATAAATTTAGTACCTATTTTTCTTCAATTATTGATGTTTCATAGAGAATAGGTGTGTTTATATGCTCGCTATAGAAATTTATTCTATCTAACAACTTACTTAATTTAGCAGGCAACTTTAATGAAGCTCTACCGACCCCGGATGAAAGTGATTCGAATAACCCCGGTGCCTTTGGATAATGTTCAATCGAGTATTCCCCTATACCATTCTCTTTAACAGCATATTCTATCGTGTCAATCATTCCACCTTTAAAATCAGCTAGATTTAAATCTATAGCCTGATTACCTGTCCATACTCTTCCCTCAGCTATCTGACTGAACTTTTCACGATCAATTATTCTATTCTTTAAAACACGGGATGAAAACTCAGAGTATATATTTGACATCGACCTCTTCAATACAATAAGCTCGGAGTCTGTCGGTTTACGCGAACTGTTAAATATATCATCCATAGAGAATTTCTTTATAGTTTCAAATGAGACACCCAATTTGTTATTCAGTTCCTCATGGTTAGCCATGATTGATACAACACCAATAGAACCGGTAAGTGTTGATGCATCTGTAAATATCTTATCACCTACACAACCAATATAGTAACCGCCGGAAGCTGCATAGGGCCCAAATGAGGAGTATACAGGCTTCTCTTTTTTCAAGTCTTCAATAGCAGTGTATATTAATTCACTTGCAAGTGCACTCCCCCCGGGAGAATTTATCCTTAAGACTACAGCTCTAATGCTTTTATCTTTTCGAATCTTTTCGATATCGTTAACAATACTTAATGCACCAACAAAATCTTCATTACTAAAAGATGAGGTTCCTGAATAATCATTTATAATTGTTCCATCAATATATAGAACAGCTACTTTCACATTTCTAATTTGATTATTAATGCTCTTTGCATATTGTGAAACAGAGATTCTATTAGACCATCCTCGTTTGTTGATTTTTTTTCTGAGTGAATAGAGATCATTAGTGGAGTCGATAAGTCCAAGCCCGTACGATTGAATAGGTGAAATGTAGACGAGTTTGCTATCATTGAATAAATTATAAAGAGATTGTTTATCAAGCTCCCTCTTATCAGAAATTTTTGAAAGATAGGAGTTGAAATAGTCATCAAGAAAGATACTATATGATGATTTTAATTCATCACTCATGTTGTTTAATACATAATTCTCTCCGCTACCTTTATAACTTCCTTCATGTAGAACTGTAAATTCAATGCCAAGTTTGTCAAAGGATCCCTTTAGATATGGGATTGTCAATGAATAACCTTTTAGAAATAATGATGCAGACTCGGTTTCTGGCATAGATATCTCATCTGCATAGAGTGACAATGCATAATTAGAATTATTTCCATTTGAAATCCACGATACGACCTCTTTATGCTCCCTAAAATCTGTTAATGCAGCTCCGATTTCCTCAATATGAGCCATAGAATATGAAATAAGATCACCATTTATTAGAATCCCTTTAATATTTGGATCTGTTTTTGCTTTCTGTATTGAACCGATAATCTTAAATAACTCTAGTGACTCCCGTCCATTATTTAGAAATGAAGGTAGATCAGGCTGCGGTTTCTCTTTTAACTCACCACGAAAATTAATTTCTAAATACGAATTAGGCAATACAACTACCTTAGAACCGGCTGTAACGATAATTATGAGAATTATTCCGGTTAATATAAGAAAAAAAACTGCCGCTGCAAATCCGAATATAAAATAAACCAACCTACTCACATTTTTTGACATAACTCACCTATATTATTTTTATTTTTATTTTTTCGACATCACATTGTCTCTATCTATATCATTATCTCTAACAATCTCTATTTTTTTTGTTTAGCCATCTCTTCGAGAGAATCTATGTAGTTATTAATAATCTCTTTATAGTCTAACGGTATCTTTGTTTGATCAAATAAAATACCTATTGCATAGATATCTTTTCTACCAGGAATTTCTTCATATCTTACTGTATTACCTGTAAGCATGATCTCAGTAGATTTTGATCTATGGTACAGGTAAATATTAATAGTTTTATTCATAATAAACTTTGGTACACAGGCCAATATGATTTGAGTACCAGAAGCCGATATATCCCGTATTATCGCAGGTCTTTTGATATTATCAATTACAGCAATAGTTCTATTGGATTTTAGCCCCATATCATCTGCAATTTTTTGATCTAACGATATACGGATATCTTTTCTCTTTTCAAAATTTTCAGCAGACTCGAATATCTTTCCGATTATTTCAATTAGATCATCCGGCGGCTTCTGTGTAAATCTAAGTGATACGATAAATAGATTTGCAGAGCCCCCTATATATGAATTATAACCCGTAACTAAAGCCGGAACAAAAAAAACAATAGATGATTTTAGTTCCTTAGGACTGAAACACATTCTAAGACTAACGAAGTTTTTAGCTAATTTTAGCATCTCAAATGATTTTGAGTCCATTGTAATAACAATTTTTGCAGCTCTCATCGAACAGGAGTAAACAACGCAGGGCCATTGATCCCCCTTTACTTTAAGAAAAACTTTTTTTGTTTCTAATCCAACCATATCAATGAGTGATTTATTAAAAGCTAATTCTTTATCTGTATGTTTTTCATATAGGCTTAACAACTTCTGATTCGGTAAACTTGCCATTAAACTCTCTCTATAGTTAATTATAGGAATTTACATTATATCAATTTATAGAGATTATTCAAGTCTTATTTATCATTATCAATTATTATGTGAAATAAAAACAAAAAGTCTAATATTCCCATTTCAAATTAAATCCACCAATCTGAATTATACTACCATATTCATCATGTTTAATATCCTCATTAATTGTCGGCCGTTTACCGGATAGAGGACTATAAGATGTAACCCGCCCTGATACTCTGCTATTAGAATCGTATCTGTAAACTATAACCATCACACCATCATCTTTACTTGTTACAATTATTTTATCAATATCTCCGGCTTTATTGTAGTTAAGCTCTCTTTTAAACATCAGATCACTTAGAAAGAACTGCTCTTCCTTTATCATTTTTCCTTTATCATCGTATTCTATAACTGTTATACTACTATAAGTCGGAAGTGTGATTTTTTTTAGTCGCATTCTCTCGTCATACTCATAATGAACCTCATCTTCTAAAGATAGATATGACTCCTTCAAAAGATAACCGTTTTTATCTCTGTAATAGAATGTTTTTTGAACACCACCGACACTCATGCTCTGCAGAAATCCGTCTTTATCATAGACGAAATCCGTTCTTTCCTCCCAACTATCGCCTTTTGTCAACAGAGAGATAATTTTACCGGAATCAAATGTGTAGATCATCAAGCCCTCGTCAAAGTAATCATCAGGATCTTTGGAGGGAAAAACATTATAATCTTTTTCTCGAAGTAACTTAATAGAAAGTTTTTTTGCATTTGATTTTATCGGAATAATTTCACCTTGAAAATTAATACTTGTTGATATCATACAGACAGCTTTTTTATCAGATGAAATTGAAGTATCCGTCTTTTTCTCTTCCTGTTTTTCTACCTTTTTGTTATCAGTTTCATTTTTTTCTGTTTCAAAAACAGTTTTTATTTCCTTAGTTATTTGACCGGCATCTATGCTGTAGATGTTTAACTCTTTTCTCTTAAAATTACCAGTAACCCAGAGAATTTTACCGTCAAAAAACACAGGCTGATCGGCACGGTTAAGTCTGATGTTTCCAATATCTGTCTCAGGAACCAGTATCTGCCCGGATTCGTTTATGACCATATATCGAGTTGACCTATATTTATAATAATTCCACAATTCCCAGATGATAAAATACCTGTCATCAGCAATTCTGACTACTTTGGGCCGTAGAGCATTCTCTTGAGACATATCATCATATCCGGTCAACCAGACCACCCCTACCCGTTTTTGAAAATTTAACCTACCTGAATAATCATAGAAATGAAACAATTCAGAATCAGATCCTTTTGAGACTACAACTCTATCATTCACGATATTCGGCTGTGGCTTATTATCAATCTCAATCAACGGTTGTTTATAGAAATCCCTGTTAACAAGAAGCATAAATATATTTCGCGGATCATTCAGAATACGGGAAGCATATCTATTTTCATAGGACAATTCACTTGAACCGACAACGACAAAGCCGGTATTTGAGGGTTGAACACCGCCAAGGTCTGTATAGGTGCAATTATCATTTGACCATTTGCTGTCATTTTTTAACTCAGCTTCGTGTCTTGTTTTATATGTAAATATGACCCTGCTGCCATAATTATTTTTTGAAATATTAATGCCGCGAGGATAACCGTCTGCAAGATCAAGGGAAACAAAGGTGTCTTCATACGGAATAAGCCTCTGATCAAATGAGTGTGATGCAATATTAAAACTCGATCGTTCTCTGATAAGTTTCATTGTGTCAGCATTCAAGACTATAAAAATAGCACTTTGATGATTAAGACCATCCGATAGATTTGTATGTTGTGTTTTGCCCATATGAACAGCGATCATACCATTTGAGAATTTAATATTTGAGGTTGCTGCATCAACAGGTTTCATTACATCAAAGTTTTTTCTATCAATTGGCACTGCATAGTTTCCGATTTGCATTCCATTCTTGTCATATTTTACTATTGAGATATTTGATTTAAAATCACCGTCATCGTTATTCTTTCCAAAAACCAGATAGAAGTTACCTTTATCATCCCTTGTAAACCCTCCAAATATCGGATAGTTTTTTTTAATCACCAGTGACCTGATAGGTTTAAATTGACGATCAACCTCGTTAATCCTGATTAGACCATTATTGTTATCATCCCAGCAGATTGAGAGAGTATCATTATACACTTCAGCTACAATCCTCGGAGGAGTGCCATAATTATTTTTCCAGCTTTCAGGTGAAATTTGATCAAACTTGTCGGCATCAAATGGGCTACCATCTACAGGGATCGCATTATATGTTACCCGACTATCTATAGAGTATCGCTCAACAGTTGAGGCATATGGTTTTGGAACTATAATAAATACCGGTTTCTCAATACTTTTACCGGGACCGGCCGGAAAACATAGATTTGCAGCACTTTTTATTGACGCCCCTTCCTCATCATAATAATCATCCTTAGTTATGTCGCCTGCAGACTTTAACTTGCCATTGTCAATGGTAAACAGAGCGTATTCCTGCTCCTTAGGATCGATTAAGTGAATAGCCATATAATCTGCATAAACCCCAAGATCCTCTAACGATCTATCAGAAAAATGGACGGTTGTTTTATATGCTCTATATGGAATGTTATCAAACACATTTATCCTTACGGGAACTATTGTTACACCTGAAGGCCTATACCTATCATCATAGGCAAGGTATAGACTCAGATTGTCAATAAGCGGTTCGAAGGTCTTTGGTCTATAACCAATAAACTCTTTTGTTACAGATTCACCACTTATTTCATATAGAATATCAGCCTGTTTAGAATAAACTACACCACTAAGGTTTAATAATAGAATTAGAAAGATTGCTAATTGTTTCATATATTACCACCATAAATTTACTTATTATAACATAAACTCATGGTTTTGATGAAATAATAATTGGTATTTTTTAGCAAAATTTTTAATTTATATTTTGCATACTATAAATGAGTGTTGAATTAGGATTGAATTACCGTTATTCATCAAAATCTCGCATTTTTAACTGTTTAGAAAACCGCTAATACCATTGATACTTAATAAGAAACATCAACGCTACAAACTTTTTTGAATATTTCTTGTCTAATTTTTAAAAAAAATGTATAAGTCATTTTAGTTTTACACTTTTATTTAATAAAAGGGACTTCTAAAATAATGATCTTAACAAAAAATTGATTTAAACATAGGAGCAAGAATATGAGAATAACTGTAGTAGGAAGCGGATATGTCGGCCTGGTTGTCGGTGCGTGTTTT
>CAYYKD010000016.1:69583-75199 GCA_964471825.1 uncultured Spirochaetales bacterium
ATATGGTATATTGTATTGATAAGAATCCAAATAGAATAAAAGACTTGAAAAACGGCATAGTGCCAATATACGAACCGGGGCTTGAAGAACTGGTTACCAGAAATTATAAAGATGGAAGATTAAAATTCAGCACTGAATTAAACGATGGACTAGAGACTGCAGAGTTTGTATTTATCGCTGTTGGTACCCCGCCTAGTGAGGACGGTTCTGCGGATCTGCAACATGTCCTGGCGGTAGCAAGTGAGATAGGTAAAAATATAGAAGACTATAAAATAGTTGTTAATAAATCCACTGTACCTGTCGGCACAGGCGACAAAGTAAGAAACAAAATCCTGGAAGAACTTAAAAAACGAAATTTAAATATAGAATTTGATGTAGTATCAAATCCTGAGTTTCTTAAGGAGGGCGATGCTGTAAATGATTTTATGAAGCCTGACAGGGTTGTTATTGGTGTTGCAAGCCAGAAGGCGAAGATGATGATGGAAGAGTTATACAGCGTATTCTTTAGAAAGAGTCCGAGATGCATAGTAATGGATGTGAGAAGTGCCGAGGTAACAAAATATGCAGCAAACTCAATGCTTGCAACTAAGATCTCCTTTATGAATGAGATGTCAAATCTGTGTGAGAGAGTTGGTGCTGATGTTGAAATGGTAAGAGTCGGGATTGGTGCTGATGCCAGAATCGGATATTCATTTATTTATCCCGGTATCGGATATGGCGGAAGTTGTTTTCCTAAGGATGTTAAGGCAATTATTAAAACAGCCAGGGACTACAAATATGAGATGAAAATACTTGAAGCCGTGGAAGAGGTCAATAATGCTCAAAAACACCTTCTCTCTAAAAAGATATCAAATTACTTTGACCTTCATAATGAAACCTTAAAAGGTAAAACTATCGCAATATGGGGACTTTCATTCAAACCGGAAACAGATGACATGAGAGAGGCTCCCTCTATTGAAATTATAAATGATCTGGTAAGAGCAGGTGCAAAAGTTCGAGTGCATGACCCTAAAGCAACACATGAAGCTAAAATATTATTTGCAGATATTATGAATAGTATAACATTCTGTGAACATTGTTATGAGGTCTTCGAAGGGGCCGATGTTTTTACTGTTCTGACAGAGTGGCATCTGTACAGGCAACCGGATTTTAAAGAGATAAA
This sequence comes from uncultured Spirochaetales bacterium, assembly GCA_964471825.1. GTDB lineage: Bacteria > Spirochaetota > GWE2-31-10 > GWE2-31-10 > CAYYKD01 > CAYYKD01. Next base: position 70,746 of record CAYYKD010000016.1, read on the forward strand.
AAAACTACTCAAACAGCCGGTAGTCTTTGATGGTAGAAATATGTACAACCCCGTCTATGTTAGAAGTCTTGGTTTAGAGTATTATGGAATAGGCAGATTATAGACTTTGTTGATTTTTAATGAATTAAAGAATATATTGAGTTAAATAATTACATAAATAGTTAAATAACTTTATAAATAATAAAATGTTTTGAAATACGATATATTTAGAAATACAAAATAGATAGAAGCAAAAAATAATTTGCTACACTATTTTATTTCACTATTTTATTTCACTAATTTGTTACACTAAATAATAGGAGCATTATTGTGGAAAAGAAAACTTTTAAGGGTCTATTAACTGACAACTTTGTTATAAGACTAATACTCTCAGGTAGTATGGCACTGCTCATAATGTTTATTTTTGGAATGTTATTGAAGATTGAAAAAAGGGAAATTATAGTTCAACTTGAATCAACCGGCAAAGAGTTATCAATAAATCCAAATAATCCTGATTCATATAATGGTAATAATATAATAATTGCTGCGGATAATCTAATCTACAACGAAGAAACAAACAGGGGAATTGTTACAATAGATGGAGTTGATACATCTACTGATCTTTCAATTCTAAAGTTAACAAGTAATATTGTAGTGCCTATAAAAGCTAAAGGAATTGACAGGTTCTTTGTTAAACCAACAAATACGATAAATACAGCAGATTTGACAAATGATGCCGTTAAACTATTTATCAATAAGATGGAAATGCAGCTTAACTCTGTTGCAGATAATAACTATATTTTTGAAAATACCGGCAGTCATGAAACGATAGATTCTCTAGAGTTGAAGTATAAAGGAACTAACGAACACAAGGTTCAAACTCAAATTCTCAATAACGCTTTTAACTTTTTTGAGCTTAAGGAGTTTCAAATACGAAATAATCGTGCAGTTGAGAAATGGGAAACGCTATACGCCCCCACATATTTATCAATAAAAGATTACAACCTTCTCTTATCCCGTCTTGATGAGGAAAATACTATAATATTAGAAAGATCCTATACGATAAATCCCACAGGATACTACTCAATTAATTCTAAAATTAAGAATGAAGATAAAACGGCAATTGCAAATCTTATAAAAACAAATAATATTAAAACAGATTTAGCAAATATACCGGTTAAAACCTCATATATTATGCTGGCAATTGAAAAAAACATCTATAATGATATGACGGAACCGGATCTGCTTAGTCAGATGAATAAGAGACTCTTTATTAATGGGGAAGAATGTAGCTTATCATACACAACAAGATTGCAGGACAGTTTTGTATTATACTATGCTATCCCGCAATCTCTAAAAAACAATGCAAAGCATGGTAATATAACGATAAATTCAATATCCTATATCTCTGATACCCTAATAAACACCCCTGCAGAATCAAATTTATTACAAGCAAAACATTTAATAAAAAAATCTTTTGAATTTACTGATGAACAATACAGTGAAGAACGAGTCTGGAACAGTAAAACTTCAATCCCGACTTCAGAATATCTAAATGGGTTTGCTCTATCATTTGACAGCAAAGCTATATCAGAGTCAGAATTAGGTTATCTTAAGGTGTTTTTATCTATAAACGATAGTGGCTTAATTGAGGGTACACTTAGAAACGAAAAATTTTACTTCAGTACAACTAATGAAATCAAAAAAGATCTCTCAAACATCACCTCGGCAAAAATAATAATTAATATACCGCTTACAGAGTTTTCAAAAGGATTTGCTGATAGATTTACTAAGGAGGAGTTAATCAATCAACTTGCTGTTACAACTAATTTTTATGATCAGGCTAAAATAAAAGCTGATATTAAAAGGATGACTTCAATAGAGACCGTTGATATGAACACACCGCTTGATATCAATTCGCAAATTATGAATATAAATGCAGTCAATTCATCAGATAAAATAAAAAAAGCTGTTATTGTTGGTAGATTTTTAAATAGAGAAATTGAACTCCCGATAGAGCCTAAAAAAATTACCTCTAACATGGGAGTATTCGAAATTAAATCATCTGTAATATCTAATGCTGCAAAGACAATAGACCTATATATACAATTAACAACATTACTTATTTTTATCCTTATCTATCTGCTTAGTTCGGGTACAGGACAAAAGATAAATAACTACATCAGATCTCTTTCGCCTACTAACATAATTGTCAGAATCTTAATCTCAATTATATTTTTAATTGTAATTGGTTCTGTCCTGGCGAACCCCATTAAAATAACCATCGAGTTAGAACATTTAAATAAAAATGGTAGCATGGTTGTTTCACAAAGTGATGGGAGGTCAACAAATTTTAACCAATTAAAATTCAATAAAAAAAATAAACTATCAGACTCATTTGTAGTCAAAGCACCATTCAAAATATCCGGATTAAATATAAAAGCCGAAAAAGGTGACTTAACTGTGGCTATCAAAGAGTTTAGAATGTTCTATGATATAGCAAGTATTAAAAAAGAATTTAATATTGTCAGATTTAATAAAGAACAGATCAGCAAATTATTTGTCGGTAACATAGCTGAAGATAATACAAATAGTATTAAGTATAACATTAGTCCTAATGATATGATCTATTTTAATAGAGATTTAACAACATTCACCGGAAAATACAGATTTATAATAATATTGTTAAGTCTGTTTTTTGTCCTCTACCCTGTTCTGATGTTCGATCAAATAATTGATGCACTAAAACACATAGGTTTTAAAAGAAAGACAATGGTTTCATTGATCAGTTATAAATTAACGATCAACACTATAGTCAGCGGATTGTTTTTTATATTACTATTATTTATCACACTCAGCTCCCTCAATATCAATAAATTTGTAATTGAAATAATAAAATTTGGCATAATATTGATTATCGGCCTATACGGAATGTGGTTTTTAATATTTGACAGGCTTCTATACAATACCAAGCATCAAAGGATAGATTTTACCATAATTAAAAATGGCTATGGTTTGATGAGGTCAAATATTGATAAAACAATAAACTCAGAATTGAAATTAAAAACAACAACTATTATTACATTAATATTGATGTTATCAGGCTTTACAGTTCTTTTTATAGATATTAAAGATCCCAATACCAAAACTATCTTAAGTATTATGCTGTTATTAAGCGCTGTACTTATCGGCAAAAACACAATTTTTACTTTCTTTAATAAAATAAAATCAATCTTATTATTCTTAACACTAACTGTTATTATACTATTAATCGACTTAACAGATAACAACATCAAAATCATACTTATTTTTATGCTGCTAGTTGTTTCTTTAATTATGAATAGTAAATCATTTGTTAATATTATCAATAAATTACAAATGACAAATGACGATATAGATCCTATCAAACTTATAATCCTGTTTTGCGGATCTGTGCTATTTAGCATTTCATACAACCCGATCATCACTCTTTATAAATCAAATAAAACATTTTCTACTGTGATTATTGTGTTAACTATCATTACCGGCCTAATTATGTTCATTTTTAATAAAAAAGAAATACAAACAACAGATGAAGAACTAAAGGAAAAAAATAGACCGGATAATGAAAATTATGAAAATAACTCTAATGAAAATCAAATTGATGACAAATTAGCAAAATTTAAACCACCTGTTGAATTAAGCCTATGGTATAACATAAAATTATTGTTTAAATACAAAAAGAATAAATAGAGTTAATATCAATATATTAAAGTGACAAACATTTGACAAGGTGTTAATTGTAATAAAACTGTAGAGGTGATTATGAAAGAAGTATCGATTGTTGTACCGGTTTTTAACGAGGAAGGCAATGTCCGTGAGCTACATAAAGAGATCAATGCCGTTTGTATCCGCGAAGGCTATAAATATGAGATCATATTTATTGATGACGGTTCTAAAGATAAAACACCGGAGATATGTAAAGAGCTCAGACCGTTAAAATACATTAGACTACGGAAAAACTTTGGACAAACAGCTGCAATGGATGCAGGGATCAAGGCGTCTATCTATGAAAAAATCATTACTATGGATGGTGACAGGCAGAATGATCCTAACGATATCCCAAGGCTCATAGAGTACCTTGAGTCTAACGACTATGACATAGTTTCCGGCTGGAGAAAAAAAAGAAAAGACGGATTCTTTAAGAAGTTTACATCTCGAGGTGCCAATCTACTAAGAGGGATATTAATAAAAGACGGTATTCATGACTCTGGATGTAGTTTAAAGATCTATAAAAAAGAGTGCTTTGACCACTTGAGTCTTTATGGAGAGATGCATCGATTTATCCCTGCACTACTTAAAATCAAAGGGTTTACAGTTGGAGAGGTCGAAGTAAATCATCGTCCAAGAACAGCAGGCAAAACAAAATACAACTGGAAGCGATCTGTAAAAGGGTTTGTTGATATGATCTCTGTATGGTTCTGGAATAAATACGC
>CAYYKD010000017.1:0-44168 GCA_964471825.1 uncultured Spirochaetales bacterium
CGCGACATCAGGTTTTGGAGACCTGCGTTCTACCAACTGAACTATTGGCCTATATGTTTAAGCAGTTGAGACAACTGCTAGTAACCAAAATTACTTAATCTTTGCTTCTTTATGTAGCGTGTGCTTCCTGTCCCATGAACAGAATTTCAAAAGCTCTAACTTCCCCTGCATATTTCTTTTATTTCTAAAAGTCGTATAATTTTTCCTCTTGCACTCAGAACACTGCATTGCTATCTTCTCTACACCCGTTGATTTTTTTGCCATTTATTCACCCTCAATTTTATTTCAAAGCCTCCAACCAGAATCGAACTGGTGACCCCAACCTTACCATGGTTGTGCTCTACCATCTGAGCTATGGAGGCAAAATAGTTTCGGCATTTTACTAAAAGATATAATTAATGTCAACATAAATTTATGCATAATTCAAATAAAAGTAGGATTTAGAAATATACACCCATAATATTGCCATTATAGACACTACAAAAAAAAATAACAAATGAAATAGAATTCACAAAACCCGACACATCAATCATTCTTATTACAGCTTTACAAACCTCAATCTCAACGCATTAGCCACAACAGAAACCGAACTCAATGACATAGCAAGGGCAGCTAGCATAGGATTTAATTGCGGCCCTCCAAACAGCTTAAGCAGGCCGGCGGCAACGGGTATAAGCAGAATATTATAACCAAATGCCCAGGCTAGATTTTGCTTGATATTCCACACTGTTGCTCTTGATAGTTTAATCGATCTTAAGACACCCGACAAATCTGAACGCATTAGCACGATATCTGCTGACTCTATAGCGATGTCCGTTCCATTACCGACCGCAATGCCAACATCCGCACTTGCTAATGCCGGAGCATCATTTATTCCATCACCAACCATTACCGTAATACCGCCAGCCTTCATAATCTCATTCACTACGCCAGCTTTCTGATCCGGCATAACCTCTGCTATAACACTATCAACGCAGACCTCCCTTCCTACAGCATCCGCCGTTCTCCTATTATCGCCGGTTAATAGAACTGTTTTAATCCCCATCTTTTTTAAACTAGAGACAATCAGTATTGAATTCTCCCGTAAAATATCCCTGCAGGCAATTATTCCCAAAACCTTACTCTCATCAGAAACATACACAATGGAATTGCCCGATGATTCCAAATCTAAGATCCTATCTGAATTGGCAGTTTCTAGTGACAATCCAATTTTATATTCTTTAATAAGCCTTACATTTCCAAGAAAATATTTCACTCCATCAACAACCGATATAATACCCAAACCGGGAATATTTTCAAATTCAGTATGCCTTGACAACTCAATGCCCTGTTTGCCCGCCGCCTCAACTATAGATTCAGCAAGCGGATGCTCTGACCCTTTTTCTATTGAGCCGGCAATTCGCAAAATATCAACCTCGCTGATATGCGAGAAACTAAAAACCCCTGTTACAACAGGCTTACCGTTTGTGAGTGTACCTGTCTTGTCAAAAATAACTGTAGATGCCCTGTGAAGATTCTCAAGTGCCGCAGCATTCTTAATAAGAACACCATCTGTAGCCCCTCGACCAATCCCGACCATCAACGCTGCTGGAGTTGCCAACCCTAAGGCACATGGACACGCTATAAGCAATACAGAGGTGAATATCGTCATTGCAAATACAAAACTCTGCCCTGAAATTAGCCATGCTGACGATGAAATAATCGCTATAACAATTACAACAGGCACAAAATACCCAGATACAATATCTGCAAGTAGGGCTATGGGAGCCTTTGAGCCCTGTGCCTGTTCAACAAGTTTTATTATCTGAGCTAAAACTGTATCGCTACCGATTTTTTCTACCCTAAAAACAATTGTTCCATTCTTGTTGATAGTCGCACCTGTAACCTTATCGCCTCTAGATTTTTCAACAGGAATACTCTCACCTGTTATCATTGATTCATCAACCGAACTATACCCCTCAACAACAATGCCATCGACCGGTATTTTCTCACCAGGCCTAACCTTCACCAGATCCCCCTTCCTTAGCTCATTCAGATCGACAACGGACTCACTGCCATCCGGGGAGACCCTCACAGCTGTCTTTGGTGATAACTTTAACAACAGCTTTAATGCCTGACCTGTCCTATTTTTCGCTGAGGCCTCAAGAGTCTTGCCCAGTAAAATCAAAACAATAATAACACCGGCTGTCTCAAAGTAAAGATGATGGACATGCATAGACTCCCCTAAAAATACACGGTAGGCAAAATACGAGCTGTAAACAACAGCAGCACCGGTACCTATCATTACAAGTGTATCCATATTAGGTGATAATTTTACTATAGACTTAAAACCATTTATATAGAATGACCGTCCCAGTATTAATATGGGAATCAGAAGTACAATCTGAACAACTGTAAATATCATCGGAGATTTGTCAGGATGTAAAAAAAATGGGATTGGAAAGGCAATAAATTCTATCATTGGAGCCATAGCTATATAGAATAACGGCACGCCAAACAATGCGCTTACACCAAACCTTATCCATGAGTTCCTCAAGAATTTTTCCTTTCGGATTGAATCATCATCAAGCCCACCCTCAACCTCCGGAGTAAGAGGTTTAAAGCCGGCCTTAGTTATGGCTAACAATATCTTATCCAAACTAACCAATCTATGATTAAATTTAATATATGATTTCTCATTTGCCAAATTCACCTTAGCCTCAATGACCCCATCAATTGAATTCAGTCCATTCTCAATCGACCTTACACAACTGGCACAATGCATGCCCTCAATCGGTATAGTAACTGAAGTATTCCCTTCTTTCATATTTCCTCCATTTCCACTACTATAGAAAATAACAAATCATTTAATAAAGTCAAACACTATTTTTTTAGTAGTAGATGATGATCTAAAAAAAATAAAAAAACTGCTACACAAGCCCCCTAAAAAGAGATCTATGCATAGCAGTTTCTAACACAACAAAGAGTATTTGTAACAAATATTAACCTACATCAAAACTCTAATACCTCTTATCGGCAAATTCAAGCCATCCGCCCGACTTAACCAATGCCACATCGTAATCCGAGATCTTATAACTAAAATCCTCTGACCGGCCATCACATCTCAAAGTAAAAACCATCTTCTCAATATCGAAAATCATCTCAACACTCTTACCTTTATACTTTGAAAATATACTATCAATCACATCTGCCGGCATATCTATAGCCATCATACCGCAGTTATACATATTCTGCCTGAAAATTCGGGCAAAATTCGGTGCTATAACCACATTGATATCGTTAACCTCAAGTGCCCAAGGTGCATGCTCTCTAGAAGAACCGCAACCAAAATTATCCCTTGTTATGATAACATTCTTGCCAGCAAGATCCCGTCTTGGATCAAAACCATCAACCTTCAGATCCTCCAAACAGAAAGGCTTTAACGCCTCCTTAGTTATCTCTGTCAAATACTTTGCAGGAATTATCTCATCTGTATTAATATCATTTCTATCTAGAAATAGTACCTTACCACCAAATTTTTTCATTGCTTGCCCCCTTTGTAGAGTCGCGAATTCACAATCTTACCTGCAATTGCAGTAGCCGCTGCAGTAGCGGGACTCATAAGATGGACAGTTCCACCCTTACCCATTCGACCATAGAAGTTTCTATTTGTTGTCGCCGCACAGACCTCCCCCTCAGCAAGTACGCCGTTACTCATACCAAGGCAGGCTCCACAGGTCGGGTTAGTAACACAGAAACCCGCATCAGCAAATATCTTAATGATTCCCTCTTCCAGAGCCATCTTATATATATCAGGTGTCGCAGGAGATACAATACCTCTTACACTATCGCTTATCTTATTATTCTTTAGAATCTCAGCAGCAATCCTTAGATCCTCAATTCTTCCATTTGTACAGCTTCCAATGTAGATCTGATCTACCGGAGTTCCCTCCATCTCTCTAACCGGTTTTACGCAGTCAGGCTTGAAGTCAAATGTAACCATTGGCTCAAGTGTACTTATGTCGTACTCATGTACCGCACTGTATTCTGCATCGCTATCGGATATAAGACTCTTCCATTGAGTTACTGCATCATCTATCCCTCTATAGTTATCCTTAATAAACGGCCACAGGTATTCTGCTGTAGTTCTATCAGGATAGCATATCCCTGTTGTTCCACCGGCCTCAATTGTCATATTACTTAGAGTCATTCTAGACTCCATACTCATCTCATCAATAACAGGGCCTGTAAATTCAAAAACCTTATTAGTTCCGCCATTCACACCGATCTTAGAGATCAGAAACAGCATTAGATCCTTAGAATAGACGCCCGGCTGAAGTTTTCCCGTTAAAACAAACTTAATAGTTTCAGGTCGTTTAAACGCACACACACCCTTAAGAATCCCAACCTCGAGATCTGTTGTTCCTACACCGGCAGCAAATGCTCCAAAGGCTCCATGCGTACAGGTATGAGAATCTCCCATTATAACCACAAAACCGGGTCTAACAAAACCCTTCTCAGGAAATAGAGCATGGCACACACCATTCTTACCGATATCAAAGAAATCCTTTATCTTATGCCTTCTTGCCCAGTCCCTAAGAATCTTACCCTGCATCGCAGTCTTAGAGTCCTTTGCAGGAGTAACATGATCAATTACAGCTTTTATTTTATCGGGATCAAATACCCTGTCCTTACCCCTTGCAACAAGATCGGTTAATGCAATCGGCGTCGTTATCTCATGACAGAACACCGCATCAAGCCTTAACACATTTGTATCCTCAAAAGGCTTGTCAACCAGATGAGCATCAAATATTTTCTCTGCTATAGTCTTACCCATATCATCATCCCCTTTTTACTTTTATTCTACCCCCATAAACCGGGAAAGTAAGTCAAAAATATATCAAAAAAGCGGCCTAAACTTTTTAGACCGCTGATTTAGTAAAAATATTAGTTAAAAAAACTAACTACTTCTTCTCAAAAAGACCTCTGATCTTTCTACCTACGATCTCAATCGGGTGATTGCCAAGCTCCTCTCTCTTCCTCTTTAGGTTTACACAACCACTATTAGCTTCTGCCATCCACTCTCTTGCAAATTTACCGGATTCTATATCCTTAAGAGCCTTCTTCATTCTCTTTTTAACTGATTTATCAATAATCTTAGGACCTGTAACATAACCACCCCACTCAGCGGTATTTGATACAACTTCATACATCTTCTGAATCCCGCCCTCATACATAAGATCTACAATTAGTTTTAACTCATGCAGACATTCGAAATAGGCCATCTCATCAGGGTAACCAGCCTCTGTAAGCGTCTCAAAACCATACTTAACAAGCTCGACTGCTCCACCACACAATACCGTCTGCTCTCCAAAGAGATCCTCATAGGTTTCCTCTTCAAATGTACACTCAAGAACACCGGCTCTGGTTAAGCCCTCACCCTTAGCCATAGCCAGAGCAATCTCTTTTGCCTTACCTGAAGCGTTATTCTTTATAGATATAAGTCCCGGAACACCAAACCCCTGTTCAAAAGTTCTTCTAACCTCTGATCCCGGTGCCTTTGGAGCAACCATTATTACATCAACATCAGATGGCGGTGCTATCTGTTTAAATATTATGTTAAATCCATGTGAAAAAGAAAGGGTCTTACCTTTAACAACGAATTCTTTTATCTCATTCTCATAAACCTTGCCCTGAGATTCATCCGGCAACAATATATGAATAATATCAGCCTTAGATGCAGCCTCTTTTACACTCATTACATCAAAACCATCTTTCTTAGCTTTATCAAAAGAGGGACCCTGTCTTACGCCCACAACTACATTAACACCTGAATCTTTTAGATTTAACGACTGCGCTCTTCCCTGAGCACCATATCCTATAACAGCAATAGTTTTACCTTTAAGCAAATCAATGTTTGCATCCTTATCGTGCATTAGTATTACACTCATAATTTCCTCCATTTAGATACGAATCGTGATTATTACATTTTGGCCCTTATACCATTAATACTAAAAATGAACAAGGGTAAAATACTATTTTTTGGGTTTAAAGATTTTTAAAATTTGTTATCAACTATCTATAATCTTTCAAAGATATTCGATAGGCCACCTAACACCGAGCCTTCCCCCTGCTTTGCCGGTATCGTGGACATCATCTTTGCGGCTAACCTTGAGACCGGAAGTGACTGCATCCATACCCTACCCGAGCCGCTCAACTTTGCAAGAAATAACCCCTCACCACCAAAGATCATTGTTTTTAGATTACCTGCAGCCTGTATATCGTAGTTAAGTGATGGTTCAAATGCAACAAGACACCCGGTATCTACCCTAAGCGTTTCATTATTCAAAACCCTCTCAATGATGTAACCGCCGGCATGGATAAATGCCATCCCATCTCCGAGTATTTTTTGTAGAATAAACCCCTCACCGCCAAAAAGCCCTGTACCAATATTCTTATTAAACTCAATGTCCAGTTTTGTCCCAAGAGCCGCACATAGAAATGCCCCCTTCTGACAGATCAGATAGTTGTTTACCTTAGACATATCAATAGGAATAATCTTTCCCGGATAGCAGCCTGCAAATCCTACTTTTCTCTTCACCGATCCTCTATTTGTGAAATGAGTTAAGAACAAAGACTCCTTAGTTAGAAATCTCTTCCCAACATTGAAAAGTTTAGACCCTAAACTTTCGTTAACATCTGAGCCATCCCCCATTTTTGCCTCATATACAATGTCATCCTCTATAAACAGAAGACTCCCCCCCTCAGCTATAACCGTCTCGCCCGGATCCAACTCGACCTCAACCACCTGCAAATCATCACCTTTAATTTCATAGTCAATCTCATGGCATTTCATAGACACCTCCAAAAGTTCTATAAGTTTTTCCTACTCATACAGCATTTTTATCACTTACCCCTGACTCTCATTTAACTGTTTAATCAAAATCCTCATTAAACAGTAGAGCTGCGGAGTCTTTTATTCTGGCTCGAACAGACAACCAACTATAAAAAAATATTATATTATTTTAAAAACTAAGTCAATTTTATTTTTCCCTGATTTTTTTTCTCAGAATTTTAGGTATTTTAAAGGTCCATTAAATTTGACTTGACAAATACCGGTCTTACCTATAATATTGAAATATGCAATACGAAGGAAACATTTTTAGGCCGCCGGCCGAACACAATAGCATTATTTTACAGGTAACTACAGGCTGCTCACATAACGCCTGTGGATTTTGCGGACTATATAAGGACAAAAAATTCACTATCAAGAGTACCGAACAGATAATAAACGACTTAAAGTATGCACAGGTTTACTACCCAAACACTAAGAGGGTCTTTCTCTGTGACGGCGATGCTCTAATCATACCGACAGAAAAACTGATAGAAATATTGGATAACATAATATTGTACCTGCCCTGGATAACCAGAGTTGGAACCTACGCTAATGCCAAGAGTATTCTAAGGAAAACACCGGAAGAACTTGAAACACTTAAAAAGAAAAAGCTCGGCATACTCTACCTCGGTCTGGAGTCAGGCGATAACAATGTATTACATCGTATGAATAAAGGTGTTTGTGTAGAGGAACAGATCGAGGCAGGAAGAAGGGTAAAGTCTGCAGGAATGAAGCTTTCATGCACAGTTATCCTCGGTCTAGGCGGTAAATCCGGTAGTAAGGATCACGCTCTCCTAACGGCATCCGCACTCAGCAAGATAGACCCGAACTATGCTAATGCACTAAGTCTCATGATCGACCCATGCATGCCACTCTATAGCGACATTTCTAGCGGAATATTCATCCACCCTGACCCCATGGAAATACTTGCCGAACTTAGAATACTCATAGAGAATCTTCACCTCTCAGGCGGAATATTCAGTGCAAACCACGCCTCAAACTACCTGCCCATACAGATCAGAATACCCGGCGGCAAAGATGAGGCACTTAAAATGATCGATGCAGCTCTAAATGGCAATATCTCTATAAAACCAGAATGGATGAGAGCACTTTAAATTCTTTTATCGTCTAATTTGGTCTTGACAATACTGACTATAAAGTTTATTTTAACCTGTCGATTTCTAATGAGGCTCTTACAAATATCAGTGTTTTGCCGAGAACCTCTACTAATATTATTAAACCTGGAGAATATATCTATGATTTTAGCTTGCTTAGACTTAGAGGGCGTTTTACTACCTGAGATTTGGATAAATGTAGCAGACAAATTTGGCGTTAAAGAGTTGCGACTTACAACGAGAGATATAAGTGACTACGATCAACTTATGAATCATAGAATTAAAATTCTAAGAGAAAAAAACATCAAGATGAAAGATATTGAAGAGGTTATTGCGACTCTATCACCGCTTGATGGTGCAAGCGACTTTCTTAACAGATTAAGAGAAAAATTTCAGATCATTATTCTATCTGATACATTTTATCAATTTGCAATGCCACTTATGAAGAAGCTTGGATACCCAACACTTTTCTGTCATAAGTTAATAATTGACAAGGAAGGGTTCATATCAGGTTACAAACTTAGAATAAAGGACTCAAAAAGAGAAAGTGTTAAGGCATTTCATAAGATTAACTTCTCTGTAATAGCAACAGGGGACAGCTATAATGATACAACTATGCTTGGCGAGGCTGATAAGGGCATATTGTTTTGTCCGCCTGACAATGTTATTAAAGAATTTCCTCAATTTCAAGTTGCAGTTACATATGATAAATTATTTGAGCTTTTCTGCGATGCAGAGAAAGAGATATTAAAAAAATAATTTTCTCATGAAATAAACCTTGAAAATATTTTAATTTTCTGATATTTGATATATATTGACATAGTTCCTGATTCATAAAAATTAACCAATTTAAAAAAAATGAGTTTATAATGGTAATTGATCAACAAACGCAAATTAGAATTAACAGATTCATTCAAAAAATGCCTCCGTTACCTCTAACAGTCAGCAAGGTTCTAGAGGTTACGAGAAATCCAAAGACAGATGCAAAGGCACTTAACGATGTTGTAAGCCTTGATCCTGTATTAACCGGCAAGGTCTTAAAACTTGTAAACTCGGCATACTACTCGCTTTCTAATCAAGTAACCTCTCTGGTAAGAGCAATAATTATGCTTGGAATAAACACTGTTAAAAATCTCGTTCTATCGACAGCAGTTATCTCTACTGTTAAAAAGGCAGAAAACTTTAATGCTCTTGACATGGATTCATTTTGGAAACACTCAATCGGAGTAGGTGTAATATCAAAGAAACTTGCACAATCAATGAAAATTGACCCAAAAAAACTGGAAGAGTACTTTGTTGCAGGACTATTGCACGATATCGGAAAAATTCCGTTAAATGCAGAGGTCTCCGATGAGTACATAAAAGCTATTAGCTATGCAAGACAGAACAAAGCACAATTCTCAATCATCGAAACAGAATTTTTTGGACTTAATCATGCCGATATTGGTATAAGAATAAGCGAATTATGGAAACTTAATAAACCACTTCACTATACAATTCAATATCATCACGCTATTGATGATTGTCCAGATGAGTATAGAGAGTTTGTAGCTGTTATTTCACTTGCTAATATTATTGCATGCAGATCAAATATTGGCTTTGCCGGAGACAGCGTTCCGGCACAAGACGAAGACAAGCTGATGGAGATAACACAGCTAAAATGGAAAGATATAGAGGATGTTGAGTCGAGTGCAGAAGATGCAATTAAAAAAGCCATGATCTTCTTAAATTTAATATAAAGACACTCTTGCAAAAAAATAATCAGATTTTGATATCCGTTTTTTTAGGTATTATTAGGCTTGTTATTTGTTGTATTTTATGATAGATATTTATTTATATGCGATTTGGATTAATATCTATTTTCATTTTTATTCACTCTTTTTTACCTTCATTATTATTTTCAAATATTTTTACCTCAAGAGATCAAAGGTCCTCAGAGTTTAACTATAAAATAACAAACATAAGAACATTTTCTATAGAGACAGGAAACGATCTCCTGTATTATAGAGGGAATAACATATCGTTAAATTTCTTTCTTATATCAAATTTAAGTTTAAACCCGGCACTAAACTTCGAACAATCATTTACATTTAATACCAAAAGCGGTCTTGATACCGCAGGCTTAACCTACCATTTTCAACCTATAAGATTTATTCGTTTGTCTCATAGCTATGTGTTTAAATTCTACAGTCAATATCGTGTAGCAGAACATAATTTCGTTAATCTATTACATCTTCAAGTGACTCATAATAAATTTGTCCACTTCTTCCACTCAGTCGGATTTTCACTTCAGATTGTTGATTTTGACACTACAAATTTCTCTTCAACCTATAAAAATGACTGGTATTTCTATTTTATAACACTTGTAGATTTTACCCTCAGAATTAATCCGGTGAAATACTATTCTATCGAATTTTCATTAACAAATTATGATAAAAATCAAATCTATTCATTCAATTATGTTGAATTTAGAATTAAGAATTTTTTTCGTCTAAATAGTTCAACAATGATCTACTTCACCATTTCTGCAGGGTATACCGGGAGTCTTCCTTTTGCCGGTATTCTATCTGTAGTAAAGGGGACGATAGGGGTAAAATATGCATTACATTAAAGCGTTATTTTTAATTCTTATTGCTTCGGTTCATATTTCATGCGACATTTTTGATCTCTCAGGACTTTTCTTCACCACTGATGTTGATAGTAGAATGCATTACAATCTTACACTCACAGAAAATCAAGCTCCAATTATTAATGATGTGCAAAACTACACCTTCCTTATTATGGCCGACTTTCATTATAAAGACAACAACCCCTCATATATTAAAAATGCCTATTCAAAGATACCGGATCTGAGTTTTATAATAGTACTTGGCGATATTACAGAGGCGGGCTTAAAAACTCACTATGATTCAGTTAAAGAAGATTCGGTCAGTGTTGATATTCCTGTCTATCATTGTATTGGAAATCACGATCTATATAACGGTGGATACAAGTATTTTAAGGAATATTTTGGAAGAACTGTTTACAGTTTTGTAATAGATAAGAAATTATTTCTATTTATGGACACAGCAAATAGTACACTTGGAATACCTCAGAGACAATATATAACTGATCTATTAAACGAGAACTATGAGGAGTTTATGGTTTTTACCCATTACAGCCTTATTGATAAAGAGATCCAGTCTCCAACAGCAATGAGTAACCCTGAAGACACCTACTTCCTGTTTGATGTTTTTGAAGATAGCAAAGTAAAATTTGTTTTTTCCGGTCATCTTCACACACTTCTTGAGTTAAATATTAGAAATACTAACTATATCACAATACCAGCATCTAAGGACACCTACAAAAAGGCATGCCTGGTTAGGGTAACTAATGCTATATCAAACTATGAAATTGTTTCACTCTATTAAACACCCTTCTTAAATCCTCTACCTATAGTCTCAAACACTTCATTTACAATAATAAATGCCGTATCATCAATTCTCAAAATATTTGATTTAAACTTGGTCAACTCACTTCGACTAACAACAACATATATAAGATCTCTAGCAGGACTATGACCGGCATAGCCATACCCACCGGCAGCCGAAAAAGCCGTAAACCCTCTATCAAGATCATCTATAATATACTGCTTGATCTTATTTATTTTTTCTTCAGATTGACTGATTATCATCACACCCTTTGTCCTAGAATATCCCTCAACAACCATATCTGTTATTCTTGCACATATATACATCGATAACCATGCCCATAGGATCAGATTTCCATCCTTAAACATGATACCGGTAAATATTATTATTGCAGTTTCTACAATCAGATAACCGTTTCCTATTGAGATCCCAAAATACTTCTTTAGAAGAAGCACAGGAATATCAGTTCCGCCTGTAGAACCGTTAAATTTTATTATTATACCTATGCCGGCACCAAGTATCACAGCACCTGCAAGAACAGCTAAAAATATCTCACTTGTTAGAGCGTACTCTCCGGTTGCACCGACCTGAATTAGGAAATCCTTAAAACCAGCTATCTTAGATGTAACCGGATATGATGTCATATCAGTTGCAACAGACACGCCTATAATTGCATAGACTGTTTTAAGTCCAAATCCACGACCAAGTGTAAAGACACCTACAATAAATAGAGGGACATTAAATAACAACATTGCCCACCCAATCGGCATCTTAAAAAAATAATACAATAACTGAGAAAGACCACCTACTCCACCCGGTGCGGCTTTAAATGGCACAAGAAATAATGAATACCCAATTCCGCAAAGGATAGCTCCAATTGTTATCCCTATAACATCCCGCAATGTATCTTTAAGTGCTTGTTTTGAAAAATCAAACTTGAATAAATCCTTAATCATAGGACCTCCTAGTGAATCACAACACCTTTTGCATAAATCTTTTCAAGTGAATACAATTCTCTTGTCTCTTGAAGAAAAACATTAAATATAATATCACCTGCATCAATTAATTGCCATGGATTATTAACCTCCGTTGATTGGCTGTATTGTACAGGTCTTTTATCATTCTCTTTAACATAGTCAATTATATACTTAGAAAGTGCATTCGAGTGTGGTAAGGAGGTAGTAGTAACAATAAATATATACCTACCTACAGATGAAACATTCTCAACATCAATTACTCTTAGGTTTTCACCCTTCTTTTCTTTAATAAAATCTATCAATCCGGATATTAGCTTGTCCAAAAAAAACTCCTTAATTATTCTCATCAATTATTCTCATCTACAAAAACATCTTCAAAAATAACAACCTGATCTCTTCCATGCTCCTTTGCATAATAGAGTGCCTGATCTGCCCGGTTTATTAATTCTTCATTATCCTTATCTGTAATCCTAAACTCAGATATACCAAGACTAACGGTAACATTAAATGGATTATTGTGTTCATCATAAAAAATTATTGATTTCATTTTTTCACGAAATCGTTCTGCCGGTATCCTTGCATGTTGTCTGCTTGTTTCCGGTAGCAATACTACAAATTCTTCACCGCCATATCTTGCAACAATATCATTTTCCCTAAATATATCCTTTGATGCCAGCACCTCGCCCATTGCTCTCAACACTTCATCACCGGTAAGATGTCCATAGGTATCATTTATGTTCTTAAAATGATCAATATCCATTAAGACACATGTAAATCTACCATAATGCTCCATTAGTTTGCCTATCGGTTTCTCGTCTTCCTTTAGGGGCAACTCTTTGATAGCCTGTTGAATGTTTGAAGGCACCTCAGCTTTACCAACCTCACCATTTTTAACATTTGCTATACGCCAATAATCACGCATAGTTCTAGTCTTTTCCTCTTCCATCTTTTCAAAAAAGGCCCGCCTATTTAGAACCTTAGTCAGAAAATCTGTCATGGACATAGCGTGAAGCTTTTCATTTAGCTCCTCGATCTCAGCCTTCTGTCTTGTTATTATAGCGGAGTCAACTATAGTCTGAAAAGAGTTGATAATATACTCATTCAACCTTTCAATGTTAACAATTTTATGATAGATAAAATTTATCATCATTAGCAAATTGAGGGTTATAACTTCCATATTAGGCAGCTCTTTATCAGGCAAAAGATAGAAGTAGTTTTGAGCATTTGATATTTGATCAAGCTCCTCAGCTGAGAGTGCAATTTTTGATATAAAAAGAAAATGAGGTTTTCTTAGTTTATATTTTTCAGTAAAAATAAGATTGATATTCTTAATCTGATCTTCATTAACAATGTCCTTTGAGATTAAAACAAGGTTGATATTTTTGAAATTCTCAGAAGTCCGCACACTACTTACAACATCCGGTAAATCAGACAATTTACATACATCGAGTGAATATTCTAACTTCTTGTTTTTAAGTATATCTGAAAAATTTTCAACATTGTCTTTTACCAAAAAAACACAGAATCCACTTTTATCCATAGCCCCTCACATACCCAAGAATATTACACATAATAATTAAAACTTTATAGTAACTTTTCCCTCTAATTTCACTTCACCTTTCTGATCTTCAACAAGAACTTTACAATCAACGAAACGGCCATCTTCATTCTCGTATTTTTTCTTAACTTCACCCTTAGAGGTAAGTATATCACCAATATTTGACATAGCCTTGAACTGTACATTATATTTTGCTACATTCTTTATGCCGGCAAAACCTGTAATCATCTTACCCAATATTCCCATAATAAGCATGCCATGAGCTATCGTATCATGCAGACCAGCCTCCTTAGCATACTCAGGAATAGTATGTATAGGATTAAAG
Source organism: uncultured Spirochaetales bacterium (assembly GCA_964471825.1). Classification (GTDB taxonomy): domain Bacteria; phylum Spirochaetota; class GWE2-31-10; order GWE2-31-10; family CAYYKD01; genus CAYYKD01. Next base: position 14,260 of record CAYYKD010000017.1, read on the forward strand.
TCCCCTGATGCACCGGCATATTTAACCAGCTGTACTCTGGATATAGGTTCGTTAGTTTGAACCGGAAGTTGATATCCCTCTGTTATCTCTTCGAATTTAATCAGACTACTCATCTTTTTCCTCCCCTGACGGCATTACAACTATACTCATTTTCGCAACAAGTACAACCTCTTCGTTTCTTGTATAGGTTGTTTTAAAATTTGCCATCTCCATGAGAGATGATGATCTGAGGGATTCTATCTGCATAGTTCCTTTAATCTTATCTCCGGGATAGATAGGAGCGAAATATTCATAGGCCTCTTTAGCATGAAGAAGTCTCTTTATGTCAATACCTATCTCTGTCATTATTTCCCATATCTTTGGATATCCCCAAAAATTCATTACAGTTGGAAATGTTAGGGGAGCAGGTGTGTCTTTATACCCGGCCTTAACTGCCGCTTCTTTATCAAAAAAGATAGGATTATCATCGCCTATAGCAAGACATAATTCCTTTATCTTACTTCTATCAACCTCATAATAATATGGAGGATATTCTTTTTTTTCGAAACTTAAATCAAGCATTTTTGTACCGCCTTGTTATGATAACATAAGTCCGCCATCAACAACTATTGTCTGGCCGGTTATATACTTAGAACTGTCTGTCGATAAAAACAATACTGCCTCTGCGATATCATTAACATCGCCTGCCCTCTCCATAGGGATCTGTTGAAAGAAGGTCTCTCTTGCTTTATCTGATACTGCCTTAGTCATATCTGTATCTATGAAGCCCGGTGCAACAGCGTTTACTGTTACATTTCTTTTGGCAAGTTCGAGAGCCATTGACATTGTTAGACCAACTATACCGGCCTTTGAGGCAGAATAGTTTGCCTGACCCTTGTTGCCTTTTAAACCGACTATAGATGACATATTTACTATCTTACCATATTTCGCTTTCATCATCATTAGAGATGCAGATCTTGAAACAAGGAATGTACTTCGTAAATTTACGCTAATAACTTTATCAAAATCTTCAGTTGACATTCTCATCGATAAACCATCTCTTGTTATACCCGCATTATTAACACAGATATCGAGTTTGCCGTATGTCTTCTCTATCATTTCAAATAATTTTTTTACATCATCTTCATTAGAAACATCCGCAACAAATCCCTCGGCTGAGAGTTTGTTTTTTTTCATCTCATCTGCTACTGCATATATAGAATCGCTTGTTCCAACTATTATTACTTTTGCACCTACAGTTGCTAGTTTTTCAGCAATTGCCTTGCCGATCCCTCGACTGCCGCCTGTAACTAACGCTACTTTATCATTTAGATTCATCAATTACTCCTGGTTTTTTTAATATAAGGCATGGAGTCTATCCATGCCTCTTTTTTTTAGCCTTCAAATTTTTTTACAAGTATAACTGCGTTATGCCCGCCAAAACCAAATGAATTACTCATCGCATATTTTACCTTTCTATCTCTGGCTTTGTGTGGTACATAATCCAGATCCATCCCCTCATCAGGGTTATCAAGATTGATAGTAGGTGGAATCTTATCTTCCATAACTGACTTAATGATAACCATCGCCTCAAATGCTCCTGCCCCCCCGAGAAGATGACCTGTCATAGATTTTGTTGAACTTACGCACAGTTTATATGCATGATCTCCAAACGCAGTCTTAATTGCGGCCGTCTCCATCTTATCGTTTGCACCGGTTGAGGTTCCATGTGCATTAATATAGTCAACATCCTCAGGCTTAATGCCCGCCATGTCAATCGCATCTTTCATAGCTCTTACTGCACCTGCACCTGATGGTTCCGGTGATGTAATATGGTATGCATCAGCCGTAAGACCATAGCCAACGATCTCTGCATATATTTTTTTGCCTCGTTTCTTAGCGTGTTCCAGATCTTCAAGTACAAGAATAGCACCGCCTTCGCCCATAACAAAACCATCTCTATCCTTATCAAAAGGTCTTGACGCTTTCTTAGGATCATCATTTCTTGTTGACAATGCATGCATATTTGAAAAACCGGCATAGCCTACTCTACAAGCTGCAGATTCTACACCGCCTGTTATAACTATATCAGCTCTACCTGCCTGTATTGCAAGAAAGGCTTCGCCAATTGCATTGGTACCGCTTGCACATGCAGTTACATAGGTAGTGTTAATACCATTTGCGCCTGTACCCTGTGCTATCCAACCACCGGCTAGATTTGGAATCATCTTAGGTATCAAAAATGGGCTAACCCTTCTTGCACCCTTAACTGTCATAATCTCTACCTGCTCCTGGAAAGTCTTTATACCGCCTACACCGATACCTAATAACACTCCAACCCTAAACGGATCATCAGTAGGGAATTTTACACCCTTGAATTCGTCAAAGACAACTTCATGATCCTCAGGATGCCTCATTGGAATTCCAGATTGTTTTGCGGCCTCAAACATTGTTGCAAATGCCAGCTGAGCATACGGATCCATCTTATTTGCTAATTTTGAGTCAATGTGATATTTCTCAAGATTTAGATCTTGAATCTCTCCACCAATATGACACTTTATCTGGTCAAGATCAAACCCTTTTATCTTATCTATACCGGACTCTCCGGCAAGCAACTTCTTCCATGTTGTTTCTAAATCATGTGCTAAAGGATTAATAGTACCTATACCTGTTACGACGACTCTTTTTGACACAAAGCCCCCCTAATTTTAAATTAATATTTAGAAAAAATAACATAATCCTTAGTATATGTCAACAAATTATAAAATTTTCTTATTACACTTTTTTTTGACTAATAAAGTATGGACTTTTAGTTGTAATAATTTTTATTATTAGATGCGGCACATTGATCATGCCTCGAAACGGGTTTAATAGAAAAGATGGGTTTAACTACTAACAGGACATTTTAACCGACACCAAAAATAAGTAGTGGAACAGACGGGCAGATAAAGGCAGTTGACTAAAGACAGCTGACTAAAAAACTGTTGACCATAAAATCATATGTCAAAGCATAAAACAACCCTGGTTCCTCTATCATTCTCAACTGTACAAGATTCTGTAAACATTTTAAGTATATTAATACCAAATCCTGATGATTTACTTAAATCAAAATCATTGCCTAAGCCGACACCGTTATCCTGAACGGTAAGAGTGACATGATTTTCTACCTTGCTGATAATAACTGATATTTTACCGGTATCTCTTCCAATAAATGCATATTTGAAAGCATTGGTTAATATTTCATTTAAAGCTATGCCGATTATAACAGCTTTATTTGTATTAAGCTTGAAATCAGTTATCTGTTTTTCTATAGTAATATTTCTACTGCACGGAAATACTGTAGTTATTGAAGCAATAAGACTATCAATATAATTCTTAATAGAAACTTCATTATAATCGTTGCCTCGTAATAAATTGTCATATAGCACCCGCATACTTGAAACATGAGAGATTGTAGTCTGCAGAACTGATTTAACTTCACTATTAATATTTGAGTCAACCTGTAGCGATAAAAAACCTTCTATAGTAGCGATATTGTTTTTTACACGGTGATGAACTTCCCGTAAAAGTGTTTCTTTTTCTGTAATTTGTTTTTTGATTTTTTCTTCAGCCTGTTTGCGATCGGAGATATCCCGACAGAAACAAACAAAACACATCCCATCTGTCCAGTTTAGAATTGATGTACTTACTTCTACATCCATAAGCGATCCATCTTTTCGTCGATGTTTTGTCTCAAATATCTCAGAACCATTTTTAATTATTCGTTTGATTCGCTCGGCCGTTTCTTGTGGACTCTCTACAACATCAAGATCGTTAATCTCCATTTTTGCGAGTTCATCCGAACTATAGCCGGACATCTGACAATAAGCGAGATTCGCACTCGTGATTTTTTTATCCGGAGTAACTACCCAGAATCCGTCGGACGCTGTTTTGATAATTGTTTCGAGATACTGCTTCTGCTGTATCAAGTCTTGTTCAAATCTCTTACGCTCAGTGATGTCGTGAATAATTGAAAATAGCATCCGCTTACCCAGATACTCAATCGGGGAGGAATGAACCTCAACAGTCCTAATTTCACCACTTGCTAACTTATGTGGAAAATTAAAATAATTTCGATTTTGCTGCATGGCATTATTTCGTTCAATTTCAATTTGTTCCGGCTGTAATATGTTTATTTCATCAATTTTCATTGCACATAAAACAGATTTGCTATATCCGTAATATTTTGTTGCGGCTTCATTTGCATTAATTAGTGATCCGGTAACAGGATCAATTAATATCATAACAGCATTATGATGTTCAAACATATTTTTAAAACGATTTTCGCTTTCTATCAAATCTTTTTCAGTTTGCTTGCGCACGGTGATATCTTGAAAAGATCCTCTTAGTTTTATAGTTTTACCTTGTTTCTGAATAGGTTTGCCTATAGAATGAACCCAGAGTTTATTGCCTTTTTGTGTAATAACTTCCCACTCTTGATCATAGGATTCACCATTTTCTATAGCTCTTTGAATAGCCTCTTCTGCCATTTTTTTGTACGATGGAACAATAAAGGTTAAGCCGTCAGACACTTGTGGAGCTCCATTTCTTGAATCCATTTCAAGGATGCGGAAAGTTCCCTCTGTCCATGTTTGCGTCATATCAACCACATCGAATTCCCAACCGCCAATAGATCCCGTTTTTTCGGTTTCATCATGCATTTTTTTAATATATAACAATTCATCTTCCACCAGTTTGCACTCAACAAGTGTTCCAATAACCTGTGCTGAATTCTCAATCCGTTTTTTTGCATATTCTATAATAAATTGAGGTCGAGCCTGATATTCCTCTCGTTTCTTTTGTAATACTTGAATAGGAATCTTATATAGATCAGATAATCTCTGCAATTTATTAGTATCTTCAGGCGGATTACCGTAACCAAAGTTGATAGCACCGATTACTTTGCCGTTAGCTCGGATAGGGACAGCATAAATATGTAAACCGCCGGCACATTCAATATCGACAGGCTGGCCGTCTTCAATGGACTTCAGTGAGGCCTCCCTCCAGCATGAATCATGGCATAGCCATTTACCGCAGCTTAGAGCTTCTCTATTGTCATCCGTGCCGCAAAGTTCACGAGAAGCAGTATCCATCAGTTGACACCAACCCGAAGAGAACATGCCCAGAGCGTAATCACCGTTTTTCTCATAGACAGCTGACGATGTTTCCAACAGATTAAGATATTCTGAAGAAATTTGAATTAACTGGTCTTTACCGAGCGACGAAAGAATCAAACCGTTTTTGTTCAGTTCAGTTAAGTCACCATATTCCGGGATATACATTTTTTCCTTGTCTTTTTGTTCTGACAGCATCCATTGCATAGAATGCAATTGCCTATCTTTTTCATACTGATCTGTTACATCTCGAAAAACCAATACTACACCGGTAATTTTACTCCCGGCTGTTGTAATTGGAGCGGCACTATCTGCAATTTGATACTCTTTGCCGTCTCTTGACAGCAGCATCGTATGATTGGCAAGACCGACAATATTTCCTGTACGCATTACCAATTCTACGGGATTATCTACCCGTTTACGCGTACCGGCGTTTACGATATAAAACACCTCTTCCAACTTTTCCCCATAAGCTTCTGCGTTACTCCATCCGCAAAGTAACTCCGCCACGAGATTCATGCGGACAACTCTTCCCTCAATATCTGTCGATATTACCGCATCACCGATAGAATTTAGGGTGATCCGGAGATTCTCTTCCTCTTCTTGTAGTTTCAATTCTGCCTGTTTCCGCTCGGTGATATCCTGATGAACAATAACTATGTTTTTAACAACTCCAGACTCATCCTTTAAAGGATAAATTCTAGTATTTAACCAGCGTATTCTCCCTAATCCTTTTCCTTCCGTTTCTCCTCTGGAATCAAAAACATATTCAGGAACAACAACAGATTCACCTGCATAAGCTCTTTTTACATATGCCATCAAACCTGTCTCTTCGACTTCTTTGCTTTCCAGAACATTAAATTTATAGAGAGTTGCTTCTGCAGGTAAATTCCATAATTCCTCATACGCTTTATTCACAGATATCTGCAGCCCGGTAAGATCATAAAGCTCAACAACAAAAGGTGATTGTAGCATTAAGGATTTAAAGTTTTCCTCACTCTCTTTTAGTGCGTCTTCAACCTGTTTCCGCTCAGTTATGTCCTCGAAAATGCACGCAAACCGGTTTATGGAGGGGCAAAATGCAGTTACCCTAAAATATTTCCCAATAGCACCGGAGAAGTTTTCGAAAAATACCGGCTCACCGGTAAGTGCCACTCTGCCATAGGTATTTATCCAATGATGTTCTATACCCGGTAATACATCGAGAACCTTACGGCCTACAACATCTTTTGCTTTAAGCCCGGTCATACGCTCAAAAGCCGGATTGATGTTCAGAAAGCGGTAATCCACAGGGGTCCCCGATGTGTCGCAAATAATTTCGTGAAGGGCAAACCCATTAAGCATCTCATTAAACAGAGTTTTGTAATTCTGTTCAGACTGTTTCCGCTCAGTAATATCGCGGGTTATACCTACGGCACCTGTAAAAATGTTATTCTTGTCATAAATCCCGTCCGCCGAGAATTCAACCCACATTTCGTTTCCATTTTTATGCCGGACAGGAACTGATAAAGGACTCATCGCTCTTTCTTTTCCTGATTTCAGTTTGCCAAAAGCGTTATAAATAGTTTCTATATAATCAGGGTTAACAAAAATATTCCAATCAAGAGTTTCCCACTCAATTAATGAATACCCAAAAAGTTTTTCAGTTGAAGTGGATAAGAATGTAAAACGCAAATCAGCATCCATTACCCAAATGCTATCAGATGTATTACTCGCAACCAGATGATAACGAGCCTCACTTTCTTCTGCTTTTTCTTTTGCTTCTAGTGCATTTTGTTTCGCCTCAAATAGTTTAAACGCCATTTTGATCGAGGCATCAAGAACAACTATACCGGAATTTTTTACCACATACCCGTATGAGGTTATCTTTTCTGTTTTTTCAACAATTTCCGGTTCTGTATGGGATGACAAAAAAACAACAGGAATATCCTTGTGATTAAGTATCTGTTCAGCAGCCTCTGTGCCGTCAATACCTGAGCCGAGGTCAATGTCCATGAGGATTAAATCAATAGGATATATATTATCAACAATCGCCCGTACTGCTTTTTCACCGCTAGTTACGAGATGAACAGTGTAACCTTTTTTTTCTAATTGCGGTTTTTCAAACATTGCAATTATTGCTTCATCTTCAACAAGTAGAATGGTCTTTTTATCGCCATTGTTCATTTCCATGCCTCCTGTTAATATTTTTCATCTTTAATCTTCACGAAATCAGGGGCTGTGAACCGGTATACTCGACCAATTTTAAAGAAATTACATAAGTTCACGGATATAACATAAACCCATAAAATTATATAATCAAAAATATTATACTAAGTCAAATAATTTCACTAAATATGTGTTTTTGTTAAAAACAACCCCTTTTTTATCGCACACCTACACTCTTATTAACTCTCATGATTGCCATATCAAAATCTTTATTACTATATGGAACATCGGCCAAGTTTTCTACAACAAACCGTTTAAGGTAAAAACCCTTAACCTATAAAAATGATGAGCTGATTGCAAAGAAAGTGTTCAAGCGTATGTTTTGCACAAAACACTATTAGTATCCCATATTGATTAAAATATAAGTGCTTTGAATTAAGTATTTTTTAGTATGGAAGCTTGAATACGATTAGTTGTGGAGATAACATGAAAATCAAAAATCGTAGTTAGTTTGTATAAATATATTGAGTATGCTTATTTAAAAACTATCTTTTTGACTACTGAATTTTTTTTCTGGTCTGCCGTCTTCTCGTCTTAGGATGTTAATTTTTTCAAGTTTATTCGGATCATTTAATCTTCCATCTTCAATACGCTTTTGATTGATTAAGAAAAAATTAACTCCTTGGTTACCGGGGTTATCATTTTTATCTCCGAATTTTATCCTACTTTCCCCGTTGAAAGAATCCTTACCCAGATCTTTAACATAGCGTCCGTGTCCGTCAAATCTATTATCAATAATCTTTTTTAATCTTTTCCTTTTAATAACAATCTCGACACCCTCGAGGACACCTTCTATACTTAGATTGACCTCTATTTTTTTATTAAACTCTTTAATAATAATTTGTTTACTCTCGTAACCTGATAAACTGCAAACTCCCTTTAGTATTGTAACATTATCATCGACCGGGATTATTACTATACCGGATTTATTACTTGTATAAGAATTGTTGTTTGATTCAATTATGACATTTACACCTTCTAATGTAATACCAATATCCTTATCAATAAATAACAATTCTACATTTTTCGCAAATGAAAGAGTTAAAGAAGAAAGAATGATAAGTGTTACAAAGAAAGTGATTTTAAGATTCAAATTTCCTCTTTATTAATTATCCTATAAAAGGACGGCAAAAAGTTACAAAGTTTCAACAATCAAGCACTTTTATGGTAAAATATACAAATCAAAATTTTATTGTAACTATTCTGTATTACTATTTGCTATTTTTTTTATTGTATTTTCAAAATCAAACTGAACGATAGGAAATATTATAATTCCTGTCAATCAAAAAGTAAAAAAAATCCCGCAAAGACGCAATGATCAAAAAAATTTGCTTATTCATTCCACTTTACACTGATCTCCCCCTCAATATAATATAATTCGGAGCTTCTTGTGTACAGAGTGGTAGTGCAACAAGTAAATATAAAATAAAACGACTTGAGTAAGCATACTTAGTGATAAAAGCTCAAAAACTAAATCTTTTTTTAAATCTTTTTTTTACAAGGCTCTTGCAAAAATTAAAGATTTATTTTTACAAGAGCCTCATTATTTTTTTTCATTAATACTTTGCTCATTAATTTGTTCATTAATTCACAGCAATTCTTAATAATCCTTAGCTGTAGACACAAACTCATTATACTACGCAATCGTTAATTAAAGTATACTTCATGCTTAACTCATATGAAACAGAGATGGCTAAATCTACAGCTTAATATTCAATCCTAAAGTTGTATATGGAAAACCATTTTCAATGAATAGTGATATGTTATTTCTCTGTTTAGATTTCACTGAATTCACAAATCCCGCCACCATTAATACCAGCCCTATAGTCATAATTGAACTTCCTGCAATCACTAATCCCAATGCAACTAATTCAAAATGTTTGTACATAAGATTCTGTGTGCACATGTATAGAAACTCTTGATAGGTTCTAGCTACAGCCAACAATGGAAGCGAAATAACATATGATGTAGCAAATGCCTGAAGAATAAGTACACCGGAAGAAATTACGACATTATACCCAAGCCCTGTTAAAACAGCTCCGGCTATTCCCATGCCGATAAATCCGCGGTTAACCGATCTCTTTTTGAGATTTTGATCACTACTCACAGTGTCTATCTGTATTATCTCATTTTTTTCCGGATCGGCAACCTGCACAGAATCAATTTCACCAGAATACCCTAAGACTAAAACAGAAATAAATAATCCGATTAAAATTATACTTCTCACAACTTCCTCCTGATAATATTATACTTTTTTACATATATTAAAGAGCCTCATTATTAAAATATTGATTTTAAAATGAAACTCTCAAAATATGACCATTTAAGTTACACGATATTTAATCTCACATCATTTATAATTCTTCATAGCCCTGCCGATAAGCTCAATCCCTTTGCTTATCTGCTCATCACTTGAGTTTGAATAGGCAAGCCGAAGATATTTATCTCCCTCAATCGGATCAGAGAAGAACGGTTCCCCTGTTACAAATGCAACTTTCTCCTCTATTGCAATCTTAAATAGCTTATCACCACTCATTCCATTCGGAAGATCTACAAAGACAAAGAAACCGCCATCAGGCCTTGTCGTCTTAATGCCTGCAGGAAAAAACCTTGCTATCTCAGCTAACATAACATCCCGCTTATGTTTATAGACTTCACGCATTTTCATCAGATACCGATCAATAGCATCAGTTGTCAAATAATCATAGGCTATAACCTGGCCAAACGATGATGAACAGGCATCTATTGATTGTTTTGCAAGGCCGGCCTTATCAATGACTGCTTCATCACCAAACAACCACCCAAGCCTAAAACCCGGACACATTATCTTTGAGAATGAACCGAGATAGATAATTGGTGCTGCATTTCCATAGGACTTAATCGGCCTATAATCATCAAGGTTACCCTTGAAATACAACTCTCCATAGGGATCATCCTCTAGAATGACCAAGTTGTATTTAACTGAGATATCATATATTCTTTTTCTCTTTTCCTGAGACATTGTTACCCCTGTGGGATTTTGAAAATTTGGAATTGTATAGAAAAACTTTACTTTTTTACCCTGTTTCTTTAGACTCAATATTGTACTCTCAAGTTTATCTGTATCAACACCGTCAGACTCCAATGGGATACCAGCCAATTCTGCACCATTTGATAAAAACGAGGCAACTGCTCCGATAAATGAGGGATCCTCTACAATTATAACATCGCCCGGATCCACAAAAATCTTTGTTGCAAGAAAAAGCCCTTGTTGACCACCTGTAGTTAGGATCACATCCTGCCCCTCAGGATTGAGATGCCTTAATTTCATTCGCTCTTTTATAAGCCCAACCAAAGGAGGAAACCCGCCTGTAGGGCCATACTGCATTGCCATTGCCGCTCTCTCAGGACTCCACTTTCCGATTATTTCCTTTACATCAGGAAACGGGAAATTCACAGGATCTGGATTACCGCCCGCAAGCGAAATAACACCCGGCATAGAGGCATACTTCATAAGTTCCCTAATCTTTGATGCCTTCATCTTCATTGTTGATTCTGAAAAATTATATCTCATAGTTTACTCCAATTTACAAACATTTTTAAATCATTCAAAAAACCTTATAACTAAAAAACTTTTATTTTTCAAGATATTTAATCAATATCACAAAATCATACACTTAAACTAAAATTATTTTAAAAAAAGTTTAAAATATTCATTGACAATAAATTCTCAATTTGTTTATATCATATATACAACATTAAAAAGGTGATAGTGATGAAAACAATTGCAGTAATCCTAGGCGGTGGACAAGGCTCGAGGTTATACCCTTTAACTGAATTTAGATCTAAACCGGCTGTGCCGCTTGCCGGAAAGTACCGCCTCATCGATATTCCTATTAGTAATTGTCTTCACTCAGGGATCAATAGAATGTTTGTTCTTACCCAGTTTAACAGCGAATCACTTAACAGACATATAAGTAGTGCCTATAGATTTGATCATTTTCACAATGCCTTTGTTGATATTCTTGCGGCTGAACAGACAGTTACCAGTAAGGACTGGTTTCAGGGGACAGCTGATGCCGTAAGAAAGAGTCTCCCACATTTTGAGAAACTGGATGCAGAATACATAATTATTTTAAGCGGTGATCAGATATATAAAATGAACTACAGACATATGCTAAAATCTCACATTGAGACAAATGCAGATATTACTATATCGGTTATCCCTGTAAAGGAAGAGGAAACTTCAAGTTTTGGAATTATGAAATTGGAGGGCACAAGAATAGTTGACTTTGTTGAAAAACCAAAAGACCCCGCTGTAGTTAAGGCATTCAACTCAGCTTCTACAATTCAAAAGAGTTTTAAAAATGCCCCCATGAGTAAACAGTACTGTGCATCAATGGGAATATATATTTTTAATAAACGAGCCTTAATTGAAGCACTAAATAATGACTACAAAGATTTTGGTCATGAAATCATACCGGGAGCTATTAAAACAAAGAAAGTTAACGGTTACTTATTTAATGGATACTGGGAAGATGTTGGAACTATCAAATCCTACATGAAAGCTAACCTTGACTTTACCCGAAACATACCAAAATTTAACTTCTACGACAATCAGCTATACACTCACTCCAGATTTTTACCTCCAACAAAGTTTGCAGATTGCAGACTAAAAAATGTTATGATGGCAGACGGCTGTATCGTCGGGAATAGTAAAATTTCACAGAGTGTCGTTGGAATTAGAAGTATAATTGGAAACAATACAATTATCAACAAATCTGTAATACTTGGTGCAGACAACTACCCAAAAAAGTTTTCAGCAAATCAAAAGATGGAATGTTGTTTCGGCATAGGAGATAACACAATCATTGAGAACTCTATTATTGACAAAAACGCTCGAATCGGGCGAAATTGCAAGATTATCAACGAAAAAGCTATAGAGCATTTTGATGGGGGATATTATTTTATCAGGGAGGGGATTGTGGTAATCCCGAAACACGCAATTGTTCCGGATAACACGATAATCTGATCTAGGGGCTGAATAAAGCCCCTTTTTTATAAATTACTTCACCATAACCCAAAAGCAGGTAAGAAGTACCCTATAGTTTAAAATCAGTATTATGTGACTCCGGATAGGCCTTAACACAACTAACTGATATCTCATTCTGCCTTACAGCATAGGCATCTGTACCCGGATCAACAGGCATCTCAGGTGATTTCCCCTCTATCCAGAGATATTTACCCTGCGTTGGAGAATCAAATGAAATCAAATTATCAATATAGTGCCTCTTTGGGCAAGGAACGGTTTTTCTCACGCCACATATGCTCTCAGGCGGCAGATTGGGGAAATTAATATTAAAGAATGTACCTGAACAAAATGATCCATAGAGATTAATGAAATATTTATCTAGAAACTCCCCAACCTGCTCTACAATAGGATCATTATCCCATGTATCTACCGACAGAGCAAATGAAGGCACCCCATGAAAAGCCCCCTGTCTGGCTCCTGCGGCAGTCCCGGAAAATATAATATCAGATCCAAGATTTGGACCATGATTTACGCCTGAAACAACTGCATCTATTTTTACAGGCGATATCCCCAGAAAACCAAAATTAACACAATCGGCAGGCGTACCCTTTAATACTTTTAGATCCTCTTTATCTATTGTCACTCGAACTGTATCGGTTAGTGTAATTGCATGAGAAAAACCGCTTTTCTGCGAGTCAGGAGCTATCATAACTACTGTATGCCCCTTCTCTTTAAAATAATTAAATAGATAGTTTATCCCCTTCGCCTGATAACCGTCATCGTTTGTCAATAGAATATTCATCTTATGTCCTCTTTGAAATATTGCTGCACTCTAATCTATAGTTACATAATTGTCAAATCAATTTTCGCTCTTGCCTTTTCTCTCTTGGCCTAAAACATGTTTTACAATCCCTGAGATCTCCTCAATCGTATATGGCTTCTGGATAAAATTGATCTCCTCTATAATTCCAAACTTAAGCATCTCTTCCGGATTAGGATTCAGAGCTGATGAAAATATAATTCGTGCATTTGGATTAATCTCTCTTATATGATTAAACACTTCAAATCCCGACATCTCAGGCATATTAATATCAAGAATAACCAGATCAATATTATCAACTCGTGCCTGAAACATCTTTACAGCTTCTTTCCCATTGTTGATTGAGGTTACAACATAACCACAGGATGCTAACATTTTCCCCGTTGAGGTTAGTATAAATTCCTCATCATCAACATGGAGAACATAGCCGGATCCCTGTTCTATCTTTTCTTTTTTAACGGCCTGATCTACGACAAGATGCGAAACTGTCTCGTTATATGGAATAAACACTTCAAAGGTTGTCCCCTTCCCTGACTCGGAGACTACATCAATAAATCCTCCGGCCTGCTTAATTATATTATAGGTCATTGTTAAACCTAAGCCTGTCCCCTTCTCTTTTGTTGTAAAGTATGGATCAAAGATTACCTTCTTAAGATCCCCTGAAAATCCGCAACCGGTATCCTTGACTCGGATTACCCAGAACTGCTTACCATATGGAATATTAAATAAGTTTTTTTCATTTACTCCTGTTGTTCTTTTCTGAATCTCAATATCAATCCGCCCATTCCCCCCTTTTGTCTCAATTGCATCCTTTGCGTTAAACAGGAGATTTAATGCTATCTGCTCAAAGTGAGTAGTAGAAAACTTTATCATAGCCTGATCTTTATAGTAATGTGCATGGATTGACACCAGCTTGCTAAATGATTTGCTACAGATTGAGACAACTTTCTTCATTTCCTCATTTATATCCATAACAGATTTATTAACTCTATGAGATTTCGAGAGAGTTAAAAGTTGTTTTGTTAAATCCGTTGCCTTCTTAACAGCATCCTTTAATACATCAATATCTTCTTTTAGTGAAATATGGGTAATCTTCTTTTTGTTTATAGCCGCATATTCTATCATTGTTACAGTGCCAAGGATTCCTCCTAGAATATTGTTAAAATCGTGAGCAAGCCCCCCTGCTAATGTACCGATGGTTTCCATCTTTTGTGCCTGCCTTAGATTTTCCTCAGCTATTACACGCGTTGTTATATCCTCAATCAATAATAATACACCCTTATGGCCTTCCCAGATAAGAGGGATAATTCTGACATCAAAATAACCTTCATAATCATCAAAAATAAGCTTCTCTGTCAGCTCAACACCCTTACCTGTATTAAATATTTCATGATTAGCATCGGTCAATCTCTTTAATACAGGAAGAACCTCCTCAAATCGTTTTTCAAGAAGATCATATTTGGATTTCTTAAACAGATGACATGCCGCAGAATTAACCTGTGTTATTCTACCATTATTCTTTACAGCCACTAGTGAAGTTGGAAGAGTCTCTATCAGATTAAATAGATAATTTGAAAGATACTCATTTTCCTTCTCCGCAATATATCTTGTTGTTACATCTCTTGCAACACCCTGTATTTCAACTATAGACTCTTTATCAAATATCGGCTTTATCTGAACCTCAAGCACTATTGAATACCCATTCTTGTGAGTTATTTCAATGTTGAATTGACCTGACTTATCCCTTCCTTTAAAAACAGATCTGATCTTCTTTGCTGCATTAAATGTTAAATCGTAACTTGAAAAATACCGTCTATAGTTTTTTCTAAAGTCCTCATTTTTGTAACCAAGCAATGCCTCAATAGAGTTGCTGATATATGTAAAATGAAGATCACTATCAATACGAAATATAAAGTCAAGGTTTTCCTCAACCAGCTTTCTATAGCTTGTTTCTGATTCTTTCAACTCCTTTTCCCGCATAATAATCTTCTTTATCATCTTTCTAAAATTTATTGCAACGACATTTAACTCCTTAATAATGCTATTTTCAATTTCAATACTATAATCACCATGGGCAACCTTAGCTGATTGAAAACTAATAGTGGTCAGAACATCGAAGACCTTTCTAAATCTTATTATACCTAACAATGCAACAATTAAACCGATAACTATAACTATAGAATACAACACCTGCAGCGTCTTCATTGGTTTAATGATAGCACTCATATTCTCATATAGATACACATTCCATCCATAATTTTCAAGAGTACACATACTTATTAGAAATCTATTTCTATTATATGTGTGAAAAGTACTGCCCCTCTCTGAGAACTTCCTGATATTAATATCCGGATCTACAAAATTATTTTCCTTATAATTAAGAAGCACTGAATCATCATCATCTTTTATTATCAGTGAATATTTATTATCCGCAATCCCATAATCATTTAACATAGTTACAATTTTGTTAAAATCTATAAAACCTGCTACTATAATATTATTAGTATTTAACATGGCATAACTATATACAGCAAGAAGTTTCCTACTGCTATATGGGGATTCAACAAATGATACAAAAACACTCTTCTTACTTGCTCCCACTTTTGTCAATGGTGCAATCTGATCATATAAAAAGTCTGAATCCGAATTCAATGACTTAGTTGTTGATATCACTTTACCATTACTATCATAGAATACAATATAATCAAAAAGGCCTGCTCGTTTAATATCATTCAGAAATATATCTTTTCTCATCTTAAATACAGGTGAATCATCAGGCATCTGTTCAAATAGTACTATATTAAATATTGAATTTTTGCCGCCTTCAAGTATAATTTCCAGTTTATTTGTTATTCCTTTTACAAATATTTCATTCTTAGTAACCATCTCATTTTTTGAATAGTACCAAAAAAGTAGGTTTGAACCTACTGCGATAAGAAAAACCGGAATTATAAACACGCCAATAGTATATGTTGCAATCAATCTTGTTATACTTATTTTTTTTTCCACAAATATCACCTTTTTGCTTTACTTTAAACTAAAAATAGTTATATTCTTAATAAGATTCTTTTGAATACAAAAAAATCGTGTTAATATTTTTGTTTTAAGAGAGTGCTTAGTAATATACATTTTTTTATTTTATTTTTAAAGGAGTTTATTATGAAATCATTAAGAATGTTAATAATTATTTTACTTTTTACAACTAACCTTGTTCTATGTTATGCTGATCAGGGTTTTTATATAGGTTACAAGGGTGGGGGGCTGGTTAAGGCTGATATTGCAGGCGCATTTACCCCCAAAAATATAGTTGATCCTCAAAAAAAATATGACTCAAGTATATTTACGGGAATCGGGGAATATGGAATGACAAATCCGCACAATTTTCCTAGAGTTCTCGAAGCTCAGGCAGCTGTATTCGCCGAGATGATTTTTTTCTGGGGCTACAAGTTTCCAAGGATATTTTCTTTAGGATCATCAATTATACTATCCAATTTTGTTATGCCCTCATTATCATTTGACTTCAAATTCAGTTTTAACGAGCAAAAGATGATAAGACCATATATATTTCTTGATATCTACGGCGGTATATTAGACGGTTTTCCGATCGGAGTAGCAGCCGGAGGCGGGATTGATATATATATAGATAAAAATCTTTTCTTCCTTGTAGAATCAAAGGTTGGTGCTGAGATATTTGTTAGGAGATATTACGATGATGGAAATAATGCAAACGCAATATGGCACTTTGAATCAACCTATGCATATGGAATTTTTGCAATATATTTGGGAGTTGGCTATAGATTTAACCTGAAAATTAGACAGCCATTAAAACTATCTAAAATTTAACCAATACTTTCTACCCCTGTCTCATTATAACATCGGAAAGCTGCCTCAATGAGATGGGTTGATAGGACGGCCCCTGACCCCTCCTTCAATTCCATTCCAATTGATAGAACAGGTTTAAGAGCAAGTTCATCTACTATAACTTTAGACCCCGGAATTGAAGATTGATTACCTATAATAACATAATCTAAAATCTCAGGCACAAGTTTGGAAGCAATGTATGCAGAAACAAGACCTGTGAATCCATCTATTACAACCGGTAATTTTACCAGGGCTGCCCCCATAATCGCACCGATAATAGCAGCAGCTTCAAAACCGCCAAAATATGAAAAAATATCAAGTATGTCATAATCCGTACTAACCGGTTCATAAAACTGATCTGCACTTTTAATAAGCTCTGACAACTCCTTTCCATCTTTTGTATCAATATCCTCTGTAATTCCAAGAATTTCAAATATGTCACCGCCGATTAATTTTGAGAGAATCATTGCTGAGCTGATCTCATTACCTGCCCCCGCATCTCCCAGAGATATTATATGCGGACTGTATCTTGAGTTCTCCTCTACGATGAGTTCAAGCGATCCCACTATAGTTTTTATCGCCTCCGCTCTACTGAGAGCCCTCTCCTTAGTCCAATTTAATGTACCACAGGCAAATTTTCTATCCACACAATCAGATGTATCTGCCTCAACATCCTCAAACATCCCCACATCTATAACCTTAATCTTAAAATTTTCCATGTTTGCAAAAATATTAAGAGGTGATATCTTATCAATAATATTAAGAACAGCATCAATTGTTCTCTCTCCAAAATATTTATCAGGAATAACATCGGTAAAAGCATGATCCCCTGCAAATACATAGGCATATCTACTATAGATTGAGGGATTGAGATCATCCTTTATACAACAAATTTTTACAATCACATCCTCAAGCACACCGAGTTTATAAAATGAAAGCCCCGAAAAATGTTTTAATCTTTTGTTAATCTGGCTTTTTAACGCCTTGTTTGAAGGACCAATCATTCTTTTGTATTTATTTAATGCCTTATCATCATATTGCATCCCATACTCCTGCTTTTGTAGAAATTATAGTTTTAATAAATTTAGCGTCAAATGTAAAGAACAATTTTAGAAATTTTTAAACTTAACACAATACCTAACAAGACTCATGCATAATTCAATAATTCTGACTTATTAAACTTCATTTTACAACAATCATATATTACCCAATCTACAAAGACTCTTACAAAAATTATATCTGCACCATAATTACCAATTTTCATAAATTTTCATAAATTTATCATTGTACATTTTTAATTTCTGGATTATTATATGGCATATTTATAACGAAATTTTTAAGTTTTATAAAAATTTATAGAAACTAAAACCCATTCCTTTTCCTATATGGCTTTCTAAATACACGGCAATTATAAGTGTCGTTTAGTGAAATGTCCTTTTGTATTTAAAGGAGTATTATTAAATAAGGAATATTTTAATAAGGAATATATTTAAGAATGAACTCAAAGAAAGATAATTTTTCATCTCAAACTCAACAGATAAATATAAAGTCAATAATTTCATATCTGGAGCAATTCAACAACAAACCGGAACTTCTCATGGATATCTCAGAGGCTGATAGAATATCATTACTTCGAGCGGCAGGCCTGCTCACGCGACCTGATAGACATGAGCAAAAAAAGCGAAACAAGGCCATAAACAAAATCAAGCGAAACGATGTCATTCAAAAAGAAAAGAAAGCTCGTGCAATAACAGGGATTCGCAAGGCAAGGGAAGATTCAGTATTCAGTGCCCCAAAACAACTGCTCTTAACTGATGGTCATTATCACCCCGGAGAACTGAATTCTCCCAGAAATTGTTATATATGTAAAAAAGAATACACCAGACTCCATTTTTTTTACGATCAAATGTGTCCTGAATGTGCTGACTTTAATTACAGTAAACGATTTCAGACTGCTGATCTCACAGGTCAAGTAGCTCTAATCACCGGCTCAAGGTTAAAAATCGGCTATCAGGCAGTTCTAATGATGCTTAGAGCCGGTGCAACCGTAATTGCAACAACAAGATTTCCCGTGGACTCAAGTCTTAGATTTGCAGCAGAGGAGGACTATAAGAAATGGAAGGGTCAATTGCAAATCTATGGTCTTGATCTAAGACACACGCCTAGTGTTGAGCTATTCTGTAGCTACATTGAACAGAACTACGACAGACTTGATATTCTAATAAATAATGCCGCACAGACTGTTAGGCGACCACCCGGATTCTACGCACATCTGATAAAAAATGAAACTGCAAATTATAATGATCTACCTGAAGAAAGCAAGTATCTTTTAAAAAATCATCATAATTTTATTGATAAACTTAACACCTTTGCAAAGGATCCAATAGTTAAAGATGCATCGCTTCCTGTCGTTTGGAATGCAACAACACCGGGTATTGGGATTCGTTCATCCGCAGGACTTTCACAGATACCTTACTCCTACGACGACAACCTTACTGTTGAAAAGGTATTTCCAAAGGGTGAGCTTGATGCAGATCTTCAACAGGTCGACCTTAGAACAACTAACAGCTGGAGACTTAAAATAGGCGAGATCAACACATCAGAGATGCTTGAGATACAACTCGTAAATGCCGTTGCACCCTTTGTCCTCTGCAATCGTCTGATAAATGTAATGAAGAGAGACAATACAGGTAAAAAACATATCGTAAATGTATCCGCTATGGAAGGCAAGTTTTTGAAATTCAAAAAGGGAGAAAGGCATCCTCACACAAATATGGCAAAGGCTGCTCTAAATATGCTTACTCACACCTCAGCTGATGAGCTTGCAAATCATGGCATATTTATGAATGCTGTCGATACAGGGTGGGTTACCGATGAAGATCCGATTCAACTTTCTAAACTTAAACAGGAGCTACACGACTTCCAACCGCCTCTTGATATAGTCGATGGTGCTGCAAGAGTCTGTGACCCTTTTTTTGATGGAATAATAACCGGAAAACACTGGTGCGGTAAATTCTTAAAAGACTATTTTCCTATTGATTGGTAGCAAGACTTATTCGGCTCTTTTCATAAAGAAAACTATTTTATCAATATTACCCGACTTATTAAAAACAGGCTTACCTGTAATACTAAGTGTTATGCTTGTTCCATCCCCTTTCTCAATTACCTCTTTAAAGTCTACAAGCGGTTTGCCTGTACTCATAATTATCTTAAACGGCCTACCAGCATCTTCTATTTCATCTTTAAATCTCCACTTTTCATCATTAAACCTTCTGGCTGTAATCTCCTCGCGATTAAGTCCAAACAGTTTCTCCGCCTCATTGTTTGCATAGACAATCAGACCTGATGAGTTTACTACAGTAATAGCCATTTCAAATGATTCTGCAACACTTGATAGGATAGCACTTTCCATTTCGTACTTCAATAGTGACTCTTTTTTTTCTGTAATATCTATGCCAACCTTTAAATAACCGGTTATCACATCGTTTTCATCTCTAATTGCAGATATCGAAGCTATAACCCAATAAATCTCACCGTTTTTCTTTTTATTGCAAAGTTCACCGCTCCAGACCTCACCATCTTTAATCTTAGCCCACATCTCTTCATATACAGACTTCGGAGTTAATCCTGATTTAAGTAATGCAGGCTTCTTGCCTATCACCTCATCAATTTCATATCCTGTCTGAATTCTAAATGCAGGATTCACATATTCAATTTTACCTGCAATATCAGTTATCATTACTACATTAAGACTCGACTCTATAGAATTCTTAAGTTTTTCGATAGTCCTATTTGCTTTTTTTAGAAGACTGATATCAATAAATGTTATCACAACTCCCCGTATCTCGTTGTCTGTGGTTCGATACGGCAGGATCCTCATCAAATAGACACAGCCATTGGTCGTCTCTACCTCTGACTCAATGGGGATCAGGCTACTCATAACAGACCTTATATTTTCCTCAATATTTATTCGTTTAATATTATTAGAAATATGCGAAAATGGTCTACCCAGATCTGAATTTATAACATTAATTATAGTAGACACCGCCGGAGTAAACTTTCTTATACAAACTTCATTATCCAGAAACAGTGTACCTATGTTTGTACTTTGTAGCAGATTATTAATATCATTATTTAATGTAGATAGTTCGGTAATCTTTGATTGATACTCAGAATTCACGGTAATAAGCTCTTCATTTACCGACTGAAGCTCCTCATTGGTACTTTGAAGCTCCTCATTGGCTGCCAGAAGCTCCTCGTTAGTAGCCTGCAGCTCCTCATTACTTGTTTCCAACTCTTCAATTGTTGCCTGCAGGTTCTCTCTTGAGTATTGAAGTTCCTGTTCAAGATCTCTTATCCGTTGATCTGATATCATAACAACATCAATACTCTCATCTTTTCTCTGCCCAATTGTTTCATTAGAAACCCTTTCAAATATTATCAAGTAATACTTACCCTTTGACATATCATCAAGGGAATACTCTTTTACAGTAACATCGATATATATTAGCTCATTTTTACCTGAGACCTGAAGTTCATGAAAAGTAACAGGCTTCTTCTCCTTCTTAACTTTATGAATAGCTGAGGACAATGGAACTGTAAGCCCATCTCTAAACATCTTAAAAACATCTAAGTTGGTTTTGCCTGATGGGATCTTTAAAAATCTATCAACATCACCAAAAACATGTACAAGATGAAAACTCTCATCAATTATCAGACAGGCCGGCACATAGTCCTCAATCAATTTATAGTAGATATTCTCAAGCGGTTTAGACGGCCCGCGACTTGTTCCAATATCGACCAGGCCGCTTGATTTTGATCTTTCTATAAAAGCAGATATCTTATCAGGCATCTGCACTGTATCAATAATTCTAGGTTTCATTCCACCTTTGTATCTGTATATTTTATTTTTTATATTAAATGGATGAAACAGGTCTATCCACTCTCCCACGCTCTCGCTGGAGCCGAGAAACAAGAAACCATCAGAATTCAAGGAAAAATGAAACAGACTAAAAACTTTTTTCTGTAAAATAGGCTGGAAATAGATAAGCATATTCCTACAACTTATAAGATCTATCTTACTGAATGGCGGATCTTTTAAAATATTATGCTTAGCAAAAACTACCATCTCTCTTATAATTCTAGCCACCTGATAGGTATCACCTTTTTGAACAAAGTACTTTCTAAGCCTACTCTCAGATACATCCGCAACTATACTCTCATTATAGACACCTGTACTTGCAAAGTCAAGGGCATCAGTATCTATATCTGTTGAAAATATCTTTACATCGTAGTTCATTCCATTCTTTTCTATATACTCTCTAAAAAGAATTGCTAGAGAATAGGCCTCCTCGCCTGTTGAGCAACCCGAAATCCACACTCTTATAGTAGATCCTGACGGCTTATCACTTAAAATAGCCGGAATTACCGTCTGCAACAAATCCTCAAAACTCTCTGGATCTCTAAAAAACTTTGTAACGCCAATCAATATCTCTTTGTATAGAGTAACTATCTCTGACGGATTGTCTTTTAAGTAATCAGCATATTCCCTTAGAGTCTTCATCTGATTTATGCTCATCCGCCTCTCTATTCTACGAACAACGGTTGTCTGCTTATAGTAGTTAAAATCAACACTTGTTTTTTCCCTTATCATCGCAAATATCTTATTAAAACTATCATCATCCTTCAATACAGCTATATTTTGCTTAGGAACCAGCTCAGGATACTTAACATATTTACACAATTCCTCTGGTATCTTCTCAGCATGCAGGATATAGTCAACAAGTCCCGTAGAAATCGCCGACAAGGGCATCCCATCAAACTTTGCAGTAGAACCATCCTGCACAATGACCAATCCGCCGGCCTCTTTAATAGCTCTAATCCCCCTCGTTCCATCACTACCGGTACCTGACAACACAACACCTATTGCCTTCTCCCCCGCGTCCTCTGCCAATGACCTAAAAAATATGTCTATGGGAAGATTTAGCGTATGGGGTTGTGCCTGATGTGCATAGTCTGTAAGAAGAAGTTTTCGGTGATATATTGTCATATGTTTCTTTGGCGGTATAAGATAGACATTGTTAGGCAGTATATCAATATTATCTTGTGCATGCATAACAGTCATCTTAGTATGCTTAGACAGAAGTTCTACCATTAAGGATTTATAGTCGGGTGATAGATGTTGTACAACAATAAAAGCCATATCGTTTGTCTGAGGCATATTATTAAAGAATATCTCTAGAGCCTCAAGGCCACCTGCCGACGCTCCTATCCCTACTATATAGAAATCCCCTTTTTTCCCCGCACTCAACAATTCAGAACCTTCAACTACATTACTATCCGACATCTGCTTTTTACCCATCTATTTCCCCTTGAATAGTATGAATATACGAAACAATTTCGTTTTATACAATGTTTTTTTATGAATTTTGATATAAAATATAGACATATTACTAATTAGGTTAACAATTCAGGTAAAGTATTAATCTATGAAAAATGTGTTATCGGATTCTTCGTTTTGATATTTCAAGTAGAATTGACTCAGATAGTGTAACATCTTCATCTGTTATCACTGTGCTTTCAAGCTTTTCATTTATTATATCCAGAAGTTTAAACAGGTCAAGCAAATTTAGGTTTTCAAATTTCAAATCAACATTCGATATGCCTGAAGATTCGGTATTTTGGTTCTTCAAAGGGGCCTCGTCCTTCTTAACCTCTATCGTCTCTATTGTGCTCTCAATTTTTCCGCCCCCCGGCAAAACAGAGGTCTTATTAATAGTAGAGAGTTCGGCTTTCATGCTCAAAATAAAACGATAATCAACCGGTCTTCCAGGCAGATATTTTCTATCGGTGTACTCTATAATACAGGCAGAATCGTTCTGCGAATATGAATTTAAGAAAAAACTTCGTCCTTTGACAACCTGATGTTTTCCTGTCATATCACTATATCGTTTCCAGTTTGTAAAAAAAACTCTATCCGGTGTCACCTGGCCATCTCTATTAAACAATATATTTAAGCCAATTTTCTGAGAACTATCATAACTTGTAACAAAGTCAGGAAGCATCTCACCGGACATCTCATACTCATCGGAAATCGAGATGTTTCCCGGCAGTACAAAATGCTCCTTTCCTTTCTCACCGAGATATGTATCTATACAGAACCCCAGGTCTCCTGTTACGGTCTTATCAACATTACTGGTTACCGAGAAATCAATTATCAATGTGTCAGCCGGTTTACCAACCTCAGATGGTATCAATGAATATGAAATCAACACCTTCACAGATGGATTAGTCCATGTATAAAAAATCTTATTATCCTCTGTCCATATATCCCTAAATCGGCCCATTCCACCTTCACCAAGCGGTACGATCTTATTATCCATCATAAGCCTGAAGAATGTGTTAGATTTCTCAGGAATTTCCTCGTTAAATATTAAGGGTATAAACTTTGATTTATCATCAGATCTTCCAAGAAGTAAAAATTTGCCATTATCACCCGAGACTGTTATTCTAAAGTTTCTTCCTGATATACTTTTATCAGTCTGAGGGTAAAGTTTAAATATACTTAAATTTATAGAGATAAAAAAAATTATAGAAATAAATAGACACCTATTATTTAGCAAGTTTCTTTTCCTTCTGTTTAAGCTCTATATCTATAATCCTTAGAGCCTCTTCTTTTTGCTTAAGGATTAACTCTTTATTATTTATTTCTTTTATCCTACTCTCCAATAATTTATCAGATGAGCCGTCTCTTATCATTTTTTCCAATTCCAAAATCCTCTGCTGAAGCCTTGAGTTTTCTGCAAGTAACCCCTCAATCCTCTTTCGATCCTCTTCTGAAGACTGCGTACTGCCCGCACCTCCCCTTGAGTATTCTTCAATCGCCTGCTGCAGAGTCTTCTCTCTGGCACGAAACTTAGATAGACTTGATATATACTGCTCCTGTGACCACTTCAATAAATTCTGCAGTGCATACTCTGTCTTTTTATGCTCAACAAGTTTTAATTTATATAGACTCGCCTCTCTTTTAAGACTTCGCGGATACTTCTCAGAGACTATCTTAAAATATACAGCCGAGTCATCAAGCCGACCTAAGGAATAGAGAGATTCACCAATCCAATAATAGGCATTGCTGATCATACCATGCTTTGGATACTTATCAATGTAGAGTGTTAGTTGCTCAATTGCCCCATTATAATCTTCAATTTCAAATAATAGCCGCCCTTTCTGATAATACGCCTCAGATATATTTAACCCGTCAGCATAATTTAAAATATAAAACTCAAGTACTGATCCTGCCTGATCATATCTTGAAACACTCATCAAAGCCTTTGCAAGCCAGAAATACCCCTCTCTAATAATATTAGGATTATCAGACTTAGCGATATTTTCTCTAAAAAGAATAATTGCCTCTTCATGTTTTCCTGAATTAAACAAATCTATTGCTCTTTTTTCGTTTTCCTGCCAGGAGGAAGAATTTTGTGAATAAATATTAATTGTCTGAAAACTAAGAGTTATGGCAATTGATATAAACATTACCAGGGTTCTTGTTGACATTAACACCTTTACAACCTTTTGAGGACTAAGAGACCTCTTAATAAAATTTATTACACTCTATACAGTCCCATATATTATAACAGTACATCTTTAACAAAACTTACAAATAAGAATTTATAGTCTTAAACCTATTCCTATACCATATATAGGCCGGAATTAATTTATTTCGATGTGCCATATTATTAGAGTGCTTTTTACTTTATCGTCAAACATAGCGTAACACTTTATAAATGGTCTATAAAAGTTACTATTTCCGTTTTTCTTTAAATTCCTTAAGATACTTATGAAGAAACTCTGCATCTTCGATCTTAATATCTAAAAAAACAAAGCCGTAATAATACTTTGAGAGCTTCTGAAATTGACGCACAAACTTCGTATTTACCCTTATAGGGCGTCCCTCAATATGAAATAACATACGATAGTTTGTACCAACCTTCAATACTGATTCAAGTTTATCATCCTCTACGCATAGACCGATTCCACCGGGGCTAAGATCAAATGCAGGGACAGTCATTTTCTGTTTCTTGCCTTCCTCTTCTCTAAAATATCCATTTTCTTTTAGCGTATATGATAAAATTTTAGAAAATTGAAAAACATACTTCAAAAGATTTGCATTTATTATTGTAGACTTCTGATGGTTGTTGGAAAGATAGATCAAAGCTACAATGTAATTTCTATATAGTACAGGCATTATTGCATATGAGTAGATATCATCCTTTTTTAGGTTGGTAAGATAATCAGAGAGTGCCTTGTTTAACTGAAAACTGTTAGTGTTATTTTTAAATGACTCATAGCTCGACCACTCCTCTTTTGTCAGAACAGGAAGATCATCTGCCACCTTTTTTGCCGGTATGTCTGTATGAGTGTCAGGAACATAGACAATTTTACCGTAATTTATGGCCAGATCCTCTTCAAACCGGGAGGATTTAAAATTCCTAACCATAACAATCTTACTCTGACTTACATAGTTTTTCATCTTTTCGCGAAATCTATTAATGATAGTATCCAATTTTACACCGGAAAAATCTGCTGACACCGGCGGAGTATCGGGAAAATAGTGAAGTTTACACTGAGGATAATTTAGAGGCAATCTCTGACCAATAACTTCAAACTCTGTATTAACCGTCCCCCTCATATTAATCCGCTCAAATTTTCTAGCCAAATTCTTTACAATATTATCAGGGTTTTTTATTATTATGTGATTTGAATGTGTTTTAATAATATTAGATTTAAATGTATGGTGTGTGTTTTGAAAATAAAAAAACACCTGAATTGAAGCATTAAACTTATTTAACGCCTCACTCATTGGAAAAATCTCTAATTTCATCTCCGTCTGAGACTGCCCCATAATCAACGCAACTGCTTCAGTATCTCCGCAGTGCAACTCTGTTTCAACTTTGTTCTGAATTAGAAAATTAAATATATACTCTTTCTCAATCCTGGAGATCATTGTACTCATAGTTACTGCCTAATCTCCTCTGGAGTAAAATCGTACTTTTTATTACAAAACTCACATACTGCCGAAATAATCCCCTCATCAGTAATATAGTGAGTAAATTCCTCATAACTAAGCTGCTTCATAACTGATTTAATTTTATCAGCATTGCAGCCGCATTCAAAACTAATAGACCGCTCACCCACAACAATCAAGTCATTATCATCAGCAAACTTTTTAATTGTATTTTTATCAAGCACAGATAGAATCCTGGTAACTGAATTCAGATTATCAATTACAGCCTCAATCTTATCAATATCCTGATCAGATGCACCGGGCATAGCCATAAGTAGAATTCCACCGGCCGCAGTAGTTTTATTATCAGGTGAGATATCCAAACCAAGTTTCAGACCGGAATCAATCTGCATCGAATCTGACAAAAATCTAGTAATATCCTCAGCAATTTCCCCTGTTTCAATTACACCTACAGAGTTGTAGTCACGATTAGAATTAAACAACTTCCTGGACACAACAAACTCGCCAAACCCCATATATGGTTCAGTTCTAAAACCCTCACTATCTATAGAACTCTCTATCAGACTCAGACTTCTGTTTTTGATGTTACCCCGCATGATACCCTTACCATTAACCTGCACAGTAATCGCCCCTACTGGCCCTGTACATTCCCACTTAAGCGTAAGCATATCACTATCACTTTTAAGACTTCCGGACAACAAAACTGCAGCACTTAGAGCTCTCGCAAATACAGCCTTTGAGATAAGATTAAGTCCCTGACTTTCTCCCACCTCATCAATTACACCCCGTAATGTACAAATATAACCATTTATTTTCCCATTCTTCGAAATCAAGGTTATCAATTTATCGTTCATTTATATATACCTGAAAACAACTATTGTTTCCCTTTGGTTAGAATATTGTTAATTGTCATAATCAACTTTTCATTAGAGACGCCCTTTACTAAAAACCCCTTAGCACCCAAAACCAGAGCTTTCTTTATAAAATCCTCTCGCGGAGATGCAGTCAAGACTATAATATTTGCATTTGGATCATCCTTAAGAATTATCTTAATCAACTCAAAACTATCCAACTGCATATTTAACTCTTCCGAGAAAGCATCCATACCCAGTATATCCAACAGTAGAACATCAGGTTTTGTACTTTTATATTCATTATATGCAATAGCACAATTCGATGCCTTAGCAACAACCGTATGATCATAGTTTTCCAGTACAAATGTCATATTATGTAAAACAGTTTTCATGTCATCAGCAATCATAATCTTTGCCATAAAATACTCCTATAAAAAACCCGTCTTCTAAAGAGCCTATTCCAACTCTAATTATAGATATCAAAAAATATATACTTATAACAAACTTGATTATAGTTTATTTTTTTTGAAAAATCAAATCGTTTATTAATTATTTTTGTTTTTTTTTGTTAACTTTCTAAGGCATTAACAAAATAGATTACAGCCTCAAGTTCCATTTCAAGATTAATGCTCTCAATAATAAAATCCTGCGGTGCACGAAGATTGACAGGTGCAAAATTTAATGCACCCTTTATGCCTGATTTTACCATATGATCGACTGTCTGCTGAGCAAACATATCAGGAACACAGATAATCCCTATTTTAATTCCATTTTCGCTAACAAATACTTCAAGATCATCAATATGTAAAATGGGGACAAGGCCATCTTTGGAGACCTTTCTCTCATCAATGTCAAATGCTGCAACGATCTTGATCCCCTCTTTGTCAAACCCCTGATACTTAATCAATGCACTTCCAATACTGCCCGCACCAATAATTACCACATTCTGATACTCATCTCTTCCAAGCACCCTGTTTAGTTTTTCGATTAAATCATCTATTGTATAGCCGGCTTTCTTGTTTCCGGTTATTTCAAACATGGAGAAGTCTTTTCTTACCTGTGCAGATGAGACACCAATAGCATCTGCAAGGTTGTCGGAGAATACTTTTTTAAAGCCAAGAACTTTGAGTCTTTTTAAAGTTTTCTTGTACTTTGACAGTCTTAATATACAGCTTTTATTGTTTAGCATTTACAAACTCCGGCTTTTTTTTTAAATCAAGTTATAATATATTATTTTATAGCTGTTTGTCAACTGTTTATTGTTATTTTTTTCACATCTATAGACTTTGCAGTGTTATTATATTCAAAAAGATTCTCTATTTTATTTTGATAGACCATTATGATTATAATTTTGTATAGTAATGTATAGTTATATCTTTTAAATTTCATCAATTTAAAAGATTTGTATATAGAGATGTTTATAGATATATAGATACCATTCGAAAAATTAAAAAAGTCGCTGTATTAACAGCAACTTTTGCTCAAGCTATTTAAGATATCTATCCGGTTCTTAGGACGCCAGATAATCCCTAAGATACCCATGCGATTCTCTTATCTTTTTTAACGCCTTTATCTCGATCTGCCTTACTGTTTCAGGGCTAATTCCAAGATCCTTAGCTATAGTTTTTAAGGTGTTTTTCTTATTTATATCAAATGCAAATCTGGATTTTAATATAATCCTTTCTTTTTCTTTTAGCCCCTCAAGTATCTGATCTGTTACAACCTCTAGTGCTTTTTTATCATATATACACTCCGGTGAATAAACCAGATCATCAATTAAATTAAGCATAGAACAATCCTCGCATATTTCTGCATCAATTGAAATAGCCTTCTCACTGATAGATCTCAGGTAAGAAATCTCTGATTCCTTATAACCAAGTTCTATTGACAACTCACTATTTGTAGGCGGTCTTTTCAGCTCCTGAGACATTTCATTAAAAACTCTATTTATTTTTCTAAGTTTTTCCTCTTTTCTATGCGGTATTCTAATCAGTCT
>CAYYKD010000017.1:44178-70175 GCA_964471825.1 uncultured Spirochaetales bacterium
TTAATCCACCATGACGCATAAGTAGAAAACCTTACACCTCTTCTATAGTCAAATTTTTTAACCGCATTAAGAAGACCCATGTTTCCTTCTTGAATAAGGTCAGATAACTGCCATTCAGGTGTAGCATAATGCTTGGCTATCTTAACAACAAGCCTTAGATTGGAGTTAACCATTTTTTCAAAAGCATCATTGTCACCTGCCTCTATCAACTTTGCAAGTTCAATCTCTTCTTCATGAGTTAACAATTTTGACCTCTTTATCTCCATGAAATATACTCTAAGATCAACATCAGAAAGTGACATACTATGCTCCTTTTACAATATTAGCAATGTTATACAGCATTTACTATGCCAACTCTTGATTATGCTTGAATTCAATTTCTCAGACCTCTCACTAACACATAACTGTATTAAATTTAATACACAATGATATAAATAATATATGTAAATTTCATGTAAAAATGTGGTTTTTATCAAATTTATTCAAAATTAAAAAAAATCAATTTGATAAAACATTAAATTATTGTATATTGTTCACAGTTTTTAAGTAATAATTAAGGGGTCATGACAAATGTTTCAAAAATATCTTAGACTTTGCACGGAAAAGGTTATTCATGCTATAAATATAGGGACAATGGAACTTGCCAATCTAAGGCAGAGCATATTTTCACCGGAATTCATACTTCTTGGAATCATAGAGCAGGATGATTCTGTTGTAGTAAAGATTCTACAGGAACTAACTAACGATCCGATTCAAATAATTGATAAGATAACAGAAAAGATCTACAACTCACAACCAAAAAATGATGAAACAGTAGACCCTATGAATATCACACTTTCACCTGATATCGAAAAGTTATTTGAGATCGCTATGGAAGAAACTAAAAAACTCAATGATAAATTTATTTCTACAGGCACTCTGTTTCTGGCCTTTTTCAGCCCTTCAATTCAACCTGCCTCTACGATCATTTTTGAAGCAGGATTAAAGTACGATGAATGCAAAGATATATTGTTGAATATTAAATCCGGAATGACAATTGACTCAAGAGATGCTGAAACCAAGGAAGATGTCCTAAAAGTCTACGGTGTAGATTTGACTGAGCTTGCTCAGAGAGGTGAATTAGATCCTGTAATCGGAAGAGAAGAGGACATGGCAAGAGTAATTGAAATACTAGCCCGTAGAACTAAAAACAATCCGATAATTATCGGTCAGCCCGGAGTTGGAAAAACAGTCCTGATAGAGGGGCTTGCACAACTTATCATTAATTCCCGTGTTCCCGAAACTATTTTAAATAAGAAGATCCTTCAGATTGATGTTGCTCAACTTACCGCCGGTGCAAAATTTAAAGGTGAGTTCGAAGAAAGAATGAAATCAATACTGGATTCACTAATAAACTCCCATGGTAAGGTTATTGCGTTTATAGATGACCTGCACACTTTAATAGATGCGTCAGGCGGTGGTAGCATAAAAGCAGCGGATATATTGAAACCGGCGTTGGCACGGGGGCAAATTCAACTGATAGGGACAACCTCCTCTGAAATTTATAAAAAAACTATAGAAAAAGATAAAACATTGTCACGAAGATTTCAGCCTGTAATCCTTGAAGAACCGAGCGTTACACAAACTATTTCAATCCTTAATGGTATCAAAGAAAAATATGAGGGCCATCATAAGATAACCTACTCAGAAGGTGCAATCGATGCAGCTGCAAGAATGGCAGAACGATATATTAATGATAGATTTCTTCCGGACAAAGCAATAGACCTTATTGATGAAGCCGGGGCGAGAAAACATCTAAATATTATATCAATCCCTCCGGAAATTCAAAACCTGGAGAAAGAAAAAACAGAACTTCGTAGAGAACAGACTGATAATTTTGTAAAAAATAGAATTGAGGAAGTCGTCGAACTGCAGCAAAAAATAAATGATATCGAAAAAAGGCTAACTAACTTAAAAAATGAGTGGATGGAACAGAAACAGACAAAAAATGACCTTGTTACAGAGGATGATATTGCAGAGGTAATTAGTAAAACAACCGGAATTCCGGCTAATAAAATAGTCGAGACTGAGTCTGAGAAACTTCAATCGATGGAAACAAAATTGCACCAAAGAATCATAGGACAGGATGCTCCAATAAGAGCAGTCTCTAATGCTATAAGAAGAAATAGAGCAGGTCTTAAAGATGCTAACAGGCCGATAGGTTCATTTCTATTTCTAGGACCAACAGGTGTTGGTAAAACAGAGCTTGCAAAGGCACTTGCAGAATTTCTTTTTGATAATGAAGCAAAAATAATTCGACTTGATATGTCTGAGTACATGGAAAAACACTCTGTATCAAAAATGATCGGCTCTCCTCCCGGCTATGTCGGCTATGATGAAGGGGGTCAATTAACCGAGTTAATTCGAAGATCACCATTCTCAATTGTTCTGCTTGACGAACTTGAGAAAGCACACGAAGATGTCTTTAACATACTTCTTCAAATATTTGATGAAGGAAGATTAACTGACAGTCAGGGTGTTGAGGCAAGTTTTAAAAACTGTATAATAATTGGAACCTCAAACCTGGGATCGTCACATGTTTTTGACTTCAATAAAAAAATCGGATTTACAACAGAAAAATCTGATGATGAAAACTATGAGCAGATTAGGCTTAAGATACTTCAAGAAACCAAAAAATTCTTTAAGCCGGAGTTCTTAAACAGAATTGATGATCTAATTGTATTTCATCCATTGTCAAGGGAGCACATCAATCAAATTACAACGCTAATGCTAATTAAATTAAAAAATAAAATAGAATCAAATGGCTATAAAATTGAATTTACCGACAGTGGAATAGATAAATTATCTGAATTGGGATTTACCCCTGAATTTGGTGCAAGGCCGTTGAGAAGGATAATCGAGAATTTTGTAGAAAATCCAATAAGTTTAAAAATAATATCCGGTGAAATCAAAGCAGGTGATGTAATAAAAATCGATGCGGATGGTAATGATATAGTTGTTACAATTAACTAGACATCCTGGAATTATGTTCTCTGTTTTGAAGAAGCAGCGAATTTAGTTCACCCTCCGAAATAAGACCTCTCGATATGAAATATTTACCGATTGGGAGGTCAGCTTTTTTCTGCATGCCAAGTATCACAAACAACTGATAGTGATTAATATATGCCCGCTTTAGAGCTTTTTCACCAATTCTTAACTGTGAAGAATAATCAGAAATTAGATCCTTCAATTTGTTCGAATCAATATAGTTTAAACGGACTGCAATATCACCGAATTTAGGGCGATTTCTTACTTGCCATGAAATAGCAGATATCAGGTCTCGCCACTCTATGCAGCCTCTATAATATAGATACTCTGCAAATTTTAACTTCTTAGATGGAATAGAACCGGAATAGAATGTTCCGTTTGAACCGTAATTTCTATCATAGTGATATTTTTTTTCACTACTGGATATCTTCTGAGTCGATTTCTTTTTTGACAAGAGATAACTGTAGGCCTCCGAGACTTTTTTAAATTTCTCGGTCTGATCATGAGCATTGTCGCCACTTATTACCACCATGTCTGGATGATACTGCTTTGCCTTGCTATAGTAAGCCCTTCTTATTTCACTAACTGTAAACACCGATTTTTCTTTTAATTTTGATCTGCCAAAAAGTATAATTAAAGACTGAACTAATTTATGATCCATCAGATATCCTTATTGGTAAGCAAACAATCCAACAACCCAAATATTGAGAAATTTTCTAAACAGAAATTCTCTTAATCGAAAGACATTTACCACTCTTAATATCAATTTCGGCAATTATTCCCTGAATTTTAACATTTTCTTTAGACGGTGTAAAAGGAACATTGATCTGAGTTGATATTTTCTCTAAAACTCCATCTTTATCCATTCCAATTACGCTATCAAGTCCGCCGCATAAACCGAGATCTGTAATAAAACCGGTCCCGCCTTTAAGTATAACCTCATCTGCTGTCTGAACATGTGTATGAGTCCCGAATAATAGAGAGATCTTCCCATCATAGGCAACAGTCAGCGTTTTCTTCTCAGCACTACTCTCTGCATGAAAATCAACAATAATAAACCTATTCTTTAATTCTGATTTAATTAATTTACCTAAGACTTGAAAAGGACAGTCTATCGGCGTCATTGAATACCGTCCCTGCAGGTTCACTACACCTATCTGAACACCGCCCGTCTCTCCGATCCAATATCCTTTACCGGGTGCCGCCGGATAGTTTGCAGGTCTAAGAAGTATATCATAATTTGATAGAAGTTTTTCGCAATCCTTATTTGACCAGATATGATTACCGGAAGTAATTACATCTACCCCGGCCTGCTTGAGTTTTTCTATTATATTCTCTGTTATACCAAAACCATTATCTGAGTTCTCCCCATTTGCTATAACCAAATTGATTTTTTCTTTTTTCTTAATTGAATTCAACTTTAGAATTACCGAATTCACACCGGGATCACCGATTAAATCACCTAGTGCAAGAACCTTAATCACATTTACAGACACATATCACCCCAAAGTTAAAAAAATAAAGGCTGTTCATAAGAACAGCCTGAAAATCATCTCGCATATTCAATAAATCTTGATTCCCTTATCACGGTAACCTTGATCTTGCCTGGATACTTCAATTCGTTTTCAATTCGTTTTGCTATATCCTTCGATATCTCTAATGCCTTATCATCATTTGCTAAGGAGTTATTTACTATAACCCTTATCTCTCGTCCAGCTTGAATTGCATAAGCTTTTTCTACGCCCTCATAACTGTCCGCAATCTTCTCAAGACTTTCCAGTCTCTTGATATAATTTTCAATACTTTCCCTTCTTGCACCGGGACGACTTGCACTAACTGCATCTGCAGCCTGTACGATAATCGACTCTATACAATTTGGCTCAACATCTCCATGGTGGCTCATTATAGCGTTGAGAACTTTCTCTGACTCACCCATTTTTTTAGCCATATCATAACCGGCCTCTGTATGACTGCTCTCACCATCACTGGTAGCACCCTTTCCAATATCATGCAGTAATCCGGCTCTCTTAGCCATTATAGGGTCAATCCCAAGTTCAGCAGCGATAGTTCCGGCGATATTTCCCACCTCTATAGAATGTTGGAGTACATTTTGACCATAACTTGTTCTAAAGTGAAGTCTACCGAGGTTAATAATCCCCTCTGTTGACATCCCTGCAATACCAAGTGTTAAAATAGCCTTCTCACCTTCATCATAAATAATGTCGTTGACTTCACTTACAACTTTATTGATGATCTCCTCAATTCTAGTCGGATGAATTCTTCCATCTGCTACCAATCTGCCCAATACAATTTTTGCGATCTCTCTTCTGACAGGATCGAAACACGAAATAACTACAGCCTCAGGTGTATCATCAATTATAATATCTACACCAATAAGCGTTTCAAGTGTTCTGATATTTCTACCCTCTCTACCAATAATCCTACCCTTCATTTCATCATTAGGTAGACTTACAGTAGTTGTAGTCACATCAGCGGTCACTTCAGAGGCTATTCTCTGAATAGAGGTAACAAGAATATCTCTTGCTTTTTTATTTGCGGTAAACTTTGCCTCTTCCTCTATCCTGTTGATAGAAATCTGAGCCTCCTGTTTAGCAGCATCTTCAAGAGTTTTAACAAGCATTGCTTTTGCCTGTTCAGCCGATATTCCTGAAAGTTTTTCCAATTCTTTTTCCCAGCTTTCCTGTAATCTTGTTACAGCAGCATTCTTCTCATTGAATTGTTTTTCCTTTTCAAGTGTTACACGCTCTCTCTTCTCGAGTTCTGAGACTCTCTTATCAAGCTGTTCCTCTTTCTGAATTATCCTCTTCTCGTGTCTTTGTAGCTCAATCCTCCTCTCTTTAGTTTCCTTCTCAAAATTGTTCCTTTCCTGAATTAAAAAAGTCTTTGCTTCAAGCACGAGTTCTTTTTTATGAGACTCTGCCTCAAATCTTGCATCCTTAAGAAGCATCTCAGCTTTTTTTTCTGCCGAATCTAGCCCGCTTTTAGCAATTAAAAATCTAACTATGTATCCAAGTACGCCACCAAGGAGGAGCGACAATGCAATCGTTGTTACTTTAATAAGCATTAAATCCTCCGTCCATAATTAATATTTTTTATTATAAAAAATTTATACATTAATGTCAACAACTTTAAAATTAATATTATGCTACATTTATCAACTAAATCATGACATTCTAAAAGTAAAAAAGCTCTATAAAATTAAAATTTATTAAACTTATTGTTGCACTATCGTAAAAATTGATTTAAAAGAATGGTATATGAACAATGAAACTTTAAATGATATTGCAAATTTTCAAATGCCCTTCGGTAAATATAAGGGATGGAAACTTATTGATCTGCCTGAGCCTTATGTTGTTTGGTTCAATAGAAAAGGGCTGCCTGAAGGAAAACTGGGACAATTAATGGGTTTATTGTATGAGATCAAACTCAATGGATTAGAGTATCTGTTTAAAGGTGCAAATGAAAGTCAATTTAAATGTTACGATAAACGATAAACTATAAATAAAGAGCATCTACAATTAAAAGTTAATTGAAATTTAACAGGTAAGAATATGTTGATTAAGCTGACTGAAACACTATCTATTGATGAAAAAAACATCACTCTAAATTTCATAAAAGCAGGTGGACCCGGCGGACAAAATGTAAACAAGGTCTCTACTGCGGTTGAATTACGATTTGATATAATTAATGAATCGAATATACCAACAATTGTAAAATTCAGATTAAATAAGTTATGCCATAACCGCATATCAAAGGATGGAATCTTAGTAATTAATGCCAAAGAACATAGAACTCAAGAGCTGAATAGAGAGGCGGCTATGGAAAGACTTAAAAACTTTATAACTGAAGCGGAAATTCCACCAAAGAATCGCGTCAAGACTAAACCATCATATTCATCAAGAATCAAAAAGATAGAATTAAAAAAGAAAACAAGCACAACAAAGAATAACCGCAAGAAATTCTATCCTGATTAACCATAATATTCACAGGAATAATAGTTTTACACATTATCATTTGACCTTTTCACATTAACCTAAACACCCGATATACATTAGTCTCAATACCCGATATAACTTGAAGAGAGGATGAGTAACTCAGATTTGTCCTTGATAAATGGTCTGTCATTAAGATCGCCCATAACAGTATCAGTTGTAAAACCGGCTAGTGATAACATTTCTATGATTTCATCATAAATTAAAGGATAAATTGTAGTTACTGACTCAGATATACGATTGTGATCTCTATCGAGCAATCTAATGTGAAAATCAATTAACTTGTCTCTATAATTGTAGGTTCGTTCAAATATATAATTTTCTGATCGGATATCAGGTAACATTTGAGGTTTTTCAGCGAGAATTCTATCATAATTGAGTATCTGAATCAGTATTCTACTACCATTTTTTAGGATCTTTTTAAGTCTGTCTAAAAAAAATCTTAATCCATGAGGTGATTGAAGATGAACAAGTGTATTGCCTGTAATTGTTACAAGATCAAACTCTGATACAACCTCATCATTCATTGTTTTAAAACTGCTCTCTAAGGTGTTCATGTCCCCTCTTAAAAAGGACAAATTTGGTCTCCTATGAATAATACCTGCCCTGGCAATAAGTGAAACATCAGGATCAATTCCAATTCCGATTTTCATCAATGCAGAGTTTTTATACAACAATTCACCTGTTGCACAACCGATATCCAGGACAACCGAGTTACAGTTTAAATACCTCTGAACCAGACCGCACATTGCATTAGAGATCGGAAATATTTTTTCATATTGTTCACAGACTACTTCATACATAATAAAACATTATCACACTATAGACCAGTGAATGTCAACATATTTATTACTAAAATCAATATTCTAGCCCCTCTCTTAAAAATTAATCAAAAAAACTGTTGACATTTTAACACTATTTTAATACACTTGCACATGTGTACAAATGAGAGTTTGTTAGGAGTAATAATGACAGACAACAAAAACACAGCTAATAAGATAACCGCTATTTTTAAGGCCCTATCTGATGAAACAAGACTCAGATTACTAGCTCTTCTTCTATCTACCGACAAAGAGCTGTGCGTATGTGAGTTAGTTGATTCATTATTGATTGCGTCGTACACTGCATCAAGAAACTTAAAAGAACTGAAGAACGCCGGACTCATAGAGGAGTCAAGAAACGGAAAATTTATCATGTACAGGGTAATCTATGAGCAACCGGAATATATTTTAAAGCTCTTTGATTCGATCCACGCAATTCCTAAGCACCTCTTTGAATTGGACCGTCAAAAACTCGCTGAAAGGCTTGATCTGAGACAGTGCGGCAGATGTGTTGTTGGTATGAATTAAAAATATAAAATCTATAAGGAAAATGGTATGAAAGAAAAAATCAGAGTCTTATTTGTATGTATTCATAACTCCGCAAGGAGTCAGATGGCTGAAAAGTTTTTGAATGTGCTTGGAAATGGTCTATTTGAGGCTGAAAGTGCAGGAATCGAACCGGGTAATCTAAACCCGATAGTTGTAAAGGCGATGCTCGAGGTAAATCTCGATATTTCCAAGAATAAGACAAAATCTGTTTTTGATATCCAGAGAGAGGGACGAAGCTATAACTTCGTAATTACAGTCTGCGATCCTGAAGCTGCTGAGAGATGTCCGCTTTTTCCGGGCAAAACTCAAAGAGAACACTGGGGATTTAAGGATCCCTCATCTTTTAATGGAACTGTTGAAGAAAAACTTGAATTTACAAGAGCTATTAGAGATGCAATTAAAGACAGGGTAAATACTTTTATTAATGAGCATATCTAAAAGAATGGAGGATAAAAATGTCAAGTGTTAAGGGGCTTACTTTTTTTGAAAAATATCTGTCTGTATGGGTAGTTATCTGCATAGCAGTCGGAGTTTCCATTGGGAAATTCCTACCTGTTGTACCTGAGTTCTTAAGCCGTTTTGAATATGAGAGCGTTTCAATCCCTGTTGCAATTCTCATCTGGCTAATGATCTATCCGATGATGTTGAAGATCGACTTTACCAGTATTGTACGGTCAGTTAAACAACCAAAGGGATTGTTCATAACACTTGTAACGAACTGGTTAATAAAACCCTTTACAATGTACTTCTTTGCATGGCTGTTTTTTTTCGTAATATTTAAAAATATCATCACAACGGATAATGCAAAGAGCTATCTTGCCGGAGCAGTCCTGCTTGGTGCAGCACCCTGTACCGCCTTTGTATTTGTATGGAGTTTTCTAACAAAGGGTAACCCCGCATATACGCTGGTACAGGTCGCAATAAATGATCTTGTAATACTATTTGCATTTACACCTATAGTGGCTTTTCTACTCGGCATAAGCGATATAATAGTTCCATACAACACGCTGATTCTTTCTGTTGTCCTTTTTGTTGTGATCCCGCTTGCTGCCGGTTTCTTAACAAGAAATTTATTAGTAAAGATTAAAGGGCTTGATTATTTTGAGAATAAGTTTATACCAAAATTCAATGGGATTACCATCTCCGGCTTGTTATTAACACTAATTATAATTTTTGCATTCCAGGGAAATATTATTATATCAGAGCCATTTAACATACTTCTTATAGCTGTCCCCTTGATAATACAGACAATTTTTATTTTTACATTTGCCTACATCTGGGCAAAGATCATGAAACTTAAACATGAGATTGGAAGTCCTGCCGCAATGATAGGTGCCAGTAACTTCTTCGAACTTGCTGTAGCTGTTGCAATCTCACTTTATGGATTGAACTCCGGAGCTACTCTGACAACAGTTGTTGGAGTTTTAGTCGAGGTGCCGGTTATGCTTTCACTTGTATGGTTCTCAAATAGGACAGCAAATTGGTTTGATAGGTAGATTTTTAGAAGTCCGCTAAAGCAAATCTTTTATGATATCCCACTCATTCTTAACTATGGGAATTAATTCTTTAGCCGATGGTAAATCATCGGCCTTTTTTTCTATTTCACCTGCAATGGAGGCGATACGGTCAAAACACATACTATAGGAAGAGCCTCTGATTGAATGGGCAACTCTTGCTATCTCTTCTATATCACCATTCTCAGCAGCCCTCTGCAGACTCTCGATATATAACGGATATTGTTCGATGGCAGCATCAACAATTCTTTTAAAGGCCTCTTTATTACCCTTAAATCTATTATTTAACTTATCTGCATCAAAATGAATAAGATCATCAAATGGAGTAACCTCAATATGAGACTCATGTGTTCTGTGAAAAATATATTCATCTATAATTGCCGCAATCTTATTTTCCTCGATTGGTTTTGTTAAAAATCGATCCATGCCGGATCTTATTGCATTTTCTCTATCCTCCTTAAGGACTCCTGCAGTAAGTGCAATTATCGGCACTCTCTTTCTCCTCTCCCTCTCTACCTCTCGAATCATTCGCGTTGCTGTTATCCCATCAAGATCAGGCATCTGAATATCCATAAATATCAAGTCAAACTCTTTTTCCTTAAATCTATCAACTGCATTACGGCCTGTTCGTACCTCAACTATTTCTATATCTTTGTTTATACTCTTTATAATTGTTGTAATAAGCACCATATTAATATTGTTATCCTCAGCTATTAAAATAGCAGGGAGCCTTGAACCGGATTTTGAATCAGTTGATAAAAATGGTTCTGAGAAATTTTGTTCGCTTGAAAACGAAGGTTTATTCGACTTCATCTGTGATGTTTGCGGGCTAATTCCACCTGCAAGATTTTTCAGGTAACTATACAGATCTCTATTTTTGACAGGCTTAATAAGACCGGCGTTGTACTGCTCAGAATTTACATCTGTTTTCATATCAATATTATTGAAAACATCAAAATTACCATTATAATGGTAAATTTTATCCTGTGAATTATGCAAATTACTTGATATATCGATAAATAGTGTTGAAAAATAAAATTTTTCTTCTGAACTCACACATACTCTAAACCACTTACTAAGAGGCTGTGACCATTGCTCAAACTCTTTAGAGCCGCCATGCAATGCGACATCTCCAAAATAACCGATCCAGTCAAAATCCTCAACCATAATCCCGGGTAGGATTAAGGATACTTTTCTGCCAATTATATCACTTGAACTTAAACCCGTTATAGTTTCAAAGGCACTATTTACCTCAATAAACTCATAATCAACAGGTCTATCATGATTATCTACAACTATCCTATGGTAGGCATACCCGATTGAACTGCTCTTAATAATTCCTTCATAACGATTGAGCTTATGCATTATCTAACCTCATTTGAGCCACCAAAATTATTCAGATCACTTGAGTCTGTTGCAAAAATATCATCTTTATATATATTCGTCAAATTATTTTGAATAAATTTTAAAAAAAATAACTAACAGGAATATAAAATCAACTATTTTTTTAAGATACTTTAATAATAACCAATTATTGCTCAAAAGAAGATTATCTTGCACAAATCGGGATTTTTAGGAAATCAAATTAGAACAAACATTTAGACTTGTTAATTTTTTTTATAGCTAAAAAAAAAGCCGCCAAAAGATATTGACGGCTTTTTTCGGGTTATGATACTATTTACTTTTAACCAGATTATCAATAAATAAATCCAGATTTTTTAGATCTGCCTCGTTGATCTTCTTGCCGTCTACAGAAACAAAGACGCCATGTTCTTTACAGTGTCCCTTACAGAGTTGCGGTTTAACAGCAATATAGTTGTCAAGTTTGTGTTCCTTAACCTTAGATGCCAATTCTTGAAGTATAGCAAAGGAGCCCTTAGACGCACAATGTTTATCAATACAGACAGAGATCTGTTTAACATGGAAAGCCGATTCATCTCTATCAACAACACAGTTCTCTGTTTTAACAGCATGGTAGTGTGTGTGCAGAAGTTTATGTGCAAGTTCAGAATTCGGTTTACCAAAGAATGTATCGTAGAGACTTATGATATCAGGGTTTTCCTGAGACTTTCGCAGGTCAAGATTTTTGTCAATATCAAAGATCAAGTCCTTTCGTCTTGTAAGTTCCCTGGATTCTGTTGGAACAGGTTGCCCCGCACCGTCTATACAACCACCAGGACACGCCATAACCTCTATCAAATGATACCCAAGATCTACGCCCTTCTTCATTGCTTCCATAATAGGCTCAGCATTCTTCAAGCTATTTACAACTGCAACCTTAATTTTTAGACCATTTAACTCTACAACAGCCTCTTTAATCCCCTCAAGACCTCTAACAGCCTGATAGTCAAGGTTTTCAACCTTCGTACCGGTTACAACATCGGCAGCCATTCTCAATGCAGCCTCACATACACCGCCTGTAACACCAAATAGACATGCAGCACCTGAAGCCTGTTCATATGGTCTGTCAAATTCTACCGGAAATATCTTATCCTCTAACTTACAGAGCTTGATCATCTCGATCAACTCAGTCGTTGTTATAACAGCATCAATATCCTTAACACCATCAACAGTAAACTCAGGTCTATCAGCCTCAAATTTCTTTGCGATACATGGCATAACCGACACTGAGAATACTTTTTTCCTATCAATCTTTTCTACCTGAGGAAAATGTGATTTCATCAATGCACCAAGCATCTGTTGAGGAGATTTGCACGAGGAAAGATTAGGTATAAACTCAGAGTATTTTTTTTCAACATAGGTAACCCAGCCCGGACAGCATGAGGTAAATTGCGGCAAGACACCTTTGTTTGTTAGTCGACCTATAAACTCGCTAGCCTCTTCCAATATAGTAAGATCGGCAGTAAAATTTACATCAAATACCTTGTCAACACCCAATGCCTTAAGCATTCCACCCGTAAAGGCCGTAGCCTTATCAGACGGCAACCCAAATCTGTCTGCAATAACAGTTCTAACTGCCGGAGCCATAAATCCTACAACTGTTATCTCAGGATCATTTATAGCCTTAAAGACCTTGTCAATATCACTCTTAATACTCAATGCACCACATGGACAGGTTGCAACACACTGACCACAATTAACACACTCTGTTTTCTCAAGAGGTGCACCGGATCTGGTTCCAACTCGAAG
Organism: uncultured Spirochaetales bacterium; assembly: GCA_964471825.1. Classification (GTDB taxonomy): domain Bacteria; phylum Spirochaetota; class GWE2-31-10; order GWE2-31-10; family CAYYKD01; genus CAYYKD01. The sequence continues at coordinate 57,253 of CAYYKD010000017.1, forward strand.
TTTTCCCTCTTTCATGTAGAAATCAAGAACGCCAGGTCCCTCAAGGTCCTTACATACAGCTATACATCTTCCGCATAATACACACTTGTTGTGATCCCTCATTATGTATGGGTGATCTGTTACGACTGGAATATATGATAATTCATGAAGGTGTTTCTTATGAGTTATGTTATGATTTGACGCACAATCTCTAAGATCACAGTCATATCTTTCAGTACAACCACATTTTAGACACCTTGCAGCCTCATCAATTGCCTGTTGTTGTTTAAGGCCTGTTTCAACCTCATCAAAGTTCTTCTCTCTTGCCTTAAGTGAGATCGCATTCATCTTAGCTCTTGATAGTTTAGGTTTTATCTCAAACTCAAACTTAGGAAGATCCTCAAGCGTACCCCTTGAACATGAATAATCCTTAGTAAGGTCTGTAACTTTACCGGTCAAAACAAATTCATCAATACATTCTGCAGCAACTCTACCGGCACCGACAGCCTGTACAACAGTCGCAGGTCCTGTTACACAGTCACCTGCCGAGAAAACCTTAGGATCTGAGGTCTGCATTGTCTTACCATTGATCTCAATATCACCCCATTGATTAAGTTTTACAGGGCTATCGTTAAATAGAAAACTTACATCTGTACTTTGACCTATAGCTCCAATAACACAATTACATGCTACTTCATATTCACTATTCTCAATAGGTGTTACCTTTCTTCTACCTGATCTATCAGGCTCACCTAATTCCATCTTGATAAATTGAACGCCCTTAACATTTCCAGAGGCATCTGTAACAACCTTTGTAGGTGCAGCAAGGAAAATCATCTCTATGCCCTCTTCATCTGCTTCATGCACTTCAAACGCCTCGGCCGGCATCTCATCTTTTGTTCTTCTATAAATCAATTTAACATTAGCACCAAGTCTCTTTGCTGTTCTAGAACAGTCGATTGCAGTATTACCACCTCCGATAACTATGACCTCTTTACCCACTTCAACTTTTTCGCCAAGTGTAACTGACTCAAGGAATTCTATACCAAGCCACACACCCTTTGACCGTTCACCCTCAACTCTCATTGAGTTTGGTTTCCATGACCCGACCGCAAGCATAACAGCGTCATAGGCCTTATTTAGCTCCTCAAGTCTTATATGGGTTCCAAGTTTTTTACCGTTCTTGATCTCAACACCGAGTTTCTTCATTATATCAACTTCAAGATCAAGTGTCTTCTTTGGATATCTGTATTCTGGTATACCATAACGCATCATACCGCCTGACTCCGGTTGTTGTTCATAGACCGTTACAGAGTGACCATTGATCGCACTGTAGTATGCCGCAGACAGACCAGCAGGACCCGCTCCAACTATAGCAATCTTCTTACCTGTTGACGGCTTTTTCTTAGGAATGTATGGATCACATTCCAGCATATCGTAGTCAGCAACAAACCTCTTAACATAGTTGATAGCTACAGCATCATCAACCAAAACTCTTCTACACTCAGCCTCACATGGATGAGGACACACTCTTCCGCAGGCCATAGGAAATGGGTTTCGTTCTTTTATTATTCTAAGAGCTGTGTTAAAATTCCCATCTGCAACCTGTCTTAGATAAGCCTGTATATCAATATTTGCCGGACAGGTCTGAACACATGGTGCTACACAGTCTGCATTATGGTCGCTTAACACCTGCTCTAGTCTAACCCGTCTATAGGCTTCGATCTTATCGTTTGTTGTAATTATCCTCATTCCATCGAGGACCGGAGTCTCACAGGACTTAACAAATCTATCCTCACCCTCAAGCTCCACAACACAGAGGCCGCAGTTTGAGTTAGGTTTTGCAAGTCTGGTGTCATGGCAGAGATGCGGGATATCTATCCCCTCTGTCTGTAATGTCTGCAATATTGTCTTGCCGGGTAAAGCGTTTACATCTCTACCGTCAATCGTGATTTTAATGAATCTACCCGTTGAAGAATCCATAAATACTCCTGAAATATAATTATAAATATAGCAATATACTTTTTTTAGAAATTATGCAACTATGAATTGAATTTAATAACCAACTTATATTAGTCTAGATTATCTTCATGAAATCTCGGATCCTTCTTAAATTCTTCAGGCTTTTTAGAATAATCCTTGCCCTCAGTAGGATCAACTTTATCATCCCTAACCTCATCCTTATCTACATTACCCTCTCGAATATGATCCGCTGTTTTGGGCTCAGCAACATACTCAACGCTATGAATTGTTGCTAAGGCACGCCTGCCGGCCTCTCTAACATAGTAGTCCTTTTCCTTCTTAATCATCTCCTCAAGTGCATTAATAGAACGCATTGATTTTAATGCACCGAGAATATTTGCCGCATCTTCCTTGTTACTCGGTGTGCCATCTCTTAGTACACTTAGTAGTTCATCTACTGTCATCACTTTAATATCCGAAAAATTATACTCTGCCATAGTAGTACCCCATTGTTTAAATTTATTTACAGTTTTGATAATATCTAATTTTTTAATTGAATTCAAATTAAATTTGAGATATTTTGAAAAAAACTCACTCGGCTGCTGTCTTCATCTAAGTTCATCAGCTTTCATCAACCCTAAAATCCCTCGGCTGATAATCCTTATCGTTTTTGATAACAATCAAGTTTTTACCGGAAAATGTTAAAACAAACAGACCTTTTTCGGCAGCATAGAGATCTGCATTGCCCTTTGCTTTGATAAATGCTACCGCACCATAAATCTTCTTATCGTTGTATTCAGGAAAAAAATCTTTAAATCTCAACAGCCGTTTTTCTATATGCTCATTCACATCGCTTCGAAGAAGGGTTGTTTTGACTTCAATAACTACAACGCTGTCCCCGTTTCGTAACAGCATATCCAACTCAAATACTTGCCTGCCGTACTTTTCTATAGTTATATTGTTAGTAACAAGCGAAACATCGATTCCACGCTTCTTAAAAAGCCGCAAAACAGCAGGTTCGAAAAAAGCTTCAATAAGTTTACCCCAATTACTGTCAAACTCACTTGATTTTTTCATGAGATTCTTCATCTGCCTGTCAGTTTCCTGAAACTTCTTATCTGTTTCTGCAAACTTCTTATCTGTATCAAGAAAAATGCTTTTTGTTGTAACAATAAAATCCTGCAGTGTTTGTTCAAGTGTCATATCGATCTCCATCTTTAATATAATTGTTTTTTAGAATAATTTCAACAAACTTTTATTGATAAAGTTATTCATATTTCACATATATTAAACGATAAATCTGTCTTTTCATTTACTAGTTTAATGATAATTTACAAAATATCACCCGAATCGTTTAAGAATCGGGTGATTGTTGAGCCGGTTGTATCTGCGGAGAATAGGTATTCTATTCGGATGCTTTTAATAGGGCCGTCATATACAGCTCATTACTTATTCTAATATTGTTTTCAATTAACTTATCCAATAATGGCTTAACTCGATCTATAAATCCACAACGCTTTGCTTTTAATAACAAACCGATTGTGCCTATAACATCAAGTTGTTTATATTCTGCAACTATCCGTGCTTTGTAGTCATCTACTAAGATAGTATTAATATTATTTTCAATTGCCAATATAATAGCTTCAGACTCTCCAAGTCCTATTTCAATATTTAAAATATCAACAGCAACTTTATTAGCAATTGTTTTAACATTATTTTTTAAGCATGATCTTAATATGTCAGAATGCGGCTTATTCGGAACTATAAGTTCACTATAAACAGCCTGAGGAATAATAAAATTATCAAATATTTTATTTAATAAATCAAGTTTTCCTATAATGGATAAACTTAGAATTGGAGATGAATCAGCAACAATTATCATAGATCAAGAACCTTTAATTCTTTCTCAAAATCCTCTACTGAATAATCAATAATATCGATCTTATGTTTGCCGGCTTCCTTTATAAAATCATATATATCAAGTCCGGCTAATTTTGCTGCTTTTTCAATTGACAACTTGTGCTCTTTAAACAAGAATAAAGCTGTGTAAAGTTTTGATTGACTTTCGAATGTCTCCTTACTTTCATTCAAAGATAAAAGTATCTCCTGTGGCACTGTAAAGCTAACTGTGGTTTGCAGCATAAATCACCTCTCTACAGTAATATACTACAACATTGTTTTATAATAATCAATATTAAGAGCAAAAAAATTACCCGAATCGTTTAAGAATCGGGTGATTGTTTAACATAATTGTCATAGTGTATATTCTATAGCTGTGCCTTATTGATTGGCGACAAGGCGGAAACCAAAAGAAGGTTAACGAATTTATAATTACAACCCTATTTTTATCACCGACAACATAAAGAGGATCATGACTACTACTAACTTCATCCAAGAAATAAGAAAGTCTTTTTTCTAACTCTGTCACAGTTGCAGTTTGCATAAAATTCCTCCATTCTGATTTTATTTATAATCATTCATTCAAGTATTATCAAGCAAAAAATTAGTACCCTATCGTTAATATAAGCCCATAATGGTAGAATTATGTGAAAATGCGAGTGAGACTGAACCGGGTTATCAAAAAGCCCGGATTGCCCGAACCCGGCATAAAGTACCTCACCCCTCAAGGTTGTTTAAAAAAAACACATCCTAAAAAGCGTTCGGATTAAATCCATAATTCTACTTACATTGAGGAGGTAAAGTTTATTTATCCCTACCGGGAAAGGGCTTACAACTTTTCAATATCGCTAACGCTTAATCCCGTAGCCTTAGATATAGTCTCAAACACAACCCCAAGAACTTTAAAATTTTGAGCTTTCTCAAAACTTACAGCAATGTCCTCTTTCGAATGTTGAATAAATAATGAATAATCAGCATTTTATCTATTCTCAAATGCATCTTTGTAAATGACATATAAGTCAGAGCTAAAAAGTTTCTCTTATAATACATCCCATGATTCACTACTTCATCGTAGAAATACTTATTCAGTTGTAATTGTTCCCGAGTCAATATCTTTACATCTACAAATATATTATTTTCATATAGTTACATTTAAATTCATATCGGCGTTCACAGGATGTGTAAAACGCCGATGAAAATAGATAAAAAGGTGACGGGCAAGGATGCCCTATCGCAAATTCTAATCCATCCTTGGAGGATTTTCAGACAACCGTCCTGCACTGACGACGGCAGCAGGATGGCTGAAAAGCCGTCGACTAAAAAGCTATTGACAATCATAGTGAAACAAACAAACTAAGTACCCTGTTTGCCATTCTTCGAAGTAATCCGAACGGATCGTAAATACAAGTTAAGAAGTTTTGTATATGTTTATATGAATATACAGAAAAAATCCAAATTAAAAATGTTGTTTTATCTACAACTTCTCTATCTCACTTTTTGAAAGCCCGGTTGCTTGAGCGATAAGATCAATACTTACACCAAGTTTTTTGAATGCTTTTGCATCTTCAAGTTTACCCTTAAGCTCACCTCTAAGTTCACCTTGCTGAATCCCTCGGTTTATCCCTTGTTGAATTCCCTCTTCTATAAATCACTGCTTTAAACCGAATTCTTCTGCCAGATAATTTAAATTAGTTTCTATAATATTTGTGTACATCCCCATCTCCTTCATAATATTTACTGTCTCTACGCCATGCAAAATCAGCAATATCTCCATCGTACTTTTATCTATTTTATCATCAAATACCGTCAAAAAACTCCTGATAAAGTTAGAAAGATCTTTACCTTTACTAAAAACTATCACCGGCAGACTTAAACTCAATACCGTTATACTTCTTAAAGTTTAAAAGAGAGCTTGGATATTTAACCGCAGATGAACACAGATAAACGCCGATTTTAGACTCCCTTTTCCCATATCTGCTTTATTCTGCGTCCATCTACGAATAATCCTCTTAACGACTATCTAATTTCGTTACACTCCATTTCCGGCTGTATTTTCCGTTTGTATGCTATAGCTGTGACTTCTATCTTGACTTGTAAAGAAAAGCTTGAAAATCAGTAGTAACAGTGGCAAATTCTTGAAAGAATCTTTTAACTGCTTCTTAAACATGTTGTTGCACTACATCATACAACATTATACTCTAAAATGAATAAATCTTTAACTCAGACATAACTTCTGAAATCTTTCCAAAATGTTTATCCAAAGTCCAAATAGGAGCTTTGTTTTTTATTGATAAATAAGCCAAAACAGCATCCTGAAAAGGTACAGTAACTCCTAAAGTTTTTAATCTATTTAATAACCTACCAATATAAATCCAATCTGAATTATCTATTTCTAAAAAGTAAAAGTCGTCAAGAGCCGATACGATTCTGTCAATTTCATTACTTGATCTGGCACCGTGAATGAGTTCGGCTTTAACAATACCACAAATCGCAACATCTTCTTCAATAAAAATGTTTCTCATTCTTTCCGTTGGTGACTTCCAGAAATCAATTATGACATTAGTATCTGCCAATATCATATTATACTTCCCTCTCGTAATAAATTAACTGCATCACCATCAATATCAATCTTTCCGGCAAGATCAAAAAACTTATTCTTTTTATTTGAAGAAGAATTTCGATCATTTATAGGCTGTATAGTCACTATGATCCTTTTATTTGAAATATTCAAAGGCTCATTTATCCTTATGGTCTGATTATTTATCATTTCTGCCTCAAAGATATATGCAGTTTGCATAAGTCCTCCTATATAAAAACAATCCTAATAGTTGATGATAGCGTTAAATAATAAATAAATCAAGTCAAATATGCCCTATTTTATGCATAACCTTGATCTTATGAAAACGATTAATAAGAGAACCTATGTAATAAAAAAAATCACCTGAACCTTTCGGCTGCCATCCGGCACTCTACTAATATCAGGTGATTATGAGTTTATTTATCCCTGACGGGAAAGGATTATCTCTTGGTCACGGGACAGTATCTCTTTATAATCAACTTTGGGAAGTTTTTTTATAGAATTATTAATTACATTCTCCCCATTTTCGTACTCAATTAAAAAATTCCAGTAATATCTTCCATTTTCATCAATGAGATGTTTATGAATATTGATTATCTTATTCTGTTTAATAAACGAATTCAGATCATCAAGTAATCCTTTGTTATGTAAGTCAATTGTAGATATATTTTATTGCATTCTTTGGAAATGAGGTGGATAAATCCCTCAAAATTTTAATCCCCCTGTTATTATATATATCCCTCGAGTTAACCTCTTCTCTGTTCAATTAAACACCAGCATCTCACTTTCTGCATAAGCATTTGGAATAGGAAAATTCTCCATCTCCAGACCTTCAAGATGAAACTGTATTGCATCAAACATATTTTGCTCAACTTCCTCTTTAGTTCTACCACTGGCAACACAGCCAGGGAGATCCGGTGCGTAACAAGAGTAACCTGAATCAGTTTTTTCAATAACTATTAAATATCGTTTCATGTTTTTACCTCTTTTCAATTTGAGCTTGTTTGTAAATACTCGACAGTGTGCCGGGAGAAACATCGTCATTTAAACTATGTGGTGCTATTGTTACAAGCCCCTGCTTTATAATATGTTTAAATTGCATATGTCTTCATTTTTGTCTTGCGAGATACCAGCCTTCTTTTTCGATTATTTTAATAATCTCATTAAATTTCATATAATGGATTTACTCCCCTCTTCACCAAACAGCTTTATAAACCCAAAATCCATATATGTATTGATGTATTTTGCACACACGATACAACTCCTATATGAGTATAATATATATTTAATTGATATTAGAGTCAAGTGGATTATTTTAGTCAATTATTTTAGTCTTGATATTTTAAATTAAGCCTACAATTACGAGAAAAAAACTGTTAATGAACTTCCTTAGCACCGATTTTTGTCGCAAATGTGGGCGAAACCCCTATCCGGTTAACTTAAATAGCTGAATGCACTCAGGCATTCATATCGGAGCTGGCATGATCTCTTCAGCTCCGATAAAACTTCTGATAATCCGCGGTTATCAGAAAGCCCGAACAGCCCGAACCAACAAATACCCCTTATCCATGGCCACCAGAACGCCATTAAAGAACTGCAGGTGCCACGCGGTGCCACTATCGTACTCGGACGAAGACCAATAGTTGTCATCAGCAAACACGCCAACTCCTTGTAAGTGTAAATCATTATACATCTTATTCAACTCATCTTTAGATGGCAAAAACCAATCATTTTTATCACCATGTGTAGCATTCCTTACCACTTCCGCTGCGGGATGCTCTGTACCTGTCATAGCATTATAAGTATTGGCATAACCTGTACCTATCGCGGTTGATGTTCCTAGTGTACTTGTATTAGTTGTTTTCCATTGATATGTCCCACTCTCATCCTCAGTCCACGCTTCAAGTTACTTCCAGCCATCTTGATCTGCATTCGGGTTAATATAAAAGATCAACCCGTCTGGGGCACCTATTCAATCTATATAAACCCTATATAAATCATTTTGCAAACGGGGTGCGAATTTATTTTTTGGGTAATTTAAGAAATCATTAGTTTGTGAATTAAAGCATAAAAGAAACGCTCGAAACCGCTGTATTCGAAGACTCATAAGGCGTTTCCGCTCGTTTCTTTTATGCTATATTAAACTGTCAACTGAATAAAGTTACCAAAAAATAAATTTCGCTTATGAACTAAATAAAGATGTAAAAATGCCTGCGGCATTTTCTCAATTATAGTTTCTTTGAAGAAACCTGAATAAGTATTATTCCGGTTTACCCATAATTTAAAATCGCACCCTGCAAACGAGAATATTAATATTTTCATTTACTATCATTCAAAAATTTATTATTATTTCCTGTATGGGCAAGCACGACAAACTATACAAAAAATTATTTTCTAACCCCAAGCTCGTAGAGGAGCTTTTAACATCGTTTGTTAATGAAGACTTTGTTAAAAGCCTCGACTTCACAACACTTGAACGACTTGACAAGAGTTTTGTTACCGATGAGTTTATCGAGAAAGAGTCTGATATTTTTTACAAGATAAATTATCAAAATGAGGAGATTTATCTATTTCTACTGATTGAGTTTCAATCTACCGTAGATAAGTTTATGGCACTACGGATACTGAGGTATGAGCTTGAGTTTTATGACTTTTACATTAAATCTCAGATAGAAAAGAAACTAACCATTGATAAATTACCACCATTATTCCCAATTCTACTTTACAATGGTAATGACACATGGACGGCGCCGATTAATATAAAAGATCTGATTAAATCCGACATACCCGCTCAATATATACCTGATTTTTCATATTTTAAGGTGATAGAGAATACATTTTCAAAAGAACACTTGTTAAAGATCAAAAACGCATTATCTGCGGTCTTTTTCGTAGAAAATTCAAACCCTAAAGAATTAAGAAATGAAATAGACAACTTAATCTCACTACTAGAAAAAGAGAGCCCTGAGATAATCAATATTTTTAGAAACTGGTTTAAATATCTTTTGGGTTACGGCGAGTCTGATAACATAGTAATAGAAAAACTAGATAATATAACGGAGGTAAAAAATATGTTTGCAGCAACATTAGAAACTTATGCACAAGAGCTTAGAAACGAAGGTATGGAACAGGGTATGGAAAGAGGTATCGAGAGGGGTATTAAAAAAGGCATTGAAAAAGGTAAACTTGAAGGTAAATTTGAAGGGAAGCTTGAAGATGCAAGAAACCTTAAAAAACTTGGTGTGGCAAGTGATATTATCTCAAAAGCTACAGGTCTATCGATTCAAGAGATAGAGAAGCTGTAAAAAGAGTCTAAAGTCACGAGTCGAAAGTTGAAAGTCGGATATTGTCATTTAAAAAAAACACCCCCGCTTACGCGGGGTAGAAAATAGTTCATTGCAAGGATGCATTCATATCGGCTATCACACGATGTGTAAAAAGCCGATGAAAATAGATAAATAGGTAAATAGCTGAATGCACGGAGGCATTCATATCGGAGCTGGCATGATCTCTTCAGCTCCGATAAAACTTCTGATAATCCGCGGTTATCAGAAAGCCCGAACAGCCCGAACCCGAGAATTGGGGTACTTAAAGCCGTAGTTCTGGTAGCCATTGTAGAAGCCCTGGCTCCACGCGTCGTTACTATTGCTCTCGGACGACGACCAATAGTCTACATCGGCAAACCCGCCAACACCTTCAGTATGTAAATTAACATACATCTCATTTAACTCATCCTTACTTGGAAGAAACCAGTCATTCTTTCCACCATGAGTTGCATTTCTTGCCACCTCAGCTGCGGGATGCTCTGCCCCTGTCATAGCATTGTATGTATTGGCATAACCTGTACCTATCGCAGTTGATGTTCCCGGCGTACTTGTATCGGTTGTCTTCCACTGATATGTCCCACTCTCATCCTCAGTCCACGCTTCAAGGTACTTCCAGCCGTCCTGATCTGCATTTGGGTTGATATAAAAAATCAGTCCGCCGGCTGATCCGGCATCTCTTAACGCATACGGACCAGTATCAACATATGACCACCTCGCATAGAGTGTTACATTATTATTACCCATTGTGTAATTATAGCCATCATTAAACACCGTCCAACCAGTAGGAGTTGTCGCCCAGCCGAGAAATGTTCTACCTGAATTACTAAATCCGCAGGTGTTGAGAGCTACCGTTGATCCGCTTGTTATCTGTTGATCTGCCATAGTTCCTGTGGCAGATGAGTCGTTTTTGTTGAATGTTATTTTATAGGTGTTTCCGTTTGGTGCTGTTTGTGTAATGCGGAAACCTCTGTAGTCGGACGTGTTGGAAGGGAAGTAATTGTGGCGGCGGCCAACCTGCAGGTCGTAGCTGCTTTCGTCATAGCTACCGCCACGATACACGCGGCGAGAGCCTGTATCCGGACCGAGCGGATTGACTCCGCCGGCGAGGTCGCCATACCAGTCCCAGTTCCATTCATACACATTCCCAGACATATCATAAAGCCCAAGTTGATTTGCCTTTTTTAACCCAACGGGTTGAGTTGTTCCACCGGAATTTTCACTATGCCATGCCACCTCATCAGGGTTATTACTACCTGCATAAGTGAAGTTATTTATTAGCCCTACATTACCGCCACGGGCTGCAAACTCCCACTCTGCTTCTGTGGGGAGTCTATAGCCGGTTGCAAAGGTATTGACCATTTGATTGGTTATATCAGTATCTCCGGTTCTATAAACATCTGTCTTTGCAGTGTTAGTATAATATACAGGTGTTAGTCCATTTTTTTCGCTATACGCATTACACCATTTAAGAACAGCATACCAGCTTACACCTGTAACCGGTTGATATTCACTTCCTGATCCTGATGATCCTCTATCACCGGTAGGAAGATCATAGCCGTTACTATTTGCCCAGGTCCTTACCTCATCCCAGAGTTTCCATGTAACTTCAGTATTACTCATACTAAAGTTAGATAATTGAACGCTTACACTATCCTGCATACTAAATGTGCCACCGGGTACCGGGATCATTTCAAACGGCATCGGGACATAGTATGTTGCACTTTTAATATCTGAAGTTATCCAGTCATGCTTATATGCTATCGCTTTTAGGATAGTCGGTTTTTCTATCGTTACATTGCCCCCTGAGTAAACAATACCGGTAGTTTCTGACGGTGTACTTCCATCGGTAGTATATCGTATAGTTACACCGGCAGTTGCACAAGTGATAGTTGTCATTTGAGTAGTCGTATATTCACCTTCTGCAAGTGAAAACACCGGCTCTACTACCTTCTTTGCACCCGTACCTTTTAAGAAAAACACATAAGGATTATCAATCTGTCCGTTCATAACGATAAGAACTGTGGTGGACTTAACTCCCGTTGTATCAGGATCAAACATCATCTCAAACTGTGCAGAAATTCCATTACTTATGGTTGTAGTTCCCGGCTGATTTGTAACACTAAAAACACTATCACCGGATAGAGTAACAGCAGGGGTTTGCAGAGTTAAACTACTGCCTGAGTTATTTGTTATAGTAAATGTTACCAACTCCCCACTCCCCGCTACATTCACTATCCCAAAGTCATACACACTTTGCCCTGTCGTCATCGTAGTTGTTCCCTGCTTCACAGTCACGCCACTTACAGGCGGATCTGTCGGATAACAAGCTGAGCTTAAGTTCAGTGTAAATGAAGGTGTGTTACCCGCATTTGTCGCTATCGTTACACTGCCTGAGTAGGTGTCCATAACGGTATGGGTAAACCGCACTTTAAATGTCGTTGCACCAAGTGAGTTAACAGGGCTGACAGCATCCTCTATCTTGCTAAAACCGTCACCGCTTACAGATATGCTTGTTATAGTAAGAGGATCCCAGCCGTCATTAGTTATGCTGATCGTTATGTCCTTGTTTGCTCCCGGCGGCACCGTGCCAAATGAAACAGAGCTGTTATGGGTTAAAGTTGTTGTGTTTTCTTTTACGATGATCTGCGGGTTTTGTTCAAGGATTCTACCCGACCATTCGACAGGATCGCTGTCTTCGTAACCGGCTTTTACGCCGACTGCTTTTAGCAAACCATTACCGACAGGAAGATTAACGGTGACTGTCTTTATTCCACTTCCGGCATTATTACCTGCACTCGGAGTTGTACCGTCTGTTGTGTAATAAACAGTTGCACCATCGGTAGTTGTCGATATGGTAAATGAGTTTCTGCCGGTTTTATTAAGAGTCAAATTCATAACCGCATATCGATATTCTCTTGTTATAACAAAGGTTGATTCATAACCTGTTTTTATGCCTATTGCCTTAACTGTAATACTGCTGTCAATTGTTAAAACAACCGTTTTTACTCCGCTACCCGCATTATTTGACACGCCGGGTTCTGTTCCATCAAGCGTATAGTAAATAGTTGCACCCTCTGTTGTCGTTGAGATGGTAACTTGTTGCGTTGCATCAAAACTACCGCTATCAAGACTGAAAACCGGATCGGCAACACCAAATCTATACTCACGAGATAATATTT
>CAYYKD010000018.1:0-4786 GCA_964471825.1 uncultured Spirochaetales bacterium
GCAAAAAAACGCGCTGAGGAATTATTAGAGGCTCAAAAAACATTTGATAAATTCAACAGTTTTTATAAAATCTTCCTTCTGCCCTTTATCATTGATAATCTTTGCAGGGACTTTTACTGATGCCGGCTCAGATGCCCCCTCAATCCCACTCAACGATTTGATAATACTATCAAGCTCTGCATCCAGATCAACCGGTGCGATCTCCCCTTTATATTGTACGGCACAGAGAAGTGCCTCGTCATGATAATGGTCAAAGATCATAAAAGAGCGACCAAATATAAAACCACACTCATAGATATCCCTATCATCAGCCTGATTCTTAAACTTGATATCTTCGATCTCATTGAAGAATTCATATCCGAGAAATCCCACTCCGCCAAGCGGAATCGGTTTGTCGTAGTGATTATCTGACATTGGAGCACGATCACGAAACCCCTTAACAATAGAAAGAAAACCGTTTTTAACTCCGGTTAGTTTATAGTTTTTATTATCAGGATTCTTTAAAAAATAGCCGCCCTCTTTTTTGTAAACAGTAAAGGCTTCTTTAATCACCACAATAGAATATTTACCCTTACCTGTCTCAGCATAGGCAGATTCAAGCAGAACCTTAGCCTTCAAATACTCAAGTACCCCTATCGGTGTAAATCTATCAGCCGGTATAACCCTAAATGCTATGTCAGCCTCTAAAGAGGATTCTTTACTCAAATCAAACATTTTTCCTCCCATATAAAAAAAGCTATCCATATATTTCTATACGGACAGCTTACGATAAGTTATCCGCCTGCAAAAAAGCCTGCGAATAGATATATATTTACGGAGATTCTTAAAGATGCGTACATCTCTACGAAAACATCCGAGAGCATATGTTAAGGAGAATACTGCCAAAATTATTGTGCAACATTCTATACCTCCTTAATCATAAGATAAATCATAATAGCAATTATAATCAAACTAATCAAGGTAAATTTAAATAAAAGTTAACTTCATTTGTTATACAATTATTATGGAAGTTATGATGTTATTATGAAGTTATACAACACCTTTTTTACAATACCTTTTTTACAGTACTGTTTATAACAAAGCTCTTCAACAACAATTAAACCGGACACCATCAAAATGAGACGCGTACTTTTTTCGAAAATGATTGAAATGAGAATATTTATATGTTATTCTCAATTTGCTCATGGGTTCTTTGGTAACATAATGTGAGATGCATAAGTCGATGTACGCTCTCGGAAGACCTGTGATTGTTTAGTGTATCAAATATTAATAAGCAGGATAAATAATGATTAGTTTAACAAATGTTGTTATCGGTTATATTCGTAATATCAGAATATCAATCTGGATTCTAATCAATGTATTTTTAGTTAGTCATATTTTATTCTCCAATGAACCGGTGTTTAAGAGATTTACAAATATTGAGGGGTTATCAAACACTGCAATTTATAAAATTTTTCAGGATAGTTCAGGTTTTCTATGGATATGTACTAAGGATGGTCTAAACCGATTTGACGGTGTTAGATTTAAGATATTTAAATCAAATCCTGATAGCCCAAATTCTTTACCGGACTCCTTTGTTACCTCTATAATTGAAGATGATGACAACAAACTGTGGATTGGAACAGCCGGTGGCGGTCTATCCGTTTATGACCCGGTAAGTGAGGTTTTTCATAACTATTTAGCTAAAGAAAATGACAATACAACTATCAATGACAATAGAATTTGGGGGTTATTGAAGTCAAAGGATGGCAGAATATGGGTGGCAACTTATTCGGGCGGGTTAAATATCTATGATCACACTACAAAAACCTTCACATATATAACAAGTTTCGGCACAGGTGAGAAGCTAAGCCATGAAAATGTCTGGCCCTTAATTGAGGCATCAAATGGCGATATATGGGTTGGAACTGATGGCGGCGGAGTTAATAGAATATCGGCAAAAACTGGCAAGATTACCTACTATACTGACTCCGGTGAGAAAAATAAAATTTTATCCAGTTTAAAGATTTGGGCTTTATGCGAAGACTACGATGGCAAGATATGGATCGGTACCAGGGATAATGGTGTTTGCATACTTGATCCTCTAACGGGATTTGTAGAAATAATAACAACTGATACTAAGGGTGGCGGATTGTCTGACAACATTATTCGTGCTATACTGATTGACAATAAAAGAAACATCTGGGTAGGTACAAATAATGGTCTACTCTTGTTTGACAGAGTGACAAGATCATATAAGTCGTATTTCTACAGGGAAGATGATAATAACACACTAAGTCACAGTAGAATTCAGACTATCTATCAGGATAACAACAGCACACTATGGATCGGTACGCGAGACGGCCTTAATAAAATGCAGAGGCGACAGTTTCAACCAACATTTGTTGAGTATGATATCCATCGAAAACTCGATGAGAACGATATCTTTCCAATTCTAAAAGAAAAAAACGGTGATCTATGGATCGGTTCCAGAATAGGGCTTTACAAACTGGAAAAAAAAACCGGTCTATACAAGAAGTACATATCTGACTATATATTCGGCATTATTAGAGATTCAAAAGGGGTTCTCTGGGTAGCAGGAGAGGATACGCTTGTTACCTACGATGAAAATAATGACCGTTTTATACATTTTGATAATGATGAAAATCTAAAAAAAATCAGGGTAATATATGAGGATAGCAAATCAAATATCTGGTTTGGTGCAAATGATGATGGTGTTTATATCTATAGAAGAGAGACCGGCTTAATTGAGTATATCGAGACTGATACTGATCTTTACACTGCTACAGTTTCATGTTTCTATGAGCCTGATGAGGAAAGACTCTTTGTGGGTACCGATGGTCATGGTTTTTTTCTCTATGAGCGATCGCTTGATAAATGGTCGTCGGTTGAAGGTTTGAAGGATAAATATATTTACAGCATTGCAGGTGACGATAAAGACAATATCTGGATAGGAACCTATAATGCAGGACTTGCAAAGTACAATCTTTCAGCGAAGACATATTCCTATTATAATGAGGAAAATGGCCTTCCAAACAATGTTGTACGAAGTTTAATCAAAGATGGCTCCGGTAATCTATGGATAGGAACAGGAAATGGTTTAACAAAGTATAATGAAACGGGTAATTATTTTATCAACTATAACATGGAGAATGGCCTACCGGATATGACCTTCAATAAAAATGCTTATTTCTATTCTGAAGATGGGGAGATGTTTTTAGGCACCAAAAAAGGTTACATTAGATTCTACCCTGATAAAATTGAAGAGGACAAACTAAAACCACCGTTAAAAATTGTTTCATACAAGGAATTTGGGAAGTTCGCAAATATAAATGATATAAAAAAGAACAATAGTTTAAATATCTCATATAGGGTTAGTTATTTTTCATTTGAAGTTGCTGCTCTTGACTATAAGTTTCCTGATAAAATTCAGTATGCCTATAGACTCGAGGGGATCAGCCGAGACTGGATAAATATTGGAGAAAACAGGGAGATTTCCTTTTCAAACCTTGCACCCGGCAAGTATAAGCTTAGGGTTATCTCGACAAACAGTGATGGTTTTTGGAGCAATGATCCGCTCTCGATTGATTTTAGGATTATTCCGCCATTCTGGAGAAATAATATTGCCTATTTAATCTATCTAATTCTGTTGATCGGTATTGTCTATCTAATAGTTTTTTTTAGATCCAGGTCACATCTTTATAAGATAAAAGAACAACAGATAATTATTGAGAAGCAGAATAACCTGGATAAACTAAAGGATGAATTTCTTGCAAATACATCGCATGAATTAAGAACTCCGTTAAATGGAATAATCGGAATTGTTGATTCTCTTGTTGAGGGGGCTTGCGGCGAAATAAATGATGGTGTACAGGAAAACCTGTCAATGGTAATTTCTGCTGCAAGAAGACTTTCATCACAGATCAACGATATTTTAGATTTTTCAAAGATAAAACATGACGATCTTAAGATTGATATGAATGCAATAGATCTCTCTGCAATATCAGATACTGTTGTGAAATTCTATGTAACATTAGCAGAGCAAAAAAAAATTACTCTGATAAATAATATCGGCAATGATCTTCCCATGGTAAACGGGGATGAGGAAAGGCTTGTCCAGGTTTTTAATAATCTAATCGGTAATGCGATTAAATTTACAGAATCAGGAGGAAAAGTTGTACTAAGTGCTAATAGACTTAATGATTTTATTGAGATTAGCGTTAAGGATAACGGTATCGGCATAAGTGCAGATAGTCTTGAAAAAATATTTGAACCGTTTACACAGCAGGACGGATCAACCTCCAGGTCCTATGGTGGATCAGGATTAGGTTTATCTATCACAAAAAAGATTATCACACTTCTGGGGGGAACCATAAGGGTGGAGTCAACACCGGGAAATGGATCGGAATTTACCTTTTCACTAAGTATAAGTGACTCTGGTGTTGTCAGTAAGAAATATGAACGACCTGTCATAGTTAAGCATTATGATGAAACACCCCATATAAACAGTAAAACAAATCCAAAGCCATTAAATGATGATATTTTAAGTGTCATCCCTGCTGATAATTACAAGATACTGATAGTTGACGATGATCCGATAAATATAAGTGTTCTGGTCAACTATCTGACTCTAAATGATTACAAACCCTACACTGCCTACTCGGGGGAGGAAGCCCTGCTTCTGATAGAGGAGGTAAACGATTTTGATCTTATCTTATTAGATGTTATGATGCCGCGGATGTCAGGCTACGATGTCTGTGAGAAGATTCGAGAAAAATACCCGGCC
>CAYYKD010000018.1:4796-16814 GCA_964471825.1 uncultured Spirochaetales bacterium
ACG
This sequence comes from uncultured Spirochaetales bacterium, assembly GCA_964471825.1. Classification (GTDB taxonomy): domain Bacteria; phylum Spirochaetota; class GWE2-31-10; order GWE2-31-10; family CAYYKD01; genus CAYYKD01. The sequence goes on from CAYYKD010000018.1 coordinate 4,800, forward strand.
TAAAAAAACGGCTCCAAAAAAGCCGAATTTTTGCCTGTTATTTTTTTGACAGCTAAGAACCAGTCTCTTGATCTTGTAACAGGTCTTGAGGTTGGTGCAAATGATTACATCTCAAAACCATTCAGCAGATCTGAGTTAATGGCACGGATCAAACTAAACTTGAGTTTATCCAGAGCTAATGTAGATACTGTTACAGGTATCGCAAACAGAAGGTATTTTGAGGATATATCTGATATCGAATGGCGTCGTGCACTGCGAGAGAACAATGATATATCGGTTATTCTTATTGATGTTGATTGTTTTAAGATCTACAATGACACCTACGGCCATCAGTTTGGCGATGCATGCCTTAGGAAGATCGCAAATGCGATAAGAGGTGCTTCGAAGAGACCGGCAGACACAACTGCGAGATATGGTGGTGAAGAATTCATTGTGCTTCTTCCAAATACAGGGTTATCTGGTGCTGAGATTGCTGCAGAGAGTATAAGACAGAAAGTAGAATCGTTAATGATACCGCATCAAAATTCCCCTGTGAAGCCACACATAACCATAAGTATTGGAGTTGCCAGTTGTGTCGCAATGATTACAATTGACAAACACAGGTTAATTGATGAAGCTGATAAGGTTCTATATGAGGCAAAGAGAACAGGTAGAAACAAGGTTGTTTCAAAGTTTGTAGAGTAGATATTTGATTTATTAAAAATTGAATGTCCCGGTATAGTATGAGTTTTTTTGTTTTTTATTTTATCGTGCTTATTAAATTTTCTATAATGCCGATATTATAACAAATATTTTTTAGTGATTAAGGTATAATATGGACATAATGAATCAGGACAGAATAAAAAGAAAGACTATTGCAACAAGTGTAGCAGTTATATTACTAACAGGTATTATAGTTGTTTCGGTGATAATTGGCGGTATTTCTTATTATTATGAGCGGCTTAATGCAATTGAAGTAATGAAAAATCAGGTAGAAGCCATTGCTGAGAAACTATCATTCAGTCTTGTCGAGCCACTTTGGGCCTTTGATAAATCTGCAGTAAGTAAAACCATCGAACTTGAGTTAAAAGAGAGGCACATCAATGCGATCTACATTCTCAATGAAAATGGACAGATTGAATCAGGTAAATACAAGGATAAAGAGAATGCCTGGAAGCTAACAGAGTATAATAACAACATATTTCAGCTTGATAAGGGTAGAATGATACGGCTGATGAGTTACTATAAAAATCGGACAAAAAGAGAGTTGAGAAAAGATTCAACACTTTTAGGCTCTGTTCATGTCTATTGTACTGACCATTTTCTAAATCAGGATTTGAATGTAAGTATCCTAAAAATTATTCTTCAAACTATGGCACTAATTATTACAACAATGGTATTGATCTTTATTACATTAAACAGGAAGATTTTTAGACCTCTAAAGGAAATTTCAAATCATAGTGTTGTTGTTTCTGAAGGACATTTAACACCATTTGAAAAGTATTCTGATCAGAATAATGAGTTGGGTTATCTTGTTAACAGTTTTAACCGTCTTGTAGATAGTTTTGCAAAAATTTCTCAGCAGTCGCAAGAGGTAGCATTTAAATTAAAAAGAACAGTTACTGAGAATAAAGAAACTATAACGCTATTCTCAGAGATAACAAACAATGAGGCCGCTTCACTTGAGGAAATATCATCAACTCTCATTGAATCCGCATCTGCTATAAAGAACATCTCTAATAACTCACAGGAAGGATCAAGTAAATTAAAGGAGAGTTCTGCAAAGGCAAATCAGGGGTTTGCTTTGATTGACAAAATCATAGATAGTATTGAGGGGATTTCACAACACTCAAAGACTATTAAGAACTCACTTGAGCTTATCTATGGTATAACTGAGGAAACCGATATGCTTGCATTGAATGCCTCCATAGAAGCTGCCAAAGCCGGTGATGCAGGTCGCGGATTCTCTGTCGTTGCTACCGAGATTAGAAAACTTGCCGAAAAATCGCAGATTACCGCTAAAGAAATAGAGGCAAGAATAGGTGAAAACAACTCAATAGTAGAGGAAGCAAGAGAGTTTATTATTAACTCTCAGAAAACATTTAAAGAGATACTTGAAACAACAGTTGCCTCAAGTCAGATTATCTCTGAGATATCATCTGCTATAAATGAAGAATCAGTCGCTCAGGGTGAAATTATTAATTCGGTTGATAACATAAATGCTGCCATGCAGAATATTATTGAAAAATTTGAATTGATCAAAAAGAGTTCATTAATCATCGATGATGCAGCTTACACTCTTATGAATCTTGTTGCAATGTTTAAGATTGGTGAATAAAATTAAGATAAATCGATTAAAAAAATAAGACACACCGGTTTAACGCTCATGCAAAAAGGCTCATGCTGAAATTAAAGATCTATTTTTGCATGAGCTTTTTAGTAACTACTCAAATAACTGCTTAAACTTAAAAAATTTCTGTTTTAAAAACAAAAAATACTCTTCAGAATAATGATTATCTGATGTATAATACTCAGACTAAATAACCAATAAAGTGATATAATAAAATGTATTGCTGGAATTTCACCTTAAATGAAAAAAATGTTTTGGAGAAAAATATGAAAAACATGAAAAATTTGCTGTTATTTGTTTTTATTTTTGCCTGTACGGCTTTTATAGGAGCTGTAAATCCCATTAATGAGTTTAAAGTATTTAAACTGAAGAACGGCCTGACAATATATATAAATGAAGATAGCGATGCCTCTAAGGTCTATGGTGCTGTTGTTGTCAATGCAGGCGGCAAGAATGATCCGAAAGATTCTACAGGGATAGCCCACTACCTTGAACATATGCTATTTAAGGGAACTAAGAGACTGGGAACTGCTGATTACTCTAAAGAATCAAAACTCCTGGACGAGATCTCTAAACTCTACACCAAACTCGGCAAAGAGCGATCCGAGACTAAGAGAAAAGAGATTCTTGCTCAGATTAATGATATAAGCGTCAAAGCCTCAGAATATGCAATTCCAAATGAGTTTGACCGCCTCTCTCAATCAATAGGTGCAGATCAGGTAAATGCCTATACATCCAACGATATGACTGTCTACTACTCGCTTTTTCCTGCAAATGAGCTTGTAAAATGGGTTGAGCTAAACTCAGAGCGATTTATCGAGCCTGTATTCAGGCTATTTCAGCCGGAGCTTGAGGTCGTCTATGAAGAAAAAAACCGGTCACTTGATAACTGGCAACGGGAACTATTTGAAACCTATTTTAATAAGTTCTTTAAGAAGCACCCCTATGGGCAACAGACAATCCTTGGTTCTGTTGATCATCTTAAAAATCCATCATTGGATAAAATGTATAAGTTTTTTAATGACTACTATGTTGCCAACAATATGGCACTGATTATCAGCGGTAATATTAAAACTGAGCAGATCATAGGTGAAATAGAAAATAAATTCGGCAGACTAAGATCTGGAAATGTGCCAAAGTTTCCTCTGTTTAAAGAGGCAGACTTTAAGGGAAGAGAGTTTCATGAGATTGCGGTCAGTCCGATCGAAGTCGGTGTAGCCGGTTACAGAGTTCCAAATTTTAATGCAAATAATCCTAAAGATTTCTACACAATGGACATTATCAAATTATTGTTAAATAATAGCGGGCAGACCGGATTACTAGACAAATTAAAAAATGAGGGTAAGGTTCTAGAGCTTAATGCTTATTATGAAGACAATAAAGATCATGCATCATTTATTTTTTTATTTGTACCACTTGTCGGACAACAAACCCTTACTGATGCCGAAAATCTAATCTACCCAGCACTCGATATGCTAAAAAACGGAACGATTGACACTATACTATTTAGTTCAGTATTAACCAACTATAAGATTTTAATCGAACAGGCATTAGAATCCCAAAGATCAAAAGTAAATCATGCCATCAACAGCTACATATACGGTATTGATGTCAACAAATTTAGTGATAAAGGTCTAGAAATATTAAATACAATCACCATTGATGACATAAAAAAAGCTGCATCAAAATACTTTACAGACAATCGTCTTGTACTCTATTCTAAGGTTGGTCAACCGGGCGGCCCACGGCTTGAAAAACCGGGATTTACACCGGTCAAACAGAATGACTCAAAGTCAGAGTATGCCGTTGAATTTGCTAAACTCAAATCCCTTCCGCTTGAACCGGCATTTGTTGACTTTGGTATAAATTCAGACTCAAACAAAAAAGACAACTCTATTATGCAATCAAGTAAACATTTTGAGACCGCTATGCTTGGCAAGAATAAGCTCTACCGTGTAAATAACCCTGTAAACGGTATCTCAAAACTCTCGATTTCATATGGAATAGGCATGTATGACAGCAAACTTGCCACCTATCTTGATTACTACCTTAACAAATGCGGCACAACAAAACTTACAGGCAGTGAATTTAAGGTTAAAATGTTTGAAAATGGTATAAACTACTCGATCAGCTCCAGCAAGAACTATTTTACCGTTACAATCTCAGGCCTTGACGAAAAGATAGAAAATGGTATAAAACTAATCAATGAGCTTCTTACTTCTCCTGAGATTGATAAAAGCATAATAGAGCTTCTTGTAAATGAGACTAAGGCAGACCGTGAATTTGAAGAAAAAAACACCGATACGATCTCCAAACTAATCCACAACTACCTTCTTCTAAAAGAAAAATCCCCCTATATAGACCGACCATCCCTTGAGGAGATAAAAAACTTCACGCCGGAGGTTCTTCTCAGAGAACTTGAGACAATAAAGAAATATACCGCATCTATTCATTATTCAGGAAATATTCCACTTGACAAACTTACTGATATAATAAAGAACAACTTTAGTTTTGTCCCCTCGCCGCTACCGATGAAAGAACTCTGGTCATTCAACAGGGTAAAATACACTGAACCTGTAGTATATTTTGTAGACAAACCGGGTATCGCTCAGAGTCAGATCCACCTCTTCATTGAAGGCAAACCGTATAAATTTAACGATGACGGAAGGATTGACGGTTTTAATGAGTATTTTGGAGACGGCATGAGCTCTATTGTATTTCAAGAGATCAGAGAGTTAAAGAGCCTGGCATACACAGCCTATTCTGTCTACCTGAAACCGCCAGCCGAACAAAGAAATGGATATCTATACGGTTTTATCGGCACTCAGACTGACAAAACCTTTGAAGCTATTGACACACTTATTGATCTTATTAGAAATATTCCAATGAAACCTGATCGGATAGACCTCATAAAAGAGGGTTTGATAAGTAAGGCATCTACTAATAAACGGGGATTTAGAGCCCTAACGCCCTGGGTCGAGGACAATATCAGATATGGTTACACAATGGATCCGAATGAGTATAACATTTCCCTCTATAGAACTCTAAGTATGGATGAAATACTGAAGTTTCATAGTGAATTTGTCAAATCAGGAGTGATCTCTCTTGCCATTGTTCTTGATTTCGATAAAATAGATACTAAGATGCTGGAAAAATACGGCAAGGTAATTGAGCTTGATACAGGAATAATGAGAAAATAGTAGTGAGAAAACAATAATGAGAAAATAATAAAGAGAAAGTAACAATGAGTATAAAAAACGATATTTTAACGCAGCAGATACCGCAAAGACCTGATAAACTCGGCATGGCTCGTTCTCTGCACTGTTTCTTTCAGCCTGACCGATGGGAAAGATTTTTTAAAGAGCTGGGTATTGGGGTTGTACTTTCAAAACCAACAACAAGAAAAACTATCGAAACCGCAGGTAAGGTTGCTGAGACCGAAAACTGCCTTCCCATCAAACTCTTTGATGCACATATTATGGAGATTCGGGATACCGTTGATTATATATTTATCCCAAGAATTCTCTCATCGGTTAAAAACCATATTTCCTGCCCAAAACTAAGTGTAATACCGGACTGTGCCTCTATACTTGCACCCGGTAAGATTTTATCAATTAATATCGATGAGAAAAAAGAAACACTTGCTAAAACGCTCGAAAGATTTGCTATAAGCATGGGATTCTCTAAAAAAACTGCCAAACAAGCTATAACTCGCAGTTTTATTACAATGAAAGAATCTATAACCAAAAAAACACTTGAACTGCCATCAAAAAACGGTTTTCTCCTAACAGGACACCCTTACAATCTCTATGACACATATATCTCTGACCCTGTTGTAAAGAAGTTAAAAAAAATGGGTGTCGAGTACTCTATAATGCCCTTCAAAAAAGGGAAGATAAAAAAAAGTTTTATTAAATGGGATACCTGCAGCGAGATCCATGAAACTCTTTCTAACCTTGACCCTGACAAATACCATGGAGTTATCCAGATAAGCTCTTTTAATTGCGGATGCGACTCTGTTATGAATGATGTATTTAGAAAGGTACTAAAAGATAAGAATATTCACTATCTTGTTCTAGTAATTGACGAACATTCTGCCCTGGCAGGCGTTGATACCCGTCTTGAGGCATTTATTGATTCTGTAGAATGGGCAAATAAATCAAAGCATTTCGCTAAGGAAACCCTTCCGACAGTTCAGTCTAAGACACACACAATCCCACCTGTTAGTCCCGGCAGCAGACTAGCTATACCGAATATGGGAAACTACTCTATCGCATTTGCAGCGATTGCTGATGCCATAGGTGTTACACCTTGGGTTAGTCAGACAACGCCTGAGATCATGAAACTTGGGATTGAGGCCTCACCCGACTCACTATGTCTGCCTTTTAAGACATTTATCGGTCATTTTATTAAGGCCGCTAGAGAGGGAGTTGAGTTCGGCATAATGGTTGACGGTGAGGGACCTTGCAGGCTTAGATACTACAGGAAGATGCTGCAAGAAATTATTGACAAACAGGGACTCAAGATGCACATATTCGGGCTTGGTACCGATGCCATCAAACCTGAGATAATTAAACACTTCGATCCCCCATTTTTTAAATTTTGGCGTGGTGCATATTGGGCGATGCATAAGATGTTTGTTATTGACATGGTTGAACGGGAATCATGGACCATCCGTCCCAGAGAAATAACCAAGGGCTCTACAACCGAACTTATGAACCAATGTCTTAACGAACTAAAAAAAGCCAAAACAGGAAAAGAGATAAAAAAACTCAAAGCTATCTTTAAAGAACGATTTAAAGAGATTAAAACAAATGATAGTAGAGAGATTCTTAAAGTTGCATTAGTCGGTGAATCAGGTGTATTGAGAGATACCTACCTAAATCACAGCATTGAGGAGCTTCTTGGCGGAATGGGAGTTACGGTTACAAACTTCTTTCTTCTAGGTGAAGAATTAAAATCGATATTCTCCCCTACACTTTCCAAGAAACGAAAATTTAAGGTTGCAAGACCATATCTAAAAACTAAAATCGGCGGACACGCTCTGGATACCGTAGCTCATTCAATCCTCTGTGCCGAACAAAACTGGGACGGAATTGTACACCTTGCACCTTCGGGGTGTATGCCAGAGATAAGTGTCCGCCCCGTTCTTCATAGAGCAGCCTGTGATTATGATATTCCGGTCTTAGAGTGTTCATTTGATGAACACACCAGCCATGTCGGGATGGTAACAAGACTTGAAGCCTTTGTAGATATGTTGTATCAACGAAAAAATAGAGCTGGAGCAAATAGATGAAAAAAAACGGGTATCTTGGAGTCGATGTCGGCTCAATAAGCATAAACTTCTTTATCCTAAATGATAATGAAGAGGTTGTTTTCAAATCATATATCAGGGGACAGGGAGATCCGGTCGGTGCAGTTCAGCAAGGTCTAAAGGAACTTGAGATTGCAATTGATAAAGACTACGATGTCAAGGCAGTCTGTGTAACAGGAAGCGGCAGATCACTTATCGGGGCGGTTATTGGTGCAGATATCATAAAAAATGAGATCATGACCCACGCAAGGGCGGCTATCCACACCAATCATGATGTAAAAACTATTATTGAGATTGGCGGGCAGGATAGCAAGGTTACAATCATAAGAGATGGTATCGTTGTAGATTTTGCTATGAACCTGGTATGTGCTGCAGGAACCGGCAGCTTCCTTGACTCACAGGCAAAAAGACTGAATATTTCAATTGATGAACTCAGCAACAGGTCAGTCCTTGCAGATAACCCAACAAATATTGCCGGCCGATGCACAGTCTTTGCAGAATCCGATATGATTCATAAACAACAGACCGGCCATAAACAGGAAGATATTCTAATGGGACTCTGTCACTCACTTGTAAGAAACTACCTAAGTAATGTCTGCCGGGGTAAAGAGATAAAACCGCCTGTCTTTCTACAGGGTGGAATCAGTGCAAACAAGGGTATCTACAGAGCCTTCAAGGAAGCTCTAAATATGGAAATTCATATTCCTGATAATCACATGGATATGGGAGCCTATGGTGCAGCCCTGATTGCAAAGGAAACTGATATCCAAAAGACCAGATTTAGAGGGTATGCAATATCTGATCATAGTATAGTAACAGGTAGTTTTCAGTGCAAAGACTGCTCTAATCTCTGTGAGGTTGTATCTATTGAGGATAACAATGAGATTATCGGAAAGAGCGGAGGCAGATGCGGTAAATGGGAAAATAGTTACGAATAGATTGATGCTTGAACTAAAATTTGTTATTAATTGTTATTACTTTACTTTTTTTTCATGACAATATAGACAACTCTTAATAAAAATGCTAAATACTTAAATTGGAGTATGCTTTGAAAAAGATAAATCACATTATAATAGATAAAGACAGATGTAAAAGTTGTGGGCTTTGTATAGTAGAATGTAAGAAAACTCTATTGCATATATCAGAGGAGATTAATGCCAGTGGCTATCACCCCGTTGAGATAGTTGAACCTGACAAATGTATCGGCTGCTCACTATGTGCTGTAACTTGCCCCGACGGTGCGATAGAGCTGATCGTTGAAGAACTTGGTGATGAGTAAGATCTGATAAAAAGGAGACCTCTAATGGGCGAAAAGGTATTAATGAAGGGCAATGAAGCAATGGCTGAAGCTGCTATTAGAGCCGGATGCAGATACTATTTCGGTTATCCGATAACTCCACAAAATGAAGTCCCTGCTTATATGTCTCAAAGACTTCCTGAAGTAGACGGAGTTTTTATACAGGCCGAAAGTGAACTTGCAGCAATAAATATGGTCTATGGTGCCGGTGCCTGCGGTGTATATGCAATGACATCATCATCCAGCCCCGGCGTATCTTTAATGCAGGAAGGGATCTCCTACATGGCAGGTGCCGAAGTTCCTGCTGTTTTAGCAAACATGATGCGTGGTGGTCCGGGGCTTGGAAATATTTCACCCTCACAGGCAGACTATCTTCAGTCTGTAAAAGGTGGTGGTCACGGGGATTATAACATCGTTGTAATTGCACCCTACTCAGTTCAATCACTTATTGATCTAACTGTAAGGGCATTTGAGATCGCCTTTAGATATCGTATAATAGTTATGATTCTTGGTGACGGGATACTTGGTCAGATGTCCGAGTCAGTAGTTTTGCCGGAATTTAAAAAAATTACCCCGGATCATGATGGATTTATCGGAGATGGAAATAAGCAGATCATAATTAGATCACTATATCTATCCCCCGAGAACAAGCTCGAAACTCACAATCATAAACTTCAGGAAAGATATAAAACCATTAAGAAAAATGAAACACTTCATGAGGAGTATCATACTGATAACTGCGACTATCTTATCGTTGCCTATGGAACAGTTGCCAGAGTAGTAAAGGCCTCTATTGATGATCTGAGGATTGCCGGTGTGAAGGTCGGACTATTCCAGCCTATAACACTATGGCCTTTTGCACATGATGAACTATTCAGACTTTCAAAGGGCAAGAAAAAAATTTTTGTACTTGAGATGGCAGTTAATCAGTTAGAGCAGGATGTAAGAATTTCACTCGGCAGAGAGGTTAAGATAATTCCATTTAACAAACTTGGCGGTGCGATCTTCAATGAAGATGAGATCTCCGATTTTATTAAAAAAAAGATATAGGGTAAAGTAATGAAAAATGAAAAATATATATACAAACGACCGGTCTCCCTCACAAATAAGACCATGCATTATTGCCCCGGATGTACCCACTCATTAATTCACAAGCTACTTGCAACCATTATTGATGAATTAGGGATTCAAAAGGATACTGTATTCATTGCACCTGTCGGATGTGCCGTTCTACTCTATGATTATATTGATTGTGATTCTATTGAAGCACCACATGGCAGGGCTCCGGCTGTAGCTACGGGTGTCAAACGATGTTCACCCCAAAAAGTTGTTATCTCATATCAGGGGGATGGTGATCTTCTTTCAATTGGAATGGCAGAAACAATTCACGCTGCAAATCGCGGTGAAAACATTACAGTTATCTTTATAAATAATGGTGTCTATGGTATGACAGGCGGACAAATGGCACCTACGACCCTGGTAGGACAGAAGACAAAAACAAGTCCCTATGGCAGGAAATCTGAAGTTGACGGGTTTCCTATTAAAGGTTGTGAACTAATTGACACGCTTGAAGCACCGTACTACATTGAGAGATGTAAAACAACAGACGCAAAATCAATTATAAAAACTAAGGCCATTCTCAAAAAGGCATTAAAGTATCAAATGGAGGGGCGGGGTTATTCATTTATTGAGATCCTCAGTACCTGTTCAACAAACTGGCGTATGACACCACTTGAGTCAAACAGATGGCTTGATTCTGTTTATCAAAATACATTTCCCATCAAATTATTTAGAGATAGGGGAATTTAGAGACAGGAGAGTTGAATAGCGTTGACAGAGGAGTTGAATAACTTTGCAATTACTAGATAAAATGTTGGAGGGTAAAAGATGATTGAAAAGATCGTTATTTCCGGTTTCGGCGGACAAGGGATCCTTTTTGCTGGAAATCTCCTGGCAAATCTTGCAATGAATGAAGGAAAAGAGGTTACTTTTTTCCCGTCCTATGGAGCTGAAATGAGGGGTGGCACATGTAACTGTGGAGTGGTCATAAGTGATAAAAGTATAACCTCACCTGTTGTTATTCATCCTGATGATATTATCGTAATGAATAAACCTTCACTAACTAAGTTTCTACCCACACTTAAGTCCGGCGGCAGAGTTTTCATTAATAAGTCACTGGTAGACAACGAACCAGCCAGAGATGATCTATCGTTCTACTATATCGACGCAAACAAACTTGCCGAAAAAATAGGTGATATAAAGGTTGCCAATATTATAATGCTTGGCTATTTTATTAAGATAACAAATCTTATTAAGTTTGAAACAGTTGTTGAGTCTATCAAAAAAATATTCTCTGCAACAAAGCAGAGTCTAATAGATATTAATTTGGAAGCATTTAAACTTGGTTATACATTTGAACCATGTTAAGGAGCACTAATGTACATTGACGATGGAAAAAAAATTATTATCGGGATTATTGCAGGCATTTTACTTATAGCATTGATAGTTGCCGGTTTTATTTTTAATAATAAACGACTCTATGAGAATAAACTAAAAGTAATTAAGATCAACTATGAATCAGGTGAATATGAGAGAGCCATGGATATGGTTGATAGACTCCTAACAAACAACCCTGAAGACTCCAAAGCTCTGGAATGGAAAAAAGCATTAAAAGATGCAAGAGACAACAAATCGCTTACTGAAAAACAAAAGGAACAAGAAAAAGCAGAGATAGAGAGAAGAGACTATCTCTCCACTCTAAATAATCTTATAGAGAAATCAAAAGATAAACCGGTCGTTGTCCGCTCCCAGGAAAATCAGTCTAATAGCTCATCTATAACAGACTCAAAAGAAAGTGAAAAACAAAATAAAATTAATACACTAATAAATGAAGCTATAGAGGACTTCAACAATGGAAATTTACAGAAGGCCAAAAGCAAACTTTTATCTGCACTTGACATAGATGATAATAATGCAGAGGCAAATGCAATATTAGCTGCAGTGATATTTGAAGAGGATTCAAACAACCCTAAAAACATTGATGAAGCAATTAAGAGAGCCAAAAAGTCAATAAAA
>CAYYKD010000018.1:16824-41180 GCA_964471825.1 uncultured Spirochaetales bacterium
TATTGAGACTGCACGCTACACTCTTGCAAGAATATATGACAAGCAAAACCTGATAGAACCTGCAATTGAGGAGTTTAAGGAAACAGTCAAGCTAAATCCTAATAACTATGATGCATTTTACAGTCTCGGAAGGCTCTATTACAAACAACAACAGTTTGAAAAAGCAGAAAAAGAATTCGAGTCCGCAGTCAGAATTAAGGGGGACTTTGTTAATGCATATTTCTTTCTTGCTATTACACAGCAAAGACTTCAAAAAATAGATAGAGCAAGACAGAATTATGAAAAAACACTTATTCTTGATCCTAACTTTATTAGTGCATATTCAAATATCGGAACCCTCTATAAATCTCAAAAGGACTACAAGAATGCAATCAATGCATTCAACTCCGCATCAAAGATACAGAATAGAGCCTACTATCACTATCAGATCGGTGATTGTTACTATGAATTAAACCAATTTGACAAAGCACTGGATAGTTTTTTTACTGCAGTAAGTATCAATCCAAAATCTACTGACGCCGATAAAAAGGAGCTTGTATCATTATTTGAAAGAATATCAGAAATCTATGGAAAAAAAACCGATTTTTCGAAATCACTTGAATTTGCAAATAAAGGACTGGAGATTAACCCTTCATCTCAGACGCTGTGGTTTCTTTCTGCATTTGCAAAATCAAGAACAAATGATATTGATGGAAGTATAAATGACTACATAAAAACCATCAATCTTGACCCTGATAATATAACTTCATATCTAAATTTAAGTCAGCTATACAATGAGAAGGGACTCTACAAAGATGGTGCATCTATTGCTCAGAGAGGGATTATTAAAGCTCCATCAGAATTTAAACTCTACAATAACCTGGCTAACAGTCTTAGAATGTTAGAAAGCTTTGATGAAGCAGCTGCAATTTACCGCAAGAGTATCTCAATAAATGCCTCTATTCCTGAAGTGCATTTTAATCTGGGCGTGTGTCTCAAGAAAACCGGAAGCTATGAAGGGAGTATTCAACCATTTAAACAGGCCATTATTCTCTCTAGAGACTACCTTGATGCCTATTATGAACTGGGCGAATCCTACTTCCTAATGAAAAACTATACAGAATCAAAAAATATTTTTAATGAACTTCTGCTGAAATCACCAAATTATTCAAAGAAGGATCAAATTGATAAAATGTTTTCTGCTATAGAAAGTTAAATAGAAAGTTAAACAGAATTATCTTAATACTAGAAGGAGTCTAAAATGTTACCAATAAACATTGATTTTTTAAATCTACACAATTATGAAGGGATCCACTTCCTGATTGCAATAGTCGGGGCGATAGTGTTTTTTACATATCTTTGCAAAGTTCACAGGATAGACACAGAGGTAATGTATGAGGCAATATTTATATCACTACTTTCGGCACTTTTTATAGGTAGATTATTCTCACTTGTATTCTGGTCCCCGAAAGAGTTCTTTGCTAACCCGCTTGTACTTTTTATGCCATGGAAAGGTGGTATAACCGTCATAGGTGCAGTGATAGGTGGACTTGCAACCGGAGCCATCTATGCAAAGGTAAAAAAGTTAAGCTTTTTCTACCATATACAGTTTTTTATACCATCAATACTAGTCGGTCAAATAATCGGAAGATTTGGATGTTTTTTAAATGGGGATGCCTCAGGAATTCCAACCGGGTCATCATGGGGCGTTGTGTATCATCCCCAGAGTATTGCATATGAGATGTTTGCTGCAGGCACAAGACTCCACCCTACTCAACTCTATGAGATAGCCGGCAATTTTACACTTTTGGTTTTTTTACTTCTAACCGAGAACAATAGATACATTACCAACCGTAGAATTGTATGGTATCTTATGGGGTACGGTATAATCAGATATATAACTGAAATTTTCAGATCTGATACCGCACAGAGCATTCTATCAATGACATCTGCACAACTAATCGGTGTTTCGTGCATAGTTGCAGGATTGATTATACTTGCATTCACACATTTAAAACCGTCAATACTTGAGCCATCTGAAAGTATGATCGCTAGAGTACCTGTAAAAAAATAAAATAATTAAGGATAGATTACTATGAAAAATAAAATTGAAGATATAAAAAAAACCGTATCTGAAAGTGTAATAAATTGTACATCTCTAAAGGAAATTGAGGCTTTAAAAGTACAATTTCTTGGAAAAAAAGGTGAAATAAATGCTCTAATGAGGTTTCTATCTGACCTCCCTAAAGAGGAAAAACCACTTTTTGGTGCAGAGATAAATAAACTTAGGGACTTTGTTGAATCTGAGATAAATAAGGTATCATCAATATTTGAACTAAAAGAGGAAAATGCAAGATTTGAAAATGAAAGGATAGACCTTACGCTTCCCGGAAGAACCCCATTGATGGGACATAAGCACCCATTAAGAATAATTATGGATCAAATTGAAGATGTATTTCTTGGTATGGGGTTTGTCATTGAAGAGGGACCGGAGATCGACACTGATCATAACAATTTTAAGGCACTTAATTTTCAGGATGACCATCCGGCTCGAGACTCGCAGGATACGCTTTATATCAACGAAAAAACTCTACTTAGAACTCACACCTCCCCTGTACAGCATAGAACTATGTTAAAGATGGCACCGGAACCGATTAGAGCAATCATGCCGGGTAGGGTTTTTAGAAGAGATGATATAGATGCCACCCACTCACCACAGTTTCACCAGGTAGAAGGACTGGTAGTTGATAAAAATATCGCATTTTCCGATCTTATAGGCACATTAAAACTGTTTGCAAAAACTATGTTTGGTGATGACAGAGAGATACGCCTCAGACCATCATTCTTCCCGTTTACTGAGCCATCAGTAGAGATCGATGTAAGTTGTATAATGTGCGGCGGTAAGGGATGTTCTTTTTGTAAACGGACAGGGTGGCTTGAGATTCTAGGAGCAGGAGCTGTCCACCCTAATGTCCTAAAAATGGGCGGATACGACCCTGAGGTTTATTCAGGCTTTGCATTTGGAATGGGTGTTGAGAGGATTGCCCTCTTAAAATACAGGATTCCGGATATTCGTCACCTTTTTGAAAATGATGTCAGATTTTTAAAACAGTTTAAATAAATAATTGAGGTAGATATATATGAAAGTAAGTACAGAATGGTTAAAAGAGATAATCGGGGTTGCCGTACCCGGAGGCGATATAGCTGATAAGATAATTCTAAACGGTATGGAAGTAGAAAAGCTCATACAGACAGGGATAGGCAAGCAGAACATTGTTGCAGTTGAGATCCTTGAGGTAAATAAACACCCGGACGCAGATGCACTCTCTGTTACAACGGTTGATGCAGGAATGCATGGCAAAAAACAGATAGTTACAAATGTTAAGGATCTTAAAAAGGGTGATAGAGTTTTAGCAGCCCTTGAAGGTGTTAAGATTACAGATGATTTTATTATCAAGAAGGCGAAGCTAAGAGGTGTTGAAAGTGAGGGAATGTTTGTTGGCTATACCGAATTAAATATTCCATCTAAGTCTGAGGGACTGATATTTCTAACTGATAATACTGTTAATGGCACAAACTATTACGAGATAGCACCTTTTATTGATGAAATTGTAGATATTGAGCTAACTTCTAATAGAGGGGATTGCCTTGGAATGTATGGAATAGGCAGAGAGATCTCTGTTCTATTTAAAGGGGAACTCTCTTCACCTGATCTAACCTACAAAACAAATGAACAATCAGTCAAGGATCATATTTCTGTTTCTATTGAAACTAAAGACTGCTCAAGATACTGCGGTGCGGTTATTAAGAATATCAATATTAAACCTTCACCGTTATGGCTTCAACTTAGACTGACAAAGGCAGGCGTCCGTCCGATTAACAATGTTGTGGATATTACAAACTATATCATGCTGGAGCTAAATCAACCTCTTCATGCATTTGACTATGACATGATAGCTGATAAAAAAATTATAGTTAGAAATGCCCATGAAGGGGAGACTTTAACAACACTTGATGGAATAGAAAGAAAACTTGCCGTTGATGATATTGTAATTGCTGATAATAAAAACGGACATTGCCTTGGCGGTATCATGGGTGGTTCGATAAGCGAGGTTAGTGATAAGACTGTTAATATTTTCCTAGAGGCAGCTTTTTTCAATCCGGCAAAGATTAGACGGACTTCCAAGAGACTCGGGTTAAGATCGGATTCTTCATATAGATTTGAAAGAACAACAGATATAGTAAATATTCCAACAGCTCTCAAGAGAGCACTTAACCTGTTTGATAAACTGGGAGTCGGATCAGTCTGTAAAGACATAATAGATGTTTATCCTTCAGAGTATAAATACAAAACTGTTGATCTTGATGCAGCATGGATAAATAGAAAATTGGGTACTGATATTACGGAAGTCAGAATGAAAGAGATCCTTAGTTCACTTGACTACAAAGTTGATGGAAATAAGATCACCGTGCCATCATGGAGAAGCGATGTATCTATAAAAGAGGATATCTCTGAAGAGGTAGCAAGAATTTTCGGCTATAACAATATAATACCAACAATCAATCCAAGCAATAGGGCGGGCATGAGAAACGATTCTCAAATTAAAGACAAGAAGATCAGAGAAATTTGTTACAAGGCCGGATGTAGTGAAGTATTTAATTTAAGTTATATCGGGGAATCCCTTTATGACCAGATGAATCTACCGGATGGCCATAGTCTGAGGTATTTTGTTAAAATTGAGGAACCGTTATCAGATGATTTTCAGGGTATGAGAAACCTGCTTCTTCCCGGAATGTTAAGGACAGCCTCATTTAACGCAAAAAGAAGAAATACCTCTCTTTCAATTTTCGAAACAGGTAACATAAGTATTCAATCAAATAACATTTTACCTATCGAAAAGAAATGTGTCTCTGTTCTCCTTGGAGGAATTAAAAAACCCAAAGACCATACAGGTGAAGAAATTAGATATGACTTTTATGATATCAAGGGAATACTTGAACAGATTGAGTCAGCCTTTGATGTTAAATTTGAGCTAAACTCATCAAACGCATCATATTTTCACCCATATAGACAGGCCGACATAGTAATTGATGGCGTTAAGGCCGGTTTTATTGGACAGATGCACCCAAAGATATTAGACAACTTTGATATTGATTACTCTGTATTTGTATTTGAACTGGAGTTAAACAGACTCTATGAATTATCTAAAGATGGAATGACCTTTAGTGATATTCCGAGATTTCCATCATCAGAGAGAGACATAGCTGTAATTGTTTCTAAGGATATTGAAGCAGGTAAATTAGTTGATTCAATCAAATCACTAAAAGTTGAATTTCTCAGGGAGATTTCTATTTTTGATTATTTTACAGGTAATACTGTTGAGGATGGTTATTATTCACTTGGAATTAAGCTTAATTTCAATAAAATGGTATCTACGATAACAGATGCAGAGATTGATCCCGGTATTGAAAAGATACTTAAGCAACTTGATAAAGAATTTCAAGCAAGAATCAGATAAAAGATAAAAAATCTTATTAAAGGCAGCCTAATGGAAGACAAACTTTTTTTCATCTCGATGGAGGGGCGAAGTGAACATTATATTGACGGATTTAAAGTCAGAGAGGATGTCCCACTACCCGTCTTAATCCCTGAAAGTGAGACAATATCAACAGATCATATCACCTCTGAAAATATGATGGCAGGGATGCTCAAAATCATTGAGAATGAACCGGATCATGAAAATCTTGACTACTATAGATCGTTTATATACACAGTCAGACCTGATATTGAAGCCCATATGAGCTCTATTGCCTATGAAGCCGAAACAAACTTCCACTTTTCTGAAGCCATTGGTATTTATACTCTTATTTTAACTTTAAACCCGACAGCTACAGATATGCTCCTCAATCTTGCTGTCTGTTATGATGAATTTGCTGAATACACTCTATCAAAAGGTGATGAACAACAATCTTCACACTTTAAGGATAAGGCATCAGAATATTTTATTCAGATCGACGCCCTTAAGGAGAAAAACGAAAGAGCATACTACTATCTTGGTAGATTCTATACTGAAAATTCTAACTACTCTAAGGCAATTGACTACTTCCAGGAATTTATTAAGTCAACTAAGGATGATGAACGAAAAAAGGAGGCTATAAACTTTGTAAATGAGCTTCGCATACTTGGCCTTGAAGATGACCTATATAAAAACGCATTATTTCACTATGAGTGCGAAAAGTATGAAGAGAGCTTAAAATTTATATCAGGCTATATTCATTCATATCCCCATTCATGGCATGGCCACTACTTAAAAGGGCAAATCTTATATAGAATGGGACAGTTCAGAGATGCAATAAACTCATATTCCACAGCGTTAGAATCAAATATTGAATCATCAGAGATCCTAAATAGCATGGGTCTTAGTTATATGGAAATTGGTGAATACTCAAAGTCAAACAAATATTTTTTTAAGGCCCTTAATATCGATCCTGATAATCTCTCAATCTATTACAACCTGGCCTTACTAGCCAAATATAGGAGCGACTATCTTGAAGCGATAAAATTCTGCGACATAATTCTTGAGTTTAACAAAGATGATATACCTGCTAAAACTCTTAAGAATGAACTAACCCGTAATCATGCATAATTGCGGCATAGAAATATTCAAAAATAATTATTATTAACTTGAAAAAAATCAATAATGGGTTTATTATGATATCTATGCACAAAACTATGCACAAAACTATGCACACAAAAATAAGTCGCTCATATAAATTTTTTTTACTCACTATATTAATAATACTAATGTCTAACTTTTATGCCTCATCAGAAGATGTACCGCATAAAATACTATTCGTTAATCCATATATTCTGAATTCCAGTGACTATATTGAGACCTACATTATCAATGAAATTTCAGGTCTAATGGATAAACTGGCAGTATCAAAAGATATTGATTTTATTAAAAAACGGGTCTGGGAGCGGTTTGCATATCTGCTTACTGATCCGAATAACTTAAAAAACATGTCTGAATTTCATGTAAAAACCGGAGCAACCGGTGTAATTCTTATTAAGATAGATCAACTATTAAAAGAGTATAGCATAGAAATTACATTCTATTCCTACTACGATAGTTCTGTATCGACAATCCTTTACAGAATTAATAAATTTGAACCTGTAAATGGCGTCAACGAGATGCTGATCAACCTGGAGACGCTACTAAGGGAAAAATATCCGAAGATATCTAAAGAAGATATGGCTGAATTAAAGAACTATGCAAAACATGTATATCATGAATATGAAAAATTTGCATTCAGAATTTCAATCGGGTCCGGCTACCTTATGAAGGGATCATACAATTCATCAAACATCTCGGTAAGTCCAATTGCTTCCCTAAATATTGGTCTAAAATTCTACAATTTTGATATAGAATCACAAACTTATTATGCACCCGGAATCTTAATCACACCATTTAATGGACGAGTTTATAATAATACCGTAAGAACAAGACTGATGCTGGGCGGATGGTTTCTATATGATATTTTCCGTTTTTCTCTGGGATTTGGTTTTGAGTACACAGAGAACTTTTATCGTAAATATCTTGGACAATTCCCTACGGTTGATGGAGGATGGGAACCTAAATTTGAATATGGTTTTTCAGACTATATTTTTTTTGGCGGTAACTTCGGATTAACATTCAAACCTTTTAAGAGTTTCAGACTAGACCTGGTATACGGAATAGGTTTCAATAGCGTTGAATTTGCCGGATTATTAAGTCAATATTATTCGGTATATGTCAGATACTACATATTAACCAACTTTTTTGCTGTTATCGGTCTTGAGTTTGCTATGATCAATGAAATGAGTTCCAATTCAAACAACTCAGAATATGGAGATAACCGAGTAAACATCTCGTCAAACCTTCTCGAGTTTTCATTCGGATGGCATATTGGAAGGGGGATGAAGTGAGTCTAAAAAAAACACTTGCCATAATATTAATTTTAATTCCTCTAACGACCATTTATGCAAACCTTAATGTAATGGTTTTAAATATTAAGAATCTAACCGGTGATCCTAGAAATGACTATATTACAATGATGAGTAAAGACACAATCCTGAGTTACCTTAACATAAAAACATTCCTAATAAAACATGAAGATGATTTTAAAAACAATGAAAAGATCACAGGTGATCTATTTGGATGGGCCTATTTAAATCTATATAACATAGTAGTTGATGGTTATTATATAGTTGATAAAGGTAGTATTTTTCTCACAATTAAATGCTATGATGTACCCAGCGAATCCTTAAAAATTCAAATTAAACGGGAAGTTACTCCTGAGAAGTTAATTTTTAATGAGATTAGAGATATGGTTGATGAATTAAATAATGAGATCAATCGAGTCTTTGTAAAAGAGGTTAATCTTGTTGACAATGCAAAAAATATTGCTGCTCAAACAAAAGCAATCAACCAACAGAACAGAGAATTTAAGTTTTTCTTTGGTGCAGGAATAATATATACAGGTGCCGGCCATCTAATGATAGATAAAACCTATAGGAATACTTCTACAGATATAAATAATAATTCAGATTATAACAGCATTACTGATATTTCATCACCTATTAACAGCTATTATTCTTCATTTGCATTTGATATTCGAATATCCGGTCTTGTCAGAACTAAAAAATCATTTAGCGGCATCTTTTTACAGGCTCAGATTCCTTTAAATCTGAACTCTGTTATGTTATCTATGAACATTCAAGCTAAACTTGGTTACTTATTTAACTATGATGTCAACTACTTCAAATGGACACTGGAATTCTTATATATAGGGTATGACAAATATAGGTTCATCCCAAAAGATGATGGGTACAATTCAACAAGAGTTCAAATTATTACCGGAGGATTTGGTTTCTATTATTCTCTTATGTCAACCGAGATACCTCATGTTTTTGAGACCGGGATAACACTCTTTGCACCTTATATGACTACTATCAACACAAACGGTTCAAGTATCTTTGATATGAGTGCCTTTATTATTCCTGTATCATTAAATCTTTACTATGGTTATTTTTTAAACAGCAATATTGGGCTTTTTGCAGATACGACAGTTATTTGCTATTATACTCGTTACTATAGTTCCCTATGGAGTAACAATAATTCAAATGTAATTGTCTTCATAGGAAGTGATCTTGCGATATCCTTTAGAATTTCATTTGGAATGACTTACAGAATAACTTATAAATAACTTTTTAAATAGTCATTTAATCTTGACTAAATCACAGAATATTTATATAAGAATTACTAATAACAAAGAAATATCTTTTTACACACAAAATACAATTTAAATTAATTGAATTAAATAAGAGGGTCTAGTATGTCAGAATATCATTTTACCGTAATCGAAAAAAAATGGCGAGAATACTGGGATAGGAACAACACATTTAAAGTTACTGAGGACAACAAGTATCCTGCTGATAAAAGACTTTATGTACTTGATATGTTTCCCTACCCATCAGGTTCCGGTTTGCATGTGGGACACCCTGAGGGATACACTGCTACCGATATGTATTGCAGATACAAAAAAATGAATGGTTATAATGTTCTCCATCCTATGGGATTTGATGCATTTGGTCTACCTGCAGAAAATTATGCTATTAAAACAGGGACACATCCTGCTAAAACTACCTATGAAAACATTGACAACTTTAGAAATCAGATTAAAGCTCTTGGATTCTGTTACGATTGGGATAGAGAGATTGCGACCTGTGACTCTGATTACTACAAGTGGACACAATGGATATTCCTCCAACTTTTTAAAAAAGGGCTTGCTTATGAATCAAATGTACCAATTAATTGGTGCCCAAGTTGTTTAACAGGGCTTGCTAATGAAGAGGTAAAAGATGGACTATGCGACAGGTGTGATAGTCAGATTGAACGAAAACAGTTAAGACAATGGGTGTTAAAAATTACAGCATATGCAGATAGACTACTTGAAGATCTTGAGGACCTAGACTGGAATGAATCAATAAAACTGATGCAGCGTAACTGGATAGGTAAAAGTGAGGGTGCTGAAGTCAATTTTAAAATTGATAACTTTGATGAACTCCTGACTGTCTATACAACAAGACCTGATACACTTTTTGGCGTAACCTATATGGTTCTCTCCCCTGAACATCCGCTTGTTCAAAAGATAACTACTCATGATAATTTAGACAGAGTAAATGAGTATATTAAATGTGCAGCAGGCAAGTCTGATCTTCAAAGAACTGAATTAAATAAAGATAAAACCGGCGTTTTTACTGGTGCATTTGCAATAAATCCGGTTAACAATAAAAAGATCCCTATCTGGATATCTGACTATGTACTTATAAGCTACGGAACAGGTGCTATTATGGCAGTACCCGGACATGATACAAGGGATTTTGAGTTTGCAAAGAAGTTCGACCTGCCGATAGTCAGAGTAGTATCAACAGCAGGGGAAACTGATGAACTAAAAGAGGCTTTTACAGAAGAGGGTCTATCAGTTAATTCGGGAGATTTTTCAGGACAAAAGACTAACGACTTCAAGAAAAACATAACAAAATGGCTGGAAGAACAAAAACTTGGAAAAAAAGCAGTCAACTACAAGCTTAGAGACTGGGTTTTCTCAAGACAACGGTATTGGGGTGAACCAATCCCATTAATTCACTGTGAAAAATGTGGCATAGTTGCAGTGCCTGAAGATCAACTTCCTCTTACACTACCGGAAGTAACAAGCTACACGCCAACCGGAACAGAGGAGTCTCCTCTTGCAACCATCGATAGCTGGGTAAACACAAGCTGTCCGGAGTGCGGAGGTAAGGCTAAGAGGGAAACAAATACTATGCCTCAATGGGCTGGAAGTTGTTGGTATTACTTACGATTTATAGATCCAAAAAACGACAAGGCATTTGCAGCAGATGATAAAATAAAGTATTGGGGACCTGTGGACCTATACATCGGTGGTGCAGAACATGCAGTTCTCCATCTTCTCTATTCAAGATTTTGGCATAAGGTTCTATATGATACAGGTGTAGTTGACTACAAGGAGCCGTTTACAGCCCTTAGAAATCAGGGGATGATCCTCGGTGAGAATGGTGAAAAAATGTCAAAGTCTCGGGGAAATGTAATTAACCCTGATGATGTTATTGCAGAACATGGTGCCGACACTCTAAGAATGTATGAAATGTTTATGGGACCGCTCTCTGTAGACAAGCCATGGAACACACAAAGTATATACGGAGTAAGAAGATTTATCGAAAAAGTCTTTAGGCTCTTTGAGAAGGAGATCAGGGATGATGCGATTATCCCTTCAGAGATTGATAGCCTTAGACATAAAACAATCAAAATTGTTTCAGAAAAGCTTAACAACCTTGAGTTTAACACAGCCATCAGTCAGATGATGATATTCGTAAACAGTATACAGAAACTAGACACTATTAATAAATCAATGTTGATTGATTTCATCAAAATTCTTCATCCCTTTGCACCGTTTGCAACTGAAGAGATGTGGGAAATGATCGGCGGCAAACCTAGTCTGCTGAATGAAAAATGGCCAACCTACGATCCGTCAAAGTGCGAGGATCAACAGGTTACTGTAGTATTTAATGTAAATGGTAAACTTAGAGCAAAAGTTGATGTTGATAAGGGCCTATCAGAGGAACAATTAAAGGAACTTGCACTAAATAATGATAGGATTATTGAGTTTACTAAGGACAAGGAGATAGTTAAAACAATTATTGTTAAAGATAAACTGGTAAATATTGTTGTCAAATAACGACTTAAAAGATAGTTTATTAAACTAACGATGTCCTGATTGTTTCATTATACCCTAGTATAGAATCAGGACATATTTCAGTACCCTTACTGAGCAGATGATTGATTAGATAAAAACAACTCTCCTTGTATGCCTTGTTAAGTGATTTATTTTTTATCAAATATTTTCTTATTATCTTGCTCTCCTTATGTTTTCTTAAAGGCTCACAGTAATCAGCGGCAAACATCAATTTAGCCAGATTGCTTAGTCCCTCTCCGCCGGTTGTATGATTGACTACTGCATCCAATATATCTCTATCTTTTATTGATAATTCGGTGATTATTAATTCCGCCGCCGCAGGACCATGCAGAAGCCCCGGAAAACGCAATTTAAAATCAAGGTTTGATATAGGCACTATATTTCTCTTATTATATGCTAGTGCAAGTTGAATAATCTTATTCTCAAGCATCGATTTTGCTATGTCATGTAGCATCCCTGCATGAAATGCCTTATCACTATCTATCGAAAATTCTCCGGAGACTTTAGCCATAAAATTGGCAGTAGAGATTGTATGTTCGTATCTTCCACCTGTCAAATATTTCTGTACAAAAAATTCTAATTGATTTTTACTTATCACCTAAATCTCCAATTACCTTCTATGGCAAGAATTTAAAAAAAAGTTAATATTTTACCACTACGATGATATTAATCTCTCTTGCACATAGATGGCATCTAATAAAACAAGAGCAACCATCGACTCAATCACCGGGATCACTCTTGGTACTATACATGGATCATGTCTCCCGGATATTTGAATATCTACCGGATTATTGTTGAGATCAACAGTCTTTTGATTGATATATATCGAAGGGGTAGGTCTAATAGCAATTCTCATCTTTATATCATTGCCATTAGTAATCCCCCCAAGCATTCCACCTGAATTATTAGTCGTAAAACCATCCTCTGTTATCATATCATTAAACTCTGAACCATACATCGCTGCTGACTCAAATCCCAGACCAAACTCGACCCCCTTAACACTACCTATTGAAAATATAGCTGATGCCAATCGAGAGCTTATCTTTCCAAATACAGGATCACCAATTCCCGCTTTTATTCCTGTAACCACAACCTCAACAACCCCGCCAACCGAATCTCCCCGAACCTTTGCGTCAATTATGGCCTGTTCCATTTCCTTACATTTTTCAGGATCTGCAGAACGAACCGGATTTTGTTCAATAAATGAGACATCAACAGTCTGTCCCTTTATTTCTGCAATCTGAATTGTATATGCTGTAATATCAACACCCATACCACCAAGAATTTGTTTTGCTATCGCACCGGATGCTACCCGTGAGACAGTTTCCCTTCCTGATGAGCGACCGCCCCCTCTATGATCTCTGATCCCGAATTTTTTATAGAATGTAAAATCTGCATGCCCCGGCCTAAATAGATTTTTAAGATCATCATATTTAGAGGAATCCATATCTGAATTTCTTATTATTATCCCAATGGGTGCACCTGTTGTTACTCCATCAATAAATCCGGATAGAATCTCAACTCTATCCCCCTCGGCTCTTGAAGTTGTAAGATGACTTTGTCCGGGCCTTCTTCTATCAAGCTCCCTCTGTATATAATTTTGATCAATCGAGATGCCAGGCTTAATTCCATCCAGGATAACCCCGAGAGCTTTACCATGACTTTCACCAAAAGTTGTAATCCTTATTATCTCTCCAAATGTATTTGGTCTATTACATCTGATATTAAATTCAACCGATAGCTCATCTTTTATATCACCGACAATCTCTTCAGGTGATTTATAACTTGTATTGTATATAATGTCAGAGTAGACCGAACAAACTTCATAGTTAGTTATAATCCGATTGGAGAATGTTAATTTGGGGTCATCAACGCCTTCAAGATAGGCGGGTATTCCATTCTTAATTATTCTTTCCCATAGTATATCAAGTTCAGCATGAATGTAGATTATTATCGAACCACGAGCTCTTAAAATCCTTCTGATATCCGAGTTTAAAAATGCACTCCCGCCGGTGCTTATTACACAGTAGTCTTGTTCTTCAAGCGTTTTAATTGCTTCATACTCAATAGAACCAAACTCCTCCCTTCCAACCTCTCTATAAATCTCTCTAAATGACAACCGATTATTCGTTAACTTATAATAGTATTCTTCAAGAACTTCATCTGTATCATAAAACTTCAGACCTATCTCATGAGAGAGCATCTTTCCGATCAAACTCTTCCCGGATCCTTTTGGTCCTATTATAACTATCCTCATCATCCACCTCAAATTTTTAAATCTATTCTATTTCACATACACAGTTAAAACGCTCTCTTAACATATCAATAACACTGATCTGTTTTTTATTAAATGAAGCTCTAACCACTACCTCATCATGGAATTCCTTTGATAAAATCCTAATATTCTCTCTATTTAAAATCCTAATCAGATCATCAGACTTGTTAATTGATAATTTGATAGAATAAACAGGTATTACCTCAAATTGAATCTTACCTGATAACTTTAATACCTCACTGGTTGATTTCTTGTAAGCAGAAACCAGTCCGCCCGTACCAAGTTTTACACCTCCGAAATACCTGGTAACAACAACAAGTGTATTTACAAATGCCTCACCTGACAATACTGCAAGAATAGGTCCACCGGCAGTCCCACCCGGCTCACCATCATCACATCGCCTCTCATTCACTGAATTTTCTGTTTTAATACGATATGCATAGCAATTATGAGTAGCCCCTCGATGTGATTCGGCTATTATGTTTAATCTCTCTTTAACGGCATTTTCAGAATCAACAATAAAACTTTGTGCAATGAATTTTGATTTTTTTACACCTAACTCAAAGACACACTCTCGATCAATAATATACATACTATGTTAGCTTTCTATGAATATATCCCTTTGCATTCTCACCCGAATAGTCAGAAACTATATGCCCCTGCCCTTCTAATTCATACTTATAGATAATAAGTCCGTCAAGTCCTACCGGCCCCCTGGCGTGAATTTTTGAAGTACTTATTCCAACCTCTGCACCAAACCCATACCTGTAACCATCAGCAAAACGGGTAGAACAATTAATTACCACTGATGAAGTATCAACGAGCTTCTTAAACATTGTTTTATTATTGATATCTTCAGTAATAATACCATCAGTATGTTTTGATCCATATTTATTAATATGTTCTATGGCTTCTTCGATCCCATCTACAATTTTAATTGATAAAATATAGTCCAAATACTCCGTTGACCAATCAGACTCATCTGCAGACTCAATCCCCTGTAATATTTGACATGTTTTTTTATCACCCTTAAGCCTTACACCACTTTTATCAAAGATCAATTTCATTGCAGGCAGGAACTTTTCAGCGACAGAACTATCTACAAGAAGGGTTTCCATAGCATTACAGACTGCAACATACTGGGTTTTAGCGTCATTACACACCCTTAATGCCTTCTCAATATCAGCAAATCTATCTACGAATATATGGCATATACCATCTGCATGCCCCATAACAGGTATATTTGTATTATTTTTAATGTATCCAACAAACTCATTTGAACCACGAGGTATTATTAGATCAACGAATCTATCATAACTTAACAGCTCTTTAACCGCATCTCTCGAATCTATTAAATATATAATATCGATTAGTTCTGGAGATACCCGTTCAATTGAGTTTCTAATTAAATTATAGAGATATTTATTTGTAAATTTAGCTTCGCTGCCACCTTTTAGTATAGCTGCATTTCCAGACTTTATACATAATGCACCAATCTGTATCAATGCATCCGGTCTAGCTTCAAATACAACACCGATAACACCTATAGGGACAGTTACTTTTGATAACACAAGACCTTCATCCAATAGAGTCTTTGAAATCACTCTATTTATCGGATCATCAAGCTCTATTAATCCCTTTAAACCATTTATTATATCTTTTAATTTTGACTCTGATAACTCCAATCTTTTTAGAATTGGTTTTTCTATATCATTTTTTTCAGCCTCTTTTATATCTCGAGAGTTTTCATTTAAAATATCATCTTTGTACTTTTCAATATTTAATATTATATCATCAAGTATCCTATTTCTAACAGATATATCTGTCGCTGACAACCTAATATAACCACTTCTAATTTTACTTAATACTTCAATCAAAATAGCTACTCCTTCTCAACCCCTGTCCCGGAAACTACAATTATTGAGACAACCATAATAATAATATTTACTACAATACACAGTATCAACAATACACCAAACGGGGAAACTGATGCAAGTATTGAATAAAATACTGTAATAAATTTTACAACTAAATTTAAAACAACCAAATAGGCTACAGGTATAGCAGGTATAAACAAAAAATATCTTACAGGTAACTGCATTCCTGATTTTGATCTAAAATTCCACCCCAAGACAATGCTTAAAAGTGAAATAGAAAAGAACAAAAAATACCGTGATATCTTATCAGTAATTGCGGTTTTAATAAAATTTGCATTAAACCCCATAGAAAAATTCTTATCAGTATTTTTATGAATACGATTATCTGATTTAATTACACTACTATCCTCAACATTATCAGGTGCGAATGTCTTAAGTTCATAGAGTTTAAATAGTGAAAAATCCATAGCTCTCTCATAGTCATATGAGAAGTTATAGAGGGTAGAGATATCTGCATCAATATTATAGAAAACATTTTTCCTCTCTAACTCTCTTTTTTTACTATTAGTTGTAACAACCGGAAAATACTCTTTTTCCCTATCAGCTAGCGAATATGAATACAATGTAAATCTTTTGTTAGTTTTAAATTGTCCATACGGTGCGAAGACCGACTTTTCTACACCGAATTTCTCATCCAGCTTATAAATCATAATATCAAATAAATAATACGAATTGTTATAGGGTATAATCTTTTTATAAACAACTAACGAATGTGGGTCAGCCATAAAACAGAAATCATTTTTTCCGGGAACAAAAGAGGCGTTACTTATCTCAGTTATCTCGACCGCCCTCTGAGACAGATCTCTAAGAACCTTGTCGCGGTCATCTCTTATCTCTCTTAATCTAGGATTAATATCAAGAATATCATTATATATAAAAAATGCCTCTTTTAATAATTCTTTTTCATAGAGATGAGAAGCCTTTCTTTTTAACTCATATGAATGAACCATGAGTTTTTCTTGTGATATGAGTTTCTTTCTATACGAATCAGCAGTAACAGAATTATCAGTTGCCAATGATCCCATCGATAGAATATTCTTAATCTCATTGATTTTTCCTGCAGCCTCGTCCCGTCTTATCGGATCAGTTTCCAAAACAAACTTATAGTAATACCAAGCTGTAGTAAAGTCATTTTTTTTCATATATATATCTGCAAGCTGATAATAATCGGTAATAATACCTGAAATACTAAGATCACCAAAGTCTGTTACCTGAATTCTCTCTCTTGTATAACCTGCGTTATACAAAACCTGCCATAGTCTGACCCTTTCATTCTTATCAGGGTTCTCCTTAAGCAAATAATTTCTACCGTAGTTATCCAATTTATAGATAGAATATAGAAATTCATGCTCTCTTTTATCCTCTAGTTTATCAAGTAAACCTTTCTTAAAATGCTCAATACCGATTATTCTTGGCAGATCGCCAACTCTTGTTTTTTCGAAGGACTCAATATTAATTTCAGACAACAATATATTAACCCGCTCTGTAACTGTCGGATCACTATCAATTAGCTCTAAATACTCTTTATAATAAACTAAAGCTTCCTCGTACTTTTTATCCTTATGCTTAGTTGATGCCTGCTGAAATACTCCATAGGCTTGTGATGACCTATTAACCATATCATCCAGCTTTAACCTATGAACAGGGACAATAAACTCTCTCCCTGTAAAATATAACACAGTGAGAACTATCACAACAATAAGTGCAGGAATAACAATTTCTGAAAAAAGCACTTTCTGCTTAGCAATAATCAGATGTTCATTTTTATTTAAAAATACTGAGAATAGAATAAGAAAAAAAAGTGTATATGCTGCAAAGAAGTTCTTAAAATAATCTATTACCATCTTAGACAATACAATTTTCTGTCCAAAATACTCATGATAGATTCCGGAGTGCGGTTTAAATTCACTACCATAACTTTCAATGTCATAATTCAGAATAAGTCTATCGTCAAGATAGCCGCTGACAGATGCGTAAAGATTAATTCCAATATAAAAAATACTATATAGAAATAAAAACAGTAAAGTTTTATTCCTTATCATCCTAAGTAATTCTTTTTTCCCCATATTATCCTCTTATGTATGTTCGAGGTTCCTAGCTTTTATCTATTTCTTTATTATATAGTAAAAAACGCAATGATTCTAAGACTGCCGACATTATAATTAGAATAAAACTTATAAGATAATTCTTTAAGAATACAACTTTTATAACTGACTTATTAATAAAACCACTGATATCCACCCACTTAGATAGACCCATAACGAGAACAAAAAATAAAACACCTGAAACAGTCAATCTTAATAAAGGATATTTATCAAATTTTAGTATACTTAGAAATGACATTACAAATATAATTATAGCAATAAAATACACCAAACGAGAAAGTGAATGATCGGTCAAATAAAATGACGCTATAAAGCCTGAAAAATACTTTAGAAGATCCATATCACTATTAAACCCGCCAACACCATTCAAACCTACACCCGTTGAGTAAAAAATCAGATCATTTTTCTCCCCATCTATAATCGGACTAATAATTATCCGATCTTCAAGGACAGTGAAACTAAGCCGTTCAAATATGTATGCTTGCCCATTCTTTATGACTACAGTACCAATAGCAGCGTTTTTATCAATTGAGCTGATATATATCTTATAGTCATCACCGTAATTAAAAAAACTTTGCTTTGGAAAATAATAAGAAAGATCATCCGGCTTTTGTAATTGAATACTTTTTACCGAAGGGTTCAACAAAAAAAAATAGGGTACCATAATAAATATTGATACAATCGTTGGAATAAAAAAAACAGTATAACGGCTTCCAGGTTTTTTACTTACATCTACTACTGCAAAAATTACTGTTGATAAAACAATGGACATAATAAGACTAATATTAAATGATGGACCTAATGCATACTTAATCCCATCAATCCAACTATCCCTTCCTGCTATTAAGAAAGGGTACAATCCATTAAAAATAAACAGAAGAAATATCACAAAAAAAACGGAAGCAAAATAAAGAAAAAAACGCAAAAGTGAACTAACAAATATTTTCATTTACTAACACTTATCATCAAAATTAACCCATTAACCTTGAGCCCAAACATGGTACCTTCCAATTATCTCTCTAAAACTAGCACCTATATGCTTTGCATTAATATTTGCAAGTCTAAAATTAGTTTTCAGTATTGTTACAATATTCTCTTCAATAAAAGGTAGAACAACATTATTTACATCCTTATCAAAGATAAAATATAATATACTAAGATCACCTTTTTTCGGAAGTGCAACAGTAAATGAATCATAACAATCATGAGCTTTATTTGGAATCAACACATTGTACTTGCTATCTTTAGTTAAGAATTGCTCACATTCACTAAATCTAAACGGCATAAAACCGGTTGAATTTGTAGGTCTAAAAGTTGGTTCTGTATGTTTCTGTGTATAGGCAGCCGGCTCTATCATACAAAACATCTTTTTACCCTGAGCTTGAAACTTTACACCCTCACCAAATGCATTAACCATCTTAACACCACTATATGAAATCATCTCAAGTAAAAAAGGATCCATATTTCTTCGCGGGTCATCGTAATCCGGTGACATTACAGAAAGTATATATCCTTGTGTTATTTTAGGTAAAATCCCTTTATTTAGGGCATCTTCAAAAAACATTGCCTTAGGCATCGATTTATTTTGTGTGGTACCTTCCATATATAACCCCTTTACAAAAGTCAGTTTTTTTGTTAAATAATTATATATTATAAATTACTTTTTGTAAAACATATTTAATTTTTTTTTAAGAAACACACTTGCAAAAGATCGGTTTTTTTACAAGTTTAACGATTGGTTGACCAAATTCCATTATTTTACCAACTAAAAGACCTGGAATGACCACAAATTTTAATATGTCTTAATTATAAAGAAACTATGGATAATTTTAATTTATATCCGATAATTATACAAGGGAGAGGTATTTATCATGAAGATTGATGAGTTTCAAGCATACATGAGGCTACAGCTAAATGAGATAAACCAATACTTAACTATCAATAATTGTTGCCCAACTGAAAAGTCTTTAATGGTCTTCAAGTGGATTGAAAATTATGCAGAAGATTTTAGAACAAAATGGAATTACCAAAAGTATATTGAACGAGTTGAAACTGTAATAGAAAACACCGGAGCAAATTATGATTGAATTTATAAACAAGACCAACATTGATCAAAGAACTATCAAGAAAGCAAACTCAATACTTGAAGATGGTGGGCTTGTAGCTTTTCCAACAGAAACAACCTGGTGTATATGCTGCAGTACGGCTTCTAGCACAGCAACCGAAAAATTAAGAAGGCTTAAGGGTACATTCCATAAATACACCTTAACAATAATGTGCGAATCAATATCACAGGCAAGCGATCTTGCCGAGATTGATAACAATGCATTTAGAATTGTAAAACAATACGCACCGGGTCCATATGTATTCATACTCAATGCAAAAAAAAATATAATTAAAATTACAGGCATAAACAAACCGGATATTGGAATCAGAATTCCTTCTAATAATATCCCCATCGAACTAATCAATTTTCACGGAAAACCATTATTTACTATTGCAGCCTCTAAACAAATGGGTTCACTTGACTGGTGGGATAGTGAGTTTGCCGAAAACAACCTTTTTCAGTACGGATACGAGCTTGAAGATATAAAACAGATTGACTTAATACTGGATGACTCTGAAGCTCTGGAAAAGAATTTAACAACAGTAATTAACTTAACAAACGGTGTACCGGAACTGATTCGTCAAGGTTTGGGTGTCTTTTAAAGACACGCAAATTCTCAGATTTTTTAGTTAGGAGGCTTTTACTTCATTAGGGTTATTTACAGCAATAACAAATTTTATCTTTACCATCCCTTTAGAATACCTTACACTATAGTCAATAACGCCAAAATTGTAGATTGATGTAATAATACCAAGATGTTTCTGTTCTGCAAGCATATATTTCAAAATCAATGTTTTTTTATCATCATTAGACTTTATCTCATCAATAATACCAATAAGCTCGTTTGCATGTGCCTCATCCGTATAGTTTTCAACCTCTACTACAAAATTTCCATTTGAAAAACGGAAAATCAACCTATAATCGGTACCTTTTGTACTATATGAATTAGCATTCTGCAGTAATTCCTGAACAACATAGGATGTATTAGAGACAAGCATCTTTATCCGTGCCTCAGGGATCTTCTCAGAAATCGAATTAGTCAGATAATACTGTAAAATCCTTACAAGATAAACTCTGAATTCATTTATCTCATCCCAACTGATCTTTTTAAAAAAAACATCAAGTAAATAATCTGTCGGTTTATCCGGTTCAAGTATATTTACAACAGGTATCGAGTGTGCCTCTTCAAAATTTATCTCAATAATCGACTCTGCTGTAAGATTAAATGATTTTAAGTATTTATTTATTTTTTCAAATAAATTCGCCTGTATTGACATTATGAGTTTATTTGAATCTATATCATTAATAACCCCATGATTTTTTTTATAGAATATCCCAAATATTCTAAGTATAAAATCGGTAGTATACCTACCAACTACAGTATTATCAATAACCTTTTGATAAAAGTGTATTAACCCTGCACCACTCTTAATATTTTCCATTAATAACCTCAATCTGATACTATAACATTATTATTAAATTTTCAAATAAATTTTGAGTTTTTTTTCTTTTTATTATATTATTCATGCTATGGAATTTACAGATAATATAGATAATCAAGATTTAAGAATGAGAGTTATTGATTGCATTAACAGCCTGGGAAAAAACGCTATTGAACAGTTATTCTCATCCGGCAGCTACTTTAAGTCAAATTTAACAAAATACCCCACGATATTAGAACTAATTCAGTCTCATCCTACAACCCTTGAGGATAGAGAATGCAAAAGTTACCAAAATATTCTTTCTGACAGATACAGTTTTATATTTGAGAAAACAGAATATGACTCTATTTTTAGGCTAATAAGAGAGATAAAGAATATCGAGTCTGCTGTAATCGGCTCTGCAGACTTCATATATGAAATGAAATTAAGCCATACGGTTGCAGATATCTCATGCCTTGCCAGATTCTGTATCGAAGTCGCTGTCTATGCCGCATATCTTAAGCTGAATTCTGATTCTATTGACCTGAAGTTTATTAAAGAAAATATTGTGATAATTGGAATGGGTAAATTCGGAGGTAATGAACTGAATTTCAGCTCCGATATAGATCTGATCTTTTTCTGTGACAATAAAATTAATAATGATTACGATCTTCACAATCAAATGCTTCATTTTTTTAGAATCTTTCTTGATACACTGAGAAAGATATCATCTGATGGTTTTGTTTATCGAGTAGACATGAGACTTCGGCCTGAGGGGGCATCCGGCCCATTATTTATGTGTATAGATCAGGCGATAAACTACTACAACACCCGTGCAAAAAACTGGGAATTCCAGGCATTTATTAAAGCAGATATTGTTTATGGCTCAAACAAACTATTTGAGACAATAAAAAATAACCTGGAACCATTGATTTTTAAACATCAATCCCCTGAGAAAGTTCTTGAAGAGATCAAATATATTAAAGAACAGATAGAGCTGGAAGTATCTAAGAAAAATATAACTACAGATATTAAGCTTTCTCAGGGCGGCATTAGAGATGTTGAATTTATTATACAGTTTTTACAACTTATCCATGGTGTTAGATATACTGAAATAAGAGGTACAAACTCAATTAATGCACTAAAATCTCTTAGAACATTCAATATTGTAGATAAAGAACAGTATGACACACTAAAAAACAACTATATTTTTCTAAGAAAAGTTGAAAATATACTTCAATTTACAGATAATCTACCTATCCATGAACTCCCAAGGGAGGTTAACTCAATTAAAAAAATTTTCAATGGATGGAAATTTAAAGGGATTGACAGTAGAGAAACTGATCAGCCTGACATCTTTCTAAAGATTCTTTTTACAAAAATGTCTGAGGTTAGAGCTATCTATAATGAACTCTTTGAAGAAACTCTAAATTACCTTCAGATGAAAAATCGAATTTCAACACGATTTGAACAATTAAACCCTGACTACCTTAGTGATCACTTCAAGCGGATGGATAGTGATTATTTCCTGCGGTTTAGCGAAGATGATATTGCCAGACACATAATGATGATAGAAAAAATTACCAAGACCAATCTGTGCGAGATATACCCGTTAAAAGTTTCGAACAACCAATGGTTATTAATAATCACAGCCTTTGATTACTGCTACGAGTTTTCAAAGATTGCCGGCTTATTATCATCTTACTACCTTGATATAATTGAGGGCGAATCGTTTACCTATTCAGAATACACAGAAGAACCGAATAAAATTAAATCATTCGGACTACGAGAAAAGTACACCAGACAGATATACACAGAGAGTATTCCTGATAACTCAACTATTCTAAAAAGAAGAAAGATTGTCTGTTCGACAAGGATTAAACTGGCTAATAAGGATTTTGCCGGCTCATTATTTAAACCTGATTGGAAATCATTTAAAGAGGATCTTTCTAAAATCTTAAATAACCTGGAAGAGAACACACCTGAAAAAGCAGAGGAGTTTTTAAACAACAAAATTTTCGATATAATGAAAGGTATAAATTTAAATATCCATCCGGAGATCTATCCGATTGAAATATCAGTTAATAACACCTCAAGCTCTAAATACACAATTCTTCATATTCGTTCAAAAGACAGTTTTGCCTTTCTCTATACATTTACAAATGTACTTGCAATGCGAAACTACTATATCTTTAAAATTGAAATTGCAACTGTCGGCGGGATGGCAGAGGATAGACTTTTTATTGTTACCAAAGCCGGCACAAAGATCGAAGACGCAAAACATATTGAAGAGCTTAAAATCACTGTTACTATGATTAAACAGTACTCCTCATTACTGGTAAAAGCCGTAAACCCCAGCAAGGCTCTACATTACTTTGATGAACTCCTCAGCCGTGTCCTGGAATCATCCGATAAAAATGAGTTGCCGATTATTGGACAAAAAGATGTGCTTGAGAAACTTGCAAAGATATTCGGAATAAGTGAATTCATTTGGGAAGATATGTTTAGAATGAACTATCAAGTTCTTCTGCCTGTGCTAAATGACAGCTCAACAGATATCAGGATCGAAAAGGAAGCACTTAAACAAAATTATAATATAAGGAAAATTAAATGAATATGAAGATTGAAAACCTTATGGTGACGGGTGGTTGCGGATTCATTGGCAGCAACTTCATCCGGTATCTTCTGGAACAGACCGATTTTAAGGGGCGAATC
>CAYYKD010000018.1:41190-49092 GCA_964471825.1 uncultured Spirochaetales bacterium
AAACAAATTTTTTACAGTGAAAACAAATCAACAGACTCTTTAACCCTAGTGGAATTTTCAGATGTATTAAACAAATTTAAAGATAAGAATCTTTTTAGAATCGACCTTAGACATATCCTAAAAAAGATCGACTGTTTTGAATTCTCCTTGGAGCTTACTGAACTTGCCGAGTTAATTCTAGACCTGATTTTTAAAAAAATAATAACCGGTTTAGCTGTTGAAAAAAATGAAAACGATATTCCTGATTGGTGCGTTTTTGGTCTTGGCAAGTTAGGCGGAAAAGAGCTCGGATATGCCTCAGATATTGAGTTGATGTTTATCTATGATGAAGTATCTGACAGTAATAACGGAAATAACACAGCTGAATCTCAATTCTTCTTTGAATCGGTAATGCAGACCTTTCTTAAAATGATTAAGGCAAAAAGAGAGGGGATATTTGAAGTAGACTTAAACCTCAGACCCTATGGACAAAAAGGAAGACTCTCGGTAAGTTTTAACAGTTTTAAAGAGTATTTCTCCTCAAGCGGTCATGCAAAACTCTTTGAAAGACAGGCACTT
Source organism: uncultured Spirochaetales bacterium (assembly GCA_964471825.1). Lineage (GTDB taxonomy): Bacteria > Spirochaetota > GWE2-31-10 > GWE2-31-10 > CAYYKD01 > CAYYKD01. Next base: position 41,749 of record CAYYKD010000018.1, read on the forward strand.
ACTAAAATGAGGTTGATTACAGGAAGCAGCAATTCACCTACCCTATCAGATAAGATTTTTGAAGTAAGAGATAATTTTGTCTATAAAAACAACCTAAACTCTCTTGATGAGCTCTATAGCGTTAGAAAAATGCAAATTGAAAACTATGTAAAGGATAGCAAACTCTTTAATATTAAGTATTCTTCAGGCGGACTTGTTGAAATTGAATATATAGCTCAAATTTTGTCTATAATTCATGGCGAGAATCTTCCAAACCTAAGATCATATTCTACCGTTCAAATTATGAATGCATTGAAAGATTATTCAATAATAGACGATAAAACTTTTGATATTCTCTACTGTGCATTTCTATACTACCTGAATTTTATCAATATCCTAAGAATGGTTAAGGGTAACTCTAAGGATCTGACAGTAGACAGAGAAAACCCGGTTGATATCAACTACCTAATAAAGAGAGCGAAATTCATCGGTCTTATTACAAAAGAATCTGAGGAGGAACTATTCTCCTTATTACATTACTATAGAGAGCGAGTTAATAACATATTTATCAATCTAGAGATTGCGGCCGGAGAAGATAAAGTTATTAACTCAGGCCTTGAATAATTAGTGATATTAGTGATATTTATATTGACTTAATATAAAAATTGTTGTATAAAACCGTACTTATTTCGTTTATGTTTAGTTGTGTTTATCGGCACAAAAGAAGAATCGGAGGAAAAGATGGGCAGAAATTGTGATATATGTAACAGGGGTACCCAAGTTGGTAACAATGTACCTAGAAAGGGTTTGTATAAAAGAAAAGGCGGTACAGGTTCTAAGATTGGTGTAAAAACTAAGAGAACTTTCAAAGTTAATATTCATACAAAGCGGATTAAAATTGGCGCAAATTATAGAAAACTTAACCTCTGTACAAGATGCCTAAAAACCTTAGATAAGGTTGACGCATAATTAAAAGCTCCCTTTAACGGGAGTTTTTTTTATAACAATATTTTTATAGTAATATTTATAAAGCGATATTTTAAAAGAATGAAGGTGTTATATTGGAAAATTTAATTAGGGAATTAATAGTAAAGATTGGAGAGAACCCTGAACGGGAGGGACTATTAAAAACTCCTGAGCGAGTTGCAAAGTCATACCAATTTCTAACAGAAGGGTATTCCGGCGATCTTAAGACAATAATTAATGATGCAATATATGAAAGCGAAAATAATGAAATGATCATTGTTAAGGATATCGAGTTCTACTCTCTCTGCGAACACCACCTATTACCCTTCTACGGGAAATGCCAGATAGCCTACATTCCAAACAAAAAAATCATTGGTCTGAGTAAGATAGCACGAATCACAGATCACTTCTCAAGAAGACTGCAAATTCAGGAAAGACTTACAACACAGATATGTGAAGCACTCGAAGAACACCTCGAACCGGCAGGAGTTGGAGTTGTAATGCAGGCTAGACACCTCTGTATGATGATGCGTGGAGTACAAAAGCAAAACAGCTACGCAGTAACCAGTGCATTAAGAGGCAACTTTAAATCAGATAGTAAAACTCGAAATGAATTTTTAAACCTTATAGATTCTAGACCATTCTAAATAAATACCCTTGTATAGATCATTACTTTTGGGGTTATCCTCTATTTAAAACAATTAACTGACATATAGTATTCAACCAGCTCATTCTCACTAAGATCATCAATATCATTTACCCTGACCTTACTATCCCATGCATATTTAATCTTCTTAATGAGAATATTATATAGCTCCTCATTAATCAAATCACTGTACTCTCTGTATATATCCTTTCTTAGGGCGATCTGCTCATCTTCCATATGACTAAATATAAACTCATTTAGTTTTGTCTTAACAAACAACTCATACTTATTATCAACATACTGTTTTTTGTTATAAAACATCGATAGGGCAAGAAATGCATGACGATTATTCATATCTACTTTAATTGCCTCTTTCCAAAAAGTCATCGCCTCATCCCTATTTCCCATCTTCCATAGTATAGACGCGACCATATCAAATACACTTGATAATACACTTTCAGAATTAAGCCTTAGGTCTCCCAGAGAATTATCAAGTAAATATATTGCACTACAAAACTCTTTCTTATGATATAAAATATTAACCTGATCCATAAGTCTGATAACTTCTACAAAATCATTATCTAAAAACAACTCATTAGTACTCATAATAATAAACCCCAACTTTATAGATAATCTCTACAATTATCCTGCTCCAATCTCAAAAAACTGTAAAATCAAAACAAAAAAAACTAAAATATTATTTATAAAATACAAATAATATTATACACCGTATTTAAAATTACACTAGTAATAATTAAATAAATTTATGCACGAATGTCAATAAAAATATTGTAAATAACAAGAGTCTCTTGCAAAAATTCAAAATTTATTTATGCAAAAGCCTCACAAAATAAAAAACAGCTGCCTTAAATAAGGTTTATATTTTATTTTTACAAGAGCCTCTAATAAAAGTGAATATTTAATCACAGGCAAATCTATCTTGACATTTTTTACTAATTATTATATTTTCCCATGTAAAATATGTTAATACTGTATATAAAACAACCCTATATGCGGATTAATTCTAAAAACGAGGTGAATTAATGATAAATGTTCAGGATGTACGGAAAGGTAATATTGTAAAGATTGATGGTGATTTATGGACAGTTATGACTGTTCTCCATGTTTCTCCGGGTAAGGGATCTGCATTTGTAAAAATCAAGGCTAGAAGTCAAAAAACAGGAAATGCCAAAGAGGTAAACTTTAGATCAGGCGAGAAGATCGAAACTGTGAATGTTTTTACAAAACCGGCAACCTTTTCATATAAGGAAGGGGATGACTGTGTATTTATGGACGCAGAGAATTTTGAACAATACCATGTTCCTGCAGAGTTATGTGAGGATGTTGAAAAATTCATCATTCTTAACGGTGAAGTTACAGTTAACATTCTTGACGGGATCGTCTTAAGTGTTGATGTACCTAACTTTGTAACCCTAAAAATAACACATGCAGATGCAGGCGTTAAGGGTGATACTGTAACAAAGACAATGAAAACAGTAGAGCTTGAAACCGGATATAAGGTATTAGTTCCATTATTTGTCAATGAAAATGACATAATTAGAATTGATACCCGAACCGGCGAGTACCTTGACCGGATTAAGAATTGATATTTTTCAAAGTATTTTACTTTTATTTTCTTTATCATCAGAGAAAATATCGTGAGCTTTTGCAGGCTACTGCATTTAAGGAGTCCGCAAATGCCAAAAAAATAGGTCTGATTCAATTGAGATATCAGACCTATTGCTCGTTCTATACCAAAAATTTCTATCATGCCAAACTCTGCCTCGACATTTTAATCGAAAAAAAGAAGATGTGTTCAGATGACTTTGTACTATTGGCTTTTATACATATTCGTAGAAATGACAAAGAGAAGGCAATTAATGCACTCTGTGATGCATTGGATTTGAATCATAACAACAAAAATGCTAAAAACACACTTAATTACATAAGAGAACAGGGGCGTGAGCTATCACTTGGAGAAGATGAGTTCTTTGATAAATTAATTCCAAAAGAACCGTTTCTTATTCCTGTAAGACAGATTCTGGTTACACTATTTATTTTAGCCGCTATAACCCTTACTTCTACAGCAGGCTACTTTGGCTATAAAAAAACAAGGGCATATCTGACCCTAAGAAAGATGTCAGAGAGATCGGATATCTACAAAGTAGTATTACCAGATTATAATCCAAACATTCTGGAAGTGCCACATGACTCTAAAAATACATATTCCTATACCGAGAAACAATTAAAATCTCTATTCGAACTTACAAAGAGGCTTATGGTTGAAAGACAATCTGTTGAAGCACAGATTAATATCAATAGGATTAAACTTTCAAATGCATCAGAACAGGTCAAGTTTAAAGTTAAGATTCTAGAGGATATGATCGAGGTTCCGGATTATGCTACTTTTCAAGGTTCAATAGACTATGACAGCTATTTAAAAGAAAAAAAGGTATATCAAAATATATTTGTAAAATGGAAAGGTAAGATTATCAATAACAGTGTCTACAAGGACAGGATTGTCTTTGATCTCGTTATGGGTGATGATGAAAAAGGGATTGTAACGGGGATTATTCCGGTTTTATTTGATAAACCTGTGATAACCAGTAACAATGAGATAGTGATTGTATTTGGTAGAATCTTAACAGACAAACAGGGTAGAGAATATATTCATGGTTATAATGTTATAAGGAATGTAAGGTGAGAGGTGTGATTCAGAGGGTATCTGAAGCATCAGTTTCTATAGATGGAAAAATATTTTCAGAAATCAACAGGGGTATTTTACTGCTTCTAGGCATTACCGATGAAGATAATGATAGTGATATTGACTATATTATCGATAAAATACTTAATTTAAGGATTTTTCCTGATAGTGATGATAAGATGAATAAAAGTCTTATTGACAATAACTACAGTATTATGGTAGTATCTCAATTTACACTCTATGGAGATGCTAGAAAGGGGAGAAGGCCCTCCTTTATAACTGCTGCCAAGGGTGACAGGGCGTTAGAGACTTATAATAGGTTTGTTCATAAGTTAATATCATCCTATGATCCCTCAAAAGTAAGAACAGGTGTCTTTGGTTCAATGATGGATATAAGACTCAATAATGATGGACCTGTCACCATACTTCTTGATTCAGCCAAGCAGTTTTAAGAGCCTCAAAGGAATATAATGCAACTGGTAACTATAACAGGCGGACCATTACAGACAAATTGTCATCTTCTAATTAAAGATGAAAAAGTAATCTCGTTTGACTTTGTCCCTGAGCTTAACTCGTATCTGGCAAAAAACAAACTTAAACTAGAAGCTGTGTTTATCACCCATATACATTTTGATCATATTGCTGGTTTGGGTGAATACATGTCTAATAATCAAGGCCTACTGCTCTATATGAGTAAGCCTGCATCAGATGGGATCAACAATCCTGCAGGTACACTGTCAATTTATTACGATGGTCCGGGTTCATCAAAGAATTCAAGTAATATTGATGTGTCGAGGATAACTACCCTTGATGACGGCGAATCTATAGAATGGAATGGTGTAAATATACTTTCAGTATCAATGCCCGGACATTCAACCTGTTCACTATCATACATTATCAAACAGCTAAAATCGGTCATTACCGGAGACACAATTTTCTATCTGAGTATCGGTCGCTCAGACTTTCCCGGTGGAAACCATGAAACACTTATTGACTCAATAAACAAACTCTTTAGACTGATCGACGATAACTATAAATTATTACCGGGCCATGGTCCATCAACAAATTCCGGTTTTGAGAAAAAGGAAAACAGTTTTCTATGAGCCTCTTTAAAAAAAAGACTGCGGATGAAAAACTATTTGATGATCCACTTGAAAAAGTTCTACAAAGTGTCAGGAAGAAATATCCTGTAAAAAAGTACATTCTTAAAGAGGATATAAACGAATCACTCTACAATCAATCGTTGATTATTTTTAAGGAGCTAAAAAACAAGAACGATTTTTCTGAGAGTCTATACTCATACATCACCTTTCATCAGATATACTTTCATATGAAAAACTACCTATTGATCAAGAAGCGAAAGCTCCATGGATACAAGGAAGAATTTATAGATGTATTCTATGAATATTTTATTGATAACTACCTGATCTTCCGTGAAATGTCAGAACTGATTGATGCCTCAGTTTTTAAGAATAGGGATTTCTTTTTTCATGTCTGGTTTGACGGCTATTTCATAACATTTTTTGATAAGATATTGAGCAACAAAGATGGTTCAGGCAAACACAATCAGCCCCACCTTTTCTTTCTAATCATGCTGTTTGCAGCACTAGAGCGAATTTCTGCCGGATATAAGAATATTGTTTTTTCTCATATTCTAACTTTAACAGAATCAACAGAGGCTGATCTTATAATCGGACTTGAGCTCCTCGACTCCCTCTCGTTTAAAAATCCACTCAAAAGAAAAAACAACTACCTTGTCTCAAAGTTTCTATTAGTTGTATTTGATCTTGTTGTTGCTATAGATGAAAATGATCATCTTATGTTTGAGGATCTTGGCAAAGAAAAATGTGTTGAGTTCATCAAGTTTCTTATATCAAACACAAATTTAATGATCAATCTTATCAATAGGATCAGAAATAATCTTCTTACATCGGATAATCATAGTTGAATTTTCTTAGTCATCTTCATATTGACGGTAATGATGATCTCTATCATAATGTCGGGCTGACTATCCCTGATGTTATTGGATTTCACAATCGCAGGTTTAGATTTACTGAGAAAAAATTGATTCTGATGCATGATGATCCTGAGTTCAAGCATCTCAGAGGCTTTGTAGAGGGAATGTTAAAGCATGTTAGACTTGATGCGAGATTTCACAGGCACGAAATATTCAGGGAGTGTACCAACAATCTGTCAACCGGATATACATCCTACAGCGGAACTGAGCTTGGAGCATTCTACAGTCACATCTTATTTGAGATACTTATAGACCGCACCCTACTTCTTAGAAATCCCGATCTGGCTAATCGCTTCTACAGGGAATACAAGAGTTTTAACTTTTCATCTGTTGTCTCGTTATTTGAAAAATACGGCGAGTTTGACAGGGATAGGTTTGTTGACTTTTCAAATCTTGTTGCTAACTCCAATTTCTTAAATGAATACTCAGAGCTTACAAATATTCGCTCTATTCTTCATAGAGTAGCAAGGCGAGTTGACAGCCCCCTCGAAATCGCCATAAGTGACAATAGTTTTGCCGAGTACTGTACTCAGATGGAGTTGTTAATATCACCATCTGTTAATGCTGTACTGGTCGAATTTACCGATAAAAAAAGCTCCATCCTTTTTAATGCATGATTTGCCTGAAATTCCTTCTTATCAGCCCCCTTGACCTTTCGAGGCGTTTCAATCTGAGCGGTTATCAGACCAAAATTTGAGGCCATAGGCTGGTAGTTTTTATTCTCAGTAATTGTATATCTTTGAAGAGCTCCCATCATAGTGTCCGAGGGGAGAAAAACCTCTCTGTTATTGTGTTTTGCCCAGATAGAATATGCAGTATAGAGTCCCGATGCCGCAGACTCACAATAGCCCTCTACGCCTGTTATTTGCCCCGCTATGTAGAGTTCGCCGGATTTCTTACAGGATAGATCTGCTGAGTTTAATATCGATGGTGAATTAAAAAAAGTGTTTTTGTGCATAACGCCATACCGCAAAAATTCGGCATTTTCAAGCCCGGGTATCATGCTAAATATCCGTTTCTGCTCGCTCCATT
>CAYYKD010000018.1:49102-58003 GCA_964471825.1 uncultured Spirochaetales bacterium
AGCTGAACTGCCGCATACCCCTCCGCTCCTGTTTTGGGATCAACTATTCCAACAGGTTTCATAGGCCCAAAGGCTAGCGTCTCAACCCCTCTCTGTGCGACGGATTCTACAGGCATACACCCCTCAAAGACTTTTTTGTCCTCAAAATCTCTCGGCGTAACTTTATCTGCCTTGATAAGTTCATCTACAAATCTATAGTATAGATCTCTATCCATACAGGAATTAAGATAATCAGCTTCCCCTTTGCCATATCTTGATTGATAAAAAAGCTTATTAAGATCGAGAGACTCTGTGCTTACAATCGGTGCTGCGGCATCAAAGAAAAAAAGATCCCTGTTGTCAAAATAGTTTTTCAGACTATCAGATAGAGCATCACTTGTCAGGGGCCCTGTTGCAATTATCGTTATACCGCTGTTTGATTCTAAAAACTTCTCTATATCTGTAATCTCCCCGTAAATGAGGTTTATATTTTTATGACCTCTGACCCTGTTGGTGATGTAGTCCGTAAAAATATCTCTATCAACTGCAAGTGCCTGCCCGGCGGGGACAGAGGAGTTTTTTGCTGCTTCAATGGTAAGAGAGGCAAAGAGCTCCATCTCTCTCTTTAGAAGACCATGACCGGATGAAAGACTGATCGATTTAAGTGAGTTTGAACACACAAGCTCTGCAAATCCCGGTTTTGTGTGAGCAGGAGAATACTTAGTCGGTTTCATTTCGTATAGATTTACCGTATAATCTCGGTCAGCTAAAAAAACAGCCGCCTCGCAACCGGCAAGACCTGCCCCGATTATGTTAATGTTCATTGATTCTCCTATTAATTGTTTTATAAATGGGTTCTCTTGTGAAGCTCTTGTTTAAAAAATCTAAATCTACTTTAGAGCGCTTTTAAAAAAAGTGTATGATAGTTTCTGTTTACGACAAATTCATCAAAATACCCGACTCCTTGAAGGGCATGATAGGCCACAACTGCCGCACTATTTGATAGATTCAAGGATCTTACTTTACCGGGCATAGGTATTGTTATAGTATTTTCAATATTTTCCTTTAATATATTGTCAGGAAGCCCCGAGGTTTCACTGCCAAACATTATTATATCATCCATGAGATAATCAATCTTATAGTAAGGATTTTTACCTTTAGTTGTTGCATAGAGAATTCTGTTTTTGCCGTATTTCTCAAGAAACTCCTCATAGGTAGTGAATATTTCCAACTTTAGGTGTTCCCAGTAGTCGAGACCTGCCCTTTTTAAATACTTGTCGCTAAGGCTGAAACCTGTTTTTCCTGCTATTATAAGCGGTATATCGAGTCCGACGCATAATCGCGCTATGTTTCCTGTGTTCTGTGGAATCTGCGGTTGAAAAAGAGCTAATTTAATCATTTACATATTATAAAAAAATATTTATAATTTGTCAATCGTTAGGGGGAATTATGGAAATACACAATACAATGGAAGATGTTGTTTTAAGTTATCTCGATGAATTTATTAGTGAAAATGAGAATATCTGTAAATGTGATCAGTGCAGGCTCGATATGGCGTGTTTTGCACTTAATAAGATAAGGCCGTTATATGTTGCATCAGGAAGAGGGGTCATTCATACTGAGTTCAACAAACGACAGAATGTGCAGGCAGATATAGATGTCCTTAGTACGATCGCTGAGGCAGTCAGTGTTATTTCTAGTACTAGAAGGCACGATGTTGGAAGCCCGGTAGAACTTAGAAATGATCTGGTAACAGACTACTCAAGGTACGAGGGTACAGGTAATTATTTCTATAACTTCAGTCAGGTGGTTGGCAGAGTTATTGATGCAGAAAGTTTGTTGCCGCTTGAGGATGTAAAAGTTGAACTCTTCAGTTCTATTGATAGTAAACATGCAAAGATGTTTTCAAAGACATGGAAAAATCCGGTAACAATAGTCAAAGCAATGAATGGACTATTTTCATTCTGGCCGGAACCGATAATCACCAATAATGACGGTATATTAAAGGACTTCCAATTTTCAATACGGGTCTCCAAGGATGGTTACGAACCTATGATGCGTACCTTTGACATACGGGTACTGTCTTCACAGAAACTTGAGAAGAATATTAATAAAGATAATTTCTTTTACCTCGAGGATATCTATCTAACCAAAGAAGAGAAAGAAGAGTTAGAATAAATTTAGAGAAAACATCAAAAAAAAAATCAGAGATAAATCAGTAATATAATCGGCTCATGCAGCAATATTTAAACATTAGCATGAGCCTAACTTAACAAAAAGACTAATCTTTACCAAGTTTTCCGGATATTCTGTATATAACCCCCAAAGATATCTTACCGGATAATACAGCATGACTAAAAAATGCTAAGCCTATAGACAATACCGGATTAAACACAAAAGTTGGATTAATATAGAATGAAAATAGGTTACTTAATCTATTATGTAAATTACGAAAACCAATCTTAAGAGTTCCACCAAGCTCAAATGATATAGTATGAACTAAATTGTCAGGTGAAACCGTGATGTTAAAAACAAATCCGGGTGATACAAAGAGAGCGTTTGAACCTATATCCCGAGCTGAATTCGATAAGAAAGAAACAAAACTAAGTTCATTAACAATCAATATACTATTTATATTATTTAAAACATGAGCAGCTGCTTGTTGAAAACTGAAAGAACCAGATGCAATGATACTTGAAATTCCAACACCTGATGAAACATGCAATCCCAATTCACTTTTTTTTATCTTAACGGTAAAATCAAAGTCTATAGTCGATGCAGCTTCGACAGAATAAAAATTAGTAAATTTTACATCGTATAAAGTACCAAAATATGCAGATGCCAGAGACAAGGTCGATGCACCGGTTATAAGTGAAGACCCGACATAAGCATTAAATTTAACAGGTACTTTTTTTGGGGCTGAATATAAGCTAAAAGTTGTAAAAACCAAACTAAATAACAAAATAAACAAAAACTGATTTTTTTTCATACATGATCCTTGATTTTTTAAAACATATATTTTCAACACTATTTTCAACACTTACTATTATATTATGAAATGTTTAATACAATAATTTAGCAAATACCGTGCCAAACAACTAACAGCTTCAATGTTTATTACAGAAAGATTAATCTCTGTATAACATTAATTTATAGACTCGGCAAGTACATTCATATATATAGAGTAGGATATAGAGTAGGATTAGTTACCTACAGCGAAAGAATTATTATTTGAGGCTCTTGCAAAAATCAAGATTTTTGCAAGAGCCTCAATGTCTATCGAGTTTAAACGAGTTTTGCATTTTTAAGGATTAAATTAAACCGGGTCTGATAGAGCAAATGTTTAAGAATTTTGTAATATTTCATTTGACAATATCAATTAAATTTCTTTTAATATTAAAATCAAAATTATTGGAGAGTATTATATGAATAAATATGTAGCATCAGTACTTGATAATTTATCAAAAAAGTACTACTGGGAAAAAGAGTTCTTGCAGGCAGCAAAAGAGGTGTTAGAATCACTTAGTGGAGTGATCGAAAGAGAACCAAAGTATCAAAAACACAATATTTTGGAGAGAATCGTAGAACCTGAGAGAGTAATTTCTTTTAGAGTGCCATGGCTGGATGATAAAGGTGAAGTAAAAGTAAACACAGGGTACAGAGTACAATTTAATAGTGCTATCGGACCATACAAGGGGGGAATAAGATTTCACCCATCAGTTAATCTAGGTATCCTTAAGTTTCTTGGATTTGAACAGATATTTAAGAACAGTCTAACCGGACTCCCTATGGGCGGCGGAAAAGGTGGTTCTGATTTTGACCCAAAGGGTAAATCAGACAATGAAGTTATGAAATTCTGTCAGAGCTTTATGACTGAATTATTTAGACATATTGGACAATTCTCAGATGTTCCTGCCGGTGATATCGGAGTTGGCGGAAGAGAGATAGGCTATATGTATGGTCAATACAAGAGACTTGCTAACGAATTTACAGGCGTCTTAACCGGTAAAGGTATTAATTGGGGTGGAAGTCTTATCAGACCGGAAGCAACCGGTTATGGTTGTGTATATTTTGCTGAAGAGATGTTCAAAACCAAGAATGATTCGTTCAAAGGTAAAAAAGTTCTAGTATCAGGGTCAGGAAATGTTGCTCAGTTTGCAGTTCAAAAAGTAAATGATCTTGGTGGCAAGGTTATTTCATTGTCAGACTCAGAGGGATCAATAATTGATGAAGATGGAATATCCGGAGAAAAATTTGAGTTTGTTATGGATCTTAAGAATAACAGACGAGGCAGAATTAAAGAATACGCAGATAAATTTAAAGTAAAATATTTTGAAGGAAAGCGACCATGGGGTCTTGCTAAGGCTGAAGTCGCTCTTCCATGTGCAACACAGAACGAGCTCAATCTCGATGAGGCAAAGGCTCTAGTTTCGAATGGCTGTACAGTTGTTGCTGAAGGTGCAAATATGCCGACAGAACCTAATGCAGTTGAATATCTAATTGAAAACAAGGTTCTCTTTGGACCTGGAAAAGCTGCTAATGCAGGTGGAGTTGCGACCTCAGGACTGGAAATGTCTCAGAACTCAATGAGACTTGCATGGTCAAGAGAAGAAGTTGATCAAAAACTTCACAATATTATGATCAATATTCATAAGGCTGCATTTGAAGCTTCTAAAGAATATGGCACACCGGGCAACTATGTAAATGGTGCAAATATTGCAGGATTTAGAAAAGTTGCTAACGCAATGATTGATCACGGAGTTATCTAAGCAAATTGAGATCAAAAAATGCAAAGTTTTTTGACGACATACCGCTTGAGCTTCCATTAAGAAAGATTTTATCCAGATTAGGGTTTAACTTTACAAATACAGTTGTAGATAAGCCTGAAATGGATAAAATCCTTTCATTAATTAAGGACGCCTTCTTTACCTGTAAAATATCAGGCGGATACAGAAGTCTTAGAATAATAAATAAAACCAGAGACTCTATATTATTTGAAAATGATCATCTGATAAAATCAGCAGGAATTACAGGTCTATTAAAAGATAGTAATGAGGTTCTATTCTTATTTGCTACAGCAGGAGTTGAGATTGTGAATCATCGGGACAATCTTATAAAAAATGATGATCTAAAAACCGCGGTTATCTATGATGCTGTCGGCTCTGAAGCTGCAGACGGTGGTCTATCCTGGATTCACAAGCACATTTCCAATCAATTGATAAAAGAGACGGGCATAGTTACAGAACGCCGATTTTCACCGGGTTACGGAGATCTAACCATGGATACACAAAAATTTATCTATGAATTACTCGAAATGAACAGATATCATATAGTATTATCAGAAAACTATATATTTAGTCCGGAAAAAACCGTATCAGCAATTGCAGGGATTACAATTTAATGCCAACAATCTTTATCTCGGCAGGTTTTAAACTAAAAATATTGTTGATTACCTGTCTAGGCGTTTCTGATGGGAAAATTTCATAAACATCTTTATTGGAGAATATCTTATCCATATTATATATCTCAACTGAGGCATCGATATCAGAAGACTTATTAACCAAGATTAATATTGACTCGTTTTCTGAAACCTTCAGTAATGATAAAACACCCTCATTATTTGAATTATGAGGTATTTCAATTTTACTCTCAAAAGATAGTAAGTAATTTGACCTCTTTATGCCAAGAATCCTCTTTACATTCTCTCGAAAATCAAAACCTGTTACCTCTCTGTCCTCCGGTGTTGTAGTAATAGTATTGAGATCCCTTGAATAACCATACTCAAAACCTGATGTCATTAGAAAACCGCCTGAAAAAACAGCTGCAAAGTAGAGTTTCCTCAGATACTCTACAATCATCTTTGTGTCTTTTAAATGGTATCTGCTTGTATCATGATTACCGGGAAATGAAATTGAAGGAGAGTAAAGTCTAGTCATCTCATACTGCTCAAGACACCATGATTCATTATAATCCCACCACTTTGATGAATTATATATATAATCAAACCCTGTCTTTGCAAGAGACTGTATATGAACCGGTGTGCAGCCTAGCGTCTCACCTATAAAGAGTATATCTGAAAAACTTTTCTTTATCTCATTAATTAGAAAATCCCATAACTCATTGGGCATTCTATATGCAGATTCAAATCTAAATCCATCAACACCCTTCTCAATATAGAATAAAAGAATAGACTTTATATAGTTCCACAGATTTAATCTATCATCACAATCATAGTTTATCAATGCAAGGTTATTTTTAGAAATGTAATTACCCGATATCCACGAACTTGGATGAGTAAAATGTCCATTTTCCTCTCTGTAAAACCATTGCGGATTATTTTTTACTATCTCGGATTCTATCGAGACGCAGGAGAGAGTCAGATCAAATATTACCTTTAACTTATTTTGGTGGGCTTTGTCTATGAATAAATCAAGTTGATCAAAATACGGGGTGTCTGCATCAAAGAAAATTTCATTCAGACTGAAATAGTCAGAAATTGCATACAGACACCCGGTTGAATCGGTCCTGTAAAGATTATTTACGAAGACCGAATTAAATCCCATATCTACAATATCATCTAATAGATCAATCCATTCTAAAGGAGATCTATAGAGTCTGGGAAAAATGTTATAAATCATTAGTGGTTTCATTAACAATATTATCCGATAAAATTAACTAAAATGCAACACTAATTTAACAAAACTCAAACAAAACTTTTTAACCTGATATTTCCTAGTGTCCTGATATCTCATACTGTGCACTTGCAAGCCTAGCTATTGGAACCCTAAAAGGTGAACAGGATACATAATCCATACCGAGTTTTGCACAATATTTTACGGTTATCGGTTCACCTCCATGCTCTCCGCATATACCGATCTCAAGATCCTTATTTGTCATCTTACCTTTCTGTATAGCCATCTCCATTAAAAGACCTACACCGCTCTGATCAAGAACAACAAATGGATCATACTCATAGATCCCCTTCTCCACATAGGCACCTAGAAACTTGCCAGAATCATCTCTTGAAAAACCACAGGTCATCTGAGTAAGATCGTTAGTTCCAAAAGAGAAGAAATCCGCTTCCCGTGCAACCTCATCAGCAGTAATCGCTGCTCTGGGAACCTCAATCATAGTTCCAAGCATTATATCAATTTTTACACCTGCACTATCCAACATGCTATCGATCAATTTCCTTGCGTTCCTTCTTAGAACAGCAAGTTCTTCAACCTTACCAATTAATGGAAACATAATCTCAGGTATTACCTTTATCCCTTCTTTCTTAACTAAAATCGCTGCCTTAGTTATCGCCCTAATCTGCATCTCTGCTATCTCAGGATAAACAATTGTAAGACGAGCCCCTCTAAATCCCAACATAGGATTAAACTCATGCAACTCCTGCAACTTCCTAATAATTACAGAATGTTCTACACCCAGAGATGTTGCAAGCTCTTTCTGCTCTCTCTCCTCATGCGGTAAAAACTCATGAAGTGGCGGATCAATTAACCTGATAACAACAGGACAATTATTCATTGCTCTAAATATCTCTATGAAGTCTTGAACCTGATATGGCTCGATCTCATTTAACGCTGATATTCTTTCACTCTCTGTCTCCGCAACAATCATCTTTCTTACAGATAATATCCTGTTCTCACCAAAAAACATATGCTCTGTACGACAAAGGCCGATCCCAACAGCTCCAAGCTCTCTTGCAAGCTCTGCATCTCTTGGTGTATCAGCGTTTGCCCTAACCTTCATCCTGGAGTACTGGCCAACCCATTCCATAAATTCCTTAAAATCTCCGGTTAACTTTGGTTCCTCTGTTAATAATCGCTCCTTGATAACTTCACCTGTAGACCCGTCAAGAGAAAACCACTCACCATCTTTTATCACTAGCCCATTTTTAGTAGTCATCTTTCCTGCTCTATAATCAATATTTAATGTTCCACAGCCTGCCACACATGGTTTTCCCATCTGTCTTGCAACTACAGCCGCATGACTTGTAGCTCCACCTCTCGCAGTCAAGATCCCCTCTGCGGCATTCATTCCCTTGATATCTTCAGGAGATGTTTCGATTCGTACAAGGATAACCTTCTCACCTAAGGCACCTCGTCTTTCCGCTTCATCAGCACTAAAGACTGCCATTCCAACTGCAGCTCCGGGTGATGCATTTAATCCCTTTGCAAGCACGGTCTTTTTCTGACCCGGTTTAAATGCCGGATGGAGAAGTTGATCCAGTTGTTTAGGTTCTATTCTTGATATCGCTGTTTTTTTATCAATCTTGCCCTCTTTTACCAGGTCGGTCGCTATCTTAAGAGCGGCAAAACCTGTTCTCTTGCCATTTCTAGTTTGAAGCATATAGAGTTTGCCATTCTGTATCGTAAACTCCATATCCTGCATATCCCTATAATGCTTTTCAAGTTTCTCTCTAACCTCGGTCAATTCTTTATAGCATTGAGGCATTAACTCCTCAAGGGATGGAAAATTTTTAACTCTCTCTGACTCTGAAATAGAGTTGTTTTCAGCCCACTGCTTTGACTCCTTTAGACTCATCTTCTGAGGTGTTCTTATGCCGGCAACCACATCCTCGCCCTGTGCGTTTATTAGAAACTCACCATAGAATTCATTAACGCCGTCTGATGGATTTCTAGAAAAACAAACACCTGTTGCAGAATCACTACCCATATTACCAAAGACCATAGACTGTACATTCACAGCAGTTCCAACTATCCCCTTAATATCATTAATTCTTCGATATGCTATAGCCCTCTCATTCATCCATGAACCAAAAACAGCATCTACTGCTTTCCATAACTGATCTATCGGGTCATCAGGAAACTCATACCCCTTTTTCTCTTTAAAAAGTTCTCTATACAACTTAACGAGCTTTTTTAGATCATTCTCATCAAGCTCCGTATCATTCTT
>CAYYKD010000018.1:58013-61253 GCA_964471825.1 uncultured Spirochaetales bacterium
CAAGAATTCTTTCAAAATCATCATGGGAAATTCCAAGTGCAACTGAGGAAAACATCTGTATAAACCGTCTATAAGAATCCCAAGCAAAACGAGGATTGCCTGTTTTCTTGATTATTCCCTCTACAACTTGCATATTAATACCAAGGTTCAATATAGTATCCATCATTCCCGGCATACTCACGGCAGCACCACTCCTAACAGAAAAAAGAAGCGGATTCTCAGGATCGCCAAATTTCATACCGGTAGTAGCCTCTGTTTTTTTGAGATTCTCGGTAACCTCATCCTTTAGTCTGGCAGGATAGGTATTTCTATTTTTATAGAAATAATCACATACTTGAGCACTAATTGTAAAACCGGGAGGAACAGGAATACCGAGATTTGTCATCTCTGCAAGATTTGCGCCTTTACCCCCCAACTCATTTTTCATCTCCTTTGTACCATCTGCTTTGCCTTTTCCAAAGAAATATACCATTTTATCCATAAAACCTCCGATTAATATGAGTTTACGACAGTAATAATACCGCTTAAGATTACTCTATTATAATTCTATTTTGAATTCAAGCTTTTTTAAAGTTTTATTGTAAAGACAAAAATTAATTACAAGAGGCTAACATTTTCTCTATTTGACAGGCATGATTTTATTAAGTAGAAAAAAGCACAGAAAAATCACCCCATTAAGAAGCACTATCGTTGCACCTGTCGGGGAATTGAGAAGAAAAGAGAGGATAATACCGCCTATGACAGAAAAGACCGAAATACAGATTGAGATGATTATCATTTTTTTGAAATTGAGAGCAACCTGTAGTGAGCTTATTGCCGGAAATATAATAAGGCTAGACATTAGCATTGCACCAACTATCTTTATTCCTATGACAATTATTATAGATTGAACGACAGCCAGGATGAGATTTATTAGTTTGATATTTACCCCTGATATATGAGCATAATCCTCATCATAGGTAAGAAGAAAAAGATCATTAAAAAATAATACAATGATAATTATTACGATTATTGAGACGACTAAAGATATAATGACCTCTACCTGACTTATTGCCAGTATACTGCCAAATAGATAGCTATAGATATCAATGTTAAACCCCTTACTCATACTTATTATTACTACACCGCTAGAGATCCCTATTGCAGATACAAGTCCGATAGCTGAATCGCTATACATATTTGCCCGCTCACTTAACTTATTAATTAAAATTGAGGCAAAGATGACAAGAGGAATTGAGATCAGAAGTGGTGATAAACCGAGAAGTAGTGATAATGCAATTGTTGCAAAACTAACATGAGAAAGGCCATCGCTTATCAATGATTGTTTTCTCAATACAAGGAAATTACCTAAAAGAGATGAGGCAACGGCGATCAGAACACCACATACTAACGCCCTCTGAATAAACCCATATTGAATTGCCCTATATAGTAAATTTAATAGCTCCATATTAATTATGCCTCTGACAAATAAAATGCTGGGATACATCCCCAAAATAGTTTGTCATATCAGGAGATTTACAAAACTCATCAAATGTGCCGAAAAACACAAGCTTTCTATCAATATAGAGGATTTTTTTTGCAAATTTACCAACGGATCCAATATCATGTGATATTAATACTATAGTAATATCCTCTCTCTCATTTAACTCTCTAATAGTTCTGTAAAAACCATCCCTTGAAACAGGATCTAACGCTGTGGCCGGTTCATCAAGAAATAGAATCTCTGGTTCACTTATTAGAGCTCTTGCCATTAAAACCTTCTGAAGCTCACCACCCGATAACTTGCCAATCAACTTGTCTGATAGATCACCCAAACCAAGTTTATTTATTACCAGACTTACTTTCCCATTATCAGATCTCTGATATATCTTAGGAAACCTCTTGCCTATAAGGAGACCGCTCTTTATTACCTCTCTTACACTGGCCGGAAACTTTGAGTCATCTAACGAAACCTTTTGTTGTAGATAGCCGATTTTTTTGGTATTAAATTTAATGTTACCGCTATAGATATCAGTTAAACCTAAGATTGATTTAATAAGAGTAGTTTTTCCGGCTCCATTTGGGCCGACTATAGCTATATAGTCCCCTTTTTGAATAGAAAATGAAACATCTCTTAAAACTTCATAGGACTGATATTTTACAATTAAATTCTCGACGCTCATTATCTGCATAATTTTTATCTTCACCTTATAAAAACAAACATCCGCTTATGAAAGTATAAACGGATGAAATGTAGATTAATAGATATCCAATAAAAAGTCAAGCATTTAATAATATGAAACTGTGTCTTCTTGTTTCTTGTTGTTTATCAAAGAAATAATTTACATGAAAAACTTTATAGACCTATGTCCCCGAATGTCCCCATATTATTCATCATAGATGTTGCTGCATCAATAATACTGAATGCCAATGCACAGCCTGTCCCCTCACCAAGTCTCATATGCATATGTAGCATAGGTTCCTTACCGAGAATCTCATTTATCAGCTTTCCACCCGGCTCATCAGTTATGTGTGATGCGATCATGTAATCCTTTGCCTCAGGCTTCATCTTCATAGCTACAAGAGCTGCAATCCCGGATATAAAACCATCTATAACAACAGGCACTCGATTTGAAGCAGCACAAAGATAAACACCAACCAGACCGGCAATATCAAAACCTCCGACCTTACTAAGTACATCAATGGGGTCATTTATATCAGGCCTATTAAACTCAACCCCTTTTCTAATTACATCTTTTTTGTGGTTTAAGGCGTCGTCTGTAAGTCCTGCTCCCCTTCCAACAACAATATCAAGACTTGCATTGGTAAACGCATAAAGTATGGCACTACTTGTTGTAGTATTGCCTATACCAACCTCACCTGTTCCTATAAGATTAACACCGCTATCAAATAACTTCTGTGACTCCTCAATTCCGATTTCAATAGCCCTTACTACCTCTTCACGCGACATTGAAGGCCCCTTAGTAAAATTATTGGTAACAGGTCGAATTTTTCGATTTATAATCCCCGCTGATTTTACATCATTCTTTAAACCCAGATCAACAACAACCAATTTCGAATTAACATTCTTTGCAAGAACTGCAACACCTGACAATCCTGTAACCATAGTCTCTGCAACAAGTGTACTGATCTCCTGTGGAAAGGAAGCAATTCCTTCATCAAATACTCCATTATCAGAGCAGAATGCAATGATTGCCTTGCTGTCAACCGAGTTTTTAGTCTTTCCAGTGATTCCTGACA
>CAYYKD010000018.1:61263-69466 GCA_964471825.1 uncultured Spirochaetales bacterium
TCATGATTGTTCTGTTAAGTAATTCCATAGATTCCCCTATTAAAGAAATTTAAAAGATAGAGGGTTTATTACAGCTGATTGGATTATAGTAATGCAGCAATGGTAAACGCCTCTCTATGTACAACTACCCAACGGGCTGTTGTAGATAAATCGGCTGCTTCCAGCTGCAGACGCATGTTTATTTTTTTGTATCAACGGCAGGCTTTCCGGCTTACAGATCATCCTATTTGTTGCGCCTTCCCATTTGCACAGTGGCATAAATGCAACAATAGTCCCTGCTTACGGCATCGGCTGGTATGCTCCGGAATCTCACCGGCTTTCCTTTTAACACAACATCTTTCCTAACATATCAAGTTATTGTGCACCATTTACTGCACCCTATATATTATTAATTACTCTTCATGTCAACAGATATTAAACAGATATTAAACAGATATTAAACAGATATTGCATATTTATATGAGGATATACATTAATGGGGAATCTCAAGAGTTGAATAACTTTATCGTGCATTTTAAAAAAAATAGTATATAATTAAACTTATTGGTTTTAGTTATCGAAAATCAATTGATATGAATAATTATTTTAAGGGGTGGAAGTTTATGAAACAAACTTTAATTATATTTTGTCTTGTATTATCAATTTCATTATATGGTGCAAGTGTTAATGTTGATGAGTTGAGCATTATTGCAAATGGTGCATATAATTCGACAAGTAATAATTTTGAAATGAATACCTATATGAAGTTTATCACTTCTTTTGATGGCGGGTTTAAGTTTGCTGCTAATGTAACATTTGAAGCAAATATTAAGGAGTTAGAGAGAAATTATCTGACAACAAATGCAACTATCTATGATAAGGTATTTCTTATCTTCAAACACGCTGAAGTTACAGCAAGAAATCTGGCAGATGAGCATCTAAATCTCTCTTTCTGGACGGGTACACATAAATATCTAGGAGACGGCAATAGATATAGGGGGTATGTTTACTACCCTGAAACACAGAATGATGATTATATAGGTTTCTATAGATTAAGAGGAACTGGTATCTCTGCAGAGATGAAATTCTGGAAGGATCAATTTAGATCAGAGTTTCACTTCTATCAAAATACAAATTTTATTTCTGCTGAAGATAGACTGGCATTTCACTACTTCTCATTTGATAATGAAACAGGTCTATATACAAACTTTAGTGATAAGTTTTCTGATAAGATAGTGATAAATCTTGTTCTCTTTGGAGGAATAACATTTCCTGTGAATGGAAGTGTAAGGGGTAAGGTTGGAATGTCTTTTAAGGTTGGTAATGAACACCTTGATTTCTTTGTTGCAGCAGGTATTCCAAAGCTTGATAGTGATATTGTCAGTATGTCATTTGATAGTCTCTATCTTGTCGGTGAGTTAAATTTTAGGCTGGGCTATACACAGAACACTCTGACTTTTTTAACAAGACCAATGTATTATAATGAGGCACTTTCAGGTGCAATCAATGATTTTGATATTAACTATAGAATGAGGATTGTAGTTACAGATTTCTTACTCAGAGGAGGATTTAATGTTAATTTTAAATATTCTCAACAAGATCCTCAAGATTTTTGGAAATTGATTCTTACGACATTCCTCGATATCGAGTTCTCAGGAGTTGTATACAATATAAATCTGCACTATGACTTTTCAAGGATCTATATGGCAGGTATCGTCGGAAATGATATGCTTGCACTGGAAGGACTCGGAGTTGTACTAGGTGTATCATCAAGATTCTAGAAGATTTTGCATAATTTATCTAATTGCTTTTTAGATTAAACATAATGCCGGTTAAGGATTCGTGACAGATGGACTCTTTAGACTTTATAAACTCTTTATAAACTCGACAAATTTTTGCTTCATTGTGTTTCGTGGATCATCAAGATATAATTGTGCTGACAATTTTGCTTCTTCAAACCTCTTGAGATTTTTTAAAGCGACTACCTCAAAATGTTTATACTCACTTCTTCGTTGGTTATTAGGTGGGTTTTTACCATGTGTTGTAAGCAATTCGATCACTCTCTGAGGATCCCTGTGTTGATAATAACCGAGTGTGTAGACTAGTGCTACATCGGTATGTTGATGTTCATTATACAGTTCAAGATAGCGGTTATATATTTCCTGTGCCTTATCCCGATTTTTTACCTTCCATTGTATATTATAAGCCTTTATGTAGAGAGCCATAGGGTGGTCCGGGATTATTCTAAGTACGCTCTCAATTATTTTTAGCCCTCTTTCGGTCTCATTGTTACCAAACGCTTTGGTTGCTTCATCTATCATAGAGCTGCACAGGTCAACCTTGGTGTTGCCCGCTTCTTTGTAAATGGAGTGAAGTGTTTCAAACTCAGATTTTGATACAACAGACATCGTATCACGGTTAAACAGTTTAGAGTGATCCCTCTGATTACCCTGCTCTTGAAGAATGAGGCGATACCATAGAAGTTCGCTTAATTTACCATCAGGTGCTTTTGAAATATACTCCTTATAACTGTCAAACCAATAATCTTTTCTATCAAATAACCAATTATGCCCCGAGTCTATTCCAAGCTGATGACCCCAGTTATGAAAAATTTCATGGATTATTACATTGTAACTTGCACCTACAGGCATGGTTGAACTAGATTTCCATTCTGACGAGTGAAGAATACCTGGGATCAAAACAAGATGACGGGGACCGGCAAGATATGATGTTCCGTCAAATGCCGGATGCCACCACATGACACCGTCATATTTTCTTAGGTTTTCATAGAGAAACTCTACAGGATATGGAATAATACTATTTGTATCAGGCCGATAACTACCTTCAGGTCTTTTGTTCATCCTGGAAAATTTTGCATCCAGTAACTTGTAGTCATATTCAAATAAAACCTTGCCATCTGTTATATAGTAATAGAACACCCTTGCATATGACCACTGCTGTTTTGTATCTCTGATTCTGTTATTTACATATCCGATATCTAATTTAGATGAAAACCTTTTATTATCATCATGATAGATACCGTCAATTTCAGGAACATAGATATTTAGCCATCTAAAGGTATATGGCTTTTCAACTCTATTTTCAGGCGGATTATTTATATAGTAATCAAGAGCTCGTATAGTGGTTTCCCTGTCATAAAAACCAACAATATTGCCTATTTTTTCATGTAAACCGTCTACTTTTTTTAACAACTCTGTATAGAATAAAGCATCACTATAGTTTTTACTTTCCAGAGAGATCGATGCCGCTACTACAAGATGAGTAAACAGAATGTTAAGCGGAAATTTTTTTTCACTCCGGTCATTTAGCAACCCCTCTACAATAATTGAGCAGATCTCTTTATGATCCTTGTGTGAATAAAACAAAGGACCAAGCCTGTCCGCCTTCCAAAAATTATCAACAATAGGATTTGCTGTGTCAGGTATCCGTTCGTGATCATTTTTTAATAAATAAATGTATTGTTCAATACTCTTTTCATATTCACCCACCTCTTTCAATGAGTTTGCCCAACTAGATCTTGCCCTATGCCTGTACGATGCGTGATATAAATACTCTTCGGGAACCGCAGCGGCTTCAATATTAATCACCTCAAATGCCTTAATCATAGTTAGAAAATATAGATACCAAAAAAACCGATAGCTATCCGGTTTCTGATAAAATGAAAGTCTCAACAAATCGGCAGCCTTTTTATAGTTCTTATTCTTATTTTCAGCCATACCGCTGTCAAGATATTTTGCATCCGGATCAAGCATGAGCGGTTTACCTGCTTTGATAAATCCAGCCTCTTTTGTCTTTACAATCCTTTCAGTAATATATGGCAGTAAAGTTAAATCAATTGTTTTTAGTTCCGGCTTACAAACAGCCTCTCTATTAAAATATCCTTCTTTTTCAAAAATAAGACCGATGTCTGAATTTTTATCTAATGTAAATGAAAAAGGGGTTTTACCTAAAACCTGTTTATTTTCCTTATCTGTAACAACTGCACCGGCCGGATTGGATGAGATAATAATATTTACTTTTGCACTATTAGGAAACAACCAAAAAGTTGAACTAATTAGTAATAATATCATGAAAACTCTATTAAATCTAAAACTGTAAAATATCTGCCGGCCCGGTGACCTCTTGTGAGTAGAATCAAGTTTAATACCGCCCTGCACTTTTACCGTTGCAGAGAAGTTACCAATAATTATATTTATCCCCATAAAACACCTTCACTAAAAACCTAAAAAACCAAACTATTAATTAAATAGAGAGGTTACTACGGTTTGTTTACGATTTATAAATTTTTATACTTCATATTCTTTTGCTTCATATTTTTTTACTTATCAGGAAATATAATTAAGAACTCAACACCTGAAGGTTTTAAATTTGAGCATTTTATAGTACCGGATAGTTTTTGAGCAACCAGATTATAAACAATATTTAAACCCAAACCGGTCCCCCCATGTGCTCTCTTTGTCGTAAAAAATGGATCGTAAATCTTCTCTATAATATCTTCTGGGATCCCCTTTCCATTATCTTTATAACTAAAATAAATATCACCATACTTGTCTTCAATATCCATTGTGATACTTCCCGATGGCATCATATCAAAACCATGCAATAATGAGTTCATTATTAGATTAGTTAAAATCTGATAAAAAGCACCCGGATAACTATTCACAGCCAAGTGGTCATCGCAATTAATAACAATATTTAAACTATAAGGTTTTAGTTTTGGATTTAGACTCATCAAAACACTTTCAATGTATTCTTTGACTTTAAACTGTCGCTTTATCTCCGTAGACTGATCAACTGCTACAAGTTTGAAATTTTTGACAAGATCACTGGTCCTCTGTAGGTTGACAAGTATTATATCTGCAGCCTCTATAGTTCTCTGTAAGTAATGCTCAAAATCAGACTTTTTTATCTTATTATCTTCGAATATCTCGCAAATCTCCCTAGTTAAACCGGCAAGATGGGATATAGCAGTTATACTTACCCCAAGCGGTGTATTAATCTCATGAGCCACCCCGGCAACCATTCCGCCAAGAGAGGCCATTTTTTCGGCCTGAACGAGTTCCTTTGTCCGCTCCTCCACTAATTCAACAAGCTGATTGTTATGTTTCTGAATGGTATCGGCCATCCGGTTAAAAACAAAACTTAAACTCCCTATCTCATCCTCAGACTTTAAGTCACTTCTAACAGAAAAATTTTTATTAGAAAAACTTCCGATAACATTTTTCAAATTTATAATAGGGTTTAAAATTATTATTTTTAAACTGAAAAAAATAATTATTACCAAAAATGGTGATATAAACAATGTCTGCATACAGATTCTAAAAATCGTATTTCTTATTGATTTTTTCAAATCATAATCATTAGTGTAAACTTCCACATAACCAACAACTTTGTTATAATACACGATCTCTTTTTTGTGCTTAATAAACGCTGATTCCAGTATTGCTTGCTGAACCTTATTGATTGATGCTAATTTAACTATCTCATTTCTTTCATTCTTAATCTGTCCATTCCAAAAATTATCCTTAAAATCTTTAACAACAATCGCAAGCACAATAGGTGACATCATTTCAAGATTTACCATTCTCTCTATAACTTCTTCATTGTATGTCCATACAGCATCAAAAAGGTTATATGCTATCCGTTCAGATATCTGTAAGGAACTATTATTTATCTCCTGCATAATCCTTGTCTCTTCATATTTATAAGTTATTAGACCCGCAATAAGCATTGTAATAATAATACCCATTACAAGGATGATTATCACTTTTAATCCGAGAGAGATTTTACTGCCCGATTTAATAAATAATAGTTTTGAAAAATGATTTGAATTAAATAATTTGATAAATGACTCCTGCTATCTTTTATAGTAAATCTGTTTTATCCGTTCAATCTCACTTAATATCAAGTCGAGATTATCCTCACCTGTATTTTGCAGATATGACTTCATCAATTCCATAGCTTTTTCTGAAAACTCAGGCTTTGTATCTCTATCATAAAACTGCGTTATGCCGGCTGCACTCTTTAAAAGTTTGTTTCCCTCATTGATAAAATAATTATCACCTAAGTCCGCAAGTTTATTTGGCGATATCATCCCCATCCGCTGATTAATTTCAGACTGTATCTCTTTATCAGCAATAAATTTTAAAAATAAAAGAGCATTCTTTTTATTCTTACCATTATTTGATACAATCAAAACATCCAAAGGGGCCTCTTCATATCTGCCAATGTCCTTTTTGATCTGAGGAAAACTAAAAAAACCTATATTTTCAAGCATTTTTGGTGGAATAACTGCTGTGATGAAGTTACCCATAAGGATCATAGCCGCCTCTTCCCTATAAATAAACGGAAGAATCTTATCCCATTCAAAGTCGTCTGATTTTGCAGTAAAATACTCCAAATCCCTCAATTTTTTAATATATCTAAAAACATTTTTTACCCGATCATCCTTGTAACTGATCTTACCTTTCATAAGATCTTTATGAAACTGATAGCCATTCAACCTTAGATTGATATAATCAAACCATCCTGCAAAGGGCCAACTACTTTTTGTTCCAAGTGCTATTGGTGTTAGATTATTCTTTTTTAACTTATTGCAAAGACTCAAAAACTGCTCCCAATCAGCCGGTGTTGTTATGTTTAGTTTTTTAAAAAGAGATCGGTTATAATAAAAACCCCATTGATAATAAGACAAGGGAAGCCCAAATATTTTATTATTAATTTTAACACCACTTATTGAGCTGTCCGTAAAAATCTTACTGTAGTTGTTAGTTTCCCAAAAACCGCTAAGTTCATAAACTAAACCCTTCTTTACAAGATCATCTAACTTTTCACCTGCAAACCAAAAAAACACATCCCCTGCATCAGATTTAACTGATAACATTTCCTCAAAATCCCTTTTATAAGTTTCCTGCTCAACCTCATTACCTTTAACCTTAATATCAGGATGTTTTTGTATAAATTTTTCCAGAATAGTGTTCCATACAGCTCTTTGCTGACCGCTTGAAAACATAAAATTTATAACTAAATCCCCGTCTGCATATAGATTGAAACAGAGTAACACAAATAAAACAATTATAAATTTTTTCATAAAGCACCTCATTAAGTAATATCGTTGACAGAGACTAAATTATACATTTTCATTATACATTATCTGCAACACTTGCGTCAAACTAATTATTCAAAATTATTTAGGTACGAATTGACTCACATTAAATGTAACTTTGCATATCATTAAATTGCTTAAAATTTGATGTAAATGTCAACTCCGCGTGAAACCACTTTCGGATATGAAAAACTACCTATTAAAAAGTAAATTTTCTTGATTATTACTTCAAATCTTGATATAATAATCTTAATTAAAAAAGTTAAGGATTACACTTGAATACATACGATGAGTTGTTTAAAAAGCAGATTAAAGGGTTTTTTGAAAAGTTTGCGACTGTAATTACTGATTATGAGATAGTAAAACTACCGAAAAAGGCAGATATCTTGATAATTGAGATGGAAGAGAAATTTGCCGAGAAACTGACGATTTTCAATTATTTTAAGAAGTATAACGGTATTGAGTTTAAGTCCGCCGGTGATAGTTTTAAGCTTGGTGAGGATGACTACAAACTTGGCTTTTACATAAACGGTATATTGATACAGGAAAAGGGTGCAGATAACGACAACACGACTTTTACTGTTATAAGTACGACTAAGCCGGAAGCTTTTTTGACTCACTACAAGTCAAACCTGACCAAGCTCAGTAAAGGTTTTTATCGTATAGATAATATATCTGTTATACCTGTCCACTTGATAGTTATAACTGAGATTGAGGGCGATTTTAACCAGGAATACAAGCTCTTAAAGGAGTTTAGTAAAGGTAAAGATCTTTCTAACTTTATCAGGAGTTTTTTGACGGTATTTGATGATAAAATAGATAAAAGTACGATGGAGATATTGCTGATTTTGCATGGCGTAGAGACAGTAAATATTATGAAGGAGATGGGGATGTACACAAATATTATAGAAACTAATTTAAATTATCTGGCAGAAGAATTTGGTTTAAAGCAGCGATTTATAGAGCAGGGAATTCAACAAGGTGAACTTAGAGGTGAACTTAGAGGTGAACTAAAGGGCGAACTTAAGGGTAAACTTGAAGGTAAACTTGAAGATGCAAAAGCATTCAAAAAGCTCGGTGTTAGTATCGATCTTATCG
>CAYYKD010000019.1:0-20705 GCA_964471825.1 uncultured Spirochaetales bacterium
ATTTAAGGCATTTATCCATTTAATTCATGCAAAAACTAATTTTGCAAGAGGCTCAATTATTAGATATATAAGAGGCTATTGCAAAATCATTTTTTTAGGTAGCTTTAATTTGTATGAGATTTAACACTTTTTTTTAGATTAGAAGTATTTGCGATTTTGTAAATACTTCTTGCATAATTTACATCTCCATTATATAATCTTAATTATGTTTTGTATTAGCGGGGTTAATCAATGAGTAATATCAAAGAGGCTATTCATTTTTCATCATTTTTTACACCTAGAGATATTATCTGTGATATTAAGTTAACACATAGGGATGAAGTTATTAAGGAGATCTTAAAGAAACTTGCCTATAATCGTGGGATTGGGAATGTTGATGAGGTCTTTGATGCAGTTATTGAAAGGGAGGGGGTGATCTCAACCATTCTATCAGATGGTGTTGCAGTGCCTCATGCCAGATTAACTACAATTGATGACATAGTTGTAGGGATTGCTATTTCTAAAAAAGGGATCACCTACAGTGAGGACTTTAGTCCTGTACATCTGGTTGTTTTAATTTTAACACCAAAGGATAAACCCTCGATGTATCTTCAGGTACTGAGTTCACTTAGTAAGGCACTTGTTGATAGATCTATTATTGGTTCGGTTCAGGAGATTGAGGATTCAGATGATGCATGGAAATTTTTCAATCGAAAGAATTTAAATCTGCCTGATTATATATGTGCAGGTGATATAATGAAGCCCAATCCTGTCTTTCTTACCGAACATCAAACATTAAAGGATGCCATAGATATCTTCGTACAGAAAAACCTTCATGATCTCGCTGTTGTTGATAAAGATGGTGATCTTATAGGGGTGGTAACAGCGTCAGAATTACTGAGAGTCTGTCTGCCGGACTATATTTTATGGATGGATGACTTGTCTCCAATAATTAATTTTGAACCTTTCTCACATATATTACAGAATGAATCTAATACATGGCTTGCTGAGATAATTTCATCGGATTTTGCAGTTGTTAGTGAGAGTTCTCCTGCTATAATGGTAGCTCAGGAGATAACAAAAAAAAACACAAGACAGGCCTATGTCCTGAGAGGTAAAAAACTGGTCGGGATAATTACACTTCAGCAATTTTTAAATAAAGTATTAAGAGAGTAAAATATGCATAGTGATAATGAGACTTTTACGCCTAAAAAGGTAGTTTTCAGGGTACTGATAATGCTTGCGGTAACGCTACTTGCCGGTTATCTTTCATTTTCATTTGGTCTACAACAGAGGCAGCAAATAATGGCGGTCTCAGTCTTTATACTTATTATTTCTGCGACTCTACTTTTTTGGAATGCAAGACTATCAGTGGCATTTATCGGAATTGCTATTCTCCTTGGTGGAAATGTGATTACCCTGGAGCAAATGGTACATTCTGCTGAACTTGATATAATACTCTTTCTTGTTGGTATGATGACAATGGTGGGAGTTTTGAAAGATCTGGGTTTATTTACCTGGCTGATTCAATTAGTAATAAATATGAGGGGAATGAATGGAAGAAGGTTTGTTCTTATTGTAGTTATAATGTCAGGATTAATGGCAAGCGTTGTTGATGAGGTAACATCGATTGTTTTTATTATGGCATTGATATTTCAGGTCTGCGATACACTTAAGATCAGGCCGACCCCATTTGTTATGATCGCAGTTATTGGGACAAACATAGGTTCAAGCGGGTCTATGCTTGGAAATCCTGTAGGAATATTGATTGGAACAAAGGCCGGCTTCTCATTTCATGATTTTCTTATATGGGCAAGTCCAATAATGGTTGTTTCTTTGATATCTGCCTTAATTATAGTCTTAATTTGGTACAGAAAAGATATTGCAGTACTAACAGAGCGGTTAGAGGCTAGAAGAAAGATGCAGTTAGGTTTGGGGCCACTTGTGAGAATACCGTTTGTCAAGGGATTGATTATTCTTGTATCAGCTGTAACTTTAATTGCACTTCATCATACTCTCGAAAAACTACTTGGTGTTCAAAAGAACACATTGTTAATTGTTGCACCTCTTGTTATTAGCGGTATACTAATGATCTGGCGATCAAAACGGGCAAGGCACTATATTGAGACAGAGGTAGAGTGGTGGACATTGCTGTTTTTTATGATGCTTTTCTCTGTTGCTGGCTCTCTTGAATATACCGGGGTCACAGAGCATATTGCCAATAATTTTCGTGGTTTTTTTGGTGATAATCCTAAGGTTCTGGTACCGATTATTATATTTATCACATCAATCGGCTCTGCATTTGTAGATAATATTGTTTTTGTAGCGGCATTTATACCTGTTGTTAAGGAATTAAACTCTACTCCACTTTGGTGGGCACTACTTTTTGGAGCATGTTTTGGCGGAAATATAACAGCGATTGGGTCAACTGCTAATATTGTTGCACTTGGGATGATGGAAAAGAGATACAAAAGTCATGTTGCATTTTTTGAGTGGATAAAGATTGGATCATTAATCGGTCTTGTTACCGGTGTCGTTGCTTGGATAATGATAATGATATTGATGCCAAACATGCCGAAGATGTAGATTAAATAAATCCATTTAGAAGTGAGTTAGAGATTATTAATTAACAACAACAATTTTCGAATATTGCTAAAAAGAGAATTTTAGGTTAATATATCAAGATGGAAAAATTCATAATAGATAAAAAAATATCATCCGGAGAGGTTGATTGTAATGGAAATCTAAAGTTGTCATCATTATTTGGCATATTTCAGGAACTGGCGCATGAACATGCTAATATTTTAAAATTCGGCTACTATGATCTAAAACCGTTAAATATTTACTGGGTAATGAGTAAGATAAAGATAGTCTTTTTTAGATATCCCTGTTGGAGCGAGGAACTAAGTTTTGTTACGAGTCCTAAAAAACCGGATGCAGTAAGTGCCTACAGGGATTATGAAGTTAGAGATAGTTCCGGTAATATTATAATTGCTGCAACCTCTACATGGGCATTGATTAACCCGGATAACCTCCGTCCCCAAAAAATATCCATGCTTAATCTTGATCTAACTTATGATGAGGGTTTTGCCCTTGAAAGCGGCACCCGAATAGAAAAAGTTGAGCCGATAGTTGAGTCTGACTATGATTATGAACTGCAGGTCAGGTATTCAGATATTGATATAAATCAACATACAAACAACGCCAGATATATTGAATTCATATTCGATGGTTTAGATACTGAATTCTTCAAATCCACGCAGATATCTGAGATAGTTGTTAATTTTACTTCAGAATCACGAATTGGTGATAGATTAAGGATATTTTATAAAAAAATTACAGATAATAAAGTTATTGTTGAATGTAGAAAAGATGCGGTTACTGTGTTTAGAGCATCTATAGAAATGAAAAAATGATTGTGAGTTCAGGAGAATATAGATGTATCATAGAGACTACGATGTTATTGTAATTGGTGGGGGGCATGCAGGATGTGAGGCTGCTTCTATATGTTCCAGGCATGGTCTAAAGACTATTCTTATTACTCAGAATGCTGATGCTATAGCTAGAATGAGCTGTAATCCATCTATAGGAGGGATCGCTAAGGGGCATCTTGTTAGAGAGTTGGATGCACTTGGCGGTATGATGGGTAAGATTATCGATAGATCTATGATACAGTTTAAGATGTT
Organism: uncultured Spirochaetales bacterium; assembly: GCA_964471825.1. Classification (GTDB taxonomy): domain Bacteria; phylum Spirochaetota; class GWE2-31-10; order GWE2-31-10; family CAYYKD01; genus CAYYKD01. The sequence continues at coordinate 3,666 of CAYYKD010000019.1, forward strand.
AAATACAAAGAAGGGGCCTGCTGTTCAGGCAATGCGGGCTCAGGCAGATAAACTCGAATATTCTGTTCTTATGAAAAAACACCTGGAGTCATTATCAGATCTTGATATTTTTCAGGATACAGTTGTATCAATAGAGACGGATAACCACACCTCTGACCCCAAAGTAGTTGGCGTAAAAACTGAACGGGGAAACACAATAAGCTGTAGGGCAATAGTTCTGACTACGGGAACATTTATGGAAGGCAAGATTCATATCGGAGAGTTCTCTGCTATGAATGGTAGAATATCTGAGCCTGCAGCCTGCGGGTTATCTGAAAATTTAAAAAAGATCGGGCTTGAGATCGGCAGATTGAAGACCGGAACACCTGCCAGAGTAATGAAGTCCAGTATAGATTTCTCAGAACTGGAGGAACAGGGGGGCGACACACAAATGATGAGTTTTTCCAACTATACAGATGCCACTCCTGACAGACCGCAGATACCATGTTTTGTTACATACACAAATGAAGAGACCCATAAGATAATCAGAGACAATTTTCACAGATCACCGCTATTTGCCGGTAAGATTAAGGGTGTGGGGCCGAGATACTGTCCGTCAATTGAAGATAAGGTAAAAAGATTTGCAGAGAAAGACCGCCATCAAGTTTTTATTGAACCGGAGGGTTTGTATACAGATGAGATGTATCTAAATGGACTTTCATCTTCTCTGCCAGAGGATGTTCAATGGAAATTTCTTCGCACAATCAAGGGTTTTGAAAACCTATTAATCGTTAGACCTGCCTATGCAGTTGAGTATGATTACATAAATCCTATCCAACTTAAGTCGTCCCTGGAGACAAAGAGGATCGCAGGACTTTTCATTGCCGGGCAGACTAACGGAACATCAGGATACGAGGAGGCTGCAAGTCAGGGCTTAATGGCCGGGATCAATGCATCAAGGTCGTTATTAAATGAGGCTCCACTTATACTAAGAAGAGATGAGGCCTATATTGGTGTATTGATTGATGATCTTGTAACGATGGGAACAGTTGAACCCTATAGAATGTTCACTTCTAGGGCAGAATTTAGGTTACAACTTAGACAGGATAATGCAGATATTCGACTAGCAGAATATGCTATAAAATATGGTCTAATCAATAATGATGAAAAGGATTTTTTTTACAAAAGAACACAGGAAGTAAAAGAGCTTGGATTGATGTTTAGTAAGAGCAAGTTGACGGAAGAAACTGCAAATGAGATAAATCTTCTAGGAATCAAAAAGGGGTCACACTGGTCAGATGTCATTAAGAACCCTTCAGCAGACTTTACAAAATTATATGACTTGTTTCATAAGGAATATCCGGACTATAGCTCAAATTCCTTTATTACCGCGGCTGTTGAGTTGAAATATCATGGTTATATAGCAAGACAGGAAGTTGAAGTAAACAAATCAAAAAAAATGGAATCAAAGCCGATACCTGAGAGTATTAATTATGATGAAATCTTTGGGCTCTCAAGTGAGGCTAGAGAGAAGTTGAAAAAAGTTAGACCATCAAGTATAGGGCAGGCTTCACGAATAAGCGGTGTAACACCATCAGATATCTCTATAGTTACAATGTATCTCTACGCAAAAAATATGGGGTCAGAGGTGAAGTAGTATAAAAAATTATGCAACTTTTGATCTATTGAACTCTCTATTTTGAATTTAGTTATATATTAAGGATGTTTGAGATTTAAAAGAATGCCGATGGTCGGACTCGAACCGACACGGGGTTGCCCCCACAAGATTTTGAGTCTAGCACGTCTACCAATTCCATCACATCGGCTATTAAATTGATTAATAGATCTATACCAAAAATCATAATAATTGTCAAGTCATAATTAGGTAGATAATTAGATGATAATGGATTGGGGGAAAATAATTTTATTTTTCACTAAAAATTAATGTTGACTTTTCAAGATAGATATGATATAAGTTTCTCAAGTTCGGAGGGTTAGCTCAGCTGGGAGAGCGTCTGCCTTACAAGCAGAATGTCGCAGGTTCGATCCCTGCACTCTCCAATTACGGCGATCTTTTTTAAGATCGTCTTTTTTTTAATCAACGAGGGCTACCAAAGTTCTAATGGTATATTAGAGTAAATAGGGTTTTATATTATGGAAGTTTTTACTGAGTTTGTTAATACAATTGCAAGGCTTAGGGCACCGGATGGGTGTCCCTGGGATAGGGAACAAACTGCGAATTCACTCCTGCCATATCTACTGGAGGAAACAGCTGAGGTTGCTGATTCAATTATACGAAATAACTCTAATGATCTTCGTGAAGAATTAGGTGATCTGCTTCTTCAGATAGTCATACACTCTCAGATTGCCGATGAGAAGGGACACTTTAGTATATCTGATGTGATTAGAGATGTAAATAACAAAATGGTCTCGAGACACCCCCATGTGTTTGGCGAGTTAAAAGCTGATACATCGGATCAGGTCCTTGATATATGGGACAAAGTAAAATCAAAGGAAAAAAAATACCATACGCATAAATCTCATCTAGATAAAGTACCGAAAAATTTTCCACCTCTCTTAACTGCCTATAAATATCAAAAGGCCGCATCAAAGGTTGGCTTTGATTGGCCTGACTATAAAGGTTCTCTTGCAAAAATTGAAGAGGAGACAGCCGAGTTAAAGCATGCTATATCAATAGAAAATCGTGATGAAATTGAGAGTGAGCTTGGTGATCTGATATTTGCCTGCGTTAACCTCGGAAGATTTTTTGATATTCGACCGGATGTAGCCTTAACAAAAACCAATAATAAATTTAAACGGAGATTTCAATTTATCGAAGATATTCTTGAAAAAACCGGAAAAAAGTTTGATGAACTATCCCTTGAAGAATTAGATAAAATATGGGATAAAGCAAAAGAATCAGAAAAGGCAGATCTTACAAAATAATCTGTAATAAAGAAGAGGCTCAGAACTTAAAACAAATTCAGGAAGGTGTTTAATGGATCGATTGGTTGTGCTTGATTTTGGCGGACAATATGCTCATCTTATAGCAAGGAGATTTCGTTCACTTGGTTACTATACAGAGATAGCACTTCCATCCACCGATGCTAAATTAATTTCAGATGCAAAGGGGATCGTCTTTTCAGGCGGACCATCCTCTGTCTATGCACAGGACAAGCCGGATTTTAACACTGAGATTTTATCATTAAATATACCGATTCTAGGTTTGTGTTATGGCCACCAGTTAATCGCACATTCATATGGAGGTCGGGTTGACAAGGCTCAAATCGGTGAATTTGGTTTTGCTGAGTTAATCACGACTATCACGACGCCCGTAACAGATGGGATTAGTGGTAAAAATCAAGTCTGGATGAGCCATTCTGATGAGGTACTATCAGTGCCGGACAATTTTGAGATTACCGGTTACACAAAGGATTGCATGGTTGCATCCTATAGATCAAAGGATAATTTGCGTTTTGGATTTCAATTTCATGCCGAGGTAAAAGATACACCTATTGGTGACAGGCTCTTTGATAACTTTGCCAAGCATTGTAAAATGCCTCTCAATTGGAACGCCGATAAGGTGCTTGAATTCATTAAGAATGAGATAAAAAATTCAGCTAAGGATAAGCAGGTTCTTCTTTTTCTATCAGGGGGGGTTGATTCATCTGTTGCCTTTGCTCTGTTGAATGAAACACTCGGTAAAGAACGGGTACTTGGGTTGTACATTAATAACGGGTTTATGCGAAAAAATGAGACTGAGCAGATAAAAAAAAGATATAACGACTCAGGCTATGATAATTTTATAGTAGAAAATGCAGAGGATGATTTCCTGCAGGCAGTTTATCAACTTACAGATCCGCAAAAAAAACGGATGGCTGTAGGGGAAACATTCTTGAAAATTCGTGATAAAGTTGTTGATAGATTAAAACTTGATGAAAATAAATGGCTTCTAGCCCAGGGAACCCTATATCCGGATATAATTGAATCAGGTGGCACAAAACACGCTCGAGTTATTAAAACTCATCATAATCGTGTTGATGGGATACAGAAATTAATTGAAAAGGGGCTAGTCATTGAGCCTTTAAAAGACCTATATAAAGATGAAGTTAGGGTCATAGGTAAAAAGCTCGGACTAAATGATGAGCTTGTCTATAGACACCCATTTCCGGGTCCAGGCATCTCGATAAATGTTCTATGTTCAGATGGAACCTTTAGTGAAGCTGATAAACTTCAAATAACTGAAGAACAGATACAAAATGCCGGTCTCGAAAGGATAATTGCAGATTTTAGTTTTAAAACCTATGCAATACCTGTCAAATCAGTTGGTGTTCAGGGTGATTTTAGAACCTATGCATATCCTGCTGTAGTAGCGTTTGATGATCTAAAAAATAATTTCCCCGGATGGGAGACGCTTGACAAGGTGTCATCTCACCTAACCAACAATATCAGTCTGATTAACAGAACGATTTTGGAACTCTACAGAAAAGATGGTCTTAGACTAATAAAGGGCTATTGTGATAAACAAAGGCTTGATATGGTTAGAGAAGCCGATGAGATCGTAATATCTAACCTTAGAAAATCCGGGTGGTATAGTAAGGTTTTCCAGCATCTTACTATAAATATTCCCTATGCCTGTTCACCCGGCCGGTGTTCATTGGTGCTTAGACCTGTATTCTCTGAGGATGTCATGACTGCGAGGTTTGCTCGACTTGATGAGGAACTCCTTTTTAAGATATCAGATGAAATTAAAAAACTTGATTTTATTGATGGTTTATACTATGATATAACAAATAAACCGCCTGCAACTTTTGGATGGGAATAAATATTGAAAAAAACTAACGAAACGAATGAAACGAATGAAAAGACAGAAACGACAGAAACAACTAAAGTAAACAAAGTTAACAAGGAAGTAAACAACAAAATCAATCAAGTTAATGAATCAAAACGAGAAAATGATAACGGTAAAATAAAAATGATTAATAAATCTGATAGAATAGTGTGGAAAGGCGGAACAATGTTATATCCACTTCCGGTTGTTCTAATTACTTGCGGTGATGAATCTATGGGTTATAATATCTTTACTGTTGCATGGACAGGTATATTATCTACAAATCCCCCTCTATGTTACATCTCTGTCAGACCCGAAAGACATTCATATAACATTATAAAAAAAACAGGTTCATTTGCTATCAATCTGACAAACAAGGATCTACTCTATGCAACCGACTACTGCGGAGTTAAGTCAGGCAGGGATACAGACAAATTTGCTGAGCTCAAACTTGAACTTGTTAAATCAAACTCAATAGATGCACCATCACTGAAGATTTCTCCTCTTGTCTTAGAATGTAAAGTAAAGGATATCCAGTGTTTCGGATCACATGATGCATTTATCGCTGATATTGTAAGTATTACGGCCAAAAAAGATCTGGTTAACTCCGTCTCTGACTCACTGGATCTATTCAAGGCTGAAATGATCACATACTGTCACGGTAAATATTACTATCTTGGAAATCAGGCAGGAAAATTCGGCTACTCTGTTGAAAAAAGCTTGCAGAATACTAACCTTGAACCGGTTAAATTATCTGAACTGAATATATCAGCTGTAATAGACAAGACTCAAAAATCTGGGATGACTAAAAAAGCCGATAAGACTTCAAAAAGTAAAACCACAAAAAGTAAAACTTCAAAAAGTAAGATTTTTCTAGGCAATAAAAAAAATACTGATTCAACACATTTAATTAAAAAACCTAAAGCAATTCATAGAAAAGGAAAAAAGAATGATAACTAAACAACAACGAACTAAACTGAGATCACTTGCTCAAACAATATCACCAACTGTGCATATCGGTAAAAATGGGCTTACTCAGGAGGTAGTTCAGTCGATAAATAATGAGCTATTCAGTCATGAGTTAATAAAAATCAAGATGATTCAGTTCAAGGAAATGAAAAGGGAGCTTGGTGAGAAAGCCGCATCTCTAACAAATTCGGATCTGGTTACGGTTATTGGAAACATACTGGTTCTCTATAAAGAAAACGAAGATGAAGAAAAAAGAAAGATCTTTTTTTAAAATCCTAAGATTTTATAGAAAATAGTATTAGATAGAAATTAGCCTATTGAAAAAAATAGATATCTATATAGGAGTGGCCTATGGAAACTACCACTAATCAGGGTGATATACCAGAAGAACACCAATCTGAGCTCCGGACAAGTAAGGTAAATAGAGAGTTCGTGTTTCGATATATTGTATTTGGTCTATTTGTCTTGTTTGTATTTACGCCAACATTGATCATGCCTAGAAAATGGCTCTATTCGTTTTTTTTTCCATTATTCAATAGGGGTTATCTATGGGCCGCAAAGATCAAGGTAAAGAATCTCTCTGATAGACAGACCTTTAAAGAGAGCAAACCTGTTATATATGCACCGATTCATAAGTGCTATGCAGATAGTATTATTCTAGGTCTATTTCTCAGGCACCCGTTTACAGTATTAATGGATATGGTAAATAGGAACAACAACATTTTTTTCAGGTTCATAGCATGGAAAATGGGACTTATACCAATGGATAGGGACTTTGCAAGCCTTATGTCTAAAAAAAACTCTCTTGAACGATGCATAGAGGTGATTGCTGCAGAAAAATACTCGCTTATAATGTCGCCTGAGGGGAGACATTACTACGATCAAATCATTGGACCCTTAAAGAAAGGGATTATTCGAATTGCCCGCGAAACAAACTCGTCAATTATACCTGTTGCTATACATAATATTACAGGGCACTTTGTCTTTGAAGAAAAACTTCGATGGAAACAATGCTACATTAAGTTTGGAACACCATTCAGCGTAAATGACTTTGCCGGTGATAGGGAAGCTCTTGTTCACCTAAAGAGTGAAATGGTACGACTATATAATGAGATAGATCAGACAGTGAATCAGGGTATATGAGGTTCTTGCAAAAAATCAAGATGTTATAAAATCCAATATAAGGGGTTAAAAAATGAGTGATAGTATAAAGAAAATAATCGATCAGATGAAGGTTGAGTTTAAAAAGATAGACGAGATAGTAAAAGATGGCGGTAAGGATTTTTCGGCAGTTGAGAATTTCGGGCGGAATCGGCTGTTTATGGCATTTGTAGATAATAACTTTATCAAGGAAGGTGAAATTAATAATACTATTTCATCGGATGAGCTAAGAAGCCGGATGCAAATTGTTGACTCCTATAGCCTATTCCTGGATGCTGTCATTGATATATTGTTTAGAGCAGGTTATATTAAGTTTGATACTCGGGGTCTTACAATCATGCCGGATGCCTTTGAAAAGTATAGGGTATTTAAAGCTAATCGTGAAACCATTGCGAATGAGATTGTTACAAAGAACAATGATATGAGACAACACATTGCACTTCTAAACCTTGTTCACGATAAATTCTCCGAGATTCTATCAGGTCAGATTGACCCTGTTGATGTTATATTTCCAAGATTCTCTATGGAAAATGTAGAATATATATTCAAGAATAATAAAATGGCTGACTACTTTAATAATGCCATCAAGAATACGACTTTAAATATAATTGAAAATAGTGATTCCTCTGAAAAAATCAAAATTCTAGAGGTAGGAGCCGGAACAGGTGGAACTAGCGAGATTCTCTTTGAGGCATATGATAGGGTGGCAGATAAGATTGAGTATTTCTACACAGATCTATCACCGGGATTTTTCAGGTATGGTAAAAAGAAATATGGAGCAAATAGAACCTATATAACATTTAAGATGCTTGATATCTCGGGAAACCCATCAGAACATGGCTTTGAGGATAATCAGTTTGACATAATAATTGCATCTAATGTAGTTCATGCGACCAAAAACATCTCGATATCGCTTAATAATTGTCATAAACTTTTAAAAAAGGGTGGCGTTGTCTTATTAAATGAGCTGACCTCATTGCAGGACTTTGCGACTCTGACATTCGGACTTCTTGACGGATGGTGGATAGGAGAGGATAAAGATAAAAGAATAAATCACTCCCCTCTATTGTCTAAGGATGGCTGGACACGGATTTTAATGGATAATAACTTTACCGAGGCCGGTATCCTGACAACAAGCGATGCTGAGTGCAGGGATTCATTTGATCAATCACTCGTCTATGGTATTAAATAGGGCTAACTGTAGACTAATAACTATCCATAACCTCTATGATCTTCTTCTTGGTTTCAAGTGTCTGGTTGAAATATCCTGCCCCCATAACGACAGAATCGGTTCCAAGCGAGAGTACCTTTTCAAGATTGTCAAGCGAGATACCGCCGTCTATTTGGATAAGGTATTTGTAGCCGTTTGATTTTCTGTATTCATCAAGTTCTCTTATCTTCTCAAAATTATACTCTATGCACCTCTGTCCCGAATAGCCGGGATTAACACTCATTACAAGAACCATATCAACAAGCGGTAGAAGGTGTTTTATCATTGAGACAGGAGTTTGAGGGTTGATCGTTATACCTGACTTAAGACCGTTCTCCTTAATTAGATTTATAAATCTGTCTGAATGTCTGCATGCCTCTATATGAAAATTTATTAGATCTGCTTTGACTGCTATAAACTGCGGTATCTGATCCTCAGGATTACTAACCATAAGATGAACATCACAGAAACAATCGATTTGTTTCTTTATATCAGCAACTATCTTACTGCCAAATGTAAGTGGTGGAACAAAGTGCCCATCCATAACATCAACATGTACCCATTTAGCTCCGACCGACAGAAGTGATCTTATCTCATCGCCCAGTCTGGTAAAATCTGAGGATAGAATTGATGGTGCAAGGTATCTCATAATTATCTCTCCGTATCTTTAATTAATTTATTTAACCGTTGTGCTAATTTCTTTGTTAATTCATTCTTTTTGATCCGCCAACTCCAATTTTCTTTACCCATTTTTCCCGGATAGTTAAATCGTGCTTCTGTGCCAAGTGATAGAATATCCTGCACAGGAAAAATTGTCATATATGCCTGCGAACTCAAGATTCGCCGGATAATATTAAAATTGAGATCACTAAGATCACATGGTCCGATATATGATAGAAATACTGATTTTTCATAGGCGGATAAAGACTCAAACCAGCCCAACAATGTATCATTATCATGCGTTCCTGTATAGGCGATAGATTTTTCATCATAGTTTTCAGGCAAGAATGGATGATCGCTATTGTTATGTGTATGTCCATCATCATCTTGAAATGTACCGGAGCTGAATGTTGCAAACTCAAATATCCGCATTCCGCACAGGTCGAATTTATCTCTAAGAGCTTTAACCTCTTTAGTTATTACACCGAGATCCTCAGCAATTATCCGTTCTGATAGTTTTGATTTATAGATCTTCTTTAGCTCTGTAAAAAGCTCATCGCCCTTTGCCTTGACCCATCTTCCATTAATAGCGGTTTTTTCCCCAAATGGGATCTCCCAGTAAGACTCAAATCCTCGAAAATGATCGATTCGTAGATAATCATAGAGTCTAAAACTGTGTCTAATCCGATTTTTCCACCATTTAAAGCCGTTTTTCTCTTCATTCTCCCAGTTGTAATGCGGATTGCCCCAGAGTTGCCCTGTCTCTGAGAAATAGTCAGGGGGAACCCCGGCCACTACTTTAGGCAGATAATTATCTCCAAGTATAAAGCCCTCTTTATTTGCCCAGACATCCGCACTATCATAGGAAACAAAGATCGGTATGTCGCCGAATACCTTTATATCAAGTTCATTTGCCTTTTTCTTAAAAGAATCCCATTGAATAAAAAATTCATATTGTATAAATAAATAGAACTCATATAGCTCTTTTATTTTTATATCTTTTAAAAGTAATTCCGGTTTATAATTTATATGCTCTTTTGGCCATAGATGCCATGAAGTATTATCATTTATACTCTTCAGAGCCATAAACAATGCATAGTCCTTAAGCCAGAATGAGTTCCCCTTTACAAAATCTATGTAGGAATCATCACTGGAATTATTAAACCTAAGGAAGGCTTTGTGTAGTAAATCAAAGTTAGATTTATGCACAAGTTCATAGTCAACTCTCTGTTTATCAAACTTAGGATATTTCTTCAAATCTTCAGAGCTCAAAAGCCCCTTTTCAGCAAGGAGATCGAGACTAATCAGGTATGGGTTTCCGGCAAATGCAGAGACCGAAGAATATGGAGAATCACCGTAGCCTGTCGGATTTAATGGTAGGACCTGTAACACCTTGAAACCGGCTGACTTTACCCATTCTAACAAACTGTAACTATCTTTTCCAAGATCACCACAACCATAGTTACCGTAGAATGCTGTCGGGTGTATTAAAATTCCTGCCATTTTATTTTTCATATATTTTCCTATAAATCGCGGTTCTAAAGTTTTTCCTCATGGAAGAACCTTAGAATAGTGTTGCCTGCAACTATTCTATCAGAATACATAATCCGTGTTTTTTTACTGATCTTTTTTCCGTTTAGAAAAGTGCCGTTAGTAGAATCGATGTCTTCAAGATAGTATTTACCATCAGTATCTACCGAGATCCTCATGTGTTCTTTGCTGATCAGGGGATCATTGATTATAAAATCCGCCTGTGTCCCTCTGCCTGCTACAGTTACCCGATTATCAAGAATATAGGTTTTACCAAAGCCAAGCTCGGATAGAACGACCAATATTCCCTTGTTTGTCAGTAATGCCCCGGATCCAACAGAGTTTTTTTCACCGATAATAGTATTCAGATCTTCACTCATAATAACCACCTATTCTATCTTATAATCTTGTATCTTTGTATGAAGCGTCTTTCTTGTAAAACCAAGAAGCTCCGCTGCCTTTGATTTATTACCATTTGTTATCTTTAACATAGAGATGATTACTTTTTTCTCTATGTCGCTTATCGACTGCGGCATCTCAAGTTTTAGAATATTCTCAGAATCCCCCTGGTTCGCTATGCCGGGCGGAAGATCCTCAAGATCAATCTGCTGATCTCTACAGAGAACTACAGAGGATTCAATAACATTTCTAAGCTCTCTGACATTGCCCGGCCAATCATAACTATACAAAGCTGCCCTTGCTCTGGGAGAGATATTATTTATAACCTTATTATTCTCTCTAGAAAACTCCCCAATAAAATATGATACCAGCAATGGGATGTCCTCTCTTCTTTCCTTAAGGGAGGGAACCTCAATGGCAATTACATTTAATCTATAGTACAGGTCCTCTCTAAATCGCCCCTCACTCACCTCTTTTTTTAGATCAAGGTTTGTTGCAGAGATAAGCCTGACATCCACACTTATACTTTCTTCTCCGCCGACTCTTTCAAACACACGCTCCTGCAGAACCCTGAGCAGTTTAACCTGCAGCGTCTGTGAAATCTCCCCTATCTCATCAAGGAAGATCGTTCCGCCGTCAGCAAGCTCAAATCGTCCCTTCTTAGTCTTTATGGCACCTGTAAATGAGCCCTTCTCATGACCAAACAACTCACTTTCAAGCAGGTTCTCAGAAAGTGCTGCACAATGAACCTTTATAAATGGCTTGTCATTTCTATTTGACAGGTCATAGATCATATTCGCGACAAGCTCCTTACCGACACCATTATCCCCCTGAATCAGAACTGAGGCCTTAGTTGGTGCAATCTGTTCAATCTTTTCAAATATCTTCATCATCTTAGCAGACTTACCGAGCAGTTTAGTTTTGCCCGAATATTCAAGTTTTGACAATAATGCACGGTTTTCAATTATCAGTTTTCTTTGAGAAATAGCTCTTGCAACTATTAAAGAGAGTTTGTCAAGATTAAGCGGTTTAGTTATAAAATCATAGGCACCTTCTCCCATAGACTTAACTGCATTCTCAACACTACCATCACCTCTAAGGACTATTACCGGTATGTTAAAGAAATCCTTGAGAATAGTCTGCATTAGTGTTTCACCGTCCATATTTGGCATCTTAAGGTCGGTTATAACAACATCTATTTCTTCTTTCTTCAAAACCTTGATTGCTTCAAGCCCATCACCTGCAGTCAATACTACATGTCCCTCTCTGGAGAGAGAGATTCTAAGCCCCTCTCTAATGTTTTTTTCATCATCAACAACCAAGATGTTTGCCTTAACGGTCATAAAAACTCCACTAATGATTTGTGTCGGATTTTATCATAAAATGTAACTATTTGCAAAATTTATTGAGATTTTTTAAGTAAATATTATCCGGAATATTCGAGAAGTTCTTTTTGTAAAAATGGAAGAGGCATTTTAATAGAGAAGACTGTTCTGCCCTGTTTCGATTTGCATGTGATCTCACCGGAATGTTCTTTGATTATCTTATATACTATTGTTAGACCGAGACCGGTTCCAAAATCCTTAGTTGTAAAATAGGGATCAAATATCTTATTAACGATTTCATCTGAAATGCCATCGCCATTATCCTCAATCTCAATAACCAGATAGCCACCCCTCTGTATCAATCTAATCATGATCCTGGGATTATAGGTTGATTTTAAGGCATATATACTGTTCTGTATCAAGTTTAATATAGCCTGTTTGAAGTACTTGTCATCCATCCAGATATCAAAACTTTCCTCGGGTTTAAACTGAATCTCGATTCCGTTATTGTCAAGCTCAGGTTTTATAAACTCGATTAGTTTGTGAAAAAAATCATTAACATTTACAGGCATAAATTCAGCCTTTATAGGTCTAACCGTTACCAGGAAATTCATTACTATTCTATTTAACCTTTCGATCTCATCCTGAAGTACATTTAATGAATACCTTAGCTCATCAGAATCCTTACACTTGCAACCGTTAACAAGTTGATCCATAAGCTGCACATGAATACTCATCGCACCAAGCGGATTCTTTATCTCATGGGCAATACCTGCGGATATAGTTGTAAGGGCGGCAAGGCTCTCTGCATTACGGAGACGCGCCTCGTTTTTCTTGTCGTTTGTTATATCGTTGATTATTATTATTGTACCGATTATTGCACCATCTTTTACAAGCGGCTGCATATTTAATGAAATATATTCTATATCATCCCGATCCATCTTAACAGGACACTCAATTAACTTTTCCTCATTTCTTATGGCATTAACAATTATATCAAGTACCTTTTTATTGTAGATAATCTCTGTGAGAAGTTTACCTGTCTGAAATTTCCTATTGATGTCAAGAAGTTTAAAACCTATCTTATTACAGGCGATAACCTTTAGGTTTTTGTCAACAACAACTACGCCCTCAAGCATTGAATTAAATACAGTCTCCAGGACTCCGTAGTCGTTGATTATTGAGTTAATCAGGTCCTTAGAGCTTCGTATATCTATCCGGTCAATTTTTTCGCTAAGTGCTGAAAGAAATTGGTTTTTAGCCATTAGACACTTCCGTTTTTATGGGATAGAAGATCCCTTCCATGGTTAATAATGGATTGTTACTATAGAGTTGGATCTTTGATGATTGTTCTGTTATAAGCTGATTTAAGGAGCCGAGTTCCGAGTATGAGAGGAGTGACAGCCCCTTGATTGTCTGAACTTCGCCGGATTCCCGTTTTAATATCTCACTCTCAATTATATGAGACATTTCATTTAATAAGGCCACAGAGACCTTCTTATCGTTGTACTCAGATAGAAGATCGTGAAGTTCTGTTACCGTATGTACAGGATTAAAGACACAGTTTAGAATCTTTAGGGCATCGGTTACAATGTTTTTTCGATAGAGAGGGTCATCTCTATTGATAAAGTCATTAATGGACTCATAATCATCCTCACATGAAAATTTTGTCTTTAATACTGTCTTTACATTGTTCAAGGAGAGATCATTAAAATAGTAGCATCTACACCTTGAAACAATTGTCTGAATAACCTTATTTCGGTTCTCAGCCAGTAGGATAAAAAAGAGGGATTTTGAAGGTTCCTCAAGTCGTTTAAGCAGAATATTTGAAGATGACTCATCAAGATGATCTACATGATCGATTATTACAACCCTATTTATGTTGGATTGTTTGATGAATGTCCAATCAAGAACCGCTCTAACTGAGTTTACAGGAATATTTTTTTTCTTATAGAGAGACTGCAATGACAACAACGCCTTTAGTACATCTTCCTTTTTTTCGAAAATCGCATTGTCATCTATAAGTTCAAGAAGAAGGGTTATATTTGAGTTGATTGTTTTTTTGTCTGTGTCTGAGAATGTATCAGAAATAAAGGAATCATTTAGTGATAGTCTGATAAGCCTTAATACTTTTACCATTTCATTGTAGAACTTTTTTTCCTTTGTTTGTTCATAGAGATTGTTTAAAGTTATGTAGAGATTTGTAAAATCCCTCCTGGACAAAAAAACAAGCCCTTGAAAATCCAGTGTCTCAAAGGACCGGCAATTTGCACATCTGCAATTTGAGTTCTCAGGTGTTTCACAATTCAACAATCTTGCAAGCTCGAGAGCGGCAGTTAACTTTGCTGATGACTCTGCACCATGAAAAAGCATACTATTACTTAAGGCACCCTTTGTTAAATCTTTTATTAACAGATCTGTTACCGATTCAAGACAGATAATTTCATCAAACATCTCAACTCCCGTTACCTATTTACCAAGATACTGCTTTTTACACAACTCATTAAGAAGCAGTTGAAACATATTCTCTTTATCGGATGGTTCATCAATCATTACCCTAAGGCCAACCATGACATAGTAGTCCTCCTCAAATAGATCGAGGATTTTCTTCCATAGAATATCACATTTAAATATATATTTTGTTAAATCATACTCAAACGATACCTCTACAAGACAACTATCCTCTGAGCAGGAAAATATATTGTTAAATAACACACTATTATCTGAAAAAACAACCTGGAAGCCGTTAAATGACAGATTAATAATGCTACAATCCGCAGTAATATCATTATTTAGAATAAGTACCCCGTTGAGATTTAACTCGTTTCTGTAGGTCAGGCGATTATTAATATAGTATCTTCCGTACATAGACCACCATTATAAGGGTACTTAGAATCATTAAATAATATAACTATTATCGTCAATTTAATCAATCATTTTTAAGGAATCATTTTATCGTTTTATATTATCGTTTCATCGTTTTATCGATAAATAAATTGATATTCTAATGTAAATATTTCGGCAGTGCCGGTTTTTATATTGACTAAATTATAAAAATTAAGTTATATTTCTTATTCTTAATTATGCGTTATACATTACATTATATATTACATGATTATTATATATTACATGATACAGAGTGATACAGGTTATGGAGAGTCAAATGGAAAAAATAATTGAGCTGATTGAAAACAACAGATACTTTGATGCCAGAACTGAGATTCTCAACCTGAATGTTGTTGATATTGCAAAGATTTTTGACCAGATTCCAAAGGAAAAATACCTCATCCTGTTTAGACTTCTGCCTAAAAATATCGCCGCCGATGTTTTTTCCTATATGGACTATGAACAGGAACAATTCATCATCGAGTCCATTACAGATAAGGAACTTGCCTACATATCCAGTGAACTCTATATAGATGACCTTGTTGATTTCATCGAAGAGATGCCTGCAAACCTTGTTCAGAAATTGTTGAAATCAACCGACGACTCAACCCGTAAACTTATAAATCAGATCCTAAGTTACCCGGACAACTCAGCCGGCTCTATTATGACTGTCGAGTATGTAGAGTTTAAAAAGATGATGACAATAAAAGAAGCACTTATTCATCTAAAAAAAGTCGGAATTGACAAGGAAACCATTGACACCTGCTATGTAATTGATAATAACAGGATGCTTGAGGGGCTGATATCGATTAGGAAACTGATCCTCAGTAATGACGATGACCTTATTGAAGATGTAATGAATACAAATATAATAAGTGTATACACCCTTGATGATCAGGAAACAGTTGCATCTGTTTTTAAAAAATATGACTTTGTTACAATGCCGGTTGTTGACAATGAGAACCGGCTAGTAGGGATAATCACGATAGATGATATTGTTGATATCATAGATCAGGAGAATACAGAGGACTTTCAAAAGATGGCTGCTATTCAACCGATTGATGATGAATACCTCAAGACCGGTGTGTTTACCCTTGCAAAGAAGAGGATTGTATGGCTATTTGTACTAATGATCTCGGCAACCTTTGCCGGTTCAATTATTGAGAGTTTTCAGAGTATACTACAAACCGTTGTTGTCCTGGTCGCATTCATCCCAATGCTTATGAATACAGGCGGTAATGCAGGAAGCCAATCATCTACCCTAATCATCAGAGGTCTTGCAATGGGCGAGATAAACCTCAATGATTATTTGAGGGTCCTATGGAAGGAGCTTAGAGTGGGGGTAGTTGTCGGTTCTGCACTGTCAATTGCGAATTTCCTTAGAATTTTTTTTATTGAAAAAACCAGCCTTAAAGTTTCACTTGCTGTTTGTGTGAGCCTATTTCTAACTGTAATATTAGCAAAAGTGATCGGTAGTATTCTGCCGATAATTGCAAAGCGATTAAAACTCGACCCTGCAATTATGGCTGCCCCCATTATTACAACTATAGTTGACGGAACTTCACTATTTATATATCTTACAGCGGCAACATACCTGCTTGGTCTAAAATAACCATTTTTTTAAATTTTGTCATACACTTCTCGTTATGATTATCGTGCATAATGCCGGATAATCATAATTATTCAAATTCTACAAATACTAAATTATGTATATAATCTGTAAATTATATTATAAAATAACATTGACTTTTTATTAGAATAATTATAAATGTTTTTATATGAAAAAATATATGATCTTGTCTCTTGTTTTAATGATGTCGTTGTTGTTATTAATCACGAATTGTAGTATAGGAGAACAACCGGTAGTTAGTGTCGTAGAGTCTTCTGTAGACCTTTCAGGTGATGTTACAATAAAGTCTGATGTAAAAGTAAGTAGTAATTGGTGGGTGGAATTTACATCTACTGCTTGTCACGATTACTTACAAGATGGAACTTTAAGATACTGTGCAACAAATAGAATATTTGAACCTTATAGAAACACTAAGATAGTAAATGACTATACGATCCGCTTTAAAGTACCACCTAAAGCT
>CAYYKD010000019.1:20805-62291 GCA_964471825.1 uncultured Spirochaetales bacterium
AAACACTAAGATAGTAAATGACTATACGATCCGCTTTAAAGTACCACCTAAAGCTGTTACTTCACATCTTTGGGTAGGCGGATATAATGGTATACCTAAAATAACTAAAAACATAATGAAAGTTAACTATCCTGAGTTACTCAATATCATCGTAACTACAGCCTCTGTAGGCGACAAAGTAACTATAACAAGCGATAAACCTTTTTTTGATGTAGAAACTTTTTCAAAAGAAAAAGTATTGGAATTGTTCCAATGTAATTATAGGATAGTTTGGATGGAAGTAGAAAAGGAGAAACTGAATGAAGAGCCTGAATGGTTAAATCTTGAAAAATATCCTATCAACCCTGAAGCCTATTATATGGAAGCTTTAACGCCATATTCGGTAACATTTACTCTACCAGACTATGCACGAACAGGAACTGTCCATATTTTAACCGAACACGGATTAACAAATGAAAGTCACTTTCTTGATATTGAAGGTATAATCGTTATTAAAGAAAATGCGGCTCCATATTATTGCACAAAAGAGATATTAACTGTACAATAATGGACTTTTAAGTTTAATGATTTTGATTTAGTCGGCGTGTTTTATTATTCGCCGATTAAATATTTATGAATTAAAAAAGTATAAGACTTTTAAGGTGGATAAAATGAAAAAGTATATTGCAATCTCTCTTGTTTTAATGATGTCGTTGTTGTTATTAATCACGAATTGTAGTATAGGAGAACAACCGGTAGTTAGTGTCGTAGAGTCTTCTGTAGACCTTTCAGGTGATGTTACAATAAAGTCTGATGTAAAAGTAAGTAGTAATTGGTATGTAAACTTTTATTCAACAGCGATTCATGATCATAATTTTGATGATATACTTCAATTTGATCCAACAGGCAGGTTACACTTTAGACATGATTATGAAAAAATAGTCAATGATTATACGATTAGTTTTAAAGTACCACCTAAAGCTGTTACTTCATATCTTTGGGTAGGCGGATATGATGGTATACCAAAAAAAACGAACAACATAATGAAAGTGAACTATCCTGAGTTACTCAATATCATCGTAACTAGAGCCTCTGCAGGCGAAAAAGTAACTATAAAAAGTGATAAACCTTTTTTTGATGTAGATACTTTTTCAAAAGAAAAAGTATTAGAATTGTTTAGTTATGATTATAGAATTGTTTGGATAGAAGTAGATGAAAATAGGCAAAAAGAGGAAGCTGAGTTTGGTAATCTTGAAAAATATCCTATCAACCCTGAAGCCTATGATATGGATGCTTTAACGCCAGATTCGGTAACATTTATTCTACCAGACTATGCCCGAACAGGGACTGTCCATGTTTTAACCGAGCACGGATTAACAAATGACTGCTGGGAATTTGATTTAGAAAGCGTAATCGTTATTAAAGAAAATGCGGCTCCATATTATTGCACAAAAGAGATATTAACTGTAAATTGATTCTTGAATCTGTAGTTCATAGTTTAATCGGCATGTTTCTAACCCTCGTTTTTATCTAACAAAATATTAGAAGTAACTTTTCAACTTATCATTCTTTAAACTCACAGATTTTATTTTATTTTTATTTAACTATTCATTGACTTATTTATACATATGAGTTATTATTCATATGAACGGTTGTTCATGTATTATATTGGAGATGGATAATGCAAAAAAAAGAAATTGATACTTGCAGGTGTGATATTATTGATATTACCAGAGTAAAAAAGGTGTCGTTAGATTGTCCTGATAAAGAGACTATTGATAATCTGGCTGATTTTTTTAAAGTGATGGGTGATAAGACAAGATTAAAGATTATTTCTTCTTTGGTTATCACCGAGCTGTGTGTATGTGATATATCACATATACTGGGGATGAGCCAGTCAGCAGTCTCTCATCAATTGATTGTTTTAAAAAAAAATGGATTTGTGAAGTATAAAAGGGTGGGTAAAATTGTTTATTACTCGCTAAATGATGAACATATAACAACAATTTTTAATGTTGGTCTGGTACATCTACTGGAGCAAAAAGGACTATAGTATGATAGAAACAAAATTAGAATTTATTCTTGAGGGACTTGTGTGTTCAAGCTGCTCTTCTGATATTGAGAAGGAGGTGCTGAAAATAAGCGGTATTGATGATGCCTCAATCAATTTTTTAACCAAAAAATTGACTGTACTTACAAATGATAAAGCCGATCATGATGAAGTTTTTAGAATGATAAAGCAGATTTCAAAAAATACAGAGTCAAGTATAAAAGTATTAAAAATCGGTAAAAAATCTACAAATGGAGGAAATAACAATTATATAAAAATAATGTTTATTAAACTCTCAGTTGCATTAGCATTATATATTTCAGCCCTCATAATAAAAAATAGTTATATTGCTTTAATATTATATACTGTAGCATTGATTATTTCAGGTTATGAACTCTATTTCAAAGCATTTAAAAATATTATTAAGGGTAAAATATTTGATGAAAAGTTTTTAATGATGATAGCTACAGCCGGTGCTTTTGTAATTAAAGAATTTGCAGAAGGGGCCGCGGTTATGATATTTTTTCAAATTGGGGAGCTACTGCAGATGTTAGCAGTTGACAAATCCAGGCGTTCTATTGAATCACTAATTAATATAAAACCTGTATCAGTAAATCTGAAAATCGATAATAAATATGAAACTGTTAATCCTGCAAGTGTTCCTGTGGGGAGTATAATACTAGCTAAACCAGGGGATAGAATTGCGATAGACGGAAAGGTCTTTAAGGGGGATTCTATAATTGACACAAGTTCAATAACAGGAGAAAGCATACCACTATCAGTATCAGCCGGTGACAAAATTCTATCAGGTACAGTTAACTTAAGCTCGACAATTGAAATATTAACAACCGAGATATTTGAGAACTCAACAGTAAGCAGGATATTAAAACTTGTAGAGAATGCATCGGAAAGAAAAGCAAGGACTGAAAATTTTATTACAAAATTTGCTGCTGTCTATACACCTATAGTCGTTATACTGGCATTATTAATCTCCTTTATACCACCACTATTGATTAGCGGAGCTTCATTCTATGATTGGATATATAGGGGATTGTTATTTTTAGTTATTTCTTGCCCCTGTGCCTTAGTGATATCTATCCCGCTTGGTTTTTTTGGAGGCCTTGGAGCTGCCTCTGCAAATGGAGTCCTAATTAAGGGTGCAAACTATCTGGAAGCAATCAAAAAAGTAAAAACAGTAATATTTGATAAAACAGGTACTCTTACAAAGGGTATTTTTGAGGTCGTTGAGGTCTTGAGTACTGAAAATTACAATAAAGAGACACTTATCGAGTTGGCCTGCTATGGTGAATATTATTCTAATCATCCTCTTGCTAAAGCTATCGTAAATCACTGCAAAGTTGATATTGATCCGTCTCTTATTAAAAAACATACCGAGTTTCCTGGGATGGGGTCTGAGGTTCATCTTGAGGACAAAACAATCCTAATTGGTAATAAAAGATTGATGGATCAGTTTGGTGTGTTTTTCAAGGAAGGGGCTTATCAGGACATTAATTGTAAAGGCTCAGAAATATTTATCGCAATAGACGGTGTCTATGCAGGTACATTCTTACTACGGGATAATATAAAAGAAGATGCTCAGTTTTGTATTGATTCTCTTAAGTCCGAAGGTGTAAAAGAGATTGTAATGCTTACGGGAGATAACAAAAATAATGCCAAAGATGTGGCTGACAAACTTGGCATCAACAAGTTTTACTCCAACCTTTTGCCTGAGGAAAAAGTGATCTTAACAGAGAAGATTAAAATTGAAACAAAAGGTAGAGGGGTAACGATATTTGTTGGAGATGGGATTAATGATGCTCCTGTCTTATCCTGTGCAGATGTTGGTGTAAGTATGGGTGGCCTGGGGAGTGATGCCGCAATAGAATCCTCCGATATTGTCATTGTAAATGATAATCCTGCTAAACTTGTCACCGCAATTCGAATTGCAAAGAAGACAGGCGTAATCGTTATGCAAAATATTATTCTTGCACTGAGTATAAAGGCTGCAGTTTTGGTATTGGGAGCAGGTGGCCTGGCAACTATGTGGGAAGCAGTCTTTGCAGATGTCGGTGTTACTATACTTGCCGTTTTTAATTCTATGAGAATACTAAGAGCTAAGTTTTAGCCTGATATTTATCAATAGATTTTTGCTATAGATTATTGGATTATGATATGTAAAAATAAAAAGGCTGCCCTTTTTGGACAGCCCCATTTGATTAGTTTGGATTAAAATTAACCTACTACTATCTCTGTACCGTCTTTACCTTCAATTGCTGCAGGTAAAAACTCAATATCTGTAATAATTGCTTTGTTTTTCTTATCTGCTTTAACAAAGTCTATAGCAGCCTGGATCTTAGGTCCCATAGAACCGCCTGGAAATTGACCATCTTTTAAGAACTTCTCAGCTTCAGATACAGTCATTCTTGGCCACTCTTTTTGAGTCGGTTTGCCAAAATCAGTACAAACTTTTCTAACACCTGTTACAATTATAAGTGTGTTTGAACCTGTTGCTATAGCAAGCTTCATTGTAGCAAAGTCCTTATCTATAACGGCGTCCATTCCTTCAATCCAGCCTTTTCTTTCACCTGAATCTTCATAATATACAGGTATTCCGCCGCCGCCGCCTGCGATAACAACATAGTCATTATCAAGAAGTGCATTAATTGCATCCTTCTCAACTATATCAATCGGATATGGAGATGGAACTACTCTTCTCCAGCCTCTGTTTGAATCAGCTTTCATTATCCAGCCTTTCTCTGCTTGAAGTTTTTTTGCCTCTTCTTCAGTATAGAACATTCCGATATATTTTGAAGGGTTCTTAACTGATGGATCATCCTTACTTACAACAACCTGAGTAGGTACAGTTACAACGCTTCTTGTAATCTTACCTGATCTTTGAATCATCATATTTTGTAGACACTGCTCAACCATGTAACCGATTGAACCCTCTGTCTGAGCAACAGCAACGCCAAGTGGAGTATCAGGAAGTTTTGGATTAGCTTTTTTACCTGCATCAACAGCTTCCATAATAACACCAACCTGTGGTCCATTTCCATGAGATATTAAAAAATCATAACCTTTCTCAATTAACTCAACAACAGGAACCAATGATTTTCTTGCTGCTGCAAATTGTTCTGCTATTGACTCTTTACCTTTTTCCATCAAAGCGTTTCCGCCAAGAGCTAAAACTATAAGTTTTTCTCTGTTTTTTTTCATAATTATCCCCTTTTAGCTATATTACAATAAATATCGACCATTCCAACACAATACAGGAACGGCTTTATGAGGCGGTATTTTATATGATTTAAAAATATTGTCAAGTTAAATTTGAATAAATGTGTTTTTTGTTACAAGAATAAAATACAAATAACGGTTTGAACTTTTTGAATATTTATATTATATTTAACTCTATAAGTTTGGAGGATCTAAAATGAGTGATATTATAGACATTGCAATTATTGGTGGCGGTCCTGCAGGACTATCTGCAGGTATTTATGGGGCTCGTGCAGGATATAGAACTGTTATGATAGAGAAAATGGGGACTGGCGGGCAGATGCTTTTAACAGACATAATTGATAACTATCCCGGTTTTGAGGATGGAATTGCAGGTTATGAATTGCAGGATAAATTGGTCAAACAAGCAACTAAGTTTGGGCTTGAGATAGTATATGAAACAGTAACGGGTATTACCAAGGCTGATAAATTCTTTGATATTAAAACAGAGTCCAATATACTTAGAGCAAAGTCGGTAATTATTGCCTCAGGTGCAAAGCATAGAGAACTCGGGACAAAAGGCGAGGCTGAGTTTGCAGCCAAGGGTGTCAGCTATTGTGGGACCTGTGACGCACCTTTTTTTCGAGATAAATCCGTTATTGTCATAGGCGGGGGCGACTCGGCTCTTACAGAGGCACTATTTATTGCGAAATTCGCAAAGGACATCAAGATTATTCATAGGAAGGACCGCTTTAGAGCTGTTAAATCTTTGATAGATCAATGTACTAATTCCGGTAAGATAGAGTTTATCTTTAACACGGTTGTTGAGGAGATAGTCGGTAATACTAAGGTGACCGGTGTAAGATTATTAGATTCAACTACCGGTAAAATATCCGAGATTCAGGCTGATGGGGTTTTTATATTTGTTGGTCTAATACCAAATACAGAGTTTGTAGACAGATCAATTCTAGATCAATCCGGTTATATAATCACCTCTAAACATATGCAGACCGGCATAGAGGGGCTCTTTGCAGCGGGAGATGTGAGGTCGGATGCCTTCAGGCAGGTTGTCTGTGCTTGTTCAGATGGTGCCTTTGCCGCAGAGTCTTCAGGTAAATATATAGATCAGATTGAGGGCAACGAATATAAATAGATCATATATGATAAATGAAAAAAAACGAGTAATACTTCAAAACACAGATGATCCATTTTTAAATATGTCAATTGACAGGTACATTGCAACACTTGACTATGATATTGTGGTTCGAATGTATTATTGGAGCAAACCCACCTTAACAATCGGGTATTTTCAAAAGGCAGATCTATTTAATCGTGATTTACTAGAGAAGACAAATACCCTATTTATACGAAGAATAACAGGTGGGAGTTCAATACTTCATTACAATGATCTATCATTCTCAATAATAATTAAGAAAGGTTGTGAGGGGATTAGTGGTCCAAAATCATTATACACTGAGGTTACAAACGGTGTATATAGAGTCCTCTCAGGGATGATTGATGACCTTGTGCTATCAAATAACACTGAAAATTACAGGTCAGTTGTTTCATGTGCCAAGGCTTCTACTACCCATGAGATTAGCAAAATTGATGGAAGTAAGATTACAGGTGCCGCAGTAAGAGTTATAGGTGATAAGATAATTCTTCAGTCTACTATCTTTAACAACAATTATAATCATACGCTTGTAGAAAGGTTTCTAAAAATGCCTGTAACTTCATTTGATACGGCTAATACTAAGACAGATATAAATAGAATTGATGAAATTTCCAATGATAAACAAGTTGTAAATGAAACTGACTATAATAAAGACTACGGGTTTGATTTGCTCAACCTTGAGATGCGGTTAAAGGATGAGTTTATGAGAATGTTTAAAATCCCATGTAATTTGGTCCTATCAGTTGATGCACTCAATGTTCCTATAGATATTATAGAAAGTGTCTCCTCTAATGAATGGACAAATCTCAGATGAAAGTATCTGACTCAATTATAAATAGAATATCTGATCCGAATCTCCGTTTTATGTTTATGAATGAGGATTTTTTTTTACAGGTAATTGATTCCTATAAGAATTCCTATGACAGAACACCTTCAGGGCTAATGTTTTATCCGGTAATAAGAGACGAAAAAGTTAAGTCACTCGTTGCCTATAACAGCCATGGTTATTACTATGTTCTATGCGATAATATAGATTTAAATGTTGTTAGTTCATTTCTCACTAAACATAGGGAGCAAATCTTTTCTCTCTATACAAAGACGACTCAGTTTTTGGCATTATCAAAGTCGTTAAGGTTTAGGTTCAGAAAGACTGTTTTTTTTCAATATATGAAACTTCTAAGGGAAAACTTTCAATACAGGGAGTATTTATACGACAATTACTTTTGTAGAAAGTGCGATCCGGCCGACTTTGATGCTATTAAGGATATTCAAAAGGGGTATCATCTGGAGGAGGTTTACACGGATGATTATTACCCATATGAATATGAAATGTCGTTTTTTAAAAACAGTCTTAAGAAGAGGGTAAACTACGCCGTCTTTGATAAGAAATCATTGATTGGCGTTTCAAAGGGGTCTGTAAATGGTGAATCAATTCATAACTATCAGCTGGGGGGGGTCTATACTATGCCGGATAAAAGAAACATGGGGCTAAGCTCGTACTGTTTATATGAAATGTTACGCAATCTTTTTATGAAGAAACAGGCAGTCTCTCTGTATGTAAATATCAATAACCACCCTGCCATAGCGTTATATAAAAAACTCAATTTTGAAAATATATTTAATATAAACATCTCATATTTAAACTAGAAGAGGAAATAAATGGACATTGAAAAAATAAATCACTATCTCACAGATCTTAATGACAGAGCAGGCTTTCTTGAGAATCTCAGAAAAATAATATCCTATAAGTCAGACTATTTTATACCGGCGGTTAGAGAGGATTGTGCATTATTTCTTAGATGGTTTACGACCATAACAGCCCCATTAAATATCCTTGAGATCGGGTTTGGTGCAGGTGCATCTGCATATTCGATAAGATCAGGACTTGATGAGAGTTTTAATAAATTTATTACCCTTGAGAGGGATATCAATCGTTATAATCGTGGGATGGAGGTGTTAGAACATTTTTGTATTGATATGGTCGACTTGATGCATATTGATGGCTTTGAATATCTTAAGGGGGCAGACCTAAAATTTGATATGATATTTCTGGATGCAGTAAAGAAAGACTATATTGAGTATCTACCGGGAATATATGATAAGCTTAATATTGGTGGTTATCTGCTTGCTGATAACACTATCTTTGGCGGTAAAGTAGTTGATGAAATCGTTGAGAAAAAATATATTAATGGTGTTGAAAAGCTTAAAGAGTTTAATGAAAAACTATCTGATGATAAAAGATTTATTTCTTATTTTTTCAATATAGGCGATGGCATATCTGTATCAAAGAAGGTAAAATAATCAACAAATGCACCTATCCCGGTATGACAACAGTAAAAGTTGTGCCGGTGCCGGGTTTACTTTC
The DNA here is from genome assembly GCA_964471825.1 of uncultured Spirochaetales bacterium. Taxonomy (GTDB): domain Bacteria; phylum Spirochaetota; class GWE2-31-10; order GWE2-31-10; family CAYYKD01; genus CAYYKD01. The sequence continues at coordinate 29,587 of CAYYKD010000019.1, forward strand.
AACTTCTATTGCTCCGTTATGCTTCTCTACAAATTCATGAGCGAGAATGAGACCTATACCACTCCCTGATTCCTCATTTGTACCCTTAGTCGTTACAATCGAATCAAGTTTAAAAAGTCGTCTGCAAATTTCATCGGACATTCCAACTCCGGAGTCTTTAACACTGATCTTTATCTGACCATTAAGTTGATGTGCAGATACTACTATCTTCGAATCCATGTATGAAAACTTTATTGCATTTGAGATGAGATTACGAATAACAGTGTCTAGCATATTCTCATCACCATAACAGGTTAGATCATCATCGATTATCGTCTCAATTGTAATTCTCTTCTTGTCGAGCATTATCTGCAGGAATTCTATAACATTAAATACTAACCCCTTGATGCTGATGGTACCGGGTCTATATGTTATTCGTCCGGTCTGCGATCTTGCCCACAGAAGCAGGTTATCAAGAAGTTCTAGAGTACTTTTTGAGGTGTTTCGAATCATCTCCAGATAACCGATTTTTTCCTTATCATCCAGTTCACCATAGTTTTTAAGAATTATATCCATAAATCCAATTACACCGCTTAGCGGGTTCTTTAGATCATGTGCAATAATAGAAAAAAATTTATCCTTTGACTCATTTAACTCTTTTAATCTCTGCTCACTTGCTTTAAGTTTTGAAAATATGAGGTTGTATGGACTCTTTAGGCCGGTTTCAATAAGAGCTTTGTAGATAAAAAAGAAGGAGAATATCTTTAAAATATGTCCAATGACATTTGATAGTCCGTAATTTGATATATAGAGTGTAAATGAAAACTCCGAAAAAACTGTTAATATAAGTGAGGTTACCATATAGATAAATACTTTTACATTATATATTGAGCGATTCAATGAAATCAAAACTATATTAAGAATTACTATTGATATGATTATATATTCACTGATGATTTTAAAGCTGGTCTGCCCGATATTTTCAATGAAACACACCGGAAACACCTTAAAGACAAATATTGATAGATATGCGATAATTGTAATAGCAAAATATATGGCTACTATCAGACTGTATGAAAACTTCCTGCCCTTATAAATGAACCCTGTAAAAATAAGTAGTGAGATGCTCTCAAGATATCTTGCTGCAATCCATACCTGATTAGCATAGAAATTATAATCTCTATAGATATTCATCCCTTTGTATGAAATGGTGTGGAGTAGATCAAGAATTCCTACAAACAGATAGGCAATTCCCAGATAAACAAGATTTGGGTTGTCATTTTTATCCCTTGTATTCCATACTATCATAAATAGTGCAGCAGATATTATAACACTAAACAGCTCCGCTGAAACATGAAATAACAAGAAGTTCTTTACAGAAACAAGATATGAGATGTAAACAACTATTAAGCCTATAAAGAAATAAAGTGCTACTTTACTTAAAGGTGAATTTATTAATCTATTATTGTTTTTTGATTCCATATCTACAAAGATAGTCTATTAATTTTTTTTATTCAACAACTATTGTTAATTTTTATCTATTTATAATAAAAATTTACAAAAGAGGCTGTCCACTAAGTCGGTTTATAAACGATTTTTACTCGTTTTACGCCGGCAATTAACCGGCACAAATAAAAATTTCTCGACTTAATGGACAGCCCCATATATTAATTATGAAACCTTTACTTTAATCTCCTTAGTCTTTTGTTCCTCTTTTTTTGCGAGGGTTAGACTAAGTACACCGTCAATAAATTCTGCATCTACCTTATCAGGGTCAACTCTACCGTTTAGGTTAAAGCTTCTCTTATAACCGGTAAAATCTGTCTCATTTCTTATACATATATACTCAGGTCCGGGCTCGTTTACACATTCTGCATTCATATATAGAATATCCTTGTCAATCTTTATTGATATATTATCTCTTTCAATTCCCGGCAAGTCAAATAATATCTTATAGTTTTCATCAGTTTCATATAGGTTACATGCAGGTGAATCATATAATTTTCCTCGTGTTGATTCAACAGCAGCCTCTTTTTGTTTGTTTTCATCTTTAACTAAATTGTTCATAATATCCTCCTCGTGTATTTTCAAATTTAAGTTCAATTAAAAATTTCTAAGTTACTTGATTGATATCTTAATAGCCTCTTTCTCAGGAATTTTTGGCAGCTTAACAAGAATTAGGCCGTTTTTTACCTCAGCTTCAATTTTTTCGGTATCAATTTTCTCATCAAGCATAAAACTTCTCTCAAACTCGCCATAGGTAATCTCAGAAAGATGGTAGTTAACAGATTTATCCTTCTCTGATTTCCTTGAGCCTGTAATTTTTAGAGAGTTGTCTTTTACAGTTACTGTTATATCTTTTTTTGATACTCCCGGTACTTTACCTACAAGGTAATACTCATTCTCTTTTTCATAGACATTGAACTCAGGCCAAAAATTAGTTTTCTTTGAACCTTGATTATACAAAACCCTATTCATCTCCCTATTGATCCTAAGAAGATCATCAAAAACTGTTGCTAACATATTGTCCTCCTTAATAATTTTGTTTTATTTAAAAAATGTTTAGCAAACAGCGTGCCAACTATTTTAGTCTAAGTAAGGCATGTATAGGCATTAAAATGCAGAAAAGTAGGATGAAGTTAATATTTGATCTGAATTGTTGTGGTTTTTTTATAAAAACATGTTATATGAAAAAATAAAAGTGTATATTAATTACACAGGTGTAACTAATATACACGAAATTTGGTTGACTTTTTTCTATCTGATATCAGTACCGCTAAAGACACTATTTATTTCAACTAAATAGTATGAAGCCTTACCGGAGAAAGCGTCTGTTTGATATTCATAGGTTCCAAATGATGAGACTGTGCCGTTTGGAAATCTGACTCCTGCAAAGGCTGATGATGATATGATCTTTAGTGGAATGTTCTGGTTTAATAATAGTGTCGTTGAACCAAAGACAGTATTGATCTCTATCTTTTTTATTCCATCAGGATCGGGAAGAGTTGATAGATCAATATTGCTCTTGCCGAATAGGCAGGTATATTCCGGCGTGTTTCTCTTGTCCTTAGAGGCATCAAAACTGGCCTGATTAAAGTCAACACGACCATTGTTTCCGCCTATTAAAAATTTCACCCCTATAAGTATTATGATTATACCAAAAAACATTTTCCAGACAGGTAGATTGAAGTTGAAAATAGCCTTTCCAAGCAAACTAACACCCAGAAGAATAAACAACAATGCAAGGATAAAATTCCACGAGAGAAAATCAAATTTCATAACAACCCTCCAAAAATTGACATATGTTAATTACTATATAGGCAATATTCTAAAAAAAATCAATATAAAATTGATTAATGCTGTTAGTTTGATCAATGTTGATTAGGTGGCTGTTCAAAAAGAGGGGCCTCTTTATATAACTTTCTATATAACTTTCTATAGTGAGGCTCTAGTATAAAAACATAAGAAATGCAGCATTATATAGATAAACACCTGTCTAGTGTTTTTGCATTTGAACATCCTTTGATCAAGATAAACACTTGAGGTGGTATTTTAAAGGATAACAGCTGAATCCTGTATTCTTGTAGCTTTTTGTCTACTTTTTGATAAAAAATGGGAATTTATGATTTAAGTATATTAGTAATTGACATTTTAATAGAATATGTGTATATAGGCTTATGACTTTAGTAGTCAAGCGATATATAATTTTTTTAGGGTATTTCTGAATATATTTTTTAGTGTGTAAAAATTGATCTTATCGAAATATAATCCGTCTACAATTAAACGCGGGTATTTAGATGTACACTTTTAAAAATTAAGAGCCTCAGTTTTTAATAAATTATATTTGACATATCCGGAAGTGTAAACTTTGCATCCGGCAAGATCAAGAAAATAAATACTAAGAAGAGTCTCAAATAGAAATGAAGAAGAGTGAACATAATTTTTACATTACGGGAATTCACATTGGTAATATACATGATATTACAGGTAGGGCGGTTCAGATTCTAACTGACTCAGATTTCATTGTCTGTGAGAAGGAGTCAGAATATCGAAAACTGTTTGGAATTCTGAATATTCCTTTGAAGAAATGTATTGTCTGTAGTTCAAAAAATGAGGAAGAGGCAATCTATCTGACATTAGAGCTTCTTGCAAAGGGGGAGACCGGGGCACTTATCTCTGATTGCGGTGTTCCGCTATTTGAGGATCCCGGATTTAAACTTGTAGAAACAATCAGAAAAAAAGGGTTCAGCATTACCTCTGTCCCCGGAGCAAACAGTCTTATAACCTCTATCTCACTATGTCCATTCAAAATTAAGGATTTCTACTTTAGGGGATTTATCTCTAGAGACAAGGACGATAGAGAGGGTGATGTAAAAAAACTTACAAAAAGAACTGAGGCAATTGTAATTATGGAGTCTCCTCATAGGTTGATAAATATATTAGAATTATTAGAGAGATACTTCCCGAAGAGGAGGATTTTTCTTCCGATAAATCTAACGATGAATAATGAGTTTAAGCTCTTCGGTACAGCCACAGATTTATTAAATGAAGTAAAAAGGGCCGGTATTACTAAGGGTGAATTTTTAATTATAATTCAAGGTATATAGTATGAATAGGATATTTTTAATACTAACTGCATCACTTCTTGTATCATGTCAGACTTTAAAGTATGATTTTAGAGAAAAAGTCTCTGATAGTCAAACTATTTCGAGGTTAGTCAAGGATATTGCTGAAAAGAGCATATCAGAGAGTTTTCAAATTAAAGGACTCTTTACCAGGAAGAATAGTACCTATAGGTTTCGCGTGTCAATTAATACCGATGTTGAAAAAATAGAACTTTCTGTCTTTGATTTGAGCGGTAGCATTCTTTTGCTTGATGCACACTATAACTCATCCTTTGTAAGGATTAATTCAATCAATTCAATCTCCTTGCCGTATCATGAGGCGGATGTATTAATTAAGATTTTAAACTATGCATTCAGCAATAAGCAGGACGATTGTAGATATTACTACACCAGAGATGATTTTCTGGTTGTAGTAGATAAGAAAAAAAACTACTATAAATACAACTCTAAGAAGTTCTTAATTAAGAAAGAAAACCTTGAAACATCAGTTATCTATAACTATAAGGATAATGTGCTATGCAGTCTTGAGGTTACAAATTCCACAAGAAAATATGTCTTTTTGGTTGAATAGAGCCAATAATCGCTATTTTTTTTGAGTTTAATTGATTTATTAACGGATTTATTAACGAATTGATTTAATGATTTTTTGACCTATCATATTGGTTAGAGTGGTAATGTTAGAATATGATTGTCTTATTACCTGTAACAAAGATCCTGTCGTTAAAAGCCAGATCAAGTGACTTAGAGAGAAGATTTCTCTCAAGCTCTTTTCCTTCCTTGGATAGATCTCGAGGTGTTTGACTGTGGTCAACCTTTATAACATCCTGTACAATGATTGGTCCCTGGTCGAGTTCCGCTGTTACAAAGTGAGCTGTAGCACCAATGATTTTTACGCCTCGCTCATAGGCCTGTTTATAGGGATTAGCCCCGACAAATGCCGGAAGAAATGAATGATGGATATTGATGATTCTGTTGACAAATTTATCAATTAAAAACGGAGTTATTATTCTCATATATTTTGCAAGTACAAGGTATTCAGGATTAAAGTCCTGCAGTATTTCGTATATTTCCCTATCCATCTGATCCCTTGTTTTATTCTCGTGAGATACATATTGGAATGGTATATTAAATTTCTCGACCAGAGGTCGGAGGTATTCATGATTTGATATGACAGCTTTGATGTTTGAGTTAATCTCACCATAGTAATCTTTTATCAATAAATCGCCGAGGCAATGGTGTTCCTTTGAGCAGAATACAACGATATCTTTCTTTCGTTTTTCAACAAGTTGAATCTTAGCCTCCTTGGGCAAGGCGAGGTAGAGGTCGTATATTAGTCGAACATCATCAATAGCCCCACGGAACTCGGTTCTTTTAAAGTAAGTATTTATTTCTTTCTCAACAAACTCTTTGTTATTTATAATCTCAACATCATGCATAAAAAGGATACCTGATATATTGTGAACAAGACTCTTGTCGTTTTCAGTTTCAATCAGTAAAATATACTCTTTCATTGTAACTCCCGTGGTAATTATTACATCTATACATATCAATAAAACACTGTGATGTCAATAATTTTTTTTTAATTATCGTTGACATTGGTAATTTATTGTAATATATTGTAATTATTAGTTGTTTGGGGTGGTTATGAGGGATTTTATAAATACTAAAGAGTTAAGTGAATTGATAGGTATTAATGAAAAAAAAATATACTCACTTGCAAATGAAGGTAAAATTCCCGGCTCTATGATTACCGGTAAGTGGCTCTTTTCGAGAGAAAAGATTACAAAACACCTAAATGACCTGTGTGATAAAAACTTAAATAAAATACAAACTAATACAGATGATTTAAATATTACTATATCGGGTAGCGATGATCCTGCGACTAATACAATATGTAGTTTATACAATGATCATATCAATGACTCATATGCTTATATATCTCCTACAGGAAGTTTTAATGGTCTGAGACTGCTTTTGGAAAAAAAAGTCGATATTTCACTTGCTCATATATATGATGAATCAAGTGAAATGTACAATCTTAAACCGGTTGATGATATATTAGGAAAGGGAAATAGTGTTCTGGTAAATCTTTTTAAGAGAAATATTGGATTTGTTTTTAGGAAAATCGAGGATTTTAAAGATGTCATAACAAAAAATCCGAGGTTTGTTTTTCGTAAAACCGGCACTGCAGTAAGATCGTTTACCACCCGATATTTATCTGAGTATGGAATACAAGTAGGAGATAACTCAATTGAGGTTGATACGCATATGGAGGTCGGTTACAGTATTCTCTCTGCTGATTATGATCTTGGAATTGCGTCCGAGGGAGTTGCAAGGTTGATTGGTCTTGGGTTTCACAAATTAAGGATTGAACAATTCGATATGGTTTTTTTAAAAGAGATGATTGAATTTAGTAGAATAAAAAAGATTTTAAATTTGGTCAGTTCAGATTCTTTCATTATGAAGGTAAATAAAAATTTTGGTTATCAGACAGAGTTGTCTGGAACTATTATATATTAAGGGGTATTCAATGAAATTTAGAACAATTTTACTTTGTGTTTTTTTAGTGAGTGCAGCGTTGCTCTTTTCAAATGCAGATAATTTGAAACTCGCAACAACAACCAGTACTGAAAACTCCGGTCTTCTTGCTTATATATTGCCTGAGTTTGAAAAGGACACAGGGATTAAAGTTTCAGTGATCTCTGTTGGAACGGGAAAAGCTCTTAAATTAGGTGAGAATGGTGATGTTGATGTTGTTCTTGTGCATGCAAGGGCTCTGGAGGACAAATTTGTTGCAGATGGATACGGAGTCAAACGGTTCTCTGTCTGTTATAATGATTTTGTAGTTGTTGGACCTAAGAATGATCCGGCTAAGATATCCAATTCAAAGAGTGCATCTGAGGCATTAAAGAGAATTCTTGAGAATGGATCGTTATTTATATCGAGAGGGGATAACTCAGGTACTCATCAAAAAGAACTTGAACTATGGAGTCAAATATCATACAGACCATCCGGGAAGTGGTATCAGGAGGCGGGTAGGGGGATGGAAGAGGTTCTAATGATGGCAAAAGAGCAGAGAGGCTATACGCTTACAGATAGGGGGACATACCTTGCGATTCTATCAAAGACCGATCTTGTTATACTCCATGAGAATGATAAAGCACTTTTTAACCCATACGGTGTTATAGCCGTAAACCCCAAGAAGCACCCCCATATAAAAATTGAAAAGGTAAATAAATTTATAAACTGGCTGACCTCAGATAGGGGACAGAGCTTGATCGGTTCTTTTAAGGTGAATAACTTGCAGCTTTTCTTTCCATCCTTGAAAGAATGATTAGATTCTCATCTAATCTAATCTTATTTTATCTCATCTCATCTCATTTTGTTTACAGAACCCTAAGTTGAAAAATTCCAAGACGAATTAGAGTTGTGAGTATAAGGATAACGGTAATGAGATTGGCTATTACGAAGATTATATCAATAACATTAATTCTTGATTGGTAGAGAAAAGTTTTATCTTTGTTAAGCCCTCTTGTATGCATACTTAATCCCAGATAATATGAATGTCTTGCTGCTGAAACCAGAATAGGAATGAGTTGAAAAAATAGATTTCCTTTTTTACCGAAACGGATCAATGAGGCAGTTCTTATCCTATAGAAATCATCACGAAAAAGTGAGAATGTGTCAAATAGTGATAGTAGCGGATAACCGATATTTACCGGTAGTTTTAATATCTGCATGAGTCCGTATACAAGTTTACGAAAATCAATAACAGTAGCAAAGGAGAAGGAAATAAATGAAAGTGAGAAGCTGCGGACTGCCAGAAAAATGCCTGTCTGTATTCCCTCATAGAAAATATTTATTCCAAGAAAAACACAGATCGGATCCCCCTTGCTATTTGATGAATATAGAACTGATGTGATAAAAACTGATAAAACTGCCGGCAGCATATATAGGGCAAAAATAATCAGATATTTAACTCTAATTACCCTGACGATAGATAGGTATAGCATGGCACTGGTTATTGCAATCCCATTAACTAACATATCACCTGATAGAAATATCAATATAAAATACATAAGTGACATGAAAAATATTGAAAGATCATTGATCTCAACTAAAGGTTGGTTCTTGTTTGTCACTTTTGTTGTTTTTGTCATCTGTAGCCTTCAGTTATGCCCACATTACCGGGATTGTTCTTATCTTGTTCATTATTCATCAGTATTAGTTTGCCTCTAGAAAGTTTATAGTTTCTATTACAGACTGCGTTGAGGAACTCAATGTCGTGACTGACAATTATGAAGGTTATGTCATCATGTGATAATTTGCTCATTATCTCTATCAGCCTGTTCTTGTTGGCCGTATCCAGCCCAAATGTCGGTTCATCCATTAGAATTAATTTGCATCCGCTATTAATTACGATACACAATGACAGGCGTCTTTTTTCCCCCTCTGAAAGGGTAAATGGGTTGCGATCGGCAAGCCATGATAGACCAAATGATTCGAGTATATCGTTGTTGAATGAAACCTCCCTTGAGACGGTGTCAAATAGAAAGTGATTCTCAGGATTCTGAAATAGTATTGAAACCTGTCTGTAATAATCTCTCTGAGAATATTCGCCAATATCTCGTTCCATATATTTAAGTCTGCCTGAATCCGGTTTTATCAATCTTGCCATAATCTTAAGCAGAGTTGATTTGCCCGCACCGTTTATTCCGGATATTCCTACAATACTTCGCTGTCTGATTTCAAGTGTCAGGCTATTGAGGACTTCATGTTTTTCTCTCCGGTCTGTGCCGGCATACCCAAAGGAGACCCTGTTCAATTCAAGGATGGTTCTACCTTCATCAGCAATTGAGAGCCGATTTAGAGTGAAATCTTTAGAGTATAGATTAGCTATTTCGGCAGGCACTACCAGATCGTCATGAATTCTATAAACCATATCAACAGAGTCTTTGAAGTACCCGATATTGTGTTCAACTATTATATATCCGCTGTTACTTGGATTATTCTTTATAAATCCCGCTATATCCTCTGCGGAGTTCGGATCGAGAAATGCTGTGGGTTCATCAAGAAGGTAGACGACCGGTTCAGTTAGTGCTAATGACATTATTGCAATTTTTTGTTTCTCGCCACCTGATAGCGTAGAGGTTGTTCGATTTAATAGATGAGTTACTTTGAATCTTTCGGCAAAGTTTAGAATTCTATCAAGGATGGCAAATCTCTTTAGACCGAGATTTTCAAGGCCGAACGCAAGCTCATCGAGTACAACTCCTGTTATCATCTGAGAGTCAGGATTCTGCAGCAGAAGCCCGATCTTCATCAGTTCTGAGTGATTTAGGCTATCAATATTTTTACCGTTAAAAGTTAGTTTTCCTGAGGTCCTTCCGTAGATAAATTCGGGCACTAGTCCTTTCAGAGCATAGAGCAGTGTAGACTTACCGCTGCCGGAGTCCCCTGTAACTAATACCCTTGAGCTGCAATCTATTGTATTGGAACCGGGAAAACTGATTATTCTGTCAGAATATGGATATGAAAAACAGAAGTTATCAATGTGATAGAAATATTTTAAACCACCCATTAGTTGTTTTTTAAAGTATGATTATATTTGTGTGCGTATTCCCTATCTCTATTCATCAATGTTTTTTCCTGATTTGAGGTTTACCTCTTTGTCGTTTACCTCTTTGTCAAGGTTGTCTTTAAAGTTGTCTCTGATAATCTTGAACTGGTTTAAGACTCCTGTCTTTTTGAGCCCGTCAGCAAGGTATTTAGAAAAAACTCCGGCCAGGACAGCACCTGATATAGCAAATGAAACTATCTGAACAATATTATACTGTAGGGTTAATTGTGAATAGCCATACCAGAAAAATGATAGGATATATGAACCAAGTGCAGATATTACTCCTGCAATCATCAATACCGGAAGATTCCATCGTCTGTATCCGAGAATTAAAAAAAACAATTCTACAGGTACCCCCTGAACAAGCCCATAGGCTATTGATGATATACCCCATCTAGCGATAAATCCCTGAACTACGGCAGCGATAAGCTCACCAAGAATTGCCGCACCCGGCTTTCTTACTATATATGGAAAAAATACAGCCCCCATAAACCAGACGCCTGTCAATAGATTGTCAAGCATAAACGGTTTTAGAAGCGGAGCCGTGATGTCATAGAAGAATGTGTAGAACCACCAGATAACACCCATTACAGCAGAAAGAACTGTGATAAACACAATCTCAGAAATGTTAAGAAGTTTTTTTTGTTGAATAGTACCCATAGAATCCCCCTGTTTTTCGAATCCTCTATTAAGAGCTTTATTTAAGAGCTTTATTTAGAAATGCCCTTAAGAAAAAAATTGACCATGAGGGGATGATATTCTGAGTCGTTTCCTTCGCAGGCATTATCCTGTTCAGGTTCAAAGGGTTTGTTCATTTGAGTTTCTTTAATGGATATGAATATATCCTGCTCCACTACAAATGATATCATCTCAGGCCGAATTTCGACCACCCCTACGATCAGTGGTAAAATACAATTAAAAATCTATCATGTCAAGACAAAGTATTCTAAAGTAACGGCAAGTGTAAAGGAAAGTTAGGTTTACTACTTTCGCCTCTACACTATTAGTTTTTCAAGACACCTGAGAAATTGAATATCTTAAAAGCAGTAAAATCTTTATTAGTAAGTGCTCTTTTTAATTAGTAAATGCTCTTTTTAATAGTTCATATTTTACAATACAATTTATTGACACCTTCCTGTCGAAAATCTTAAAAGTATAAAAAACAATTGATAAATATGTGTAATTATAGTAGAATACTTTAAATATAAATTTAGTTGGCGGTTATTTACTGCTTTTTTGTTTTAAGGAGTCATTTGATGAGATTAAGGATAGTTTTAATAGTTGTATTTGCTGTTTTTTGGGCTTTTGCAGGAATAGGATGTCCAATTGAGTATCCTGTTGTTGATATTGCTCCTTCACATAAAGTAACAGGTCTTAAGAATCCGAGAAACCTTTCTGTTATAACAATTGGTTCTGATGACTTCCTGTTTGTCTGTGATATAAATAGCGGGATATATAAGATCCCTTTAACAGTAGCAAATTCTGGTATACTGGCAACAGATGATAAAACAACAGCGATCTCTACACTTAACGGTGTTGAGTTGTTCGAGTTTAAAACAGCGGAAAATGAGGCTCTCTATCCGGTTGATTTTGATGTTTTCGATGGATATATGTTTGTTGTATTAAGATCATTAGTTCAAACCGACAGATATTATCTTAGAAAGATAGACATTGATGCTGCCTATGCAAATTCTACTGATGCTAAAGACTTTAAATTTCTCGATTTCCCGGCGTCATATGTTTCAGTAAATGAGAACGCTGTTTTTATATCAGGTGTTTCTGCGAAATCCGCTAAGGCATTCTTAATTGATAAGGCCGACAGCTATGCATTTCTTGATACTACAACCGATATGCTTAAAACTATTGCTGATCCGGGACGAATTCTTGCAAGTTCTGATAATTGGATATACATCACCGATAAAACGACTAACCTTACAAAAAGAGGGGTTAGGGCAATCAGATTTGATACTATTAAGAATTGCTTTGATGCTACGGATGATTATCTTATGAAACCGTCAAACCTCTTTTTTTCAGGAATGGAATTTGATAGTACCGGCAAGCTGTATGGAATATCAGCTAATGGTTTATCAACTTTTAATTTAGCAACAGATAATACGACAGATACAGAATTTAATAAATTATCAAAAGCAAGTCTTAAGGTTGATGGTGATTACACGCTGAATAATATATTTGTTACCGGTACAAAGGGGTATTGCACTTATGGCTATGGCGTTCTTGTTATAGATAGTATAAACACAGCCAGCCCTGTTGTTGGCAAGAATATTGTTATGGGTAGCCGCTATGATCCGGTTTACAGCACTGTCTGGGTAAATGATACGGTTATTTATAATAACGGAACAAAAGATTTCTTGATTTCAACAAGTCAGAGAGATGGAACACTAATTATTACTGATCCAAATTAATGAAGCAAGCGTTTTTTACTCTTGCATGTATCCTGATTTTCTCTAGTCAACTATTTTCGCAGGTTACTTCCTGTGGTAAGAATAGCTCAGGTGAAGAGGTATTAATATATCGATATGGTTCTTCAGAGAGGGTCATTCTTGTGGTAGGCGGCGTGCTTTCAAGTCCTAAGATTTCAGAGAGAGCTATACAGAGTTTTATTGATAGAAGTATTAATAAAAGTATTGATAAAAATATAAATAAAAGTAGTGATAGTGGTGAAGAAGGATATTCTTTATGGCTCATTCCGGGTATAAATAGTACAACACATAGAGGCTCAGAGGTCGGTCTAAATTCAAATCAGATTTCCATCAGATATAATTTTATCAATCAAGATACAGATATTTTTTATATATCAAAAGAGATCAAGAACGGTAAACAATTCAGCGAGCCGGAGACAAGGCTACTGGAAGCAGTTGTTTCAGATATTCCTGATAAGGAAAATTCAGTTGTTTTTTTTATGTCAGGAGAAGGTGATTGCATTATCTCAACTGAGATTAACAAAAAATCAAATCTCTTTAATTTGATTTATAGGGACTCAGGGTACAGTTATTATGATCTTTGTTCTAATAAAAATACATTAGAGTACTATATATCATCAAGATATAATATACCTGCATTTATCGTAGAATTTAAGTCTGAAAGTTCAGCTGAAAATGAATTGAATCAAATAATTGAGCTTGTCAAGAACAAATCTTCAATGCAGTATCAATCACCGGATTTCAAAAAGAACTTTTTTAAATCGAGGCATCTTAGAGGTCACGCCGATACCTTTACTGATAAGATTAGTAACAATAGTCGGGAATTTATTGAATTGATGGAGCGTGTTTCAAGTAATGAGGAGTTGTTGTTGTTCGTCAACAAAGAACATTTTCTTGATGAAATATTTAGACCGGACGATCTTATAAACTATAAGCAGCTTATTCCATCAAATAAGGAATCTATGTATCTGCGAGCGATACTAAAAGATGATCTACTTCAGATGAATTCCGATGCTGTTAATAATGGGCTGTATTTAACAATTATTTCCGGCTTCCGATCCTATGATACTCAAAAAATCACCTTTGAAAAATGGGTCAAATCTTTTGGCTACGAAAAGGCTAGGATGGTTAGCGCACTTCCCGGATCAAGTCAACATCAGCTTGGTACTGCAATCGATTTTAATTCACTATCTGAGTCTTTTGAGAACACTAAAGAGGGGAGATGGTTATTAACTAATTCCTATAAATATGGTTTTATTCTATCCTATCCAAAAGGCTTGGAGAATATTACCGGATACAACTATGAACCATGGCACTATAGATACTTAGGTAAGGATGTTGCTTTTATTGTGAATAAATACTACGATAATGTTCTAGAATTGTTTTTAAAATGGTATTGGGGTAACAAAAAAACAATTTAATTTTAATTTAATGAATACTAACAAACTATATATTGACACATATTTATTATTTTGGTATATAATAAATCAAATTAATTGTTCAAGGAGCATATTATGTATAAGGTATTAGTTTCTGATAGTGTTTCACAGGAAGCACTGGATGTTTTTAAAGAATATAAAGATATATCTGTTGTTGTAAAGACTGATCATACACCTGAGGAGCTGGAAGCAGCGATTGCAGACTATGATGCACTTATTGTAAGAAGTGCTACAAAGTTTAAAGGTAGTGTTATTGAGAAAGCAAAAAAAATGAAGGTTGTAGGAAGAGCGGGCGCAGGGGTTGATAATGTTGATGTTCCGGTCTGTTCTAAGAAGGGTATTGTCGTTATGAATACTCCCGGTGGAAATTCTGCAGCTGTAGCAGAACTTACGATTGCTTATCTGCTATGTATGTCTAGAAATATTGTCCCTGCTACAGTATCAACCAAGGAAGGCAAGTGGGATAAAAATAAACTTGCAAAAAATAGTGTAGAAGTGGCCGGCAAAACCCTGGCTATAATTGGAACCGGAGCGATCGGTTCACTTGTTGCTGATAAGGCTAAAGGGTTGTCGATGAATGTTATTGCATTTGATCCATATCTTTCAGATGAAAAAGCGGCATACATAGGTGTAACAAAGGTTAAAGATGTTGAAGATATCTATAAAAATGCAGACTATATAAGTCTTCATGTTCCAAAGAATGACCAGACAAGCAATATGATTAATAAAGACTCAATAGCAAAGATGAAAAAAGGCGTTTACATAGTAAACTGTGCTAGAGGCGGGATAATCAATGAAAATGACCTTCTTGATGCCTTAAATTCAGGAAAAGTACAGGCTGCTGCACTGGATGTTTTTGAAATGGAGCCAGTAGACCCAAATAATCCATTATTAAAACACCCTAATTTAATCTGTACTCCGCATCTTGGAGCAAGTTCAGTTGAGGCACAGGTAAATGTTGCTATTGCTATTGCAAAGCAGTTGTCTGACTACCTTACAACAGGTGAGGTTTCTGGTGCAGTGAAAGTTCCAACACTGGACAAGTATACGCGGAACCTTCTCAATCCGTATATTAGTCTTGCAGGGAAGATTGGTAATTTGTATAGACAATTTGCTAATCTATCGGTTACTGAGATTGAGATAGAATACTCAGGTGAGGTGCATGACTATCCGATTAATTCAATTACAACTTCTATGCTTATTGGACTTTTTAGTAGTGTAGTAGAGGGAATTAATTTTGTTAATGCACAGTCAATTATAAAAGAGATGGGCATTAAGATTATCGAGACAAAGATTGCAGAATCAAGAGACTACGCTTCACAGATTTCTCTAAGAGTTAAGCACTCAGGTGGTAAAACAGAGATTGTAGGTGCCGTATTTAAAGAAGGGATTTATCGTATAGTCGGAATTGACGAGTTCAAAGTAGAGTTTGTTCCTGAAGGCAACCTATTATTAACTATAAACAAAGATAAACCCGGCTATATCGGTGCATTAGGTACAGTTCTTGGAGAGGCAAACTTAAATATTGCAAACATGGAATTAGGAAGAAACAATAAGGGTGAGGCAATGAGCTTTGTTCAGATTGATGGAGAGATACCGGATTCGGTTACCGAAAAAATATCAAAAATACCTGCATTATTAAAAGTGTTTAAGATACAGATGAACTAATTTTTATCTAAAGAGGCTCTTGCAAAAATATATTTTGATTTGTTGCAAGAGCCTATAATAATAGAATAGACAGAAACTCCATAAAGAAAGTATTTGTAATCATTAATATTTTAGTATATAGTGTTTATATTATAGCTTACTTGTTGGAGTTTTGTCTTTCTATAACAATGGAGGTTTTTATGTTATTATCCGGAATTGATCTTGTTGATAATTCAAAATTCAAGAAGATGTGTGATAAGAATCCTCAGAATTTACTGGAGATTTTTACTGCAGATGAAATATCGTATTGCAATTCTAAGGCATTTCCATACCAATCTTTTGGTGCAAGATTCGCCGCTAAGGAATCAGTCTTAAAAGCAATAGATGCTGATGTGTGGGACTATGATTTAAAGGATATCCAGGTTGTAAAAAAAGAGAGCGGTAAACCGGAGATCAGGATCAATGATATCGCGATTTCTGATAAGATAAAAAAACTTCTATCCAAAGATTCATTCACTATTAGCCTCTCTGTTTCTCATGAAAAGGGTTACAGCATTGCACAGGTTATTATTTACTAGACAGGTCATGTAACTAATACCAGTCTATCAGCTCCATAACAAATTTGGCACATAATTTACCGTTGCTGATAAGCTCCTTTTCAATCGTCTGAATTATTTCTAAGAGATATGATAGTTCTGTGTCATTGTTGTTTAAAGAATTACTCATCATTATAAACTTAATAACGCATTTAATAAAAAGAATAAAAACTAGATTGTCATCTGAACTGTTTCTCAAATAATAAAGAGTTCTGGTAAACACATGATTTAATAAATAATTTGATATTATATCCCCATTTTTCATTTCAAAGATTGAATAATTTGACGAGTCCGGCAGTTCTTGATCAACCGCGTTAAGTAATAGTTTTTTTAAATTCGGTGTTCGATCATTGAGTAGGGCAATTGCATGTTTTAATAATTTTTTTTGACTGGCTTGATTATCAGAGTTAAATACATCAATTGATAGGCATCTATTTGTCAATAGGTTTTTGTTTAAATTGAAAATAAAATCATTTAAATTATTAGGTTTATCTTCATATTCTGAGTATATTAAATCCTCCACATCCAGTCGGTTTCTATCTACTGAAACAGTTTTGACTTGAGTGGAGAGTCGTGATAATAGTATATTATTGGTGTCTTCTACAACTCTATTTTTTTTGGTTAGAAGTTTTAGTGTAGCCGGGCATGAGTATGATAATCCAACCTCTATGCCTCTTGGGCTTTTTATATATAGACGAGGGTATCTACTGCAAACACTGCCCATTGATGATTGGCCATATACTTTGTGTAGATAACATTGATTATCAGGTAATAGTAGACCACATCCATCTCTGTTAAACAGTGTTTGGTTATCTATTTTATCAATTTTGATATTTTTTTTAAGAAAATCGTCTTTTTTGGATAATAAATTTAATTTATGACAAATGCGATCTTCTATTATAATTTTCCATCCGCTTTTACAACAGATTCCACACATTTCACACTGAAAATCAACTGTGTTTGAGGTAGTGATAATTCTTTTGTTGAATGAAGTCATATTTTAATTTACGATATCTTGATATGAAAGTTTATGAGCAGGATTAATTATAAAGT
The DNA here is from genome assembly GCA_964471825.1 of uncultured Spirochaetales bacterium. Classification (GTDB taxonomy): domain Bacteria; phylum Spirochaetota; class GWE2-31-10; order GWE2-31-10; family CAYYKD01; genus CAYYKD01. The sequence goes on from CAYYKD010000019.1 coordinate 46,987, forward strand.
AGTTAATTCTTTTTTTTATTTCTATTTCGCGTTTTGTTCCTTCAGAGAACTTAATTGCAAGGTTATAGTAGTGATTTTTAATTGATGTTTCATTTTTAAGTTGTGCAGCATAACCGATATAGAACATTATTTGATCTACAATATAGTCATTTGATTTGTATTCACTTATTGATTTTTTTGTCATAAAATTTATAAAATCTGCAGGGCTTGAGTATGAGAATGAGTAGACTTCAGATTTTATAATCAAGTCATAATAAGTCATCCAGACAATAGCAGCGATCGAAAGAAAGTAGAGAGCGTCATCGTGTCTTTGAAGTATAGATGATCGTTTGCCTACTTCATAGAGTGCTTTAAGATATACAATTCCATCAATTCTATAAATTCTGAATACATGTGAGAGGGTGGGGTCAGCTTTAATATTGTTTTTTATTCTATCCCAGAATTCGCGATTTTTAGTTATAAAGAATCGTTCAAGAATTTCCCTGTATATAATATCTGCCATCTCGAACTCTCGTTTTTTTTGATATACATCAGCCAGTTTGTAGCTTATTTCAATTTCCTTATCTTTGTAATCAAACAGGTCTTTTTGTAAAAGAGCGATCTTATATTCTTTTATCGCCTCATCAAGGAAATCCGTTAATACAAATATATCTCCGACAAGTTCATGATATTCCGGGTAGTTATCCTCTATTTGCAACTCTTTCTCTTTTTGATCTACCATTCTCTTTAACTCAAAACCTACTTTGTCGGTATGCAGTTCAAGTATTTCCTCATAATATGCGTTTAGTTTTTCTTTTATTAGAAGTTGTTTGGATTTTCTTGCAAGAATCAGCGCTTCTGAGTAGAGTCCAGACTCTTTCATGTTGTATGCTTTACGAAGATAAACCCAGCTTGGATCATCAGCATATAGTAAAGAGATCTGAGTAAGAATTAAAATAGTTGTAAGCAGTTTATATTTCATTGTATTCATCTAATATAGATATTAATTCGTCATAAATAGATGAATTCTTAACAGTTTTGATTTTTATACCTCTTTTAAATATGACAGAAGAGGATTTGCCGCATGCAACACCGAAATCACTCTCACAAGCCTCTCCGGGACCATTGACTATACATCCCATAATTGCTATTTTTAGCGACTTCGAGAATTTTCTGCCGGATATTTTGCTTTTAATCTGTGAGACAATTTTTTTTATCTCTCCCTCAGTTCTTCCGCAAGTGGGACAGCTAATTATTTCAATCTCAGGCTGTCTCCTTCCAATTGACTCAAGAATTTTTTTTGCGACATAGATTTCATTAACCTCGGAATCAGTTAAACTAACTCTGAGTGTATTTCCAATATTATTAAGTAAGAGATGTGATATTCCAATTGAGTTTTTTATAGTTCCGTCAATCATGTCGCCGGCTTCAGTTACACCTATGTGAAGTGGAATGCCAAATTTAGCAGCGGCAATTTGATTAACTTTGATCGTTTCCATTACACCGGAGGATTTAAAAGATAGTACTATGTTATCATAGTTATTCCTGTCAAAAATATCTAACTCTATTGCTGCAGATTCAATCATCGCTGCAATTTTATCATTTTGATTTTTTCTAAGTATTTCCTTATCGATTGAGCCGCCATTGATCCCAATTCTGACAGGTATCTGATGAGTTTTTAGGCAATCCACTACCTGTTTTACCTTGTGTTCATTTCCGATATTGCCCGGGTTAATTCTTACTTTGTGAACCCCGGCCTCAATTGATCGAATTGCAAGTCTGTGATCAAAGTGGATATCTGCAACTATTGGGATTGGAGACTTTGATACAATTGTTTTTAATGCGATAGAAGAATCTATGTCGGGAATAGAGATTCTGACTATATCACAACCGACTTTTTGAAGCTCTGATATTTTTGAAAGCGTTAGCTCAGTATCGGTTACAGGATTTTTAATCATAGATTGTAAGGGGATATAATTACCACCAATTACTACACGACCTACTAATACTTCTTTCAAGGTTATGACCTCACAATTTTAGCATTTAGTTTTTTGTAAGCATTCTTAGCTGCATTCTGTTCGGCATCTTTTTTGGATCTACCTGCCCCTTGTCCGATAAATTTTTCTTCAACAAATACATTTACGGTAAAAATTTTATTGTGTTCAGGACCAGATTCAGATTCTGTTTTATATTGGGGGCAAAGTTTATGGTTTTTTTGAATTAATTCTTGAAGTAAGGACTTATAGTCTTTTTCGTGTTCATTTTGAACCGTCTTTTCAATTTCGGGTTTTATATAATGTAGTATAAACTCTTTTGTTTTAATAATTCCATTGTCAAGATAGCAAGCGGCAATAAATGCTTCAAAACAGTCGCATAGAATTGTGTCCTTCGTTCTTCCGCCTGATTGTTCCTCACCTTTTCCGACCAGAATATATTCATGGAGTTGAATTTCTCGTGCTATAACAGAGAGTGATTTTTCACTAACAACATAGGATTTAATTTTGGCGAGTTCGCCCTCAGATTTATCAGGGAAATTTGAGAAGAGAAATTCTGTTGTTACAAACCCCAATATTGAGTCTCCAAGAAACTCCATTTTTTCATTATCTTTATTGTGCTGTTTATTTTCATTTAAATATGATTTATGACTTAGTGCAAGATCGTATAGTGCAATTTTATGATATGGAAGTTTGTGCTTCTTTAAAAAATATTTTATTTGATTAATTCTATCAGATTCTATTTTCAATCTAAAACCTTCAATTTTCTGTCTTTAATTGTATAACACTAATATAACTTTAAAATACAACTCTAATTAATTTCTTTTATATAAACTATGGTACTTAAATATCATTAAATAAATAATAATCACATACGAATAAAAATTACTCGAATGTGATTATTATCGGTTAAATCCAGTAAGTAGTTTTAATTAGGAAAGAGACTATTTTCCAAGTCTATCTTCTATGTACTTAACAGCCTTGCCTACTGTAGAGATGCTCTCAGCATCCTCGTCCGGGATCTGTAGGTCAAATTCTTCTTCAAGTTGCATTATTAATTCAACTGTGTCAAGTGAGTCTGCTCCAAGATCATCAATAAACGATGAATCCTCAGTAATTTTACTCTCATCAACTGACAATCTCTCAGAGATTATCTTTTTTACTTTATTAAAAGTGTCTGACATTTATTACCTCCTAAATAAGTTACAACGGATGATAAAAAAACATTAACCATTTGTCAATTGTTTTTTTCTTTTTTTTTGACACATTAATTGTAGGCTACTTAATTTCTTTCTTAAGTGCTTCAACTTTATCTGTTTTTTCCCATGGGAATTGCGGTCTACCAAAGTGTCCATATGCCGCTGTTTCTTGATAAATAGGTCTTAGTAGATCAAGAGTTTTTACGATACCGCCGGGAGTAAGGTCAAATACTTTTTTAACTGCATTCTCGATAACCTCTTCCTGAACCTTACTAGTTCCAAAAGTCTGAACAAGTACAGATACCGGAAATGGCACCCCAATTGCATAGGCAAGTTGAACTTCACATCTTTCACAAAGATCTGCAGCAACAATGTTTTTTGCAACATATCTAGCCATATACGCAGCTGATCTATCAACTTTTGATGGATCTTTACCACTGAATGCTCCACCACCATGTCTACCCATACCACCATAAGTATCAACGATGATCTTTCTTCCTGTTAGACCTGAATCTCCGTGAGGTCCACCAACAACAAATCTACCTGTAGGATTGATAAAGAATTTTGTGTTTTTATCCATTAAGCCTGTTGGTTCAAGAACCGGTTTAATTATCTTATCAAGTATAGCTTTCTTGAGGTCTTCATATCCAATACTTTCATCATGCTGATGAGAAACAACTACTGTATCTATTTTCTTAGGAATATTTCCTTCATACTCAATAGTTACCTGGCTCTTTGAGTCCGGTCTTAACCATGAAATTCCACCATTTTTTCTAAGTTCTGCTGCTTTCATAAGTATTTTGTGAGATAACATGATTGGTGCAGGCATTAGTTCAGGAGTCTCTTTACATGCGTATCCAAACATCATACCCTGGTCTCCGGCACCTTGAAGACCTTCAAACTCTTTTAGACCTGTTCCTGATACACCTTGAGAGATGTCAGGTGATTGAGTATGGATTGTATTAATTACAGCCATAGACTCATAATCAAGACCATATTCAGGTCTATCATAACCGATCTTCTTAGCAACGCCTCTTACGATCTCTTGATAATCGTATATAGCTTTTGTTGTAATCTCTCCACCTATTAAAACCATTCCTGTAGTAGTAAATGTTTCACAGGCAACTCTTGACTTAGGGTCAATTCTTAAACATGCATCCAATACTGCATCAGATACCTGGTCAGCTAATTTGTCCGGATGTCCTTCACTTACCGACTCAGATGTAAATAAAAATTTTCTTTCTGACATCTAAAATTCTCCTTAAATAAAATAATTAAATAACTTTCCATCCAAAATATAAACTAAAAGATAAAAAGCGTCTTTTAAAAAATTGTATGATTATATGATATTTTAAAAAAAAAATCAATTAAATAATCTTATAGTCTTAAAAAAAAAGATTAAATTTTGATTTTAATAGAACTAAAACAAAAACACTAAAACAAAAACACTAAAACTAAAATTTAAACAAAACTATAACAAAAACTAAAACTAAAAAAAAAATTAAAAATTTAAAAAAACAGATCACACCCTTTTTTATTCTATGCTATTATTCTAGTCTTAGTCTGCAACAACTTCGATCTAAGATCAAAGTTAGTCTTTGTATTTTTCTAAGTATTGATCAACAGACTGCTGTGCGGAGTCAATTTTTTGCAAATAATTTTTATATTTATCTTGATTTTCTTGTGTATTTGGAGGGTTAGTTCCAATCCACGAATTAAATTCATCATTTAAACTGTCTAATACTTTCTTCCGGTTTAAATAAAGATCTAATTCACCTTTTGGCATTTTTGATAAAATATATGAATTTATTATTGTGTTGATCTTTTCAAGTGCTTCATCCCTTTTAAGTTCAGCCTTGCTCTTTTTCCAATCAGCTATATACGACCTGAGATTAATCAGCTCATTTAATTGTTTTAGATATTCTGCACGATCTTTATCGGACAGTTTTGAGCTGAAGTTTTTTAGGTAGGTATTCGATATGTTTAAAATCTTAGAGACCTCAGATATAAAAGACTCTAGTGTTTTTTCAGTTCCCGCACCTGTTCTTCCAAGTTCAGTTGCACCATCATAGTCAAGTAGTACATAAGTCGGAAAGCCCTGAATTGCAAACTCATTTTTCAGTGACTCATTTCTTGCTTTGAACTTATCAGGCACAATACTCTTGTTATTAGGAAAATCAATAGTAACAACTATAAGATTTTTTTTTGACCAATTCTCCCAGGCATCTTTAGCAAAAATATTTTTCTGCATAAGTTTACACCATTTGCACCAGTCAGAACCTGTAAAATCAAGCATGATAGGAAGTTTGTTTTTTGATGCATAACTTAATGCAGCATCGAAGTCCATAGTTGCCTTGCCCGGTTCAAATCCTTTGGTAATTGTTTCAGATGATGTACACATAGAGACACTCATTACCAGAAATATAATAAATATTAGTTTCTTTATCATATCAACTCCTTAAAAAAATAAAATATTAATATGAAAATTACTAAATATTATTTATAAGTCAATTGAAATTTAATTTATATTGTTTAATAGTAAAGGCTCCCTAAAAAATCCTTGCAATTTTTTGGCTTGTTTTCCAATAAAATATACTTTGCATAAATTTTTAATGTATTCTTGCAATAGCATCAGTTAAAAAGACTTAAAAAAAGTTAAATAAGACAAAAATATTTTTAAAATAAATTTGATATTATTAAAAATATTTTGTATATTTAATTAAAGTTTTGGAAAGTTATGTCGAAAATATTAGATGAAAGGTGTTTAACATTTTGGCTGTGGGGACTGCCGTTGTTAAGCTGCACTATGAGTGCGTCTTTGAATCTGATAAGGAGGTTGGTTTTTTTCAAAGTTATTTTAAAAAATGTTTATGTGTTACAGGAAGTAACGCTAAACGACACCTCATTGAGGTGAAATATTAACAAGCAGGTAATAAACCTGTAAAAAAGTTTCATGGAGGAAACATATGATTATCAACCACAACATAACTGCTATTAATGCGAACAGAGTCTTAAAAGGTAACAATCTTAACACATCTAAGGATATGGAAAAACTTGCTTCAGGTATGAAGATCAATAGAGCTGGTGATGATGCTTCGGGTCTAGCTGTTTCTGAAAAAATGAGAAGCCAGATCAGAGGTTTAATCCAAGCTGAGAAGAACGCAGAAAACGGTATTTCACTAATTCAAACTGCAGAAGGTTATTTACAAGAATCACAAGACATATTACAAAGAATAAGAGAACTTGCTGTACAATCATCGAACGGTATTTATACTGCAGAAGATAGAATGTACATTCAGGTAGAAGTAAGTCAGCTTGTTGATGAACTTGACAGAGTAGCTTCTCACGCTCAATTCAACGGTATGAATTTGCTTACAGGTAGATTTGCTAATGCAGATGCTATCGGTGGAGTTAAAACCGGTTCTATGTGGTTTCACATTGGTGCAAATATGGATCAAAGAGAGCAAGTTTATATTGGTACAATGACTGCTAAGGGTCTTGGTATCAGACAAGTCGGAACAGATGAGTTTATATCTCTATCAACTCCTGATGGTGCAAACATGTCTATTGGTACTGTAGATCAAGCACTTAAGAGACTTAACAAACAAAGAGCAGATCTTGGAGCTTATCAGAACAGACTTGAGATGGCAACTAAAGGGTTGGCTATCGGTTCAGAAAACTTACAGGCAGCTGAGTCTATTATTAGAGATACTAATATGGCAGATCAAATGGTTAGCTTTACTAAGAATAATATTCTTGGTCAAGCAAGTACAGCAATGCTTGCACAGGCAAATGGCAGAGCTCAGTCAGTTCTTCAATTACTTCAATAGTAGTATTGATAGTAGTATTTATTTTTAGTTCTTTGAAATATTTTTTTTCATAGACCTTCTTGATATAGTCAGTTCGACAGGCGTTAGGGTTATTTATAACCCCTGCGCCTGTCTGTTCCGGCTAAGATGATGAGCAATCGCGGTTTTTCATCTTATACGAGAATTGACAGAGAGGAGTAAACCTTATAAATCCTTTTCGAATGATTCGGAGAGTTATATCAAGGAGGGTAATTTATGATTATAAACAACAACATGTCATCGGTTAATGCAAACAATGTTTTGAAATACAAAACAAGGGATGTATCAAAATCGATGGAAAAGCTGGCATCCGGCATGAAAATCAACCGTGCAGGTGATGATGCTTCAGGTCTTGCTGTTTCTGAAAAAATGAGAAGTCAAATTAAGGGTTTGAATCAAGCGGAAAAAAACATTCAGAATGGTGTTTCGTTTATTCAAACGACTGAAGGTTACTTACAAGGCTCTCAGGATATAGTTCAGAGACTTAGAGAACTGGCTGTTCAGTCAGCAAACGGTATTTATACTTCTGAGGATAGAATGCAGATACAGGTTGAAGTAAGTCAACTCGTAGATGAAGTAAACAGGATTGCTTCACATGCTCAGTTTAACGGTATGAATATGCTCGAAGGAGCATTTGCTGATGGTCAAACAGGTGCACCTGTTTCTTCTATGTGGCTTCAAGTTGGAGCTAACATGGATCAGAGAGAGAGAGTATTTATCGGCACAATGACAGCTAAGTCTCTTAAACTTCAAGACTTCAACACCGGTGAAAAGTTGTCAATCAGTACTCCTGATTCTGCTAATATGGCAATCGGGACTCTTGATGAAGCTCTTAAGACTATTAGTAAGCAAAGAGCAGACCTTGGTGCTTATCAAAACAGATTTGAAATGGCACAAAAAGGGATCTCTATTGCTTCTGAAAATCTTCAAGCAGCAGAGTCACTAATAAGAGACACTGATATGGCATCTAAGATGGTTGATTTTGTGAAGGACAACATCCTTACTCAGGCCGGTACAGCGATGTTAGCTCAAGCAAATGCCAGAGGTCAATCAGTTCTACAACTGTTAGGCTAATTGTATTTGTTTTGTTAAGAATAACAGGCAGGCGCCCGCACAACTAGTGGGTCTGTTATTGATTAACGAGGCTCTAACTTATATGGATAAGTTATAAACCGCGAAACTCATGGTGCCCTAGTGGCATCATGTTTTTTAAAAAACAAGAGGCATTTGCAAAAAAGGATTTTTGCCGGTGTCCATGAAAACCTTTTATTAAAAAGGGATTATATAAATAGAAATGTCGGTTCTGTTAAGGGGAGACAATTATAGGGCAGGACAATGGAGGAGTCCTATGTTTACAAATGCAGTCGAACAAAATACGACTAACCAGGCTATACCACTGGTTGGCACTACCATTTCCTTAAAAAAAGCAGAAGCTAAGAAACCTGTTGAGCCTGAGAAGACCCAGCGATTATCAGATGATGAGTTAAGAAGACTAATCAATGATAAGATGTCCGGTGCTGATACAGAAAAACTGATGGAAGAGCTTAGGTCAATCATTTCAAAATCAGATATTCTTAATAAAAGAGTTGAGTTATCACTAAATACAAGAATTAACAGAATTATCATTACGGTACTTAACAAACAGACCGGTGAGATGATAAAACAAATACCCTGTGAAGAGTTGCAAAAACTTGCAGAGCATTTGAAAGAAGCTTCAGGAATATTTTGCGATAATAAAGCTTAGATCAAGCGATCAAGCTTAAAATAATTATTTTTTTCTAAAGGCGTCTATCTTTAAACCGTTAAAACCTGGAGCAAATTTAATTTCCGGCACATATGCTATATCTTCACAGACCTTTCTAACTTCGTCCCATCTATTTTAGATACAAACATCTCATCATGAGAACGCAATGAACTCCACCCCACACTTTGATCATTTCACCAGGGTGAAATAAGTTTTGGATTGTGATTAAGAATGATGATTTTAAACGATTTTCGCTCAAATTGGAGAGTGTCCTTTATGAGTCAAGTTAACTATGCGATACAAATATTTACAACATTGTTTGAAAAATTTATTGAAATGTTGTTTTATTATGCTATAATAACTCTCAAATGAAAAAAGAAATTTTAACTACTCACTACTCACTACTCACTAACAGCGTAAAATTTCTTTTTTCAAAGAAATTTATTGATTATATCGGACAATCAACCCCGAAAGAAACCGTTAAGGTTTTGTTTCAGGGTTTTTTTATATTAATTCATACTTATAGGAGTGTCTATGAAAAAGGCGTTTTTAGTTATTATGATTGTGCTGGGAACGGTTATTATGTTTGGGGAAGAGCAAAGAGGGTTGAAGAACACTATCCAAAAATTGGATCAAAACGCCGGCGTTGGTAAACAATATGCCGTTTTGATCGGTATAAATAAGTACAAGTACTGGATGCCGTTAAAAAATCCTGTGAAAGATGTAAAAGATATTAAGGAGATTCTGCAATCGGATTATTACATAGATCAATTTTTTGAACTTTATGATGAACAGGCAACAAAGGTCAGTATATTGACATTATTTCAAGATCTTATAAATACCGTTAAGGTTGATGACTCTGTTTTTATTTTTTATGCAGGACACGGTCATCTCGACAATCTAACAAATTCAGGGTTTTGGATACCTGTCGATGGTGGTGTAAATCAGCTTGCACAGGAAAATTGGATCGGGAATAGCAGTATAAGAGGTCTTATCGGTAATATCAAATCAAAACATGTGCTTTTAATCTCAGACTCTTGTTTTTCGGGAGATTTGTTGAATGCACACAGAGGTTTGAGTGACCAGATTAATAATGATTATTTCAAAAATGCTTATAGCAAATATTCAAGACAGATTCTAACAAGCGGTGCTTCTGAAACTGTTCCTGATGCATCGGAGTTTGCATTGCAATTAAAATATTTTTTAAGAGGAAACAACAAACCAATAATTGATCCATTGATGATGTTTAATGACATCAGAACAGGTATGGGTAAAACAACTCCGATGTTTGGAACAATTGCCGGGGCGGGGCATCAGGAGGGTGCAAGCTTTTTATTCTTTAAAAAAGTTAAAGAAGAGAAAAGTACGGTTGTTAAAATAAAATCGGGTATTGATGGAATGACAGCTGTTATAAATGGCAGTTTTTGGGGAGTATTAGGCAAGGATACAGAAATAAATGATATAAAATCCGGAGAGCATCAAATTGAGGCGTATATTGAGAATCAATGGTACTATAAGGGTAAATTTCAAGTTAGAGACGGAGAGTCTAAAGATGTGATTATAACACCGGAGAAAGTCGGCGGGCTGAGTATTGATGTTGAAAAAAAGTACACAGCTTTGATAAAAGGTCCTTCGGGTTACACAGAAACAGTAACAAATAATAAAGACTTAAACAATCTAAAGCTTGGAAAATACACTATCGAAATTTTTGAAAAAAACATGGAACCTCTTTCTGAAACAATAAATATTGAATTTGGAAGTATTGCTAAATTTACAACTTCAAAGAAAATGAAGGTTTCAAAAGAAATAATCGGTAAAGAGTTGTTAGAAAAAGTTGCAAAAATAAATGAAAATGAAAAAGATATTTCAATAATTCCAAAAAATTTAAAATTAGTGGGAGATTATAAAAAAGAGGCAGAATCAACCGGAATTTCAAGTGTGATCGACGCGGTTGTTTTAAAACACACATTGATTGAAAATAGTTTAATTAAAGAAATAACAATATCTGCGGACAAGCTCGTTGAATCAGTAATAATTAATAAAAAATTTGCTGATACGGTAAGTATGTTAAAAAAATATGAGGATATTCTTAATTTTTTTAAACTGCAAAAAGAATCAGAACAGATAGTAAAAAAACAAATACAAGTTATAAGAACAGAGTATTTATCTATTATAGAATCTATTTCGCCAAATGTAAAAAAAATTGAAGAATACGATACAATATTTAATACATTAAATAATATTAAACAAAAAGCATCCCAAGAAAAAATTGATGATATTGTTCAAATTGTCAATCAAAAAGAGAATTCGGTAAAAACCGGAATAGTAAGTTTAATCGGTACAAATATTGAACAGATTAAAAAAGATGTTGAGTCTATGAATAAATTTGATACTTCAACGGTTGCTTTGAACACGCTCTTTGATAAGGCATCGCAGTACAAACTTGATGCAACAATTCAAGAAATAACATCCATATCCAATTTTATAAAAAGTAAAAAAATAGAATATGAGACGAATGGACTAAATATTTTAAGCGGAATAAACAAAAAGATAGATATTTCAATAAATGATGTTGAAAACAATAAAAAAACAGTATCAGATATCGAAAGTTCTTTACACAATAGCCAATCAGTCTTTCACGAACTGCCAAAAGCGATAGAATCAACGAAAAATCGTTTAAATATAATTCAAAATATGGTTATAGCAAAAGATAATATTGATAAAAGTAAAACATATCGCGCCGGTAAAATAGCAGGCGGAACGGTATTATTATCGCTTGGGTTAATAAGCGGTGGCTTGATCGGAGCTTTTGGGTATCTTCAAAGCGACTATACAACAAAATATAATACAGGGTACGATGAATATATTAATTTTGGCACAGGTTCTATCGATGCTATAAAAGAAAATGCTAACACGGCAAACGCCATGTACGGTGCTACGATTGCTATGATAGGAACAGCATCTCTATCGGCTATTTTATCAATCATTGTATATGCGACTCTCGGAACAGAGTCAAAGTATCAAAAAGATTTTAACAATTTTCAAAATAAATTGAATATGTTGTCCGCAGAGATCGGTTATAAAGATGAGTCGTTATCAGTTGGGCTCGGAATCAAATTTTAAGGGGTGGGTATAATGAAGAATATATTATTAAGAATTTTGCTTTTGGTGATGGTTTTGAGTTTTGGGTGTATGCAGTTTCATGATATTGGCGGTCTGGATGAAGCCATACAGGTGAAAATTTCAGGAGATACAAGAATAAAGTCAATAATAGTTTCAGATATTAGTGACGCGGTACTGCAAACTATAAATGCTGTTGAAGGGGCTTTAACCTATGACGCAACTGTTGACAATGTTGTATCATCAGTTAAGTTGATAATAAATAAAATCCATAGTACCGGGACAGTTGACTTAAATGATGAAGCGATATCGATGGGAGTCTCAAGCAAAGTGATACCTTTAAGTGTTGGTACAAATTCTGTAAAAGTAGTTGTTAAAGCAGTTGATTCTAACAGCGAGTACATAATACGGATTCATAGGAAGTATTCGGGGAATTTGTTAAATATCACTCTATCAAGCGGGAGTCTGACACCTGCTTTTAATAAGGATGTAAGAGAATATTCGGTTAGGGTAAACTACAGCGTCGGCACTTTAAATATAAATTGTACTAAACAGGATGGCGGCGGCCTGGTTAAATATTTTTTTAAAGGTGTGACCTATACCGGAAACAGTTACGGTGCACCTCTTGAAGTAGGCGATAATGTTGTTACGATAACACCTGTGGAGGCCGACGGCGTTCAAAGTACATATACATTGAACATTTACAGAGAAAATAATGCTTATCTGTCTTCATTGTCTTTAACAGACGGCACTTTAAATCCGGTTTTTAACCAATCTACACTGACATACAATGTTTCTGTTGATAAAAGTACGGCATCAACGAGAATCAAAGCGGTAAAACAAAATAATGGCGGACTTTTGACATTAAAGATAAATGATGGAAGTACTATATCGCTTCCTAACGATACTTATTCAAGCAATATCCCGTTGAATATAGGCAACAATAAAATAGAGGTAACCATTACTGAGACAGATGGTGCTTATAAAATATACACTGTAAATGTCTTGAGAAATTCTGCCGTAGAGGATAGCTACCTTGAGAATCTCGTAATATCAAACGGAGCATTTACTCCGATCTTTACAAGCTCCGGAGTGACATATACCGTGAGTGTTGCCGGATCTGTTGAAAGTGTCACATTTACGCCGACTTTAAAAACCGCTGAGTCTGAAATATTTATCCAGGTGGGAACAAGTACAGATTGGAATGAGATAACAAACGGTTCCTCAACAGTCCATCAGTATCTCACAATGGGAGAAAATAAGCTCTTTAAGTTTAAAGTTGTCGCTGAAGATGGTGTATTAAACAAAATATACAGCGTAACAGTTAAGAGATTATCAAATAATGCAGATATATCATCTATAATCATATCAGACAGTACACTTACAACGACATTTTCAAAATATACCACGACTTATGATTGTTTGGTGAACTATGGAGTGACGAGTGTCAAAGTGACAGGCGTGCGAGATCAAGAGTTCGCATCTATGAGTTATGCTTTGAATGACGGAGAGCCGGTTTCATTGCCAAACGACACAGAGTCATCAGCGATAGGATTTGTACCGCCAACGGCAACTCTTGAGGTGATAGGAAAAGCAGAGGATGGGACAGAGAAGACATATACCATCAACCTAAAGAGCAGGTCAGAAACACCTATCTTTTCACCGGACCAGGAGACCTTTGCAGATTCTCTTGTAGTAACGCTTACTGTCACAGACTCTAACGATGTAGTCTATTACACTACGGATGGAAATGAACCGACTGTTTATTCAACGCTTTATACGGCACCTTTTACTATAAACGGTGATCTTAATACCATAAAAGCGATGTCTAAGAAAACCGGCTATCAAAACAGTCTTGTTGCTACAAAAACCTATCGTAAAGAGTATCAGGTAACATTCAACACGCAGGGAGGAGCAGCAGTTGATCCACAAACAATCGGGTATGGTTTGGCAATTACGCAACCTGATCCGCTTGTGAAAGACGGCTACACATTTGACGGATGGTTCACGGAACAGGAGTGTACAAATGAATGGAATTTCCTTATCAATACTGTATCGGGTGCTATGACGCTCTATGCAAAATGGGGACCGATAAAGTATTCCATTATCTATAACTTAAACGGCGGTGTCAACAATGAAACAAATCCGGTAGAATATACAGCGGACGCAGAAACAATTATATTAAGTGAAGCTACAAAAACCGGATACACATTTGACGGATGGTACCAAAATGTTGATATGACCGGTGATGCTGTTACCGAGATAATCGCAGGCAGTGTTGGGGATGTTGAAGTGTGGGCGAGGTGGATAAATGTGATCTTTGATAAGCAGGGTGGCACAGGTGGCTCAGGCGGAATAATAGCCGTAAATGGTTCAGCAATGCCTACGGCAACAGCACCGACAAAAGACGGGTATGCCTTTGCAGGATATTGGGATGCACTTGAAGGTGGAGTGCAGTATTATAATGTTGATATGACAAGTGCAGCAAATTGGGATAAGACTGAGAGTACGACGCTTTATGCAAGATGGGGGTATTTAGTAACATTTGATAAACAGGGTGGATCAGGCGGATATGATAGTGTAGTTGCTTTATATGGTTCAGCGATGCCTATGGCAACTGCACCAACAAGAGACGGTTATGAGTTTATCGGCTACTACGATGCCGTAAGCGGTGGTAACAAATACTATAATGCTGATATGACAAGTGCAAGGAACTGGGATAAAACTATAAATACTACTATATATGCACAATGGACAAAAGTTTACCGGCCCCGCAGGAGGTATAATATTTTATGACAAAGGAAGTTACTTAGACGGCTGGCGTTATCTTGAGGCGTGGACTGAAGATAAAATGTCTTATCAATGGAAAACAAGTTTGACAAGTACAGCAGGCACTTCAACAGCAATAGGAACCGGTTATGCTAATACTTACACTTATATGACAGGAACAGAACATCCTGCGGCAGAAGTTTGCAGAAATGCGACTCATGGGGGGTATGATGACTGGTTCTTACCTTCTTTAGATGAATTAAATCAGATGTATATAAATCTTTATACTCAAGGAGTTGGTGGTTTTTCTGACTACGGCTATTGGTCGTCGTCCGAGAGCAGTAGTAGCAGCGCGTGGTACCAGTATTTCGACTATGGCAGTCAGCACGACATCAGTAAGGACAGCCTCTACGTCAGGGTTCGGGCTGTTCGTGCTTTCTGATAACCGCAGGTTATCAGTGCTGTTTTAGTGTTTTCAACATACAATCAGCAAGATTTTGCTGATTGTATGTGAAATATAAATTTATTTTATTAAGGAGAGAAGCCGGTATGCAATATGTATTTATGTTAAGTGGTTACTTTGTTATTGATGGTAATGGAAATCGTCAATTTATGACAAATGTTGATGAGCTGAACAAGATATTAAAGGATA
>CAYYKD010000019.1:62301-64644 GCA_964471825.1 uncultured Spirochaetales bacterium
AGGCAAAAGTTGTATCTGTATCACCAATGGGGAGTATTAGCGATAGTGATGGATTAAGCGGATTCGCAAGTGTTGTTGTTCTTGATGATTAATTTCTTTTGCTATTAACTTCTACAGAAAATAAGATACATTGAAGAGATTCGGCTTAGCCATATCTCTTTTGTTTTTTGATGGGTATATTTGTTGCAATGGAAGAAGAAAGGAAGATTATCTGCTTCGCAGAAAATCTTCTGTAAAGATGCGGAAAGAAGAAGGTTTGTGTGTAAAATATTAGTTGAAATGGAAGAGGGAGAATGGAAGATGAGGCTGTCCAAAAAGGGCGGCCTTTTTTTTTATTTTTTAGAATTTACGATTATTAAAAAAAGTTATATAACATCTTTATGATTGAAATTAACAAAAAGAAAATAGCTTTTAAAGAATATGAAAATGTGCAAGGGGTATTGTTCACTCAAAACATTGGGGAATGGATACCAAAAAATCACTTAGTTAGAGTTGTAGATGATGTTATCGAAAAAATCGATATTTCACCAATAATCGACCTGTATAAAGGTGGCGGACGTGCTGCATACCATCCAAGAATGATGCTTAAGGTGATAATTTATGCGTATTGTGAAAAAATCTATTCTTGCAGAGCTATAGAAAAAGCTTTAAAGGAAAATGTGCCGTTTATCTGGTTATCGGGGTACCAAACTCCGGATTTTAGGTCTATAAATAATTTTAGAAAAAGATTAAAGCCGGTAATCAAAAAGATTTTTTTTAAGGTGATAAAACTTTTAATAAAGAATAAATATATTAAGTTTGAAAACTATTTTCTTGACGGTACAAAAGTAGAAGCTAACGCAAATAAATATACTTTTGTCTGGAAAAATGCGACAAAAAAGTTCAAAGAAAAATTACTGATTAAAATAAACGAGTTGTTTAGTGAAATTGAAAATATAAACAAGAGTGAGGAACTTAAATCAAAGTTAAAATCCGTAATAAGTAATAATGATAAAACAGAAGTCAAGTTAACTGAAGTCAAAAAGATTATTGATGAAGAATTGACAAAAGAACCCGATAAAAAATTAAAGAAAATCTCGAAGAAAATAGAAACAGATTACCTGCCAAAACTCAATAAATATGAAAACTATGAAAATATACTCGGTAATAGAAACAGCTTTAGTAAAACAGACCCTGATGCCACCTTTATGAGAATGAAAGATGATCATATGCAGAACGGCCAATTAAAAGCAGGTTACAATGTACAAATAGGCACAGAGAATCAATTTATTTTAAACTATAATGTTCATCAAAAACCGGGAGACACAACAACATTGATACCGCACCTTGAAAGTTTAAAAGAAAATTTTGATGTAAAGCCTGAAAAAGTAATTGCCGATGCGGGATATGGAAGTGAGGAGAATTACGAATATTTAAACAATGAAGAAATAGATGCTTATGTTAAATATAATACATTCAGGATTGAGAATACTAAGAAGTATAAAAAAGACATATTTAAGAAAGAGAACTTTAAATATCATGTAGATAAAAATGAGTATGAATGCCCAAATGGTAAGCTTTTGAAATACAAGTACACTAAGCAGTCAAAAAGTGACACCGGTTATTTATCAGAGTTAGATATTTATGAGTGCGAAGATTGTTCAGATTGTGATTTAAAAAGCTTATGTACAAAATCCGAATATAATCGAAAAATACAAATCAACAAACGATTGGACGAGTTGAAATTACGAGCAAAAGAACAGTTGAAATCAGAAATAGGCGTTAAATTAAGAAAACTTCGATGTGTAGAAGTTGAACCTGTGTTTGGTCATATAAAATCAAACAGAAAATTCAATCGATTTATGCTTAGAGGGATTGATAAAGTTAGTCTTGAGTGGGGTATATTAAGCCTTGCCCATAACTGTAGAAAGTTATAGATTGAAGGTGTTTACTTAAATATTATTGCATTTTTTATGTATTTATTTTATGGAAAATTATATGAAAAAGGCCGCCCTTTTTGGACAGCCTCATTTTATTTTTTGATGGGTTTATTTGTTTGCAGTGGGGAATGGTTGCCGGAACAGTAAGATGAAAGAAGATAAGGAAGATATTCAGGCTTTGCCTTAATATCTTCTGTACGAATGCGGAAAAAATATAATATTTACGGCATTTCCGATTTTGACTGAAGCAGGATTCCATCCATCGGCGTTTATCTGTGTTCATCTGCGGTTAAATATCCTAACTATCTTCAAATCTCCGCGTTCTCCGTTCCTCTATTTGAAATACTTCCGGACAGGAAAAACCACCTCTTAAAAAGTAAATTTTCTTGATTATTACTTCAAATCTTGATATAATAATCTTAAT
>CAYYKD010000020.1:0-10242 GCA_964471825.1 uncultured Spirochaetales bacterium
AAAATGCGTACCGCATTTTTTTGTTTTGTTTAAAAATTCTATTTTGCACTAAGGTGTTTGCCAAAAATTAAATCTGCACCCGAATAGATCTCTATTATTCTAAAATCCTTGCTACAATAAGTGTGTTTTCGCAAGACACTTTTTAAAAGTTAAAACTTATTTTTGAGAGAGCCACTACAATTTATTCTGAAATTATTCTGAAAATTAATCTGTAAATTTATCTGAAATTAATATGTAATTTTATCTGCAAATTAAGATTTTCATTATTTTTGAACATTTTTCATTTTTTTTGAA
Organism: uncultured Spirochaetales bacterium; assembly: GCA_964471825.1. Taxonomy (GTDB): domain Bacteria; phylum Spirochaetota; class GWE2-31-10; order GWE2-31-10; family CAYYKD01; genus CAYYKD01. The sequence continues at coordinate 295 of CAYYKD010000020.1, forward strand.
CAATCCAAGTAAATAGATCTGATTTTTAAATAGATTAATATTTATGAGAAAAGTAAATAACTATTTAAAAAAAAGGGGTGTATTTATGTTTAATAAAATTTCTTTAGTCAATGCAGTAAACAATTTTCAACAGGGACGAATTTCTAGAAGGGAGATGCTTCATCATTTAAACGATTTGATCTTGAATACTCCATCGTATTATGGCCATTTAGACGATGATATTAAACATGAGTTCTACTCATATATCATCTGTAAAATCGACACCATTCTTAATCGTTATAAAGAGATACAAGATATAAAATTTGAGGCATGGTTCTACTTAGCAATGAAGCGAAAATTTTTTGACTTTATTCGGAAGAAAAAAAAACAGGAACAATCTAATATACTTGAGGAGGTGCAAGACTTTCGTATCTCTGAGACCCCCTCAACCTATCAATGCATTGAAGATGACCAATCAGTTACACCGGAACGAGAAATGATTGATTTATGCCTAAAAAATTTTACAAAAAAAGAGATACAAGTAATGTCTATTAAATATGGATTTAATAATTTAAATATCGATTCAGACTCTAACAAAACAAATGATAACAGTAACACAAATGATAACAACAACACAATTGATTCTTCTAATGATTCCTCAATATATAATTTATTACCTGACGACTTCACTACAATAATTGAAAAAAAAATAAAAAGGAAAAAAAAGTTCGAAAATATGTTATTTAATAAACATAGGGAGCTTATCAATATAGATAAAAAAATCTGCTGTGAGTTAGACCCGGATATCAAATCAGAATTAAAACAAAAAAGAAAGATTCTGCTTGAAAAAAAAAGGCTACTCGAAGCTCAATATAATAATGTTGAAATGTGTGCACCAAATAGATTTATTGCTCAAAAACTAAACATTTCACACAATACTGTAGGAGTATACATTTCAAAAATAAAATGTAAATTCAACAAAGCTATTGTTTAATCAAAATCCACTTAATTAAAATCCACACTATAAATTGGCTGACTCAATATTGAGTCAGCCAAAAGTAAAGGTTTTTAAAAATAAAAAAGTATTATTTTAGAATAAAGTGTGATTAACTGCCCCCCCCTAAAAACTGATTAATTATTTATGCTTTATTTTGTCTCGTATATAACCGACTATTGTAAGAATGGCTCCTATAATGAAAATTAAACAACCGGCAATAATTCCATTTTTTTTCAATTCAACTAAACCAAATATAAATGAAATTACCGAAATACAAAGAATAACTATACCGAACACTACCGCACTAGATGTCTCATCACCATCGTTATTTTTAATTGAATTATTTGACATACATATCCTCCAAGATATTAAAGAGTTCAAAGATCCTAAACAAAAATATAAGAAACAAGTAAATCACCTACTAAGCTGCCCCAGATAGACAGCAGGAAACAAGGAAATTTATACCTACAAAAATTTCGTTTGTCAATTTTCTTAGATGTATTCTATTTTAAATCAATAAGTTGTAAAATCAAATTACGACAGAAAAAAAACTTTGAGTATAACAAAAAATTAATTGAGAATAGGTAAAAAAATTATTAAATGAGATAGCATCAAATACAAAGATCAATATAAGTGCAATAGCTATCAATCATTTAGAACTTTAAAGCAGGTGGCGGTTGAGATAACTGTTCAATTGATTTTATAAATCGATATTTCAACTTTAAACTTGATAACAATAATGTACCAAGTAAATGAAAAGAAATTATATATCTTAGATAAGATAAGGATAGTTGTTCAATAATCAACCTATATCTTAACAATGATTCTAAAAAAGATCTAACATTATTATTAAGTATTGCCGTATGTACTTCAAAGCTTGATGAAAATATATTTATTTCTGTTTTTTTAATAAGATCATATTTAATACATGCCCATGAATTAATAAACAATAAAAATATAAGTATAAGCACATTTATTCGAGCTAAATGAATACTATTTCTCATAGAACTTTAACATATATAAACATAAACAATTAACCCTCTATATTATAAATCGACTTAGGATATTGCAAAAAATAATATTTCTTTTGCAGGATCCCCTACAAATTTAACATAATAAAATTCAAATACCGACTATTTATAAATGTAAATAAACACTAGCTATATTGAAGTTTTATAGCTTGTTTACAATATCATACATTATAAAAGACATCAACAAAAATAATATAAATTCCCCGTTTATTCAAAAAGTGGAATCTCTAAAATTATGACATCTATGTTGACATCTTCCGGCAGGGCTTAGTTAGTTCTTATTTTTTATTTTAATTTTTTTAATCTAATTTTTTTATTGACAATTAACTGCTTAATTGATATTTAATAGACCGTTTTAAGGGGTTAATTATGATAAAATTTATGGGAATCAATAAGTCTTTCGGAGATCAACTACTCTATGAGGATCTTAACCTCAGTATTAACAGAGGAGAGAAAGTCGGACTTGTCGGCAGGAATGGGCATGGAAAATCTACTCTATTTCAAATGATCCTCGGGAATACAGATATTGATTCGGGACAAATGTCAATACCAAAGAACTATAAAATAGGACACCTAGAACAGCATCTTAAGTTTTCAAAACCTACAGTTCTCGAGGAAGGTTCGCTCGGATTATCTCCCGATGATCAATATGATACCTGGAAAGTTGAGATGATCCTTTCTGGACTTGGATTTAGTGAATCAGATATGGAAAAAAACCCAAATGATTTTTCGGGCGGATTTCAGATCCGACTTAATCTTGCAAAATTATTAGTGTCAAATCCTGACATGCTCCTGCTGGATGAACCAAACAATTACCTTGACATTGTAGCGATTAGATGGCTTGAAGATTTCTTAAAAAAATGGGAGGGCGAATTTATACTGGTAACCCATGACCGATCCTTTATGGATAGTGTCGTAACACATACAGTTGCAATACACCGATCAAAGGCTATCAAAATAGAGGGTGATACTGATAAACTGTATAGCTTTATCAATAAAGAGGAAGAACTCTACGAAAAAACACGCCTCAATGAAGCAAAAAAGAGGAAACAGGAAGAGGTTTTCATTGCAAGATTTAAAGCAAGAGCAAGTTTTGCAAGCAGAGCTCAGTCCAGGGTAAAGATGCTTGAGAAACAGGGGGAGATGAAAGCACTCGAACATATTCAGGATATGGAGTTATTTCATTTTCCTATGCGGAGAATAACCCTGTAATAATCGATGATTTTACACTGTTTGTCGGAAAGAGAGACCGCATCTGTATAATCGGTAAAAATGGAAAAGGGAAATCAACACTTATTAAGATAATGGCCGGAATTCTTAAGCCAACCAGTGGAACTGTCTATAAAAACCCTTCATTAAAGGAGGGGTATTTCGGTCAAACCAATAAACTTGATCTGGATGAGCAAAAGACAGTCGTTGAGGAGATAATGAGTTCAGATAAATCATGTACAGATGTCAAGGCTAGAACTATTGCAGGGGGACTGATGTTTTCCGGTGATAATGCCCTAAAAAAGATTAAGGTTCTATCAGGCGGTGAGAAAAGCCGCGTACTGCTAGGCAAAATCCTTGTTACCCCAAGCAATCTGCTATTTCTCGATGAGCCAACCAACCACCTTGATATGCAGTCCTGTGACTCTCTAATTGAGGCAATAAATGAGTTTGATGGTGCAGTTGTAATGGTAACGCATAATGAGATGCACATAAGAAATACTGCAACTAAACTGGTGATATTTGACAAGGATAAAATCATAACATATGACGGCACCTATGACGAGTTCCTATCAAGTGTGGGCTGGGCAGACGAGGAGTATTAATAAAAAAAACCGCAGATCATGTAAATTGCATCAGCGATTTTTTTTATTATCAGTACACTACTTCGAACCGGAAATATACGCATTTAGGTCTTTTAAAAATTCATCAACATTAATTCCATGAGCATCAAGTCCCTGACCTACAGTTTCAAACCTTGCCATTGAGCAACCCAGACAACCGATACCATATGCAGCAAAAATTCTCGCACTATCAGGATACTTACTAACAAGCTCCTGTATATTTATATCCTTAGTTATTGTTTCAGCCATTAAATTCTCCTAAAATAATTTTTATTAAACTAATATCTTTTTAAAAAAAAATCAACAAATATTTGTATTTGACACACAAAATTCTTATTTACTCTAAAATAGTTGATAGTCTAGAACAGTTGATAATCTAGAAAAACAATGTAAATAATTCGTAAATCAATAAATAGAATGGAAATTTGAGCGTTTTATATAGGTAAATAAAATAAAAAAAGGAAGGTACGAAATGAAAAGAATTTTAGCTATTTGTTTGACCGGCATTGTATTTCTCAACGGCTGTGACACTAAGAGGGTTATTGAAAACACATCAAAAGTTGAGAATGTTGAAAGTGGATTTATTACTTGGATTGAGGAGCCTGCTTTATCATCAATTGATACTAATAGTTCAAACTCAATTAGTTTATCAGTTGACATGGATGCAAAGATATACTGGGGCTTATCAAAGAATGAGTTTTTTGTTTTTAGTCCGACATTCTTTGAGAATGAACTTGCATCAAACCCATACTTCATAGATAAGGGGGTCATTGATGTATTAAAGGATGAATTAAGCCTAATAGATATCAGTAGTTTTAACCGAGATTCTGATAGCTTTCTCTATATCCTTGCAAAAAAGTCAGAGTATTTTTACACGGAAAAAGTTTCAGTTGTCAAAATTCCACAGATTATTGTACTAAATCCATCTATTTCAATATTTGATTCAGGAGTGGATAGAGTTATAAATTCGCAAAAACATTCTATCCCATTGAGAGTATGGCTTGAAGATGTTCAAAAAATTGATGAAACAGAAGTAACGGTAATAATCAACGAATTACCTGAGCTTACGCCTATAAAATTAACCTATTCTGAAAACAGCTCAAACTTTAATGGAACTCTAGAGATTCCGTCAAGACTAACAGCCGGTACTTATACCTTGACTGCAGAGGCAAAAGGTCCTGAAATTAACAAGTCTAAAGAATTACCCCTGCAGATTGAACACTCAGATTCATTCATTGAACCGTTTACTGATTTTAAGGTTAGCGGCACAAGCTATCTATCAGATAGTTTTATTGGAACCGACGGTACAGTTTGGCATTTTGGAAATTGTGCAGGAAGCAGTGTTGGAGCTATTGACACACCTACCCCATATCTGGCAAAAGGAAAAACTCCTGCAGCATTTATCAGATCAGAGGTTATCCCCGGTAAGCTGACTAAAATAAGTTTTGACTACAAGCAGACCCATACAACAGCAGTAAACCTAACCATCTCAATACTTGACAATCAATCAAATGAAATATTTAGAGAGATTGTACAAAACAACAATGAAAAGGGGGTTATAAAAACAATTGAATTTGATATAGAAAATCAAATGATTGACGGGTTTATAATACAATTTGAACAGACTGATAAAAACTCAGGTCAAGTTGCTATTGATAATATCCGATGGCAGATGTAAAACTATCGAACTAAATCATAAAAAAACTTATGACTACTACTAAAGGGCTGTCCATTAAGTCGAGAAATTTTTATTTGTACCGGTTAATTGCCGGCGTAAAACGAGTAAAAATCGTTTATAAACCGACTTAGTGGACAGCCTCATATATTTTTATTTGTAATATTTTAAATAATAAGTTATAAGTTCCTACTATTATTATAGGTAACACGATATACAATAGAAACCATAATAAACATCTGTAATAGAAAACTCAATAATAAGATTTATAGTGATTGATTATAGTGATCAGGAACAAACAAAGATTAAAAAAGTGTGATAAAAAAGAAAGGATGATAAACAATGACTGAAAATATAAAAAAAATTCTAGTAGCCTATTTTGATATGCATACTATTATTAAAGGAACAAACTATTATAATAATGGCAATGTCGTAAAAACAAATTTTAAAAATGGCCAGTTATCAGCGACTGTAATGGGGCATGGAAATAAAACATATCATCTATCTATTATGATTGAAAACCAGAAAATACTTAAGACATATTGTTCCTGTCCGGTTGGAATCTACTGTAAACACTCCGTTGCTGCATTAATAACACATTTTTTGGAATATAAACCTGAACCGATCAAGAATCCCTTAACAATCAAGAACTATAAAGAATCGAGTCTTCTATATGAAATATCTAGCCCGACTCAGGAGATGAAAAATCAACAATTTGCATATACTATGGATACAGTTTTATCACTTATTGAAAAAAACTCATCCATATCAAAGGATGAAATATGGAACCCGGTACTGGTACTTGAAAACTATGAATATTCAAGCTATAGAACAATCCCCGATCTAACCCTTAAAATGCAGATTATCAAAAAAAATGGAACCCCGGGTAGAATCCAAAACTACAATGAACTTAAAGTTCAGCCGGTTAATAATGATAATCCAAGTAAACCAATTATCGAGTTCCTGGCTAATACCCATAACAAACGGGTAAATCTATCTATACTAATTGATCATATTCTAAAAAACAACATTGAAATTCTAGGTAAAGATCACAGTAGAATTACACTAACTGAAATGCCACACCTTGAAATATACTATAAATACCATGATCACTTTCTTAATGAAAAAGCTACCATAGGCTTCAAACCCGTAATTAAAAATACCAATAAAAAGCCTGACCAGGAAAATTCAGAAATAGCCGAATACTTCGACCCGTCTATTAGAATTTCAACTAACAACTTCTTTGCCTTTATTATTAGTAATACAATCAAATATATCCATATCGATGGTAAACCGATGTCTTACTTCCTCGAGAATGCAATATTTAATAATCCTTACAGCTTTAAAGATGATATTAACTCGATAATTACTACAGCAGAAAAACACTTCAGCCATAAAATTAAAATCTATAATAACTACACCAGGTTGGAGTATAGAAAAATTAAACCTGAAGTTGAACTGGTACTGGATGAACAATTTGAGAACAACACGACTTTATCCTACCGCTTTATCTACAGTGGAAAAACTAAAATAAAAACAATTCAGGATCCGTCAAATATCATAATTGATGACAACTATCAATCTAACACTATAGTTGTTGCTAAAACCGATATATCTTTTGAAAACAGCGTAATTGATTATATTGAATCAATCATCGACGAAAATGAAAAATCCCCCTATAGACATAATTACTCATACGGTATTAAATACAACGAAAAAAGCACAGATTTGCAAATTGGAATTTCAGATTTTATTGGTAAATACGGTGAACGGATACTTGATGAGGGATATAAAATATCATTTGGCCAAATAGGAAAGATAAAAAAGATCATCAGAACCAATTCAGTAAAAGTCAAATTAAATGACAAGATCGACTGGTTTGATGCAGAGATTTACGCTGAAGATAAAAATGGTGATATGATACTACTAAATGATTTTGTAAAAAATGTGAAGTCAAAGACAATATCCACCGGCGATTCAATAATAATCCTTACTCCGGAAAACCGCCAACTTCTTGATAAAATAATAGCCGATCTTGATAAAAACCTTCGGATTTCACAATATGATCTCTCACTAATTGATAAAATGTATGAAGCTATCCTAACCCCCGATAAAAAAATTGTACAAAAAAAAGAATTAATCGATAAAATAAAAAACTTTAAAACACAGGAAGAAACAGCACTACCAAAAGGATTAAACGCGACTCTCAGAGAATATCAAAAATCCGGATATCAGTGGTTATATCTTCTATATAAAAATGGGCTAAACGGCATCCTTGCAGATGATATGGGTCTTGGAAAGACTGTTCAGACCCTCGCACTCATTCAGAAGATTAAAGAGGAAAATAAGGAAAACAAGAAAAAGGAACCGATATTAATTGTTGCACCTGTTACTGTAATGTCTAACTGGAAAAATGAGATAGAAAAATTTACACCGGAAATCAAAGTTACTGTTCACTCAGGCCCCGGTAGAAATAAAAATATTTCCGAATCTATAGGTAACTTTGATATTATTATTACAAGTTATCACACGCTTAGAAATGACATTGAAGCCTTTTGTCAACTGAAGTTTAAAATGCTCATTCTTGATGAAGCACAATCAATAAAGAACCACAGTTCTCTTGCTTTTAAGGCTGTCAACTTGATAGATGCTGAACACAAACTATCATTGACCGGTACTCCCATTGAAAATAGAACAGGGGAACTCTGGTCTCAATTTAACTTTCTACTTCCGGGACTACTGGGGGATGCAGCTTCATTTAGAAAGAACTATTCCACCCCCATAGAGAACTATAAGGATCACGATGCTGCAGCCAAACTAAAAGATAAAGTATTCCCATTTATACTCAGACGAAAGAAGTCAGAGGTACTTGACGATCTTCCGCCAAAAGAGGAGATAATTGTCGAATGTGAAATGGACACAAGACAATCTTTGCTTTATAATAAAATTAGACTTGAACAGATAGATAAATTGAAGGACTTTGTGAAACAAAAAGGACTTGCGAAGTCATCGATGATCATCATAGAAGCACTTCTTAAGCTAAGGCAGATCGCTGTAATGCCCTCACTTGTTGACACTAATTTCACTCCGATCGACTCATGCAAATTTGAGATGTTCAAAGATTTAATTGATGAAATGATAGATGAGGGAAACAAAGTTGTTATTTTTTCACAGTTTCTAGGGGTCTTAAGCGAAGTGCGATCATATATCGAATCCAAATCTATAAGATACTCCTATATAGATGGTTCAACAGATAATAGACAACAGGAGATTGACAACTTTCAGAACATTCCTGAGGTTCAAGTGTTTATGCTTAGCATAAAGGCAGGCGGAGTCGGGATTAACTTAACAAGGGCAGAATATGTAATCTTACTTGATCCCTGGTGGAATCCGGCAGTTGAACAGCAAGCAGTAGATAGAGTCCATCGAATAGGACAACAAAATAAGGTGATTGTCTATAAACTGGTAACAAAAGATACAGTTGAAGAAAAAATTCTTCAGATGCAAAAGACTAAAAAGGATCTTGCAGATAACATAATAGCTGAGGACACAAAATTCTTTAAGGATCTATCGTTAAGTGATATGATTAACCTATTTTAAACAAGATTTTGTACAAATAAATCTAATTAAATTGACAAAAATATTAAAATATGATATTAAACTTCTTTCAGGAGTTTAGTAATGCAGTTAACAGTATCAATTAAAGACAAAAAATTCTCAATAGATAACGGATCAAATCTTTTTGACATGATCTCAACAAATATGCCAAATGCAAGATTTGGAATAGTTGGTGCAATCGATAAAAAGACCGGTTCTCTAATTGAATTAATTACACCGATTGTCAGTGATATTGATATAGAATGGATCGCTTCAGATAGTACAGAAGGAATAAAAGTACTCAGGCACTCTGCATCTCATATTATGGCAGCAGCCGTTGTTAAACTATTTCCAGGCACAAAAGTAGCTATAGGCCCATCAACAGATGATGGTTTTTATTATGATTTTGACGCTGAACACAGGTTTAGTGAGGCAGATTTTGTAGCAATCGAAAAAGAGATGCAGGTAATCATTGATAAGAATACCCCATTTGTAAAGAAGATTCTTAAAAAAGAAGAAGCTCTAAGAGATTTTAAATCAAAAGGCGAGATATATAAAACCGAGCTGATTACAGAAATAACTGATGAAACAGTATCATACTATGAAACCGGAGATTTTACAGACCTATGTAGAGGCCCTCATGTTCCAAATGCAGGTTACATTAAGGCATTTAAGATAATGAAAGTTGCAGGTGCATACTGGCGTGGTAATGAAAAAAACAAGATGCTGCAGAGACTCTACGGTACTGCATTTGCTGATAACAAATCATTAAAGAGTTACCTAAAGATGATTGAGGAAGCTCTTGAGAGAGATCACAGAAAGATCGGTAAGGAGATG
>CAYYKD010000020.1:10252-15430 GCA_964471825.1 uncultured Spirochaetales bacterium
GCAGCTTTTTGGTTTCTACAATGAGGGACCTGGATTTCCTTTCTGGAAACCGAGAGGAATGGATCTATACAATGCTATTGTTGATTACTGGCGTGAGATTCATAGAAGAGAGGGCTATGTTGAGGTTAAAACCCCAATTATCCTTAACGAGTCTCTATGGCACAGATCCGGTCACTGGGATCATTACAAAGAGAATATGTACTTTACAGAAATCGATGATGCTGCATATGCGGTTAAACCTATGAACTGCCCCGGCGGACTGCTGATTTTTCGAGACGGCATACATTCATATAAAGAACTTCCGCTAAAAATTGCAGAATTAGGTCTTGTTCACAGACATGAAAAATCGGGTGTTCTTCACGGCTTATTTAGAGTGAGACAATTCACACAGGATGATGCTCATATCTACTGTACAGAAGAACAGATTAAGGATGAAGTAAAAAAAGTTGTCCTTCTTACACAGAAGATATACTCAGACTTTGGTTTTAATTCTGTTCATCTGGAACTATCTACACGACCTGAAAAATCAATCGGCACTGATGAAATATGGCAAATAGCTGAAGGTGCATTGAGAGAATCCCTCGAAGAACTCGGATTAGAATATAAGCATAATCCCGGCGATGGTGCTTTCTATGGTCCAAAGATAGACTTTCACATTAAAGATGCAATTGGAAGAAGCTGGCAGTGCGGCACAGTTCAACTAGACTTCTCAATGCCTGAAAGATTTGACATTAGCTATGTTGCAAATGATGGGCAAAAAAAACGCCCTGTCATGCTTCATAGAGCAATACTTGGATCAATAGAGAGATTTATAGGCATAATAATTGAAAACTACAAAGGTAAGTTCCCTCTCTGGATTGCCCCTGAGCAGATAAGAGTTCTTACGGTTAACGAGGCACATATAGATTACGCCAATGAGGTTAGTAACATACTTAAGGATGATCGATTCAGAGTAACTATAGATAATAGCGATGAAAAACTTGGTGGCAAGATTAAACAGGCAAGACTCGATAGGGTCCCTTTTGTATTGATTATTGGTGATACCGAAAGAGATAACAAAAAAATTACACTTAGAAGAGCTGATGACCAGGAAAATAAAACTCTTGAGTTAAGTGAACTTTTAAGATATTTTAACAACATTAGAACACAAAAAATTTAGATATATTATTCTTTACATTGATAAAGAATAGAAGGAGCATTATCTGGCATTTAAAGAATTAAGAGTAAACGATCAGATCAGGATCAAAGAGATTTTGCTGATAGACAAAGAGGGCAATAAGACTGGTGTTGTGCTTACTGCAGACGCACTAAAAATGGCTGAAGAGGACGGACTTGACCTCGTAGAAATCTCACCAACCACCAAGCCGCCTGTTTGTAAGATACTTGATTATGGTAAGTACAAATTTGACATTGAGAAAAAAGAAAAAGAGGCTAAAAAAAATCAACAGATTGTGAGTCTTAAAGAGATAAGACTTCAACCAACAATTGATACGCATGACTATGAGTTTAAACTAAACCATGCAAAAGAGTTTCTTCTTAAAGGTAACAAGGTCAAGATTACTATAAGATTCAGAGGGCGTCAGATGGCTCATATGAATATCGGTGAGAATACTTTGAAAAAATTCGAAGAGGATTTAAAAGATCTTAGTATTATCGAAAAAAGACCGAGTGTTGAAGGAAAACAGATGAGCATGATTGTTGCTCCTCTAAAAAAATAACTATTACCGTTATGTTTTAACGGTATATATAGACCAGACTGCGTGAGCTATTAAATAATCAAAATAATCACACTATCTGGACGCGGTATGAGGAATGCTGACTCTTATACAGCGTATCCGCATTTGCGGAAATTAATCTTTATTTATAAGAAAGGGAAATTATGGCTAACAAAGTAAAAGCAAAGACAAAGAAAAGCGCAGCAAAAAGGTACCGTATTACAAAAAACGGTAAGGTTCTTTACAACAAGATGGGAAAGAGACACCTTCTAACCAAGAAAAGCGCGAAATCAAAACGAGGTAAGGGAAAGAAAGGGGTGTTATCATCCAGCGAAGCTAAACGGGCAGCAGAGTTGCTACCAAACCGCTAATTAAAGGAGTAAAGAATGGCAAGAGCAATTACGGGAACAGTTCATAAAAAACGAGCTAAAACAATCCTTAAGAGAACTAAAGGATATAGAGGAACAAGATCAAAAAACTTTAGAGTTGCAAAAGGTGCAATGATGAAGGCATTAAGTGCTGCCTATGTTGGTAGAAAACTTAAAAAGAGAGACTTCAGAACATTGTGGATTGCAAGAATTAACGGTGCCTGCAGAAATCTGGGTATCAGTTATTCTAAATTTATACATGGTCTAAAAATACTTAATATTGAACTTGATAGAAAAACTCTATCTGATATGGCTATAACTAATATCGCTGCTTTTACACAACTTGTTGAACAAGTTAAAGCTGCACAAAAATAGACTTATCTTCTTAGTATGAAAAGGGGGCGTTAACAAAGCATGATATTATATAATTCTTCATGTTTTACGCCCCCGCATTATTTTTAAGTGGGGGAAATAATGGACATCAAAAGTATCGAATTACTCGTAAATAAGGTAACTCAGGCAGCAAAAGTTATCGGAGAGTTAAAACAAAATCAACAAAATCTTCTTGGACAAATAGACAACCTGAAATCAGAAAAAGAAATGCTCGAAAAAAAGATTGGATTGTTAAATCAGGATGTTTTAAACTACAAATTAAAACTTGAAAAAAGCGTTCAATTTGATCAGACAATCGAAAACAAAATCATTGAGGCATTGACCTATCTTGATTCTTCAATTGAAAAACCTCTTGAAAATTTAATCTTAACTCAACAATTAAACCCGGAAAATAACAATAATTCACAAAAAAATTTAAATATAGATAATAAAAAACCTGATACTGTACAAAATTCTCCTCAATCAATAAATTCAATAGAAATATTAAATTCAGAATTATCAAACTCAGAATTATTTAATTCAACAAAAACAACTAACTCGATCGTAAAAGATAACACGATTAAAACAGGCAATACGGTCGAACAAAAAAAAGGTGAATCAATTCAAACAAAACTTAATAATACTGCTGAAGCACCGGTTAATGAAATATTTCAAACATCAGTAAAAAAACCTGATACTACTCAAAATAAAAAAGATAATGAACACAAAAGTAATGAAATGAGTGAAGAAGAGATCCGTATAAAAAAGTTTCTATCAATGGATGATGAACCAATCGAAAATAAAGAACATGAACATATAGATAAAACTGATGCCCCTATAGATCTGTTTTCTGCCGGGATTAAATCAAAGGATCTACACAAAATTGAAAAGCCAGTCGATAAATTTATAGAGACAAAAATCACAACAAATGAGATCGAATTTGGAAGAAATATCCCAAAAATAGAGATAGAGAATGAAGAATTTGCTAATGATTACTCTGGAAACAAAGAAACTGAGGCTCTTCTGCTAGATGACGGAGTAGAACCGGATGAAATTGACTTTGAAATTATTGATGATGAACGGAAAAATGATGAAGATTTACCGCGAGGTGTTTTATAAATAATGGATGATCCTATCGTTTCAATCGAAATATTTGGGCACAAATTCAACATTAAAAGTACTGACGGATCTAAATCTGAACTGATAAAGATTAGTGAGTATTACAAGGGTGTCATACAAGACATGTCTGATAAACATCCGAATTTTTCACATATTCAACTATTCTGTCTTTCGGGTCTGAAGATTGCCGAAGAATTTTACAGCTTTGCTAAGAAAAAAGACAGCACAAATCTCTTTGATAGAAATTTAATTAACGAAAAAGTAAATGAAGCGATTAAGTTACTTGATATTTCTCTAGATTCATGATATTATATATTTAGCCTGCGGTGTTGGTGAGGAGGACATAAGTATTTACCTCAATAATTAATAGCAAGGGATTTCAATATAATGTCTGTTGATCGTTCGGGCGTCTTTGACTGCCTGATAAGTGAGATAGAGTGAGAAAACCCACCTGGTATAACCGGGGAAGCACTTCCCTCTGCCACGGCATTCGCGGGTCTTATTTTAGGTATGTAAATTATGTCAAAAAATTATTCAGTTAATGCAACAATCTTGCAAAATATAAATGATGAATGGATATCACTAATTCAAGAAGAACTCAATAAACCATATTTTTTTGACCTAGATAAATTTCTAAGTTTTGAAAAAGAAAATTTTACTATCTATCCTCCTGATAATCAAATATTTTCTGCATTTGAAATGACAAAGCCACAAGATGTTAAGGTTGTAATTCTTGGACAAGATCCCTATCATGGTGCCGGACAGGCTCATGGGTTATCATTTTCGGTTCCTAGAGGCATCAAACCACCACCATCATTAGTAAATATTTTTAAGGAGCTGAACTCTGACCTTGGAATTAAAAAACCGGCCGATGGTAATCTAAATAGATGGGCCAGTCAAGGGGTGCTTCTTTTAAATGCCACATTAACAGTGAGAGAAGGTATCGCCCTTTCACATAATAACAGAGGGTGGGAGACATTCACAGATGCAATAATCAAAAAATTATCCGAAAACTATAAAAATATTGTATTTCTATTATGGGGAAAACGAGCTCAGGATAAAATCAGATTAATCGACACTACCAAACACCATATTCTAACAGCTGCCCACCCCTCCCCTCTCTCTGCCTACAACGGCTTTTTTGGGTGTAAGCACTTCTCCAGGACAAATCAATACTTAGAGTCTAATAATATAAGTCCTATTGATTGGGCTTTGTAAAATGATAGCATGAAACAAAATGATCTGCACTATCCTCAACAGAGGGTGGCGATTCATCTGATTTACAAATATCCATTGCAAAGTCACATCTGTCAAGGAATCTGCAACCGTTTCGATAATTTGGAGGATCAGAGACCTGACCCTTAATGTTATATAGTCTTTCATTTCTATCACCAATTGAGGGGATCGACCTAATCAAGCCGATTGTGTAGGGGTGTTTTGGATTACTAAAAAGCTGTTCCTTTGAGCAGCTCTCCACTATCCGCCCGGCATATAAAATATAGACCCGATCGCATGTGTTCGCTATAATCCCCAGGTTATGTGTTATTAAAAGAAGCGAGGTTTTATACTCAACCTTTAATTCACCAAGGATCTTTAGAATCTGT
>CAYYKD010000020.1:15440-47342 GCA_964471825.1 uncultured Spirochaetales bacterium
CTTCTGCTGCAGCTCTTTCATAAGATCAAGAATCTGTGCCTGTATTGTAACATCGAGTGCTGTTGTCGGTTCATCAGCAATTATTAGTTGAGGATTTGCAATGAGGGCGATACATATGACAATTCGTTGACGCATTCCACCTGATAATTCATGAGGATAGGAAAAATACCTCGAATCAGCCTCAGGAATTCCTGTTTTGGACATGATAGCAATCGCAGTTTCCTTCATCTTTTCCTTACTCATTAAAGGCTTGTGAATCTGTAAGACCTCGATTAGTTGTTCACCGATCGTCATCAATGGATTTAAGCTGGTCATAGGCTCCTGAAAAATGAATCCTATTTTACCTCCCCTGATCTTCCTTAACTCATCTAATTGTAGAGAATTAATATCAGAATTATCAAAAATAATCTTTCCTGATAATACCCTGGATGAACCCGCAGGTAGAAGTCTAACAATAGAGAGTGCTGTTACACTCTTGCCGCAACCTGACTCACCAACAATGCCTACAGACTCACATCTATTTACACTGAAAGATATCCTATCGGTAACCTGAGTAACTATATTATTATCAACAAACCCGAGTGAAAGATCTGAAACATTAAGAAGTTCTTCCATAGACCCTCTGACTATTTTATAAATGCACCATTTTTCATAACCGTTACTTTTGAGCCATCCTCACAGAGAACATTAATCTCCGTATCATCTGTGCCGAACATGAAGTCCGTGTGTACCGATGACACATTACAGCCTGCCCTGATATAATCTTCCTTGTTTTTTAGTTCGGCACCGTTAGAAAGACAGAAACCATAACCATTTCCAATTGCTATATGACTTGAAGCATTTTCATCAAAGAGTATACTGTTAAATGTCAATCCTGTTTTGTATATTGGTGAGGAAGTATCTACTAATGCAATCTCGCCTAGATATGAAGCACCCTCATCTGAATTAAGATACTTCTCAAGGACATCTCTATTGGATTCAGAATCAAATGAGATAACCTTGCCATCTATAAATTCAAATGACGGATTGATTACTGTTTTTTCCATTACCTGGACAGGTCGTACAATCTTAATCTTCCCCTTAGTTCCCTTAAAGTCCGGAGTTGTAAATAGCTCCTCTGTTGGCAGGTTTGCCCAGAAAACTCTACCATCAGCAGTCTTTGACCTACCGCCTGTCCAGACTGCATTTGATGTTAACGAAACTTCAAGATCAGCAGAACTACTATTTATAAAAACCTTTTTTATCCGAAGACTATTTAAGTAGTCAGCCCTTTTGTCGAGAAGATCCCCATGCAGATCCCATGCCTTGAGCGGATCGTTATTATCAAGCCTAAGCACCTTCTCAAAGACTGATGAAAACTTTGCAAGACTATTATCACTTTGCCCCATAACTTTATTTGCCCATTCCTGATTTGGACTGGCTATAACACACCAGGCAATCCGATTTTTTGAACACGCATCCAGGAGTTTCCGTCTGACGCGTCGTGCATTCTTTACAACAACATTTAGTCTATCAGTATCAGCATCCTTCAAAATATCGGCATCAGCAGTATTATCTATCCTTACTGTAGCCCAGTCATCGGCTATCATCTCAAGCATTCTTACTGACTGAAATTCCGGTGAATAATCAAGATCATTCAATGTACTACTATCAACTCTATATTTTGTCAATTTGTTACTGTTAAGAGCAACATTTACAAATTTTGCCCCATTTCTATATGCACTCTCTGCAACTTTTATCGCAAACGGGATATCCTCTACACCGGTCTCAATATTGAGTGACTGACCCGAATAAAGATTAAGCCCCCGTTTAATAACAAGATCAGCATATTTATCAAAAAAATTCATAGTATTTCCTTTATAGGTAGTAAATTTTAAAATGAGCATACTCGTGCTGTTTTAATCTGAAAATGATAATAACTTTGTAACACAATCAACCAAAAATTTCAATTGTGATATGAATTTTTTTTAATATGATTTTTTTTTATAAAAGAGTTTATAAATGAGATCAAAAAAAAAGAGGCTGTCCATTAAGTCGAGAAATTTTTATTTGTGCCGGTTAATTGCCGGCGTAAAACGAGTAAAAATCATTTATAAACCGACTTAGTGGACAGCCTCCTCTAAGAATTAACAAAAATAAATAAAATCCAAATACTAATAAAAACTATTTCTGTAAAAGATCAAGCGTCAACTCATAGGTGCCGCCATTAAACTCAAATGTCTTTGTAACCTCAAGGCCATGGAAGGTAACCTTAACAGTATTGACAGGTTTGTCTCCAACCAATCTAATAGTCTGAATCCTACCCTTAGTTTCAGCAGTTTTTACTTCAACGCCATTTAGAAAGATCTTTGCACTTGCAGGTATCCTAAATGAAGCATCAGATTCCTTCTCAAGGTTTACAGGAATATTAATATCACCCTGTAGATTCACTGTTGTCTGAAACGACTTATATCCAAAAAGCTCAACCCTAACATTATAGGTCCCATTCTCAAGTGAGGTCTTAAAAGGGATCTGACCTGCAGGTGAGTTGTTTATAAAAACCGCCGCACCATTAACATTTGCCGTAACACCGAGCGTACTTTTAACCCTCATTAGATCAGCATTGACAGTCATAGGTCCTGTTATGCTTAAACTTGTTTCATAATTTATGTAACCCGGAAAAGTCACCCTTACCCTTCTATTGCCGGGTTCAACTGCCGTTGTTACAGGTGTACTGCCAACACTCTTGCCGTCAACAAAGACCTGTGCACCAACTAAACCTGTTGCTTGAATTGTAAGATTAACAGTATCCCTCTCGAGATTAACAGGCACACTCATATCACCCTGTACGCTTAAGGTAGTCTGAAACTGTCTATAACCTGAAAGTTCAACTCTAAGGTTGTAAGTCCCGTTATCAAGAGCGATCTTAAGCGGTGTCTGACCGTAAAATGAGTTGTTTATAAATACACTTGCACCGTTAACATTTGCGGTAACTGAAAATGAACTCTTAGTTCTTTGCATCTCTGCATTTAAAGTCATGTGACCGTTTAGATTGATAACAGTGTTATAGTCTGTGTAGCCGGGTTGAGTTATCTTGATACTTTTACTTCCACCATCAAGGTATGCAGTAACCGGACTTGAACCGACACTTTTGCCGTCAATGTAGACCTGAGCACCTGTTATACCCGGTGTCTGAATGTTAAGATTGTACTTAACTGCTTCAGACTCAAGATTAACCGTAACAGGTGAACCGTCAGCCTTAAATGAAAAAACTGTAGGTTTATATCCTGTCCTCGTAAACTCAAGCGTATAGGTATGATTTCTGGTAAATGTCGTGCTGAGAGGTGTCGAGCCGATAGCACTTGATGAACCTTGCAGCTTCACTAATGCACCGGAAGGGTTTGATTCTATCCTTACAGTAACAGTCTTGGGTTGACCAAAAAATACTGAAACTGTTAATAAAAAAACAGATAATATAGAAAATCTCTTCATCAAATATGTCTCCTTAAAGCCTAAATAATTATTTAGTTTGTTCTCTCTTTCTTAACTACAAGCCACCATTTATCTGCATATGTACCATCATAAAAGAATCCGGCAACTAGATAATCATCATTGCTGTCCTCAACCCTGATATAATAAGTACCCGCCGGAGTACTTCCTAAACTAATATCTATGAATGTGTTAGCAACTGAATATGTCTCATCTTCGAAATTTAGAGGAACTAAAACTCCTGATCCATTAATAAGCTTATTAGGAGTCGTCCAAGCTAAAGGCTCTGCGTCAGCTTGAATCACTTGCACATCAGTAATTGTAACTCCATCTGCAATCTTATTCTCAACTCTAATAAAACCTGATTGCAAAGGTGTTTCACCATCAACACCCTCTATCCACACACCGACAAGCCCCTGACCATAGATAATAGTATCAGGATCTGTATTAAAAAAACCGCAACTTGCAAACAGAACCACCATAGCAGACATTAACAAACCAAATTTAACCAATCTACCTTTCATAAAAAAACCTCCATAAATATCATATTATTAAATTACTATAACACTTTGAAATAATAAATCAAGCTGAATTAATAATTTTATACAATCGTTAAATCGTTAAATCTCTAACTTACATTCTATTATCTACAATCTCTAAAACAGATACAAACAAATCGATGCACCAAATCTTGACTGAGCCCCTAATAACATACCAAAAGCCTGGGCCTGTACATATTGTGCATTGCTTTCTTTAACAGACTTTTCTATTGAGCTGTATAGCGAACTAAACTCCTCAAAGTCCTTAACCGTATATTGATAATAAGCACCTATAGATAGCCCCTTAAATTTAATGTCAAGTCCCAATCTGAGATTTACACCGGGTCTCCAAACAAAGCTGTCTGTAGCCCCCCACTTCTTCTTCCAGTTCTCAGATGTGCTTAACTTACCCGGATAGAAACTAAATGTAAAATTTACACCCGCAAGAAAATAGGGCATAATCCAAAAAGGTGCCCTTAGTCCGGCATTGACTGTCAGCATCATGTCAAATCTTCCATTGTATGTCCCATCAAATGGCAAAAACATAAGATTTGATTCTAACATAAGTGCCTTGTAGAGCATTCTTAACTGAATGCCATACTCCATCGCACCAAAGAGATTGGCAATCATAACTGCCCTCTGGATCTTCGGATCCATTGCCTTCAACTTAGTCTGATCATCCGCTGAAATCCCAATAAAACTATAATCACTTTTTTTCGATTCAAATGCCTCATACATCTTAACGCTTTCAATTAACCCTAACAGATTATTTGTACTAACAGAGATGCCGATACCAATTTGAAATCTATTTTCTGTCTTACTACTTTTTGCATATACTACGACTGTGCTTAAGATAAGCACCAATACTAATGAAATCACTCTCGCTTTCATATAAACTCCTCGTATTACATACTATAGGTTATTATATCTCTTACAAAAAAAATATCAAGTAATTTCTTTATTATTTTAATTATTTTTGGTAAATTAAAAAACCTATTAAAAGGGGCTCGAGTGATTTTATATCATTAAGAGTTTTATAGAAAGTAGTTTTTTAGTATTATTAAAAAGAATTTTATTAAAGCCATCAAGGGGTATTTGATATGTCGAGATATAACTCAAGAGGTGTAAGTGCAAAAAAAGAGGATGTACATGAAGCAATAAAAAATGTTGACCGGGGGCTTTTTCCGGGTGCATTCTGCAAAATATCACCGGACTTTCTGGGAGGAAGCGATGATTTCTGTAATATAATGCATTCTGACGGTGCAGGTACAAAATCATCCCTTGCCTATATCTATTATAAGGAGACAGGTGACCTAAGCGTATTTGAAGGGATAGCTATGGACTCGATAGTCATGAATATTGATGATCTGATCTGTATCGGAGCTACTCAAAACTTTATACTTTCAAGTACAATTGGCCGAAATGCCAGACTCGTAGGAAAGGAAGTTATAAAGGCTATAATCGAAGCAAATCATAATATAGCAGAGCGGTTTACCAAACTTGGTGTTCCTGTTATTTTAACCGGCGGCGAGACAGCAGATGTTGGTGATCTGGTTAGAACCATAATTGTTGATACTACTGTAACTGCAAGAATAAAAAAGAAAGAGGTTATTGATTTCAGCAAAATGAAATCGGGTATGGTAATTGTTGGATTATCATCCTCCGGACAGGCTACCTTTGAAAACGAATATAATAGCGGTATCGGCTCAAACGGTCTAACATCAGCAAGACATGATTCGTTTGCTGCTATCTATAAGTCAAAATACCCAGAATCGTTTGACCAGGGGATTCCTGATAATCTTGCCTACACCGGGAAATACCTTTTGACCGATAGAGTTAACTTATTACCGATAAATTTAGGCAAGGCAGTTCTATCTCCTACGAGAACCTATGCATTTGTTGTAAGAGATATCCTATGGGATCATAGAGATAAGATAGGTGGAATAGTTCACTGTTCAGGTGGCGGACAGGTAAAATGTATCAATTTTGGTAATAACATTCACTATATTAAAGATAATCTGTTTGACATACCACAGATATTTCAACTTATCATTGACAATACTGAGACAACACTTGAAGAGGCCTATAGGGTTTTTAATATGGGGCATAGACTTGAGATTTATACTGATGAAAAAACCGCCTCATCTGTAATAAATACAGCAAATAAATATAATATTGAAGCAAAAATAATTGGCCGGATCGAGTTCTCAGATAAAAACCGAGTTACCCTAAAAACAAAGGATGGTCAAACTATCAATTATGACAGCTAATAAGCAAAAAATCCTGGTTGTAGATGATGACTCAATTAATATAAAAACAGTATGTACAATCCTCGCATCAAATAAAAAATATGAGCTATATACAGCTCTTTCAGGTGAATCTGCCATTGAGATCGCATCAAAGGAGTCCCTAGATCTGATTTTACTGGATATTCAAATGGGGGGAATCGATGGATATAAGACATGCTCTGTTATAAAAAATATCGCTAATTATGAGAATGTGCCAATCTTTTTTCTTACTGCTGACAATAGCAATGAGTCGATAAAAAAAGGGTTCGACGCGGGGGCAGTTGACTATCTAAACAAACCGGTGAGACCTGAAGAGCTGCTTGCAAGAGTTAATACCCATCTTAGCTTAAAAGAACAAACATCAATGTTAAAAAACTTGAATTCTGAATTAGACAAAAAAGTCAATGAGAGAACAGCTGAGTTATTTGAAGCAAATAAACAACTAAAAAAGATCGATAAAATTAAACACGACTTCTTATCTCTTATAAGTCACGAAATTAGAACTCCATTAAATGCAATTTCAGGTTTTACAGGATTGATTGAGTTTACAGAACTCAACGATGATCAAAAGAACTATTTAAGATACCTAAAAAATGGTGTTAAAAGACTATCAAGTCTATCGGAATTGGCACTACTGGCAACAAGCATGAAAACTGACAATCAATGTATCAAAGATGAAATAGTTGACCTATCTGAAATTCTTAGTCAAACACTAAACTTAATGTCAGATCATTTACTTCAAAAAAAAATTACGGTTGATGTTTCAGGATTTGATGAGGGATCAATAATTAAGGCTGACCCCGGAATGATTCTAAAAATATTACAGGTAACACTTGAAAATTCTATTTATCATTGCAACGAGCAAAGTATAATTAATATTTTTGCAGAAAAAAAAGACTCATATCAATATATAAATATATTAAATGCGGGCAATAATATCCCTCAAAAAATTATTGACAACCTAAATCATTTTTTTAAAACAGGAGATATGTTTGAACAAAAAGATGGAGTCGGTATAACTTTTACTACCGTAAAATTTATGGCCGACATGAATAAGGGTGGAATTCAAATTGAAAATTATGATAAAGGTGTAAAAGTAGCTCTATATTTTAACCTTGCTTCTTGAGTTTCTTAACAAGGATCTCCATTATTTCAGCCTTATCGGAAATGAGATTTCTATATCGCCCTTTTATAAGCATTTTTATTGTTAAATTTTTGTTATTGATGAGGCTCCTTCGATCCTGAAACAGTTTGTATTCATCAATAGAAGTAAGTTTGTAAACTTTGCGATAACCTGAAACGCCGGTAAATCTAACGATTAACTCGGAATCACTGAGTATTATGTCTCGAATATAACCAATTAAAACCATCATAACAAGCTCATATACAAAAAAAAGTATAATTGCAAATGAGAAAAGCAGCAGTTTATATGCAGTACTCTGATCGTATGACTGTTGTTTTATCAGGCCAAATAATTTTGGAGGATAACCATAATAAATAGTATAAATTGAGTCCCAGCAAAAATATAGAGCAATAATTATCGCCGCAAAGGAGATAAAGAGTCTTAATGTCAAATTAGTATTTGACACTTGTTTGTTTTCATAAATAACACTTTCCATTTGTAACCATCCATTTTACACTCATTATGGTAATGCGTTTCGGTAATATAACATAAGTTATAAAAAACACAATCAAATGAAAGAAAATAACTAAAATAATCAACAATTTTAGTTCACATATCAATTATAAAATTATATAATGCAATTTGATGTAGATTAAGTTATTACATACTAAAACATACTACTGGAGTATAAATGAGTGATGAGCTTATTTTTTTTGAAGAATCTGATGTTAACCCTGAGATTTCAAAAAAACCGATTTTAGGTTTTTGGAATGTTCTTGTAGTTGATGATGAAGAACAAATTCATACTGTAACAAAGATGGTTCTTAAAGATTTTACATTTCTTAATAAAAAGTTAAAAATATCAGATGCATATTCTGCTGCTGAGGCTTTAGAGATCCTAAAAAAAGGCACTGCCTTCGCTGTTATACTTTTAGATGTGGTTATGGAAGAGGAAGATGCAGGACTGAAGTTAATCCCTAAGATTCGTGAACTAATAAATGATAAGATGGTTAGAATAATCCTACGAACGGGACAACCCGGACAGGCACCTGAAGAGAAGGTAATTATCAACTATGATATAAATGATTACTGGGCAAAAACCGATCTAACCAGTCAAAAACTAATTACATCAATGATAACATCATTGCGATCGTTCAACGACCTAAAAACAATCGAGATGAACAAGAGAGGTTTAAATAAAATAATTCAAGCCTCAGCTTCAATATTTGATCTTCAATCCAAAAAAATATTTATACAACAGGTTTTAAATCAGATAACTGATATTATCTTACTTTCACCTGATCAAGTAAAATCTGATTTGAGAATTTATTGCATATCATATAATCCTGAAGGATACTCAATTATCTTATCATCAAATAACGACACTGATATCACTGAAACTATCAAAAGCAGCCTTGAAAAAGCTAGAAAATTAAAAAAGAATGATTTTGGTGATTTTTTCTATACTGCATATCTAAAGAGTAGAACAGGACATGAAAATTTCTTCTACATTTCCGGGTTCTCTTCAATCCCTGATTGGATTTACTCATTATTTGATATCTTTTTTTCAAATGTATCTGTTGCATTTGATAATCTATATTTAAATGAGAATCTTGAGGATACGCAAAGAGAGTTGATCTATAAAATGACCTCAGTAATAGAGACCAGATCAAAAGAAACAGGACACCATATAAAGAGGGTATCTGACTTCTCTAAACTTATCGCGCTAAAATTGGGAATGTCAGAGGAAGAAGCTGAATTGATAAAGTTGGCCTCTGCTATGCATGACATTGGCAAGATTGGTGTTCCGGATTCGATATTAAATAAACCGGATAAACTCAACGAAAATGAATATGAGTTAATGAAAAAACACTCCAAACTCGGATATGATATTCTAAAGTCTGGAAGTAAAAGCCTTTTTAATATTGCAGCTACGATCGCAATAAGCCACCATGAGAGATGGGATGGAAATGGTTACCCAAGTAAACTTAAAGGGGAAGAAATTCCTATCTATGGTAGAATTACCGCAATTGCAGATGTTTTTGATGCACTATACAGTGATCGTGTATATAGAAAGGGTTTGTCATTCAATGATGTTCTTGATTACATCAAATCTGAAAGCGGTAAACAATTTGATCCTTCGATTGTAAATGTGCTTACTCTAGATCCATCAGAACTATTGAAAATATATGGAGATATTTAGAGCCTGAATTGAATTAATACAAATTTAACGGGGACACTATGAATGAAAATGACGACATATTATTATTTGCTGATGAAACATCAAATAATGATCTAATAAAACCAATTCACAACACACATAATATATTGATTGTTGATGATGAGAAAGAGGTTCATTCAGTTACCACGCTTGTGCTGAACAATCGAATAATAAATAACCATAAACTAAAACTATTTAGTGTCTACTCTGCAAAGGAGGCGATAAGTTTCCTTGAGAAAAATAATGATATTGCCCTAATCCTCCTAGATGTAGTAATGGAGGAGGAAAACTCCGGTCTTAAACTTGTGAAATATATTCGTGAAGTGATGAATAATCGTCTGGTTAGAATTATTCTAAGAACCGGACACCCGGGGTCTGCTCCGGAAGATAGCGTTATTACTTCATATGACATAAATGACTATAAAAGTAAAACAGAACTGACATCAGAAAAACTATTTACAACTGTCTACTCATCATTGAGAACCTATGATGAACTTGTATCGAATAATAAAATGCTAAATGAGATAACCGGCCTTAAGAACTTCCTTAAAAGCATAATCGAATCAATGCCTTCTGCAATTATTACAACTGATAGGGATTTATTTATCACACACACTAATGAATCTGCACTGCAACTTTTGAAAGATGATGTAAAAATTAAAAGTGATACAAAATTTCAGACCGCATTTACAGATTTTAGTTTTATGAGTGAAAAATTAATTAAAATTGTCAGCGGGGAAAATCCAACAAAATTTCTTGATTACAAACGGATAAAGATAAGCACTAATGGACTTAAATACTATGACATCTTAGCTGTACCTGTAAATAACAACCCTGATTTAGGTTTTGTAATAAGGATTGATGATGTTACAGAACAAGAATTAAAAGATAGACAACTTAAGCAAATCCAAAAAATGGAATTAGTCGGATCACTTGCCGGAGGGCTGGCACATGATTTTAATAATGCTCTTGGTGGTATCATAGGAATGATCTCTCTTATTAAATTCGAACTGGCATCTAAACCTGATTTAATAATTGAAGATTTTATAGATACAATGGAGCAAGCCTCAAACCATGCAAAAGGAATGATATCTCAACTGCAAGCACTAACAACAACAAATGAAACAAAGTATTTGACTGTAAACCTGGGACAAATAGTTAAAAGAATAACAAAATTCTGTCGAACTACATTTGATAAATCAATAGTAATTGATTGCTGCAGTATACCGGACAATTTTCTAATCCATGGAGATCCGACTCAGATAGAACAAGTACTATTAAATTTGTGCATCAATGCCTACCATGCTATGACAGTAATGACTGATATGAATGAAATGACGGCAAACAATGATAAAACCGGAAACAAACTTTGCATAACCATTAAGGAGATCATTGCAGATGACAGTTTTTTGATTTCACACCCGGAAGCAGTAGGCTTAAAATATTACATTTTACAAGTTACTGACTATGGAGTCGGTATATCTAAAAAAAATCTAGCAAAAATATTTGATCCATTCTTTACAACGAAACCTAAGGGCAAGGGATCTGGATTGGGACTTGCTATGGTTAATACAATTGTAAAAAATCACAATGGTTTTATTGATGTTTACTCAGAAGAGAATTCAGGCACAACATTTTCAGTATATATTCCGGCTATAGAGAATGAAGAAACAAGATCATCAACACAAAAAAACCTCAAAGTCACTACCGGTAAAGGTCTGATACTCATTGTTGAGGATATAGAAATTATGGCCTATACAATCGAATCAATGTTAAAAAAATGCGGTTATGATGTTTTAACTGCATATGATGGGCATCAAGGGATTGACTATTTTAAACAACACTCGGACCAGGTAATTTGTTGTATAATTGATATGGACATCCCCAAAAAAACAGGCATCGCACTAATTAGAGACATAAAGTTAATAAATAGATCAATTCCAATAATTGCATCATCGGGATTATTTGACGAGGAAAGACGGGAAAACTTAACAAAACTCGGTGTTGCTGTCCATCTTGAGAAACCATTTGACATCTACACACTCTCTGATCTAGTTAGCAAAGTTACAATGAATCAGATGTCAAACTGAACTTTCCTTTGCTTGAATGGGAATTTTAATTATAAACTTTGTGCCGACACCAACTTCACTCTCGCAGACAATTTGTCCTTTCAAACTCTGTGTAATAATGTTGTATATTATACTCAATCCAAGACCTGAGCCGCCAGACCCCCTTTTAGTTGTAAAAAAAGGATCAAAAATCTTTTCTATAATCTCACTTGATATCCCTTTACCATTGTCAGAATATTCTAAGTTAAGAATACTTCCGGTAATATATCCATGTATTACAATTATTCTATGTTTATTAAGATCATGACTAACTAGGGCATCATTTACTTCAAATCCATGAATCATAGAATTAAATATTAGATTTGTTAGAATCTGGTAAAATAGTCCAGGATAACTATTAATTTCAATCGTTTCTTCGATAATTAAGTTAATTTTTATACCTGTGTTTTTAATCTTATGATTAATACTAACAAGGACCTCTCTAAAATATTCGGCTAACACAAAAACTCTTTGTTCCTCCGATGATTGATCAACTGCAACTCGCTTAAAACTCTTTACAAGTTCAGATGCTCTAAAGAGATTAGCAAGAATGATCTCTGTTGATTCATCAGCTATAGAAAAGTATCGTTGGAGTTCAGATTTTGCTAATAAATTTTCATTTAACTTATTCATAGTTTTTTGAGTCTCACTTCGTAAATGACTGGCTGAAGTTACGCCGATTCCTACAGGTGTATTAATCTCATGAGCGACACCTGCAACAAGAGATCCAAGAGAAGCAAGCTTCTCTGATCGAATTAATTCATCTTTAGTTTTAATAAGCTCTACTGTTTTTCTTTTAACAGTTTCTTCAAGCTTCTCTGCATACTCCTCAAGCTGGACTCTGGATGAATATAAACCGACAACCATAGCATTGAATGCGTATGTAAGAAAACCTATCTCATCTTGATATTTAACCTTAAGTTCTACATTATAGTCCGAATTATTAACCCTTGCAACCCCGGTGACTAATTGTTTGAGTGGTTGAATAAGCGAGCTTAAAAAGAAAAATCTAAAACCGATTATAACAATTAATGAAACAACAAAAACTATTAAAATAAGATACTTGAATATACTATGAACAAACATTCGATAATCTATATAATCAAAGCCAACTAAATATGACTGATTATCATGAATTCCCCTATAAGCTATATAGGCAATGCCTGATTTATCAAATCCATAATACCGTCGAGTACTACTTATCATGGAGTGATCGGATTGATCCTTTTCTTTATCCGCTTCTTGATCATCTTCTTTATCTTTTTCAATGAAAATGTGCTTAATATCTTTACTTCCCATAAGAATAGACTGTATTTGAGCGGACTTAATCTGATCATAGTGTTGTTCAGCTTTTATGTATACTAAATATCCGGTAGACGCAAAGGTAGATAGAACGAGAGCAAATGAAACTGAAATTATCTTAAATAGAAGTGTTGTCTTATCTGTAGTATGATTAATATAAGTTATAGACAGAATGAAAACTCCAATAATTGTTGAAAGACAAAAATATGTTATATAAATCTCTCTACTTAGTTTTCCCGATCGGGAAAAGAGATTAATCAGTGCAGATGTAAAGCCCATGATAAAGAATGCAATATTTAACCATATCATACCGACTCTATCCCGCCCCTTTCTTTTAATAATCAAATAAATACCCAAAATAGTAAAGCAAATGACATTTAGAAAGATATAATACCCCAAATATTTGCTTACATTATCTATGTTGAAGTCCCAGTGATTTCCGTTGAAATGATAGATAACTCCAGAATTATTAGCGGCAAGAAAAAACAATAGTGATACAATAACTGAAGTTGATAGTTGAAATATCAATAGTTTTTTTGAGAATCGTTCATGGATCGGTGTTGGAAATATTAAAAGTATGTTACATATAAATCCACAGGTTGATAAAGTTGCAAAAATTGTAAATACTCTATGATAAGCTGCATTCATATTAAACCATGAACATGCAAAAAAATAGGCTACATATGCTAAAAACATCGCTCCGTAGAGATACATAACAGAATTCTTCGCATTACTCTTATCCTTCAGATTATGAAGTGAAACTATCATGTAAAATGTAATCAATGAACTTATAAGATAACTAAGTGAATGAAAATTTAAATATAATCGCATAATTTTGCTCCGTAAAGCGAATTTAGATTTTATATTATATAAATTAAATTATCAATTAAAAAACACAATTTTTGTTAAAAAAATAACTGCTAAAAAAATTTCAGTGAAAGTGTATTAAGTTCACAAATTGTTGAAGCATTTAAAATAAAAAAAACCTGCCGGAGCAGGTTTTTTTATTCATAACTTAAAATTAGCCAACAAGTGTAGCAACCATTACCGCTTTGATAGTATGCATTCTGTTTTCAGCTTCATCAAAAACTTTTGAGTGTTTTGACCTGAAAACATCATCTTCAACTTCTCTACAGTCTAGACCATTCTTTTGTGCATCCTTAGCAACTGTTGTTAAGAAGTCATGGAATGCAGGAAGACAATGTAAGTAAATTACATCAGAATTTCCTGTTAACTTAATAAATTCCATAGTTACTCTATAGTCAGTTAATAATTTAACTCTTTCAGGCATCTTAGCTTCTTCACCCATAGAAACCCAAACATCAGTATAAAGAGCATCTGCACCTTTAAGAGCCTCTGCTTTTTTAGAAATATCATATACTTCAAGTTTTGCACCTGATTCTTTTGCAAGCTTTTGCATTCTTTCAAAAAATTTAGGTTCAGGTGAAAGTTCTTTTGGAGTTAAAGTTACATAAGTCATACCCATAATTGCAGCACCCATCATAAGTGCATTAGCAACATTGTTTCTTCCATCACCACAATAAACAAGTTTACATTGGTGTAATGGTTTTGTGCTGTTTTCAATAATTGTCATGAAGTCAGCAAGTACTTGTGTCGGGTGGTCGTGGTCAGTTAAACCATTCCATACCGGTACACCTGAGTATTTAGCAAGTGTTTCAACTGTTTCTTGAGCAAAACCTCTAAATTCAATACCATCATAGAATCTACCAAGAACTTTTGCAGTATCTTCCATAGTTTCTTTTTTACCCATCTGAGAACCTGTAAGGTAAGTAACATTTGCACCTTCATCGAAACATGCAACTTCAAAAGCACATCTTGTTCTTGTTGAATCCTTTTCGAAAAGTAATACGATATTTTTTCCTTTCAATAAGTCATTCTTAATACCTGCTCTTTTCTTAGCTTTTAGGTCGATCGATTTGTCAAGTAAGTACTTAAACTCATCTCTTGATAGATCTTCAGTAGTTAATAAACTTTTACCTCTTAAATTGATTGGCATCACAATCTCCTTTTATTTTTTATATTATAGTTTCCTTTCGAAAACTTATTACCCTTAAGGTATATTACAACCATCTAGAAACTCTAAATTAAAGTTCTAATATACCCAAAATCCCCGATAAACGGGGATTTTGAAGTAATAATGAAATAAAGATTATTTCTTGAATTTCTTCATGATGATATCTTCGATCTCTTTTTTAG
Organism: uncultured Spirochaetales bacterium; assembly: GCA_964471825.1. Taxonomy (GTDB): domain Bacteria; phylum Spirochaetota; class GWE2-31-10; order GWE2-31-10; family CAYYKD01; genus CAYYKD01. The sequence goes on from CAYYKD010000020.1 coordinate 30,707, forward strand.
ACTTGTCGTCAAGCTCATATCCTACTCTTGTGTTAGGTTTCTTGATGTTAACAATTCTGTTAAGATCAATTGGAGTTGCAATAAGAACTGCTTCACAATCAACAGCGTTGATAGTGTCTTCAAGATCTTTAATTTGCTTGTCACCATAACCCATAGCAGGTAAAAGTGTACCAATTTCAGTATATTTCTTGAATGTATCAGCTATTGTACCAACCGCCCATTTTCTTGGATCGATCATTTCTTTAACGCCGCCTCTTTGAGCTGCTACTGTACCTGCACCGATCTTCATCTCACCATGAGTAAGAGTAGGACCATCTTCAACTACAAGAACTCTCTTGCCCTTGATAACTTCTGGTTTATCTACAGTTAGAGTAGAATCAGCTTTAATTATAACAGCTTTTGGGTTGTATTTTTTACAGTTAGCTATAAGTTTTTCAACTTCTTTAGGATCAGCAGAGTCAATCTTGTTTATAACAAATATATCTGCTCTTAGGAAGTTTGTGTTACCCGGGTGGTAAGTTAACTCATGACCAGTTCTGTGTGGATCAACTACTACGATCTCAAGATCTGATTTAAGGAAAGGAGTATCGTTGTTACCGCCATCCCAGATAATGAATTTTGCATTTTCTTCTTTTTCAATTGTTCTAACGATTGCTTCGTAATCAACACCTGCATAGATTACTCTATTTCTGTCGATATGTGGTTCATACTCTTCCATCTCTTCGATAGTACATTTATGTTTTTTAAGATCATCTTTAGTAGCAAATCTTTGAACTCTTTGAGCAACCAGGTCACCATATGGCATTGGGTGTCTCATAGCAACAGCTTTACCAATTTTAGTTAAAGCATCAGAAACTGCTCTTGTAGTTTGTGATTTACCGCAACCTGTTCTAACAGCACAAATCGACACTACTGGTAGTGAAGATTTGATCATTGTGTCAACAGGAGAGATCATTACATAGTTAGCACCGGCAGCTAAAGCTATAGAACCAACTTGCATAACATGGTTATGTGGAACATCTGAATAAGCAAATACTGCATCAACTACATTACCTGCATCTTTTTCTTTCTTAACTAAATCTCGTAGTTCAGCTTCTTCTACGATCTTAATTCCTTTAGGATAAAGTTTTCCAGCTAATTCAGGTGGGTAAACTCTACCGTCAATATCAGGGATCTGTGTAGCTGTAAAAGCAACTACATCATAAGCATCATTGTCTCTGTAGATCATGTTGAAATTGTGAAAATCTCTTCCAGCAGCTCCAATAATGATAACTTTTCTTTTTGCCATAAAAAGTCTCCTAAATAATTTTATATATTCCCCTGTGACACACAAGGGTTTTATCAAATGTTTTTTACCACAAAAGTAGTAAAACTTAAAAGCTTATATAACATTATAAGATTTAAGTCAAGATTAAATTTATTTTGATCTCGCTTAAACAACAAAAACAACAATTTCTTTAAAAAAAGGGAACCACTGTAAAATTAAATACTAATATTGATTTAAATTAATAATAAATATCCACTATTTATTTTGTTTTCTATGCAAAATAATAAAAAAATTATTATAATTCAGATGTTGTTTTAGGTTAAATTTAGATTTAATTACAGTATAATCATTTTATTAGATCAATAAATAAATAATGGTGCATAAATTATCGATTTAAACAGTAAATTGACAAAATTCCACATCATCTAGCTTTGTAAATATTAATCATCACTCAATCTTAGGCGAACTAATTCTTAAAGGTCTTTTAAATTCAGCCTTATTTCCCTTAAAGTCAAAAACATCAATCTTCACCCCCCGAACCCCGGGTAGCGAATAAAAATCTCCGATATAGTATTCAAAATTCTTATTATTACTATAGACAGTATTAAAACTAAACAAACTTGCCTCAGTTACAAATTCACTATTCTGAGCTATTAGACTGTCGAATGAAAGACTCAACCTTCGGATTCCATCGATATAAAAATCAATCTTGTATGGTGTTAAAAAGTATGGCGAGTTCTCAATTCTATCATGACAACTAACAAATAATTTGCCGCCTCTAATGAGATTCTGTACCCCCCCCTTAGTTAGTGATATCTTAGAACTGTCATCTGCAATAAAATAAACATCACTTACAACAGGAGGCGTCTTATCATCAAAATTTATAAACTTGAGCGGATTATATAACCTCTTTTCTATATAGTTAAATAATTCTATATGAAGATGAGGCCCACTTGACCTCCCGGTATTTCCAATCTCTGCTAATACTTCACCTGCACTATATATAGTCTTCTCTGGATTTATCGTACTCTCTTTAATATGTGAATAATTAGTCAAAATCTTCAAATCCTTACTGTGAGTTATAACAAACAACCCATTTCCATACTTAATAGATCCCGGTCTGTCATGTGTATAAAAAACCAACTCCTCACTCTCATGAAAAGTTATAATCGGTATTCCTGGATGAGCAATATCTATCCCCGTATGAAAATGATCCTCTCGATTATCGGCGAATGTAGAAGTCAACCTCAATTGATGCAACGGCACCTTAGAATTTGAGTCAACCTGCCCATGAATAACAAAATTTGCCATAAAAATAAAAAATAACATCAACGAACTTTGCGTTTTTGTATGAAAAATCATAGTTGTTCCCTGTGATACTGTAATAAAGAATCATTAACCAGAAGAGTTATTTTTTCGGTTTTTCTATAATTAATTGATGATACACTCCCGATAAAACACCTGTAAAACAAATCAACACCATTCTTAGATACTAGTTTTATATGAGTTAAACCATCAATACTTGATGAAATTAAAAGTTCATTATTATCAGAAACAATTACACTATTCAAATTTCCGGCAAACGGATAATCAAATCTATTTTTATTCTGAATATTTATCGAACTTATCTTTGAACCATTTTCATAATATACTATGCCATCATTGATATAAATGAAACCGGCATATCTATTTACACTAACATTATTAAAAGTGTTTATTAGCGTCCTTGATTTTATGTCATATACATTTATTTTTTCTTGTTCTATCCCCGTCATCGTAGCCGCCAGATGTCCATTTCTGTCAACTATTCCATTTTTAAGAAAAATAGGAGATTCTATCTTTCCTATTGATATATCAAAGATCACATTGCCTTTTATATCATAGAGATAGGCCTCACCTGAAAATGTTGTTACAAATGTATTTCTATTAATATCTGTTGAGACGCCTGTTATTATCGAGGTGTAATCCTTAGACGGGAACATCTGATGCCCCTTAAAATTATAATAGGTTATTCCCATACCATTTGATTTTATTACATAAAAAAAAGGTGAATCATCAGTAATGTATGGATAACCTGACGACTGCAACTCAAAGAGAATAACATCAGATTGAGAAAAGCCATATATAATTTTTCCGGTTTTTTCATATTTAAGGTAACCATAGCTGTTTATAAGAATTTCCTCATCGGTTTTTTTAGCTATATTTTTAATTATTCCGGTCTTATCATTGTAGTAGCCGCTATTTTTTTCAGTATTATAATATCCATCTATCCGTATATTACTAATATTATCTTCAGATATATTAAACTTTGTTTTTAAAATATATTGTTTTTCTTTTCCAATATTACGAGGAAAGATCAATAGTAAAATATAAATAACCAACGAAACAACCGGTATCCATTTTAATTTTGCGATCATATCATTCCTGCAACTGTACTGTAAAGTTAATTAATATGTTATGGCTCTTACAGATGAAGAGTTCATATAATAAAAATGAAAATTTATTATAAATTAAACTTATATAATAAAAATCACTAACAGTAAATACTTTTTTTTAAACTATGATAATCCAATCCGATAATCCGGGGTTCAGATTATATTTTTATCAAATCTTCAATGAGAATTAGATAGATAATTTCAGTAATAATTTGGAGAGAAGTGGGAATCTATAGGGACAACCTATGCCTGTCTAATCCAGGGTGAAATGATACCATAAACGACAATAGGTTGTCCCCACATCATCATATTGTAAAAAAAATGTAACTCACATTCAATTCCATAAATAATAAATCAAAAAAATCGTTTAAACTAAGTGATAAACTTAAAAATTATACGAGGATAGATCATGAGAAAAAACCGAGAAAAACTAGAAGGCGGCACATATTTTGTAAAATCAAGTGTTGTTCCGGAAACAGCAAAGCAACTCTGCTCAGAGGAAACACAATCCCTGTTTATGGAGGTTTTAGAAGAGGCAATGATCAAATTTGATGTAAAAATTGAGAATTTCATCATTCTTAAAGATGAGTTTCAAATAGTCATTAAGACAATCGGTAAAACAGATATATCAGTTGTAATGCAATGGATTAAACAATCGTTCTCAATTAGATTTAAAAGGAAATTTAACCGTTTCGGCACTGTATGGAGAGGCAGATTCAAAAGTGTTCTGCTTAAAATTAAAGAAAAGGTTGAGGAATTTATTAAAATAATTAATGAATTGCCTGTTAAACTAAAACCATGTCTTGAAGAAGCAGAATTTAAGTTTTCAGGACAATATCATATAAATAATAAGATTAAAACAATCATTAACAGGATTATCTAAAATTTAATCTGTAACTTGTAATCCACCTAGTAAGATCCCTAAAATCAAGCAACCCCCACCAATCAGCAGTTCTTAAAAGGGTATCATGGCTTTGAGAGATTTTATGAAAGTGAGGATATTTAATTTCCTGTTAATTTCAAAGAACAAACAATAGAATAGATTATATCATATCAAAGATTTTCAAGTCAAATGTTTAAATAGCTCTGTCCTTATCACCATACCCTAAATTAGAGCGGCTCATTTAAAGTACCCTATTATTTTTCATATAATATCCAAACTTTAATTCTGATTTATTTTCATTGCTTTTTAAATAAAAAATAATTATTATCAGAGTGAATTAGTCTGCATCATTCATGTTAATCATAACGAACTGAATTATCGATTATAGTTGGTTTTTTAAGTTTACCGGAGGATAGTATATTGGGATTATTATTTGGTAATGATGATAAAAATACAAGAAAATACCCTATTTCATGGGATCAAATTGAGTTAATGCCAACTATTGAACTTAAATCAGGTATTCTACGAAAAACACACCCGTTAACTTCTATTAATACAGGAAAAAGAGATAGACTTCTTTATGTAAATAACTTTGTTGAACTTAAAGGTAAATGGGATAACACACCTGAATTCGGATCTCATCTCACACTAAAACTCAAAAACATATCAGACTCATCAATAAGACTAACAAGACTTATATTTCCAGCTGAAAATGGACTTGATTCATTTATGACAGACTTCAGAACAAAAAACATCTCCTTCTTTAGAAACGGTCATCAATCATGGTCAACTGCAAGAAGCTATTCCCTTAAAGACAAACCAATAAGACCATGGCTAAGATTAGTCTCACTTGCCTCTAGTAACCTTTCAAACTTGCCCTCAAACACAAACGGACTTTTCTCCTCAGAGATGTATGCAGTCATAAAGGATTCAACTAAAGAAAACAGCTTCTTCATAGGACAAACTCCCCCATTCAATCAATTTTTTTATATTAAACTTAATCTCTTTTTTAACGGCGTAAAGAGAAGCCACTTTGAACTAATCTATGATTTTGGACGAAAATATATTGAACCGGGCGAATCCATACAACTTAGCGGTATAATAATGGCGCTTGGCAACACAAACAATATCTTAAACAGCTATTTTAACTATATACATAGTGTGATGCAGGTCAAAATTCTTGAACAACCAATAACAGGATGGTCAAGCTGGTACTACTATTATACAAAAATTAAACCAGAGGACATAATTGCAAATACAGATCTTATTAAGCAAAGAAATATGCAAATTAAATTAGTTCAGCTTGATGATGGATATCAAAAGGGAGTCGGTGATTGGCTCGAAAGAACTCCAGAATTCAGAGATAAAATGAAATACATTGCAGATAAGATAACCGATGATGGATTTACACCTGGGATATGGCTTGCACCTTTCATAGCCGATAAAAAATCAGATCTGGTTAAATACCATCCTGAATATATACTTAGAAATGAATACGGAAAACCCATAGTTGCGGGTTACAATCCATCCTGGCCCGGAAAATATTATTACGGACTTGACATTACAAACCCGCGATTTCAAGAATACCTTAGAAAAGTAATAAGAACCATGGTTCATATATGGGGATTTAAGTATCTAAAATTAGACTTTCTATTTGGCGGATGCCTTAGAGGAGGTACTCATCACGATCTTAGACTATCAAGAGCAGAAGTTTTGAAACTTGGGCTTCAAATAATACGGGAAGAGGCTGGCGAAGATGTGATCCTTGTTGGTTGCGGATGCCCTCTGACACCAGCAATCGGACTTGTTGATATAATGCGTGTGGGGCCAGACACTAGTGATCAATGGAATAAAATTGTGGGACACTTTTTACAAACCGGTGCAATGATATCTACAAGAAACTCTATTAGAAATTTTATGGTTAGAAGTTTTATGAACAAGAAACTCTGGGTGAATGACCCTGACTGCATGATGGTTAGAAAAACAAGCACAAAACTGTCAAAATATGAGAGACGAAGTCAGATTAACGCAATAATTCTTGCTGGGGGAACACTATCATTTAGTGATAATTTCTTTAAACTCCAAACAGATATCCTTCTTGATATTGACAAAATCATAGAAATACATGCTGATTGTTTTAAGGGTGAGGCAATCCCTATCGATCTCATGAATTCAGAACTCCCTGAGATTTTCTACAACAGTTCGGGATATCTAGGGGTATTTAATTTTCACAACAAGCGAAAAACAATCTCATTTGATCTGAATAAAGTAGACGCAATTAAAAAAGATTCTATACTAACAGATGTTTGGAAAAATGAACAGATTGAACTTAATGCCGGCATTCTAACAATTAAGAATATGCCAAAGCATTCATCAAAACTGATAAAAATTAAAAATTTATAACTAGACGGAGATTTTTCAGTGAGAGATTTTAAAGTAAATGAGTTTACAGCCTGCCCATTATGTGAATTATCACAAAAGGCTCATGAGAGTAAAAATGTTCTGAAAAAAACACTAACAAAGAGGTGGAGTAAATCTAACTTTGTAAAATGTAACTCCTGCGGACTAATATTTCAGAACCCGCAAGAACAAATAGAAAAAACAGACACCCGATATGGAGATGATTATTTTAAGTATGAACTTGATAATCAGGAAAATTTTTTCTCTTTAATTAAGCACACCCTGGATGACTTTGATATATTAAAACAAATTCCGGTCAGTAGCACCATACTTGAAATCGGTTCAGCAACAGGACTCTTTTTAAAATACATGAATGATAATGGACACAAATCAACCGGGGTAGAATTATGCACAAAATCAGTAGAATACGCAAGGAAAAATTATGGTGTATACATAATTAATGATAGGCTGGAAAACACAGAGCTTGAGGAAAACTCATTTGATTTTATCCATTTCTCTCATCTGATAGAACATCTCAACGATCCATTTGGTTTTATTAAAAAAGTTTATAGTCTCTTAAAAACAGGCGGTAAAATTCTTATTACAACCCCGAACTCATCCGGACTCTTTTCAAGATACTATAAAGATGATTGGAGGTGTATTGTTGATGATCATCTATTTCTATTTAATAAAAAAAACCTTATAAATCTTCTTAAGATAAATGGATTTGAAGTATTAGGAATTAAAACATGGGGCTCAATCCCTGCAGGAAAAGGACTTGCACAAAGATTTAATTTTATAAAAAAAATATCTGATTGCCTCGTAAAAGCCGTCGGATTGGGAGATGTTGTAGCTGTCTATGCCTTTAAAAAATAAATAGTAAAAAAAAAGTTTGGAATATTATGAATTATTGTGTATTATATATTTTAATTTAATACATTAGAGTATAATAATTAATATTATCTTATAGGTTAATAATTATAGGTAAATATTGAAACAACTGGTTTTTATGGTTCTCATGCAAAATGCTTGTTTGATAAAATGCCCTAAAGCAACTTGAAATATATATATGTGGGGATAGCTTATGACGGAAAATATAGGTAACAACTTAATTCTAGTTGGAGCCTTGTGTGGAAAGACATTTATTAAATCTATTGGACATATGACTGCGAATCTTAGTTTTCCAATAAGAGAATATCTTTATCATCTTATTGATAATAGCAACAACTCAATGGAGATATATATTGATCTCTCAGAGACAGGTTATATGGATTCAACCTTTATGGGACTACTTGTAGGTGTAGAAAAAAAAACCTCCAAGAAATTTAACACTCATTTATCAATAGTTAATGCGTCTCCTAAGGCAATCGAGTACCTTGAAAATCTCCATCTTAACAAACTTCTCCGGATGTATAAAATGGAAATACCAGTAGATGTTATCTTCTGTGTCTTCAACGATGAATTTAAAGTTTCTGAAAGAAATAAAACACAAATTATATTCGATGCACATCAAGCATTAAGTGAGATCTGTGCAGAAAACGAATCTGAATTTAAGAGTCTTCAGGCAATTCTAAAAACTAAGCTAGAACAGGACGGTATATAGAAGTGGCAAAAGAACTTTCCTCTGATGAGATCAAAAAAACCGTAACAAAGATAAGGCAAAGATATGATGAATTCTGTACTAAGTTTAAAAAATCCCGAACAATTATGGATGCCTTTGAGGACAGATATCTAAAAGCCTTAAATAGTAAAGGAAGCTTAACTGTTTTCCTGATTGCAGAGATAGAGGCAATCGAAGAGATATTTAAATCAGAAACAGAAAAACAAAAAGCATTGGCAGAAAAAATTCAGGAAGTTAAGAAAGCCCCATCTATAGCAGATAGAATATTTGAGGAAAATAGAGATAAATACCTTAAATACAACAGATTCCCCCTTCCTAAGGACGGTAATGAGGAGTTAGAATACCTTCTTGGTTCAGTACGAATATTTCTAACAGATTACTGGCCTGTTCTTGAAATGATATCAAGAGAAAACCACCAATCTGCTTTTAAGGGAATATTCGACCACTACTATAATGAACTATCATCAAAGTATGATTTTAAAGGTGAGATGCCTATTACCAGACAATTTCTTACAATATGTTCTCGAATTCCAAAGGATTATAAACAGATTGATTTTGAATGTCAGAATATTCTAAAAGAGACGGCATTTCTGGTTAATGACATTGTTAAAAGCCTTAATGAAATTATAGAAACAAAAGCATTTAGACTTCCTGAGAGAAAACTTATTCTGGATACTTTTAAATACTCAGATATTAATAAAAAACTAATTGAGAATTTTACCGGCCTATCTTATAACGAGGGATTTTCAAAAATATTAAACTATATTTCAGGAATAGTTGCCGATTTCAGAATAAAAGACCTTAAAAAGAACTAACCGTCAATGGAGAATTAAGTGTTATTACAGCTGCCTAAAACAATTCTTGAATCTCCGTTATTTGATAGTCATTTTAGTAAGTGGATAATTGCAATACTTATATTTGGGGCTGGTCTGATCTTAAATATTTTATCAAAAAAACTAATAATTCCAATATCAATCAAATTTTTGAGACTCTCAAAATTGAAGATAGATGATAACTTTATCGATATCATTAAGAACAATATTACTCTACCTATACTCTATAGCTTTTTTTATTTAGCATTGAGGTACCTTTCATTAAACCATAAGAATCAAAAATTTTTATATTGGATTTCTATTCCTATTATTGCATTTGTAGTATTAAAATTTCTTGGAAACATCACTGATTATGCCTTTCATAAGTATTCATCTACTCATGAATCCGATGTTAGGGTGAGAAGTTTTCAGGGGTTGCTTCCAATGATAAAGGGTGCCCTAATAATTATTATTCTTATATTCATTTTTGATAATCTGGGATTTAAAGTATCATCTATCGTAACGGGTCTAGGAGTCACCGGTATTGCTGTTGCCTTTGCGACTCAAGCGTTATTACGAGACCTTTTCAGCTACTTTGCAATTTTAGCAGATAAACCATTTGAGATCGGCGATTTTATCATTGTTGAGGATATTTTGGGCACTATCGAACATCTGGGAGTTAAAACAGTTAGAATTAGGAGTCTTACCGGAGAGGAGATAGTATGCCCAAACTCATTTCTTACCGACACAAAAGTAAAAAACTTCAAGAGAATGCAACAACGACGAATTGTGTTTAAATTTGGAGTTGTATATGAAACGACTATTGATAACCTAAAAAAGATTCCGGAGACAATAAAAAATATTATCGATAATGTAGAAAACACAAACTTTGACCGTTGCCATTTTAATAAAATCGGAGATTACTCACTGGATTTTGAATGCGTCTACTATGTACTCGACAGAGAGTACCTAACCTATATGAATGCACAAGAAAAAATCAACCTTCAAATGATAGAACAATTTCTTAATATGGAAATAGTTTTCTCATATCCAACTCAGGTTATCCAGCTTGAAGATAAAAAAATTGTTGTCAAAAATTAAACAATATAAGCTCCGGCAAAATAACAGACCATCATTTTCTTATCAAATCATTTATTGATACTGTCTTCCCCGGCTCTCTTGATACAATCCTACCTCTAGCATATAGAGAACTTGAATCTATAGAAGATATTATCATTATTGTCGCTATAAGCATTTCACTTTTAAGACTGCTGCTATTATCAATTCTATAAGCTCTAACCAGGTCATCTTTTGACACCATATTTGTGTGATTAAGTGAAATAAACTGTAGAGTAACTGTCTCACCTGTGACATCGGAGACTCTTGCAAATAATTGATTTGACCAGTTATCTGCCTTGGTTGCAGCCTCATCCTTTGTTAACGATACAGAGGTACTCGTTTCAATAAGCTCTTTTCGCAGAGCATCGATTTGCCTGTCAAAACCAGCCTTTAATCTTTCCTTCTCCTTTTCAATCATGGAAACCTTATCGTCATATTGTTTTTTATATTTTGCATCAATCTCAGCTGTTTGAACAGCTATGTCATAATTTTTCTTCGCAGATTCATCTATCTCAGCAAGAGCCTTATTGTATCTTGCTAATAGCTCATTGTATTTCTGGTAAAGTTCAAGCAGCTGCTTTGATTGAATATTTGTATCTGATTGTAGTTTTGCAATCTCACTATTAATCTCGACCATTTTTAATTCATACTCTTTTCGTACAAAATCCTCAGCAGATTTTGTAAGTAGAGCGACCTGCTTTTCGTGAGATTCTTTTAACTTTCTAAGCTCATCTGCATTTTTTGTATCAACTGACGCAAGAACGATTTTTTGTTCATTAAAAGCTTTTTCAATATCACCCTTCTGTTTAATAAGGTCATCATAAGACTTTTTGAGCTTAACAATCTCATCATTCTTAGCTACAATATTTTTTTCATACTCAACCTTAAGCTGATCTATGATTTTTTGACGATCCTCAACCTCTTTAGACATTTCTGATTTGACCTTCATCAACTCAGCCTGACTACTCTTTCCGCCATCAACTAACATCTGACGGTACTGTGCCTCCATCTGAGTAATTGATGCTTTCAATTTAACTATTTCAGAATCCTTCTCTGAGACAAGTAAAGCAAATCTCTCATCAAGTGCTTTCTTCTGAGCATCAAGCTTTGACTCTAATTCAAGTTTATGTTCAGCCGTAATCTTCTCTCTAAGTTCCACAAGCTGTTTTTCGATTCCCGATTTATTAGCCTCTGCGGTCTCCTTTGAAAGGGAACTAATATAATCATCTTCCAGCTTCTTAAAATCAGCTATAGAATTATTTGCATATATATTAAATGAATTCCTGAGTGCATCATAATACGCTTCTCTTGCCTTTGAATAATCACCTAATCTCCTTAAATCGGTAAACCTCTTATAATCTGTTAAAAACTTATCCTTTAATTCCTTATCCAACTTCTTAAAATCTTCATTTTTCAATAGTCCATAAAGTTCATTAGTCCACTTTAATGAGGGTTTTACAAAACTAGAGTATGGAAACTCACCAATAACTCGATTATACAGCTCAATTGCCTCATTTGTATTTCCGGATATTCTAAATCTTTCGGCTCGATCAAAGATCTCCTTTGCACCGACCTCCTGACTTTTTACAGTATTACTATTTGAAATAAGACCTGCAATTTCGGTCATATTTGAGACTGCCTGATTACGATAATCACTAAGAGGGGTTTTAGTAATCACATCTCCAAGTTTTTTTAATGCTATTTCATACCTCTGTGATCGCATATCACTCAATGCATCGTTATATATGGTCAACCCCTGAGAATTTTGGGTAATAATTTCAATTTCTTTTAATCTTGAATATGAACCGCCAATACTCTCTATCTCTTTTAAAATCTTTTGATATCGGTCTGAAGCGGCAGGGTAGCTACCCTTTCTAAAGAGCTCCTCGGCTTCTCTATATGATTCGTTTATCTGTTCAAGTCTGCTGACCGATTTTAATATCTCAGAATTCTTTGTTGCCGATATTCTTGACTCACTAAAAATCTGAGTTAAAAAATTAACAAAAAATATATCAGACTCCATTTTCATCTTTAATTCATCACTTGAGTTAATAAATGATGCACTTGAGGAATAATACCGTATCAAACCTGAGAGCTTCTCAATAGCACCCTCCCTATCACCTCTTTTAAAATCATCTATTGATGATGCAATAAGCTGATAAGTTCTAGTATGAAAATCCCTCACTTTCTGATTGAACTCGTTAATTTCTTGAAGCTTCTTAGATATATTTTCCCGCTCTAAGTCCTTCTGCATAACTGCATCCTGGAGTTGTTTAGTAATCTGAGCTGTCTCAAACTCTTTACTCTCAAGTGCCTTTTTTATTCGATCTTCAGCATTTTGGAGTTGTCTCTCCTTTTCCGCCAGTAATTTATTCTGCTCAATAATCCTCTTATCATTCTCGGCCTTCGCCTGATTTAATTCAGTTTCAAGTTTTTCTTTGAGTAGTTTCTGTTCTTTATCAATTTCTGCCTTAGTCATACCACTTTTGAGAAGGTCCTGTAATTGCTTCTGATACTTTGCCTCAATCTCCATCTGCTGCCTGTTTAGTTCATCAGAGATTGTAGCCTGCATCCTTCCCTTCTCATAATCAAGCTGTTTCTTTTCCTCTTCTATTTTAGCCTTTGCAAGTCTGGCCTCCTCTTCTTTCTGCTTAGCAATCTTTGCAAGAATTGAGTTGTCCTTTACAACATTCTGTTCAAGTTTAATTTGAGCATTACTTCTAAAAAAGACGACCAAGCCGGGGATAGCGACTACTAAAAAAATTGTTGTGAATAATGCAACCATCAAAGGCAAAAATGCACCCGAACCGATTCTTAAATTTTTTATTGATTTTACAGACTTTGTTCTTGAAGAATATATCTGCTTGTCGATGTTGTAGAAAACTTCAGATTTATTAACACCAAAAATCTCAACATCTTCATTTTCCTGAGATTCCTCTCTTTCCATATCCAGATTATTATCAATTATTGAGGGATCAATTGTGGAAATATCAATTTTACCGGGATATCGTACAACAACACCATTGACTATCTGCTCTGTTAAGAACTCTATATCGTCAACAACAGTATCTAACTCGTCAATCTCATCTGATGCAGAGATTTCTTCAATCTCCTCACCCACTCCCTCCATAGCCGAAACCTCTTCAATGCCGGTTTCCCCCTGCCCTTTTTCGTCTATCAGAGATTGTACACCATCAATTTCAGAACTGTTATCCTCTAAATTAGAAAGCACGGATTTATCTGTATTTTTATCAGCTGTATCTGTTGTTTTTGCCTTCCTGCCCGAGCTATAGAATGACTTCAAATCAGTTTTATTTCTATTCGGTAAGAGTGCCTCTGCATTAGATATTTTTGTTGTTGTTATGTATTCTATTGAGTCGATATTACTAATTGTATTAGACTGTGATGAGGATATATCAACGGGTTTGTCAACCTCTTCTAAATCAACAAAACCTTCTTGTTCGCTAATTGTTTCAAGAATTTTTTCTTTTAGAGAATATTTCCTTTTAAGTGAGGCATCTGATTCCGGCATCAACCCCTCAATAATCTCACCATCTGAGATTTTTAGCTGCGATATATCATTATCACCGTACTCCATCAGGTTACACCCCAAATAATCATAAATTTATAAATATCACTCTATAGGCTCTTGCCAAAATTTTAATCCGAGTAAGAACCTCTTTAAAAAAAATGATTTATCTTAAGAGGCTCAGAAGTAAGAAAGAATAATTTCCTTCATTGTCGGATTAATATTCTGAGTCTGATCCAGCCGTTCTTTCAGTTTAGTTATCTTTTCGGCATTATTATCAGATTTATAAAGCATTATTAGCTGATGGTAGTAAATATCAAGAAAATCGGACTCTGTAAACCTTAAAATTATATCAAGTAACTGTTGTTCTGTTAATTGGTACAACTCCTGTGTTTTATTCTTCATATATCTTTCAAAATCTATCTTAGCAGTAAAACCCACTACCGACTCTCTATTCAACTGGTTTTCCTGATACAGAACACTGCTTATCCAACTTCTGGCATTCTCATAATCCTTCTCATTATAATAAATCTCAGCAATATTTCTAATAACAAAATCATAATAAGAGGCTAGCGGGTATTTCTCAATAAATGTAGTCATATACTTCAGGGCGTTAACCTTATCACCAAGCAAGAAATAATTCTGTCCGAGATGATAATAAACCCTGGGAATATAATCACTATCAGGATACAACGAAAGCATTGAATTAAAAACTTTAATTGACTTCTCTAATTCACCTGCTCCAATAAAATCCAAGGCTGTATTAAAAAACTTGTTATCTTCATCATCCACAGGTGTTTTTGTTGTATTTACAGACTCGATTTTTTTATTCTTTTTATCATATCTCACAGCTGCATCTGCAATAATTACAGAAATGATTGCTGTTACTATAACTCCTGCTGCAATACCCGTAGCAATTGCTGCATTCTGAAAACCATCTCTATACTCTGAATATTTCCTATAATCATAAATGGAATCTGCTGTAATGCTGTTTTGTGAATCTAATGCAAGATTATCATAGTAAAATCTCAGCCCCAGCATTGAAAATGTGGTTGCTGCCGTAATCCCTGCAGCAACCCCCAACCCTGAATAAGCCGGAGTAAACGGGTTGGTTCTATTTAATAAAATTGTTCTGCTATTAAACGAAAATGCATATGTCCCCTCAGTTACACCGGATAATAAGACAGGACCATCAACAGAATTACCTGTTATATTAAACCCGTTTTTACCCGGAAAGAAAATATCAAATGACACAGGCACCATATTTATCTGAGCTGCAGATTCTTTAATATCCATTCCAATTATCTTATAATCTCTATACCCCTCTCTCTTTAAAATTATCTCGGGAAGTACAACTCCCTTGATATCCTTAACCAGGCAGGGCGTAAAAAGCTCACCGTCTTTACCGTTAATAATTACTTTTGCCCTTATAGGAGATGAGTTGATAAAGAGATATTTTGGAACATTCTGACTAAAAACCAATGAGGAAATTAATAAAAAAAACGAAATAATTTTAACTTTCATACAGGAAAATATACACAACTTTATATAATATATCAACTAATTATTGAAAATTTTTGGATTTTATTTTATAACCATTAAACTTGCATTGTATTTGTATTGTACTTGAGGTGAAACTTGAAAGATAATAGATTTGTAATATTCTTGAGCTTATATTTAATGTTTTTTGCAGTTATTTTTGTTTATCCGCAAAAAACGGAAGTAAAATTTGACAATGCCATAAAAGTTAATAATGTGATTATTACACAATCAGAGATTGACAGTCTATTTAGCACTATGACTCGGATGGATAATTTTTTTACTAAACTCGGCGGTATATCAGAACAAGCCGTAACTAAAAAAGACATTGCAAACATTCTTATAAATATTACACTTATCAATGATTCTATTAAGGATAGAAAAGACCTCACAATTTCGGAGGAAAATGTTGAGGCATTGATAAATGTTACACGGGATGCGTTTTTACAACATAAACAACAATCTGATCCTAAATATATATATAATGAAAATGACCTCAAAAAACACATTCTTGAAACATTTAAGAAAAGATATGACGCTTATAAAGATGATATAAGAAATCGACTTAAACTGCAAAAATATCTCTCAATGGAAAATAACAGTGAAGTAAAAGAGATTATTTCAAAGGGGGTAAGTGATGAAGAGGCTATGAGTTATTACAAGTCAAATTTAAATAGTTTCTCTGAACCCCCGTTTATTGAAGTTAAACACATATTTATAGAAACAGTAAGAACAGATAAATCCGGAAAAATATCACAGATTGATGACTCTACAAAAATGCTTATAAAAAACAGATTGAATGAGGCTTTGGAAAAGTTAAAAAAAGGTGATGATTTCAATGAAATCTGTCTAATATACAGTACAGACATTTCAAAGGAAACCGGATCATTAAAAAACAAAGTACCTGTTGCAATCAAGAAAGCAATATTTGAAACGATAATTATTCCGGCACTAAAAGACAAAACAGACCTTGAATACCTCAAAAAATCCTATATATATGATAATAGTGGATTATATAAACTTAAAACTGA
>CAYYKD010000020.1:47352-55118 GCA_964471825.1 uncultured Spirochaetales bacterium
ACTGATATAAATCAACATAGAAAAATACAAGCGGTATTACAGAAAACAGGCTACACCTTTGATAGGGGCTATCTTGGTTTCCTCTATAAAAATGACAGGGAACTTGAAAAAATATTTGGAGAGAACAATTACAGATCACTGTTTAATTTATCTTCAGGACAGAATTCAACGGTTATCGAATCTTCTGCAGGTTATCATATATTTCAGATTATCAGAAAGGAAGACAAACTGACTAATACTGATTTTGAAAGAGTGTACGATCAAATTGCTGAGTCTATTTTAAAAGAGAAGATTCAAAAAATCCAAACTAAGAAATTTTATGAACTATCTGCAAAACTGAGAAAAAACGCAGAAATAACCTACTATAAAGAAGAGTATAAGAATTGAAAAAAACGAACAACAACAATGAACAAAAATGCAATGAACAAAAATGCAATGAACAAAAAAAAGAGACAGATAATATCAGACATAATAAAAATCTATCCGAGAAATCAGGTAATGAGTCTGGCAATCTCTATAACATAGAGGAGAGAAAAAAAGGGAGAATCGTTACTTTTCAGGCACTATTTAACTATGACCTGTCAGGTTCCACCAAAGAAAAAATTTTAAAATTTGAATGGGTTGATAACACTGTAAGCAGTGAAGGACTTGAGTATGCTAAGTTCTTAACAAACGGAACATTTATAAACATTGAAGAGATCGACAAGCATATATCATCAAGACTAAAGAACTGGAGTTTTGGCAGAATTTCACCTGTTGATAAATCAGTTCTCAGATTTTCTATATTCTCACTTCTATATGAACCTGAATTGCCCTCTAAGGTTATTATAAACGAGGCAATCGAGATAGTAAAACAATTTGGCTCAGATGAGTCATATAAATTTGTTAACGGGATACTTGATGCAGTTAAAAAAATTAGAGAGAGCGGTAACTAGACGGATCAGAAAGCTGCAAAAAATACCATTCCCCAGCCGAAAAACTGTAAAGATAATTTTTTCATTCCTATTTATATTAATTATTCTATCTTTATCTCTTTATGGAGCATACAGATTTTTGCCGGGATTTCTTAAAAAAGTTGAGAAGAATATAAGTACAAATAAGTATTTTCTTCAGATGGCAGAAGAGAGTTATGCTAAGGGACATCTTGAAAATTCAGCACTCTATTACAGAAATTACCTGAACACCTCACCCGGAAAAAGAGAATCTCTTCTAGCTCTCAATAAATTATTTGAGATCTCGATTTTTAATAAAAAATATAATGAGGGGTTTAAATATCTAAATGAAATCCTCACTATTGACAAAAAAAACTATCAATCAATGATAAACCTTCTAAGACTAAACCTCAGAATCGGAGATATTAACACCTCAGGTGAAGTAGTCAAGCATTATTTAAAGTATTTAAAAAAATCACCGGAGTTCATCGAACTGGTCGCTGTATACTACATGACACAGGGGGACTATAGAAATGCACTTAAACACCTATACAGCATTAAGGTCTCAAAGAGATCATCTGAATTTAATAAAAAAATCATTTCCTGTCTAATCCGCATCAAGAAGTATCAAGAGGCAATTGATTACTCAAACACTCTCATCCCTAAAGCATATGCCCTTGATGACACCGGGTTACTAAATGAGCTTAATGTTTTATCAGGGATTGCCTGTCTGGGAGAAGGAAAGATATCAAGGGCCGGCGAATACATATCATCTGCAGTTAATTCCTCAGGAATTTACGATCATGTTTCATTGTACCTTATGATATTTGTCTATCTCTCTAATAACAACAATGAAAATCTAAACAGACTTCTAGAAGATAACTCTCAAACAATAGAGAAAAACCAAAAACTTCTTGAGGTACTCGGAAACGGTTTCTACTTTATGCAAAACTTTGATAGAGCTTTTTACTATTATGAACTACTTGATAACACCGGCACAAATTCACAAACTATACTAAATACCTATGCCGATGCAGGATTTAAATCAGGAAAACACATTGAAACTATAGAGATTCTAAAGAGAATAACTACAGGGGAGGACTTTAACAGCACAAAAGTTTATAAAAATCTTGCATATCTATATGGTAAGACAGGAAATAAGACAGAGGAAATATTCTTCCTCAAAGAGCTGTATAACAAAAATGCTGATATAGATCTACTGTTTAGATTAGGGCTTGCCTACTATGAAACTGAAAATTATCATAATGGAATCTCGATAGTAAACGCTGCACTAAACACACAAGGGGATCCCAATGATCCAATCTACAAAAAATTAACAGCTCTTAAAACGGCGATTAGTGAAAAAAGCAATATTAAAAGAGAGGAAGTTGAACTCCTGACACTTAGAGAAAATGTTGAAAACAGCTTTGAAAGCTACATATTTCTAGTCAAACACTACATTGATAAGATGTCGTTCATTGAGGCAAGGCGAGAACTTAATACAATATACTCCATGAAGCTAAGCGAAAATCAAAAGAGAATTATCAGTTTCTATGAATTAATAATAGCCTTAAAAACAAACAATACTGTAACAATTAATGAAACTAGAAAAATCGTACTTGGGTATAAACCAATAACCTACCAGATTAGCATTAACCAGGCAATTCTCTATATACTTGACATGCAATACAAAAAAGCGTTGAAACTACTTGAACAGGTGAACACCAACCTCTCCGATGATGAAATCTCGAAAATCTACTATCTTAGAGCGGTATGCCTCTATTATGAAAGGGACTTCTATGCAGCCAAGAGAATGACTGAATTTGCTAGAAGAAAAAAAATCAACTCTCTTGGTCTTGATTGGCTTGAAACAGCTATTGATACTGAACTGAATCAATAATTTCATAAAAGTTTATATCATTAACAACGATCATATCCGTAACACTAGATGTTAACTTGACACTGTTAACCTGACACCAGCTATAGATATTTTATTTATTATAAATATTTTAATGGTACTTTGGTAACTTAATAATAAATTTCGTGCCTTTGTTTAGTTCAGATTCGACAACGATCTTTCCTTTATGGTTTTCAACAATACTTTTTACCATTACTAGACCTAAACCGCTTCCGCCGCTATTCTGCTTAGTTGTAAAAAAAGGATCAAACATCTTTCGTAGGTTTTCCTGAGCTATCCCAACTCCTGTGTCTTCGACCGTTAACAACACACAACCTTCATCATCTGACAAAGATACGATAAGCTGATACATATCATTCTCTGAGCTACTCCTCATTATCGTCATAGCATGTGCACCATTTATCATTAGATTTAATAGTGTTTGCTGCAACTGTGTACTGTTACCCATTATGTAAACAGGGTGATCCGGCACATAGGTCTTGATATTTATCCTCTTAGTTATAAAGCTCTTAGATATATTATATGCAAACTCAACTACACTTCTAAGATCAAGCATTTCAGTCATGATCTCACTCTGTCTTTTTAAATTACCAAGCTGAGAAAGCGTCCCCTTTGCATGTGTTATTAGATCTAAAAGGCTTCTAAAATTTTCATCATTCTCTGCTGTCTTATCAACCGACTCTTTTATCAATTCTGTTAGACCCATAATACCGGTTAAGGCATTATTAAAGTCATGTGCAAGACCTGCTGAGATTGTACCCACTATCTCTATCTGCTGTGCTCTCTCAAGCTCCTCCCTATGTTTTTCAAAAAGAGTGATATCCTCCATCTTAAATACGATAAGTTGCGCATCGCCCTCTCTATAACTGTAAATCAATATATCAAATACATGTTCGCCTCTGATTGCAATTTGCTGTTTATAGTATTTAAGATGGTCCTTCTTACCTGTTAATATCTGAAGTTTAATATCATTCTGATAGAATGATAGATCCTCAATTACATCAAATAGTGATCTATTAGTAAGCTCCTTATGTTTATAGCCATAATTTTTTAATATAGATTTATTATAATTTTTAACCCTGAACTCTGTATCGGTTGTAATAATTATAGAGGGCATAGAATTTATTAAATGATCAAGATGATTTTTTATTTCTACAAGCTCCCTATTCTTGTTCATTATACTCTCCGCCATCTTTGTAATATTGCATCCGATATTATAGAGTTCATCCTTCTCCTTAAAATCAATTGTGACATCGTACTCACCACTCTTGATTTTATTGATAGCATAATTAATCACATCGATTCTTTTAATAAGATAAGTATCAAATATCTTAAAACCAAACAAAATCAATAAAACAACAATGCAAATATTAAAGGCTATGATTATACCAAAAACTTTATTTGTATAGTTTTTAATTGATGAAAAGTCATAGTGAACCTCACAAAACAATGGCTCAGTTGTTACAAATAAGTCTGATTCAAACTCGATATATTTATAAAACCTGTATATATTATCCTTTTTAATAAGTAAATCTTCATCTGGTCGGTTTGTAAGATTCTTAATAAAATCGCCATCATTTCCATCGAACGATTTGAACCTATCCTCTGAGATAAGTGACACAAACTGTCCCGGACCACCTGTAAAGATATCTATGTAGATTAAATAATTTTTAGTTTTAACAGACTTATCAAAAAGTGTGCTGACAATATCATCCCGATAATTCATTCCGTATGTCTCTTTAACAAATCTTTCAATATCAATTGAAGTCTCAACAATGAAGTCTGATCCCTTAGGACTGTAATACTGATAGATATTTGGTTTGCCTGTCTGTGTTGACTGTGATATCCTTTGAGTATAAACCTCCCCCTTAGAATAAATCTGTTTTAGATAATCTGTAAAAGATTGATTGAATGACATTAAATTCAAATTCATATCCGGTGTAAAACTCGTATTAATTACGATCCCTTTTGAATTAATTAAATAAAGATGATCAAATCCATATTTCTCAGCAATTTCTTTCATTCTATCAACAGAACGCACAGAATTAACTCCATCATTCAACAATTCAGCTGAGAGATTAATGATATTAAGCTTGCCCTTATCGATTATCTGCTTCTGCATTATTATGTTAATATTGTTTAAAAGCGTCATTTTTAATGATATTTGATTAAATATCTCCTGTTTTTGAAAGTCTACCTGATTATTAATATAGCTTAAGGAATTAAATCCTACGAATAATGAAGTGATAAGTGACGAAAATGTAACTATTACAAGCAGGATCTTAAAGATGACTTTTTTCATATATATACCTTAGTAATAAGTTCTTAAATTTACTTGACTTAAACGATTCTATTTTATATTATTTCCCGAAATAATCAAGTAAAACTTTAATTGATTTCATCACTAAGCTTTATTTAAGGAAATACTTATGTCAGTTAAATTTATTTTTGTAACAGGCGGCGTCTGTTCATCTCTCGGAAAAGGGATATCATCATCATCTATAGGTGCAATATTTGAAGCTATGGGTTTTAATGTTGTTATGACTAAGATTGACCCGTATATAAATATAGATGCAGGTACTATGAGTCCTTTTCAACACGGAGAAGTCTATGTCACAGATGACGGTGCAGAAACCGATCTTGATCTTGGCAACTACGAGAGATTTATCAATGCCTCGTTATCCAAAAATAATTCTATAACAACCGGTCAGATATATGATGAAGTGATTAAAAGAGAACGGGAAGGTAAGTACCTTGGAAAATGTGTTCAAGTTATTCCGCACATTACAGATGAAATCAAGAGACGGATTAAAAAGAATGTTGCAAAAAACACTGATATAGTAATAGTTGAGATAGGGGGTACTGTCGGCGATATAGAATCGACCCCATTTTTGGAAGCAGCAAGACAGTTCACATCAGATGTTGGCCGCGAAAATGTACTCTATGTTCATCTGACCCTCATACCTAAACTTGCCGCGGCGGGAGAGTTAAAGACGAAACCAACTCAACACTCAGTTCAAAAACTCAGAGAGATAGGAATTCAACCGGATGTGTTAATATGCCGATTGGATGAAAAAATGGATATCTCGATGAAAAAGAAACTTGCACTTTTTACAAGTGTACCTGAGTCGGCTATCATTGAAGCGATAGATATAAAGAATACAATCTATGAAGTGCCGCTTAGCTTTAAAGAACAAAAACTTCACGAGTATATCTTAAAAAGATTGGAGATCGAACAAAGAGAGTGTAATCTTGGTATATGGGAAAATCTTGTTGAAAAGATCATCTCTGCCAAAAAAAAGGTAAGAATTGGTGTTTCCGGTAAATATGTAGAATTACCCGATGCCTACAAGTCAATATATGAATCACTTTATCATGCAAGTTATCAAAACAATGTAAAACTTGAACTTGTAAAAATTAACAGTGAAACGATAACAAGCGAAAATGTATCCGATATATTCAAGGGGATTGACGGAGTCCTTGTCCCGGGCGGTTTTGGAGATCGTGGAATTGAGGGGATGATTACAACAGCAAAATATGCCAGGGAGAATAAATTGCCCTACTTTGGAATATGTCTTGGGATGCAAATAATGGTTATAGAATATGCAAGATCAGTTCTCGGATTTGCTCAAGCGAATTCTACTGAGTTTGATCCAAAAACCCCATATCCGGTTATCAGTCTTCTTGAGGAACAGGAAGGGGTGAATGCTAAGGGCGGCACAATGCGTCTGGGAGCAAATGATTCTCTATTGATTAAAAACACTCATCTGTACAATGCATACCAGACTGAAGAGATTTCTGAACGACATAGGCATAGATATGAATTTAACAATAACTATAAAGAAGATTTTATATCAAATGGTCTAATTATCAGCGGCACAACCGAGGATGGTTCACTTGTTGAATCAGTTGAATGGAGTGGTCACCCATCCGGGTTTGGAGTCCAATTTCACCCGGAGTTTAAATCGAAACCATTTAAACCGCATCCGCTCTTTGACCTTTTTATAAAAAACTCGATAAAAAAGTAAAAGGAATTTTTTTGATAAAACGGATACTGCTAAGATTTTATTTGGTATTACTCTTGTTTATAGTTATGTCATGTTCTATCACAAGGGAAGTTTCTCTGTTAAACAAGAATATTGACTACCCTGATATGGTTCAGTTAAACTATATTCACTCAATATTCAAAAATTCGAGGGTCTATCTTAGAGCTGACATAAAAAAAGCTGAGTTTTTTTTCAAAAAAAGAACGATTGAGTGTGATCAATTTGCAGGTGTTATAAACGATATTCATAGTAAGATAATAACAGAGGTATACGCAGATCATGCATCAATTGATGAGAAAAGAAAAACCGTCTTAATGAGTGGAAATGTTAAATTTAAATCCTATAAGGAAAAGACAACGGTTTACTGTCAGGAAATGAAGTTTGACTACAACCTGGAAAAGCTAACTATTGATAAGGAGGTCCTGATTGAAAAAGAGGACGGATCCTATCTTAAGGCAACATCTATGGAAAGCGAGCTAAAATCACAGACGACCACATTTACCGGCATGGATATGATGTATTTCTATAAGGACGATGATGAAAAATAAAATAATACTTGCATTAATATTAACTATTTCATTCCTATCATTAAGCTCAAAGAAGAATAAAGAAGAATTGATCCTTAAATCTGAAAATGGATATTATAAAACCGTATCGGGTAAAAAAGTATTTGTCGCTCAGGGTAATGCGTATATTTTTATAGATAACAACGAGATATACTGCGATGAAATAGAAATATTTATGACAAATAATGATAATGTTGACCGAGTTATCTTTAAAAAGAATATTAGAATTTTTCAAAAAAAAGATGAAATTGAGATCGGCGGTGAGTACGCTGAATACAATAAGAATGATAAACAATTCATTATC
>CAYYKD010000020.1:55128-61802 GCA_964471825.1 uncultured Spirochaetales bacterium
GAAAACGCCTTCTATATAGATGCAAAAGAGGAAGTCGCAGTATTTGGCGACTCGATCTACAGTTACGAAAAAGAGAAGGTTGCAATTCTACAGGGAAATGTAAGAATTTTTCAAAAAGACATATTCTCAAAGGGTGCATTTGTAAAATACACAAGAACTGATAAACGGATGGAGATAAGTGGATTTCCTACTGTTGAAAGTCAAGGGTCTGTCTATAATGCAAAAAAAATTGTCGTGGATGTAAAAAACAACTCCTTCGTACTTGAGGGTGGACTTGATGCAAGAATCCTGAGCGAAACTGAAGCCGAGGAAGTGAAAAAATGAGTGAATTCAGTAGCGATCTGTTTCAGACCATTATAAATGAATCGTGTTCTGTACTTGAAATCCGCGGACTTGTCAAAAAGTTCGGATTAAAAGTCGCTGTAAAAAACGCCACATTCTCAATGAAACAGGGAGAGATCGTTGGGCTTCTCGGACCAAATGGAGCCGGTAAAACCACGATATTCTATATGGTTGTGGGATTTGTCAAACCGACAAGTGGCGATATATTTATGGATAGACATAGAATAACAGATATGCAGATGTATAAACGGGCTAAACTCGGGATTAGTTATCTATCACAGGAAGCCTCAATTTTTAGAAAACTGACTGTTGAGGAAAACATTGATGCTGTCCTTGAAAACCTTAACATTTCTAAGGAAGAGAGAAAGAGACGAAAAGAGGAGGCCCTGGAAGATCTGGCTATCGGAAGAATAGCTAAACAAGCCGCCTACTCATTGTCCGGTGGTGAAAGAAGACGGGCGGAGATCGCAAGAGCCCTTGTACTCCACCCGAAATTTCTTTTAATGGATGAACCCTTTGCAGGTGTCGACCCAATAGCTGTTGATGATATTCAAAAAATAATCAGAAAGTTAAAAGAGAAAATGATCGGCGTACTGATAACAGATCACAATGTTCGGGAGACCCTGAGTATAACCGATAGAGCCTATATAATCAATCTTGGTGATATTTTCAGGGAAGGAACATCAGACGAACTTGTAAATGATAAAATGGTAAGAAAGCTCTATCTTGGTGAAAACTTCTCTTTTTAATAATACCGGTTAATGGATATGGAGTAAATATGGCTACTTATGTGCTTAACAAATATGACGCTGTAAAATTTAGACCGTCAAAGACAGAATACAATGTTATGATTAGAATAACAAATCCCTCTGATAGTTTTGCACCGCTTGAAGATGAAGAACTCTACAGAGATGTTTTGGAATTAAAATTCTATGATTTTATCGAGGATCTAAACGGACTCTTTATTTTTAATAAAAGTCTGTTTGAAACAATTATGGAATTCTTTGAAAAACATAGAAACTGTAAAAATATGGTTATACATTGTGATATGGGGATGTCAAGAAGTGCCGGAGTAGCTGTAGGATGGTTCCTGTTTAACGATGACCGTAAAAGTGTACACAAACTCTATCATGATAAAAAACACATTCCTAACAAACTTATTGTATCTTTTTTTGTAAACAAACTAAGCCCCTCCATGAATAAGATCATAAATGGCTGGGAACAAAAAAAACTTGAAGAATATAAACAACTACACCAAATAAATCTATCAAATCTTAAATAGAAAAAACATTAGACACTTCTAAAAATCTCACTTGAGTGTTGTTGATTGTTCTTTTTTGCATATACTTCGTTCTAGTTTAACTTCTCTATCTCAGATTTAGATAATCCGGTTGCTTTAGCGATTATATCTATACCAACCCCGAGTTTTTTTAAGTTTATAGCATTTTCTAGCTTACCCTCTAGCTTACCCTCTAGCTTACCCTCTAGCTTACCCTCTAGCTTCGCTTCATAAATATTTGTAGCTTGATCCCTGATAAACTTTTGCTTTGATTCATAGAGATCGCGCATTTTATCATCATTTGTAAACTTTACATACTCGTTGTGCATTTTACCGAGAATAGTATCATTATTTATAAGTGTTTGTAACATTTGATCCTCCTTACCCTCATTTTTTAAGAAATAAATCAATTTACTCAGTCTATCGTTATCATCGATCTTTGTAAACTTTGGCATCTCAATATAATTAATCACAAGATGATCTGTTAGAATATGATTTGTCATTTTTTCTTTCAGTAAAAAACAAGAAAAATAGTCTATACTGTGCTCAAACACCTTAAAATCAAGTATATTTATACAGATAGTAGGTTTTAACTTTGAAAATATCTCACTTTCTTTTAATTGTGACGAATATAATACAGACCAGTAGTATAGACTTCGAAGGATAAATGCCTGATTGCCAATCGACTGAACTTCTATATCATAGATTCTGCCGTTTTCATCAGTTGCCCTGATATCAAGTGCGGTCTCTTTATCACCAATAAAATCTTTGATGTTAAAAGGGTTCTTAACTACAACAGAAATAATCCTATCAAAACCTGTTTTTGTTAGAACAGCATTTAAGAAATCAAGAAGTATAACCTCATTTTCCTGCTTGCCGAAAAAGTATTTTATAAAAATATCGCTTGTAGGTTTTATGTAATAGTTCATGTCGTAATTATACTGTTAATTGAAGCTATAGTCAATAAAATTTGTCGGAGAAAATAAAACTGAACGAAAAATGATTTAACAGCGGAGGCTCAGCGGAATAAGGGTTTAAAAAAAATAATTTATCAAATCAAACTATTCATACCCACAAATGCAAATTAAAGCTGCCGGGGATCGGCAGCTTTAGTAAAAATTCATTACCAAATCTCATCACCTAAAGCATCGAGGACGATAAAGTTTAGCTCAGAAGAATTGTTGTCTTCATTTAAATATTGACCTAAAACAAATATCTTTCCTGTATTTGATTTATCATTTATGGTGTAAGCACCTACTTAACCAACACCTCATCTGCTGTCGTGAAAAATGCATGACTTATAAAATCATACCCAGACCAATAGAGACCATAAATACCTAGCTCATTAACAACATGTATAGTACCTGTTCGCATAAAGCTCGGAATGGTAAAAGTTATAGAGTAAGGCGTTATCGAATCCATATCGTAGTTTGATATTGGCACCGGCACTTTCTCAAAGTTTCTCGGATAACTTGGATCTGAAACACTCGAACTTGGTTCATACCACTTATAGTTTTTATAGTACTCATCAGACGAAGATACCCAGATCATCTGATAATTGTTATCCATTTTAAATTGTAAGGTCTCCGGATTGAAGTTCTCAACCTTAAAAAATGGCTCAGTAGAAGTGATGGTAATTTTATTACCAGCACTTACAGTTTGACTAGAAACAGATAAAGTTTTAGGATAATTAACCTTTAAAACATTTTTTGTTTCAACATCGTGCCCCGATCCATTTACAAAAGCAAAAACCTGTGCAGTTACTATATTTTTTACCTCAGATTTAAAGTACCAATATACTCTGCTGCCCGACTCTTCCTGTTTATATGGTTCTGTTCTAATCTTGTCAGGAATAAAATGGAACTCATAGAATTCTCCATTACTTCGTTTGTTACTATAGTAAGGATGCAATACTTGAATTTCAGAAATCGTTTCAATACTCTTATTATCAACAGCATTTTTATCGTAATATATCACAATATCACTACTTAGATCATAATTATCATTTATTACATAAATTTCAGCTCCTACTGAACCCCAGTCAACACATGATGCAAACTGAAGTAAACTCCAAACAAGCACAAAACATTTAAAAAATTTTATCATAACTTTAACCTCACTTAATATTTACTATGTAAGCATCGTATACATCATAGTCTTTTACTGCATTATATGCCCAACCGTATTTTCCTGCATTTCCATAATTAATCAAAAATCCTGTTGATTGAGCATAAGCACTGCTTGAGTTATAATAGTCAATCATCACACCTTCGACAACAACATAATGATCAGCTACACCTTTTGTAACACTCGTGCCGGTTTTGGAAGCAACAAGAATAATAACCGGCCTTCCGGCTGCCACCTCATTGTATATCACATTTTGATCATATCTGTTATACCCGGCCTTCCATGTACAACTACTTGATCTATATCCCTTACTAACTGCAAATCGAAAACCATCAATCATATTTAGTGGATAGGTTATAGTACTATCATTATCACCGGACCATGGCTTAGAGCCTATTATACCATAAAGCTCGACCATTGATAAGTAGATATTATTACTCATTTGTTCACTTGTATAATATCCGGCTTTGTTCATTAAAGCCAATATTTTACTCTCGTCATCAGGACTCGCAATCTTGTCTTTTCTAGTACTATAATATACTCCATCAGATTGAATAGTTTTTTCATAAAAACCTAACAGATAGCTTATTGAATCCGCTGATAAATCACCTAAAATATCATTATCAAATATCCTTGCTTCTATACGAATAGGAATTTCAAAGTGAACCACTTTTTTACATTCTTTCTGACTATACAAATCTAATCTATTATCATCTATCATAAATATGTTTTTATTATGATGCTGATGCCAATACCCGAGTAAAATGGCCCAGGCCGTTACTCCACAACCAATTACTCTTCCTTCATAATTAGGCTGATTCCAACGAGGTGTTGCATATCCATTATATAACTTATATTTGGATATTAACTCAGTAGTTTTTCTTATCACCTTTTCGGTACTTCTTGTTGACACAAACGCATTATAATATGTTGATAAAGTCTCCGGCTCGTAATTGACGATACAACCATTTTCTTTAATGTATCTGCCTGCCTCTTCTCGATAACTTGATATTAAATCGCTTGCTTTTTGATCAATAATTCTAACACTATATCCATCAATTCCTGATGATGCAATTATCTCCCTATCCCCGCTATCTCTATTTATGAGTTTAGACTCAGCATAACTCTCTATCAGGTTAATTCTAACAACTCTAAACTCAACGCTTCTTGTTATAACTTCATTATACTCTTCAAACAGGGTCTTGCCTTCTAGACGAACCTCAGGTACAACCACATCAGTTTTATCAATATTTACAAGAATGAACCCGGCATCCTTCCCCTCAGTTTCAACTTTAAATTCATAGTAAGATGGATATTCCTGCTGCGGAAGATATACTGGATAATGTTTTGTGATAACACTTTTATCACTCCAATTACAATTACCATCAGCTATTAACCTTTCAAATTTCATCTGAGCTATACTTCTTGCTGCATTCAAGTCAATATTGCTGTCAAGTGATACAAAACTTTCCCCACCTACTACTTCCTCTTTTCCCGTTGGGCTGTTTTGAGAACACCCAAATACCGTCAAGATGAAAAGATAACTAAAAAACAACTTTTCCACTCTTTTCATAAACACCTCCAAAACCTTTTTAAATATTTTTTAACCTTCATACGAAGACTAGTTACCGTATTTTATTACCCTTAGATAAGGCGATTTATATATATCATTAGGGTGTACTATTCCGTGGTCATCCCAGCTTGTAGTATTTGAATCAATGTCAAGGCCTACACTTAAATATGACTTATAGACAATCTGAGAGCAATAAAAACTATCCTCTTTTGATTTAATAATATAATCGTTGTTGTATGGCTTACCAATTTGAGACATCGCATATTCTACAACCTCATCTATTTTTTCCTGTTCCAGATTATAAAACCGTAAAACAACAATAAATTCTTCTATCCTAAGATCATCTATGTTTACAAGACATACATTACTCAGCTTTGCTGTATAGTTTGCAGGATATGAGGTGATTATACAATCATCAGTATTTGTAGTCGGCTCTGTAACTACAAGCATAGCATGATGAAATGAGTACCTCGAGCTAAGAAGGATATTCATATAATAATTACTTCGAGTTAAAATTACATCGCCTTTTTTCAAGGTAGATAATAGTGAAATATCACTCTTATTTTTGAAGTAATCTTCTTCAGGAAATTGTATCAGAGCTTGACTTGCTAATTTATCTATATCAAAATACACTTTATCAAAAATAAGATTTTTGTATAAATCCGATAGACTATGATAGCCAACCTTACTAAAATCATAGTAATTAATCCAATAATTTATTCTATCAATAACCCATTCTTTCTTAAAGGCCTCAGAGTTAATCATAGATTTTTTATCTACCTCTAAGGCTATTTCTTTATCCGGTGGTAAATAAACCGGGTCAAGTGATGTCGTGTCCGGGACATAACCGCTAACTGTTAAACCATACATATCTGCAACCACAGAACAGGATATAAATGTCATTAAAAGGTACATAATAAAAAACAACCTAATTACCATCATATTCCCATCCTTGTTTATTAATAGTTATAGTACTATCAGTCAAATTATTAAAAACTTTAGGAAGCCCATCTACAGTCAATGCCCCCCAAATATCTGAGTAATTGTAAAATATGCAGTATACATCTCTAGAGATGTGGAGCACCTTACTTTCTTTTGATAATATTTTGCTTGATGCAGTCATCTCTCTATTCAAATCATCAATTGTAGTTACTCGTTCGATTTTAGAAGCAGCAACAAAAGAGATAATCAAATCATCATTAGAGGTGTTGAATACAGTTAGTTTAACCTGATCAGATTCTGCTATTGAACAAGACTGTACAATAAGAATTATGAAAAAAAGCAATGTTCTTTGAAGTTTTGAAGTTTTGAAGTTTTGAAGTTTTGAAGTTTTGAAGTTTTGAAGTTTTGAAG
>CAYYKD010000020.1:61902-63309 GCA_964471825.1 uncultured Spirochaetales bacterium
TTGCAATGTTTGCCATCCTCACTTACACATTTTTAATATATCATATATATACCACACTCATTTCCGATTGTCAATACCTGTTTGACAAATATTGCTACAATTTTAGTATTTTTTGTAGAAAATATAGATATTACAGTTTAAATCTATATAGCTCTGCCGGTAGTTTAAATATTCTACTTCATTCGTGATTATTCGTGTTTATTAGTGTATTTTCGTGGTTAACCTCACTCATCTCCGCTCGTTGGACAGGGTAATTCACTGTCATCCTTGACGGACCAAGAGGCATTCATCTATGCACGCCGGAGTAGCGTATCACACGGCGAAAGAATAATGTTGAGAGAGAGGATAAAATTTGTTATATATAAAAAATATGATTTTCCAAAACCTCGATAAAAGTTAAAAGCTGTTTATAGCAAAAATTAAAAACTAAATTTTACAGACAACTCAAACATATTTGAATTTAATGAGAAACTAGTTTTTAGCAAATACTTTTTCTTTAAATTGGAATAGTTAACACCATAAAATATCGAAGATAGTGGTACTAATGGTAGTATGAACGCTGTAATAAATGCTCCAACTCCAAGAATAGTATCATTATTTAACCCATAACCAACACCTGCTATTACACCACCAGATACTGTTCCAATTATACCTGAAATTAAAAATGCATTTCCATAGTAAAACAAACTAGTTTTATATAACTCTTTATTCATTTTTTCTATTGCATCATTTAATGAATTCTCAATTTTTATTGACTGATCTTCATTAGTCAATTCATCTTCAATAATACTACCAGGACCAATGATATTAAAATAAAATAAAAATTTACTTAAACCCGATTTAGTAAATTGTGTAAATCTTTCTGTTTTAAAATACCTATCTCCAATTAGTTTAATTTCAACTTTATCTGAATTATTAATATGTTTTAGATCATCTACAAGAACTTCATAAACCGCTTCTTCTTTTATTCCTTTACTCGTTGCATCTCTTTTACCTATAGAACCATCACCTCTTAGTGATATAACATGATCATTATCAAGGAGCAACTGCAAACTTTCACCCGATCTAATAAATAACCAGTTGTCATCTGTATAACTAATCTGAATATAAAAATAATCACCATTAAGACTATTGAAACTAATTTTAATTCCATTACCTAAATTATAAACACTTCCAGTATACTTTGTAGTTTTATCAAATTTATCATAACTTACTCTTCCAGGAAAACCAGAATTTGCACTTATAAAAGTAGTATTAACCAAAATCAGCAGAAATAAATAAAAGTTTTTCATGACACACTCCATAAACAAATTTTGTCTAACCTAAAATATACTTTCTTATTAATAAAGAAATGAGCCTCTTGCAAAATTAGTTTTTGCATGAATTAAATGGATAAATGCCTTAAAT
>CAYYKD010000021.1:0-6938 GCA_964471825.1 uncultured Spirochaetales bacterium
ACCCGTAGTAATTAGCTCTGACTTATCAAACGATACGCCTTTTTTGTGATTCAAATATTCCGGCAATCTTCTTACTACTGCCATCTTCATTCTATTTGTTGTTGATCTTCCAATATAGTTATGAATGGTAAAGCTGACAGGATCAACAGTTCCTTTAACAATAGCACGGTATTTCTTAATTACCTTACGATCTTTAAATAACTCAGTAAGGTATGAATGTGAGGTTATATTTTTAGCTACCACCATAATACCGGAGGTGTCCTTATCTAATCGATGAACTATTCCGGGTCTAGATTCATCAAACCCCTCAGGATCAACAAGTTTCATACCAAGTATTCCATTTACAAGCGTACCGGTGTGATGACCTTTTGCGGGGTGAACAACCATTCCGGTAGGTTTATTTATAACTATATAGTTATCATCTTCGTAGAGTACTTTAAGATCGATCTTTTCAGGTAGGATATCGGTAGTATCCTCAATATTGACTTTTAGATCTATAATATCACCATTTTTGACTTTTGATGATAGTTTTTCATTTTTTCCATTTATTAATAACTCTTCTAGATAGTTTTTAATATTTGATCTTGTCAGCTCAGGTATTTGACCTGTTAAAAATGAATCGACACGAATCTGTGATTCCTGGTTCTCGACAGTAAATTTAAATGCTTTTTTCATATTTTTCCTATTTTTTATCTTATTAATTTATAACAATCTTTTATGTTAATTTCCAGATCAATTAAAACTCACATTTACTAATAGAACTGTATAACAGCATTTTTAAGTTTAATATCAGTTAAAAGGTCTGTAAATGCAATAGCTATAGAAATAACGCTACAACTGAGATAGAGAAACAAAATCTGATCCCGTCTTAGCAAGCCAAAATTATCACCGTATATCATTGAATTAAAAATTGACAATCCTATCCAACCAAAAAAGCTGACTATTGTTAATGATCCAAAAAATAGAACCTCAAATCTTCTTAGAAAATGTTCCTTTTTTTTACCGGTAGACATCTCTGTGTAAGTCTTAAAATCTGATACTAATAATGAAAATTCGAGGTTATAGTTATAGGTGAAGTTTTTATCAAAAATAATTCTATTGTATGAGAAAAGTGAGTTTCTGTCATTTTGCAATTTTTCCCATTCGTTAGAAAGGTGAAATTCGTTAGTAAAATCAAATGAGCTAGAGAAAATTACTTGTTGAGTTACAATTGATATTATTATTACGACTATTATTTTTTTCATTAAATTAACTAACTCCCTGGTTTATTGCCTTGATATTCTTTTAAGCACTCGTTGTTTACTATAGTATTTTTTTAATAAAATTTCTTTTCCGTATACTCTAACCGGATTTATATCAATCCCGCCTCTTCTGGTATAATTACATATAACTTCAAGACTGAGTGGTTTCAATACGGTAAGTAGATCAATAAATATTTTATCTGCCGTCGTTTCATGAAAGTCGTTGTGGTTTCTATATGATACAATATATTTAAGTAGCGAGATTCTATCTATTTTCTTATCAGCTGAATACTTGATAAATATTGTTGCCCAGTCAGGTTGTCCTGTTACCGGACAGTTTGTTCTTAAAAGATCTGAGTAGAGCTTTTCATTAATAGACGGCATATCAAAAGTTTTTAAAAATTTTATATCCGGATTAAATGATTCAACATTACACCTGATGTTATCGATACTTTTATACCTATTTGTTTTCCTTGAAATCTCATATTTATGGTCCGGCTTATAAATCTCTATAAAAAATTGATCTGCATTTAGTCCTGCCATTAAATCTTCGCTTATTATCTTTTTTAAGCTTTTCTTATCTGATATCTTAAAGAAGTTAAATGAGTTTAGATAAAGCTTCAAACTTTTTGATTCTACAATATATTGAGAATTTGCCGAATAAACAATTTGTAATATTCCGCATCTCGGTTTTCCGTTAGTATCTAGCCAGCTTAACTCATAACAGTTCCATATATCAACGCCATTTATCATATCTCTGGATATATTATGAAGAGTGTCTGATTCTCTTTTAATAAAAAAAAGCAAATCCTTAGAGTATTTTTGATTATAATTTACTTGTTCGCCAAGAATCGTTTTTTTAGCCATAAATTTCCTTGTATCTCTCAAATCCGGATTTTCTAAGCCTGCATGCTGGGCATTCGCCACAACCGAGCCCATAATCGTTTTTTTGTTTTATTCCATTATAACAGGTTAGTGTTTCATTAATGATTTCATCAAGACATCCAAGCTCTGAGGCCATTTTAAATATTTCCATTTTTGAAAGCCACATTAGAGGTGTGTGTATAACTATTCCACCATCTTTATTGTCGATCGATAAGTTCAGAGAAGTTTGAAGTGATTTAATAAATACATCTCTACAATCAGCATATCCTGAATAATCAGTTTCACAAACTCCTGTAATTATGTTTTTTACATTAATTGTAGAACCCCAACACGCAGCAAATGACAAAAAAAGATGGTTTCTATATGGTACAAAACTAGACGGTACATTTTCATTTTGTGTATGAGATCTGTTTAAATCACCGCAACCAATAAATAGGTCGGATTTTACAAGTTCTGCAATAAAAGACACATCGACTATCTTATGATTAAGCTTGTATTTATTAGCAAAATATTTTGCAGCATCAATTTCAGAGGTGTGTTTTTGAT
Source organism: uncultured Spirochaetales bacterium (assembly GCA_964471825.1). GTDB lineage: Bacteria > Spirochaetota > GWE2-31-10 > GWE2-31-10 > CAYYKD01 > CAYYKD01. The sequence goes on from CAYYKD010000021.1 coordinate 2,673, forward strand.
TATAGTAATAGCTTATACAGTGGATTTTTTTAAAATTTTTAATTCCCCAGTGTAGAAGTGTAACCGAGTCTTGACCACCGCTTAGTAGTAGGATAGCTTCTTCATTTTGTAATTTTAAAGACATTTAATCACCTTAAACACCCTTTGCATCCGGTCCCCATATTATTTTATGAAGTTGAATAGACATACTGGCATTCAATTTATTGTTAATAATATAATCTGCGATTTCTTCATTAGATATTTTATCCCACTGAGGTGAAATAAAAACCGGTAATTTTGGTTTGACTCTTTTTATAAGTTCCATTTTTTCTGATAGCCATGGGAGATCTGTTTTTGCAACAACAAATTTAATACAGTCATTAGAATCTCTTAATTTCATAAGATTCTCTAAGACAAACTGTTCTTCAAAACCCGATGATGGCGTTTTCCAATCAACAACAAAGTGTACATTACTAAAACTTGTATTTTCAATACTTACAGTTCCATTAGTTTCAATATAGAATTCTATTTCTGGATTAGCAGAAAAAATTGAGAGTAATTTCTGTTGTCGCTCTCCAATTAGTGGTTCACCACCGGTAATCAATACTCTTAAGCCCGGATACTCTTTAAGTTTATGATTTATATCTTTGTCGAGCTGATTAATTGATAATTTAAAATTAACCTCTGAGTTGAATTTTGTATCACAATAGATACAATCCAGATTGCAACTTGATAATCGGATAAGATAAATCGGCACTCCAATGATAGGTGCCTCGCCACTAATTGTTACGAATTTCTCAACAATCTCTATCATAGTTTAGAAATCCCCTGATTCACAATATTTAATATTGCCGACAGCATTTTCATAGACCCTTACTTTAAATTCAAGGTGTGCAAAATTATCTTTAATTTTTTTATATATATATATTGTTAATTTCTCTGAAGTAGGATTTGTATGAATGACATCGTTTAGATAACTATGATCAAGATCTTCAAGCACTTTTTTTAAGTTGCCAAAGTCCCACAGTATTCCTACTTCGTCTAGCTGTGATTCATCCCCTTTTATCCACAGTGAGACTTTCCATGTGTGACCATGTAATTTACTGCATTTGCCATTATAACCTTCAAGTCTATGTGATGCATCAATCGTAGTTTCTGTATATAAAGTTAATATCATTGATAATTCCTTTTGCCGAATATTTTTGAACCGATTCTTAATAGGTTGCTGCCTTCCTCTATTGCAATTTTATAATCTCCGCTCATCCCCATTGATAAAATATTAAAGTGATCATTATTTAGATTCATTTTTACAGAGTCAAAGATCTTTTTTAATGTTCTAAATGATCTCCTGATCTCTTCGTTATCATCTGTTAAAGGTCCGACAGTCATTAAACCTCGAATATTTACATTTGATAATGAAGACTGATTAATGTGGTTAATTAGTTGGTCAACTTCATTTTCAAATACGCCTGATTTTTGGGGTTCATTACTCGTATTTACCTCTATCAGGTAATCAATTGACTTATCGGATAACTTCGCAGAGTTGTCAAGAACTTTCAGAGTTTCTAGTTTATCAATTGATTGAACTGTTGAGGATACATCAATAGCTTTTTTAACTTTATTTCGTTGAAGATGTCCAATTATATGTAAGTTAATATCGCTATATTGTTCTTTTAGTATGGTAAATTTTGAATGTGCTTCTTGAACTCTATTCTCTCCGAATAATTTTAAGCCACAATTATAAGCTTCAATTATGTCTTCAACCGGATATGTTTTTGAAACTGCCATAAGGTCAATTTTGTATTTAATACCCTCAAGGTTTTTAATGTTCTCAATTTCATTTAAAATTTTATCAATATTATCTTTTATCATGGGATCTCCAGTATTTTTTCATAACCAGTTAGAACCTCTACACCATCTTTCTTGACAACCACCGTATCCTCTAGTCTTACCCCACCAATCCCTTTGTAATATAGTCCCGGTTCAATAGTAATAACAGTATTTTCTTCTAGAACTTCGCCTGTGCTTGATACAAAAGGCAATTCATGACAGTCAAGCCCCAATCCATGGCCGGTTCCATGCATAAACCCCTGTAGATATCCGTTTATGACACCTGATTTATATCCCTTAGAATCAAAAAAGTCAACTGTAATTTTATGAACATCCTTTCCTGTTATTCCCGGCTTTACAGTATCCAGCAATTTTTGTTGAATTTCTTTTACATCATTGTATAGTTTATTTAATTCGTTTGAGGCTTGCCCTTTACAGAAAGTTCTTGTCATATCAGAGAAGTAGTAATGTGATCTACTCCTCGGGAATATATCGACAATAATCGATGTGTAGGGTAGAATAGGCCCATATCCCCGTTCATGTGGATCACAGCCTTGATCACCTACTGACACAATCACCGCATCAGCAGATAATCCAACATCTATAAAGCTCTTAAGTATAAAATTTTGAAGGTATTCTGCAGTTAGGATCACATCTTTGTATAATAGTGTGTTATTATTTATAGTTGATTCTGCAATTATTGTTTTTACAGCATCCATAACTGATACAGTTTTATTTGATACATCTTTTATGCAGTTCTGTTCTAATGAAGTTTTTATTGTTCTTGACTCAAAAAATGGTTCTTTTTTACATTGTACACAAAATCCATTTTTTGTTAGATTAATAAATTCTATTGATGGAAAAGATTCCGGTACAATAATATCAGTTATTTCCATCGACTTAAGTTTATCAATTAATAAAGTTGACTTAAGGATATTAGATTTATTTATTGCATTATATTCTTTTATTTTTTCACTTAAATTTTCAATGATACTAAGGGTAGATGTCTTTTTTGCCTTTTCAAACTCAGTAGCAGGAAAATATCCAATCTTTACGCTGTCAACTTCAAGATATATTATTGGATCAATACAAAAATAACCGGTTGAGTATAAAAGTGATGAGTTTTTTTCAGGTGAATCTATTATTAATTTTGCGGATTTCATTTTTCTCCCTTGAGCTAGAATCTTTTAACAGAATCTTTTAACCATTTATACCAATAAATTTTATTTCAATCAAGCTGTTTTACAATGGATCGCAAATGATTATTTTTTATATATTGCATATTTGTTGAAATATGCTATAATAAGAAAATTTTTAATGTTATATTTAATTAGCCTTTAAATAATAAATATCAGGGATACAAAGTAATTTAGATGGAAAAATTTATCGGAGTCCCAGCCTCACCGGGTTACGCCATTGGTGAAGCATACATTTATAACCAGGAAGTTCATATACCAAAGTATTCAATATCAAACAGACAGGTAGAGTTTGAGATTGATAGGTTCTATATTTCACTTCGTAAAACAAAGATGGACTACGAAAAACTCCGAGATAAGATTGTAAGAGAGATGTCTGAAGATGAGGGCAAATTTCTCGATGCACATATATTGATGACAGAGGATCAGGTGTTGATTCAAGATGTCGTTGAAAAAATTAGAAGCGAAAAGATGAATGTTGAATGGGTTGTATATCAGGTAACTGATCAACTTGTGAAAAAATTCAGTGCAATGGAAAATGAGTATTTTAGAGATAGGGCTGGTGATATATGGGATATTGGTCGTAAAATATTACAAAAACTGCTTGCACATAATGCTAAGAGTCTTGCGGATCTAGAAAAGAATGTTATTGTTGTCTCCTCAGATCTTACCGTCAGTGATACTGCAAGTATGAAGAAAGATTGTGTTCTTGGTTTTATTACTCAGTTTGGAGGTAGAACCTCTCATTCTGCAATCCTTGCTAGAGCACTCGGTATCCCGTTGGTACTGGGTATAAATGATATTGCACATAAGATAAATACAGGTGATACTGTAATTGTAGACGGAATCAGGGGAGTTGTAATAATCAATCCTGATAAATCCGAGATAGAAAAATTTGAAGTTGAAAAAGCAAGGTTTGATAAGAGAGAAAAAGACTTTTTTTCTATTAAGGACCTGATTACTGATACAATAGATGGCAAAAGAATAATACTAAAAGCAAATATGGAGATACCTGAACAGGAAATAGATTCAGTTTTGAAGTATGGAGCTGAGGGGATCGGTCTTTATAGATCTGAGTTTCTGTATTTATCAAAAAAGAATCGAATCTTGCCAACAGAAGATGAACAGTATTTATCCTATAAATTTATTCTAGAAAAATTTGCTCTTGGGGATGTTACAATTAGAACTTTAGACCTTGGCGGTGATAAGATTATACATGGTGTAACAGAGAATGAGTTAAATCCAAATCTTGGGTGGAGAG
>CAYYKD010000021.1:6948-9577 GCA_964471825.1 uncultured Spirochaetales bacterium
ACACAGATAAGGGCACTTCTTCGGGCATCAATATATGGAAACTTGAGTATTATGTTGCCACTTATTACTTGTTTAGATGAGGTGATAACCGCAAAACAGATTATTAAAGAAGTGGGTGATAAGTTAAAAAAAGATGGTTTACCATATAAAGAGAATATTAAACTCGGAATTATGATAGAAACCCCTTCTGCTGCTGTAATTTCAGATGTTTTAGCAAAACATGTTGATTTTTTTAGTATTGGAACAAATGACCTTATACAATATGTTATGGCCTGTGATAGAGATAATGAAAAGATAAATCATCTTTTTCAACCACTTCATCCTGCAGTACTCAGAATGATAAAAGTTGTAGTTGATAATGCTCATGCTAATGGGATAAAAGTATCGGTATGTGGGGAAATGGCCTCTGAAACTTTAAGCATACCAATATTTGTCGGTATGGGTATTGATGAACTTTCGATGAGCTCGAAAACCCTCCTTGAGATTAAAAAGATTATTAGAAATATAAATTATAATGAAGCTCAGTTGCTTGTAAATGAGATCCTCAATTATCACGATTCAACTTCAATATCAAACAAAATAACCGAATGGTTAAAAACAAATCTCGGTTCAATAATGACTACTTTTTAAAATAATAACAGCTAGGTGAAAAATGTATAGAATCGCTTTAATAGGACGACCTAATGTCGGTAAATCAACTCTCTTTAACAGACTTATTAGAAAGAGAAAGTCAATAATTGATCCAACTCCGGGTGTTACAAGGGATCTGATTTCAGAACACATACAAATTGAAGGTGTTGATTTCATTTTAACAGATACCGGCGGATTAACGGATGAAAAACTTGAGTTAAATGAATTGGTTCAAAAGAAAACAATGGAGGCTGTTTCGAGTGTAGATTTAATTCTATTTTTGGTAGAAGCTGCTATGCCGCTACCCATAGAATCAGAGTTTGCCTCTTTGATAAGAAAAACTGCTAAACCTGTTATTGTTGTTATGAATAAAAGTGACTCACCCGAGAAGGATTATCATAACTCAGAATATTTTAAATTTGGTTTTGGTGAAGCTGTTAGTATTTCCGCAGCTCATAATCGTAATATTGATGAACTGATAGAAAAAATTTTTGAAAAACTTGATATTAAAATAAATACTGAAATAATTGAAAATGATAGGGTATATGACAACTCAATCAGATTTGCAATAGTTGGTAAACCTAATGTTGGTAAATCATCATTGTTGAATAAAATTGTAAAAAAAGACCGAAGTATAGTTTCAGAAATAGCCGGAACAACACGAGATGTAGTCGATGAAGATATAGAATTTGACGGTAATAAGATGACAGTATTGGATACTGCCGGCATAAGAAGAAAAAGTAAGGTTTCTGAGGATGTGGAGTATTATTCAGTAAATCGAGCTATACGAACAATTGAAAAAGCTACAGTTGTCCTTTTACTTCTTGATAGTCTTGAAGAGGTTTCTGAGCAGGATAAAAAGATAGCTGAACTCGCCCTAAAAAATGGCAAGGGATTGATTATTGCTCTAAATAAGTGGGATTTACTAAAAGAGACCGAGCCTGATTTTGAAAAGAAAAAAGACCGTTTGCTTTTCAAGTTTCCCAGAGCCTCTTTTGTCCCGGTTTTAAGATTGTCAGCTAAAACCGGTGAGGGGATCATTACACTGCTTAAGAAGGTTGTTGAGATAAGTTTAGAGTTAAATAAACGAATTAGTACATCTCATCTGAATGATTTTATTCAGAAGGTGATAAAACAACATGCTCCATCGTCAAGAAAGGGGATCCTGTAGAGTTTGTTTTTTTTATAAATAATAAAAATTTGTTGACTGAAAGTTATAAAAGCTATATTATCAACAACCTCAGAAAGGAGTTCGGTTATAAAGGGATTCCACTAAGTGTTAACTTTAAGGAAAAATAAAATAGAATGAGGCTGATATAAAAAAATCTCTTTTCAAAAGCCTCGAAGGATTGCCATATGCCGAAAGTATTAATAGTTGATGATAAGGAAGCAAATAGATTTGTTCTTACAAATTTTATAAAGCTGTTTGGTTCATCAGTAACTATAGAGATCATTGAAGCTTCGTCGGGAGTAGAGGCTTATAAACAGCTTTGTGAAATGACTGAAAAACCTGACCTTGTATTAATGGATATTAAAATGGAAAGTGATAATGCCGGTATAGTAACAGTAAAATCCATTAGAGAAAATCAAGACTTAAAAGATCTAACTGTTTGGGCTATAACAGCACAGGCAATGGAGGGGAGTGATGTTACTCTAAGTGATAGAGACAAGTGTCTTGGAGCCGGTTTCAATGATTATGTTTCAAAGCCATTTGACTTATCAATCTTATTGAGGAAAATTTCACAATTTCTTTCATTAGAAATTCCTGAAAACATCAAGCATAAGATGGGGATTGTAGATTAATTGTTTAGTAAAAATTTAATTTTAGCATCATCCTCTCCTCGAAGAAAAGAATTGTTAACATGTGCTGGATTAAATTTTACAGTTGAGGATCATTTAATAGATGAGTCAAAGTATTATTGTCACAGTCCGGTTAAATTAGCTAAATTATTAGCTTATGAGAAAGCAAGATCCATATCTGATAAATATGCTGATAGCG
>CAYYKD010000021.1:9587-13749 GCA_964471825.1 uncultured Spirochaetales bacterium
ATTGGAGTTGATACAATTGTTGTTTATAAAGGGAGAGTTTTGGGCAAACCCAATTCATCTTATGAAGCAGAACAGAATATACGAAAAATGTCCGGTAAAATGCATAAAGTTTTAAGCGGTTTAGCAATCGTTGATACTCATAGAAAAATCTCATCAGTTGACTACTCTGAAACTAGAGTGTATTTTAATGATTTATCTGAAGATTTTATTAAATACTATCTTGACAATAATCATTTTGAAGGGTATGCTGGTGGATATGCTATACAGGGAATTTTTTCTCTTGTAGTAAATAAAATAATAGGTTCTTATACTAATGTCGTAGGTTTACCTATGGAACTTTTGTATAAAAACCTTAATAAATTAGTTAAAAAAGAATACAACTAAATCAATAATCTTCCGGCAAACCAAAGTTAGCAATGGTTTGTTTGTGAATTACAGGATCGGTCGGTGCAAAACACTTTGATAACCGTTCTATTGTTTACTCTGACACATGCTTCTTACCGGAGAAGATTATTTTTAGTTTTGTAAATTTAAGGAGGATGTTTTGTCAGTTGTAACAATGAAAAGTCTTTTAGAATCCGGGGTTCATTTTGGTCATCAAACCCGCAGATGGGATCCATCAATGTCTCGTTTTATATTTGCAGAGAGAAACGGGATTCACATCATCGATCTACAAAAAACAATGGTAGAAATCAAAAAGTCTTATGAAGTAGTAAGAAAAGTTGTTCTTGCAAATAAACCTGTTTTATTTGTAGGTACAAAAAAACAAGCCAGAACTGCTATACAAAGAGAAGCAGACAGATGTAATCAATATTTTATCAATAATAGATGGCTTGGTGGTATGCTCACCAACTTTTCAACAATCAAGAAGTCAATTAACAGACTAAAAAAAATTGATAAAATGGAATCAGATGGTACTTTTGAATCGATTACCAAGAAAGAAAAGATGGGACTTATTAAAGAAAGAGATAAGCTCGAAAAAAATCTTGGTGGAATCAAAAATATGAACGAACTTCCTGGAGTAATATTTGTAGTGGATTCGAAAAAAGAATCAATTGCAGTTGCCGAGGCAAAAAAGCTTAAGATTCCTGTAGTAGCTATAGTTGATACTAATTGTAATCCTGATCTGGTTGATTATCCAATACCTGGAAATGATGATGCTATCAGAGCTATCAATTTGTTTTGTTCAATAATTGCAAATGCATGTATTGATGCTGATAATGAAGCTGGGATCCAGTTTGCAGATGGTGATGAAGAGGGCGTTGAATATTCACAACTTTTAGACGGAAAAAAGATACATAAGGAAGAGGATGTTATCGAGGAAGATTTTGAAGAGGACACCTCAACTAAGGAAGCATAATTATTATTCAAAAAAAATTTTAATATAATTAAAAAAAAGGAGATAATATGAGTATATCAGCTCAAGATGTTAAAAAGCTAAAAGATGTTACAAATGCCGGTTTAATGGATTGTAAGAAGGCTTTAACTGAGTCAAATGGTGACTTCGATGCAGCATTAAAGATATTGAAAGAAAAGGGTCTGGCAGATGCAAAGAAAAGAGGGGATAGAGAAACTAATGAAGGTGGGGTTTTTACAGGTAAGAATGATAAGAGAGTTGCAATAGCAATGATCGGTTGTGAAACCGACTTTGTAGGAACTAATGAATTATTTATAAAAGCTGCCGAAAAGGTTATTGACACTGGTATTTCTACCGGAAATTCAGATATTTCTACATACTCTTCAATTCTTACCGAGGTAATAACTCAAACTAAAGAAAATATTGAGTTAAAAAAGATAGAGATTTTAGATGTAAAAGACAATCAATTTGCAGCGACTTATATTCATGGAAAGAATAGAATCGGTGTAGTAGCATTGTTCGAAACTGATAAAAAAGATGTTTTTACTAAACCGGCATTCATCGAAATGACAAATAATATTTGTTTACACATTGCAGCCAATTCACCATTCTATCTGGTAGAGAGCGAAGTTCCTGAAAAAGAACTAGCAGATCAAAAAGAGATATTTGCAAAACAAGTATTAGAATCTGGAAAACCGGCGAATGTAGTTGAAAATATTGTAAAGGGTAAACTTCAAAAATATTTTTCAGAAATATGTTTAATGAATCAAAAATATGTTAAAGATGATAAAATTGAAGTATCTAAATACATCGAATCAGTTTCAAAAGAGGTTGGTTCTTCTATTAAGATGATTAAATTTATAAGGATAATGATTGGTGGTTAATAATAAAAGACGATTTTTATTAAAAATTTCCGGTGAATTATTAAAAGGGGACCGCGAGAGCGGTCTCTGTTTTAAAAGTGTGGATAAGTTTATACTTCGTCTAAAACCAATAATTGACTCCGGTGTTCAGCTTGGAATTGTTGTGGGGGGCGGTAACATTTTTAGAGGTGCTTCAGGAGATATTGATGGTTACGATAGACGACTTGGTGATCAAATCGGAATGATGTCTACAGTTTTAAATGGATTAGCTATTTTAGAAAGATTTAAATCAAAAAATATTAATGCATATTTATCATCAGGTATTAATATTGATGGGGTAGCAGATCTATTTAATCTGGATCGAGTAGAAGATGCTTTTATAAAATCAGGGGTTGTTATATTCTGCGGCGGTATTGGAAACCCATATCTTTCTACAGATACAACTGCTGCTATGCGTGCCTTACAGATTAGAGCAGATGCTGTGTTTAAAGCAACGAAGGTTGATGGTATTTATGACTCTGATCCTGTAAAAAATTCTCAAGCAAAATTGTTTAATGAAATTACATTTGATGAAATAATCCAAAAAAAATTGAAAGTAATGGATCTTTCTGCTATGATACTTATGAGGGACAATAAGCTAAAATTGATGGTTTTCAATATGTCTAACAGTTCGACTCTTGAAAGAGCTTGTCAAGGTGAAAATGTTGGAACAGTTGTAAAGGAGTAAGAAATGCTTAATAAAATTAAAGAACAGTTTCAGGATAAATCAAAGAAATCAATAAATAGTTTTATTGATCAATTAAAAAAAATTAGAACTGGTAGGGCAAACCCTGCTATACTGGATAGTGTTATGGTAGATTATTATGGTGCACAAACGCATCTTTCACAGATGTCAACAATAAGTGTACCGGAAGCAAGAACAATTTTAATCCAACCATGGGACAAAGGTTCATTACATCCTATAGAAAAAGCGATTCAAAAATCTGAGCTGGGTTTTAACCCGTCTAATGATGGCAATGTAATAAGAATTACTATTCCACCATTAACTCAGGAAACACGGCTTGGATATGTTAAAGAGGCAAAAAATATTGCTGAACAGGCAAGAGTTAGTATAAGAAATATTAGAAGAGATTCAAATGAAGCTTTAAAAAAAGCTCTTAAAAACGGTGATGTTAATGAAGATCAAGAGAAACAAGGGTTAGATCAGATACAAAAGTCCACAGATGATTTCATTAAAGAGATAAATTCGATACTAGAGAAGAAAGAGAAAGAAATAATTGAAATTTGATAAATTAAAACATATATCTATTATTATGGATGGAAATGGCCGTTGGGCAAAATCTAAGGGGTTTCCGAGAACAAGCGGTCATTCTGCAGGTGTTAAAAGTGCAAAAGAGATTGTGCTTGCCGCAAAAAAAATAGGACTTGAATACCTTTCTCTTTATACATTTTCAAAAGAAAATTGGAAAAGATCATCTGAAGAGGTGAGTTTTTTAATGGGGTTGATAGTTAGCCACCTAAAAAAAGAGTTGGATTTCTATGTAAAAAATTATATTAAAATCAAACATATAGGGGACAAATCCGGTCTACCTGATGAAGTTTTAAAAGCTATTGAACAAGTAGAAAGAGACACAGCAGACTATAAGGATACAACTACTGTTTTGTTAGCCTTAAATTACTCAGGTAAGAATGATATTTTACAAGCTGTAAACAGAATTTCAGCTGAGAATAGAAATAACTTATCAGAAATTGAATTTGGTAATTATTTGTTGACTGCAGGCATTCCGGATCCGGATTTGATTATCAGGACTAGCGGTGAGTTTAGAATAAGTAATTATTTTTTATGGCAGGCAGCATATAGTGAGTTCTATATAACAGATAAATTATGGCCGGACTTTACAGAGGCTGATTTTATGATGGCGATTGACTATTTTAGTAATAG
>CAYYKD010000021.1:13759-26382 GCA_964471825.1 uncultured Spirochaetales bacterium
TCTGTCAAGAATTACAAGTGGTTGTATGTTTTCTTTTATCAACCCGAAAAAATGAGATTTCTTTTGCTGGTAACCTACAGCATAGAAAAAATTTGTTTTCCCAATTATTTTGACTTTAATTTGTTTACCATTAGTTTTTACTTTGATTTTCTGGCCATTAAAGAACCATTTTTTTGGTGCACTTCTTTTTTGTGTTCTAATTTCATTTTTTGGTAGTTATGAAATAGGAAAGCTAATTCTTAATAAGGGAATTAATGTAAGAAAATTTTTTCTACCCTTTGTAAATACTATTATTTTTATATTTGCTTATCTCTATGCAAATAATATCTTTAATATTCAAAATAATCGTATCTATTTAATGCTTTTTTTTGTTTATCTAATCGGTATTTTATCATATATCTTAGCAAGAGATATCATTAAAAAAGATCTCACCCATGCCTTCGAAAAAATGTCATATACAATTTTTGGCATTATATATATTGGAATTCCTTCATTTATACTCCCATTTTCATTAAATATTGAGCTCAATCCTGTTAATCCTGTACCAATTTTTTATTCAATAGAATCTCACGGTACACTCACAGGTTCGTTTTTATTTCTATATTTCATTATCTTAATCTGGGCAAGTGATATTTTTTCTTATGTTTTCGGGATGCTTTTTGGACGAAATAATCTGATTGGTCTTGTTGCCAGCCCAAAAAAATCATGGGCAGGATATATTGGTGGTTATATCTCATCTTTTGTACTTTCAATAATATTCTATTTAATATTTGATAAGGTATTTAATTTTATAAACTTTCCTTTTTGGTTATATATTGTTTTTCCGGCAATATCAGGTCTGTTAGTTCCAATCGGTGATTTGGTTGAGTCTGTTTTTAAGCGTTCAGCTCAAGTGAAAGATTCAGGCGATGGTGTTCCCGGTAGGGGTGGAGTTTTAGACTCTGTTGATACTATATTATTCTTTTTACCAATATATTTTATGCTTTTTCAAATCTATTTTGCACTAAAAGTTTAGCGGTATTTTTTTATGAAAAACATTGCGATCTTGGGAGCAACAGGTTCAATAGGAAATGCTGCATTAAGAGTAATAGATTCTTTTAAAAATAAGTTTTATCTTGTTTCTATTTCCATACATTCTAATATTGATAAAATGCTCAATATTATAGATCAATTCTCACCTGAATACGCAATAGTAACAGATATCGCCGCTTATACAACTTATTATGGTCATTGTGAATCTGTAAAATATAAAAATACTACAATATTTTCAGGTGAGCCGGCTTTAGAGAAGATCTATAAAGATACCAAAATTGAAATGGTCGTAAATGGAATATCCGGTAAAGCCGGTATATTACCTACTTACAATCTCCTTTTGAATAAAAAAAATATAGCACTTGCAAATAAAGAAAGCCTTGTATGTGCAGGTCCAATTCTAAAGAAACTTGCAAAACAGCATAACCTTGACATAATTCCGGTTGATTCTGAGCACTCGGCAATATTTCAATTATTGAATAAAAAAAAGGAAGTTAGTAATCTAGTACTAACGGCAAGCGGGGGACCATTTTTACATTTTCCTAAAGAAAATTGGAATACAATTACAGTTGAACAGGCTCTTGCACATCCAACATGGAAAATGGGTAATAAAATTTCTATTGACAGTGCAACAATGGCAAATAAAGGTCTAGAGGTCATAGAGGCAAATATGCTATTTGATTTTGACTATGATAGAATCAAAGTGATGATTCATCCTCAGTCTCTTATACATTCTATGATTGAAACAATTGATGGAGAAATTTACGCTCAGATTGGCCCGAATGATATGGCTATTCCTGTTCAGAATGCTCTTACATATCCAAAATTAGAGGTAAATACATATAATCGGTTTGATCTGACTAAAAGCTATAATTTTGAGCTATTTCCAGTAGATTTAGCCAAATTTAAAATGCTTGATCTTGCCTATTTTTGTGGTAAATCCGGAAAGATGCTACCCCCTTTTTATAACTATGCAAATGAGATTCTTGTAAATTTGTTTTTAGATAAAAAAATTAGTTTTCAAAATATTGAAGAAACTATGGAAAAGTGTATAAATATCTTTTTACAAGATAATCATGCTTTAAATACAGAGCTAACAATTTCTGCTCTTTATGAACTTGATCGTTATTGTCTTGATTTAATAAATAGTCAAATCTAATCTGGAGTAAAATATGCAAGAAGTTATTATTTCTACTGTATCCAAATTTGCCTTTGCAATAATAGGTTTTGGGATACTTGTTTTCTTTCACGAACTGGGACATTTCGTTATAGGTAAACTTTTTAAGCTAACAGTAGAGGTATTCTCTATTGGATGGGGGCATACACTATGGAGTTTTTATTATAAAGGAACGACCTATAAAATATGTCTTTTACCACTTGGAGGTTATTGCAAGTTTAAAAACGATGAAATATCGGAAGATATACCTCTTATTATTCGAAAAACTGAATTTAATTACTTAAAATCAAAAGTATCTGAAGCAGACTATGAAAAATTATATCAAAGTTATATTCCCTCAGAATTATCTGATGATGAATACGAAAAATTGTTAACTTATGGCTCAGAAATAAAAAATGATATAAATCAATGTTATGATTTTGTAGACACGGCAAAGTACTATAGGCTTAAAGAGGGGGAATTACCTCAACTTCAAGTTGAAAGAATTTTAAGGGTTATTTCAAAGAATCTCGACTATCTTGAGTCATTTAAACTATCAGATAAAATTGATGAAAAAGAAAAAAAAGAATTAAACAAAAAAATTAAAAAAAGTATCAAAGTTTTCATGTTAAGAAGCTCTGATGGTTTTTACGGGTTGTCTCCGATTAAAAGAATATTGATTGCAGCTGCAGGCCCTTTTATGAATTATATTCTGGCAGTTGTTTTCTTAACATTACTCTTTGCAACACCGCATCAAAGACCATTATTACCTGCAAAAATTTATTTATCCGATGATATATCAAATTTAATCGGTTTAAAAAAAGAAAATGAATCACCTGCAAAAAAATATGGATTAAAAACCGGTGATATTTTAAAATCAATAAATGGTTTGCCGGTTAATAGTTTTTCTGATATGCAAAAAATTGTAATTATGAATAAAGAGAATGAATTGAAAATTGTTGCAGATAGAAATGGCGAACAGGTTAATATTACTTTAAAGCCGGATTGGGATCCAACTCAAATGAGACCTATAATAGGAGTTTATTCATACTCAGAGCCAATTATATTTGCAAATGATAAAACAAAACTTTCTAATTATTTAAAACTCTATAATGGAGATATCATCACAAGAATTGACGATATTCAAGATAATTTATCCGGTGAGGTAATAAACTCATACATTAGGAATAGATTTTCAAAGAATTTAACATCTACTTTATATATATTAAGAGGATTGACAAATGAGATAACAGTTGAAATAGATTTTAATACTATTAATAATTATATCTCTGAAAAGGATTTTTATTTTCAATACAAACCTATTATCGAAGAAGTAGCAGGAGAGAAAATTCATACTGCAATAAAATCAGCATTTTTAGAGACTGCCGATACCACTTCGATTGTTCTTAACGGCTTATATTCATTGATATTTAAACCTAAAAAAAATGTAATGAATCAAATTGGTGGGCCAATTAAGATCGGTGCAATAATAGGTGAGGCCACATATGAGGGCTTAAGTGATGGTTTACTATCCGGTTTAAGAGTTTTTATTAATATTCTTGCTTATCTTTCACTAGCATTATGTATATTTAATCTACTACCGTTTCCTGCAATAGATGGAGGTCACATAATAATTTATCTGTATGAACTTATTTTTAGAAAGCAGGTAAGTTTAAAAATTTTGTATATTATAAATATGACCGGTTTTTTAATTTTAATTGTAACGGCAGTATTAATCGCTTTTTTTGATATAACAGGGTTAATGAAGTGATAGAGACAATCTTTGAGATTACAGATATTTCATATGCCATAGAAAAGCAATTGATAAAGTATCCAGAAAGGATTATTATTAAAAAAGGTGAAAAAGTTCTACTGTCTGGTGAATCAGGGTCAGGTAAATCAACACTATTAAAAATGCTATCACTCTTTATAAATGATTATAATGGGATCATTAAATACAAGGGTGAAGACATTAAAACAATTAAAAATTATCAAAACTATAGAAGATCGGTGCAGTATATGACTCAAGAGACTCCCGTTTTATCTGAAACTTATGTCAAAAATTTCCCTGATGAGATTAATCAGTTCTCTGTTTATAGGGGATTTGACTTTGATTTTAAAGTATTCGTAGATTTATTAAATCGATTCGGATTAGATAAATCTACATTAGAAAAAAAAATGGGTGATTTATCAATAGGTGAAAAACAGCGAGTTGTTTTATCAAGAATTATAGGCTTAAAGCCATCGGTATTATTATTAGATGAGCCGACAAGTGCTCTCGATGAACAACTTGCAAGGATTGTTTTTGATTATTTATTAAACAACTTAAATGATATAACTCTAGTATGTGTTTCACACACAAAAGTTTTTTTTAATGATTTTACCAGTATTATACATATAGGGAGAGTTTAAAATGGGAGCTAATGATATTTCTCTGTATAGTATGATTTTCTTATTACCAATATTATTAATTCCAATTATTATAACTTATATCGTAAATCGAGGTACGGTTTTACAGATAGTTTCGGGCATTGTAAGAATGATTCTTCAACTTTCTCTAGTCGGTTTTTTTCTACAGTTTATATTTAATTATAATAATCTCTTTATAAATATTTTATGGATATTGATGATGATGTTTATAGCTAATCTAAATATCTACTCAAAAGTAAAAACAGGTATGAAATCCATGTTATTTTACGGCTTTATATCTTTATTTATACCTGTAATCATCATCAATTTAATTCTAATGGTTTTTGTAGTTAAACCTACACCTTATTTTGATGCGAGACATTTAATAACTATAACCGGGATGTTGCTCGGAAATAGTATGAATGGTGTAATTATTGCATTTGAACGATTCTATAATGATTTACATAAGAATAAAGGTGAATATTATGGATATTTATCTCTTGGTGCTTCAATTGATGAAGCTGCAAGACCTTTTATAAAAACTAGTTATAGAGCATCTATTTTACCAACAATTTCATCTGTTGCAACTATGGGTTTGGTCTCATTACCCGGAATGATGACCGGACAAATACTTGGGGGTTCGACTCCTCTAGTTGCTATAAAATACCAGATTATGATAATGATCTCAATTTTGTCAACTGTTTGCTTATCCTCATACCTGGTGATACTTTTTTTAAAGAGAGAACTTATCGGCAAAAATGGAATTGTAAAAAGGTAATATTTGTGTAAGCATATAAATACTTTAAACTTTTTTATAGTTTATATATTTACATAAACAGATTATTTATGTAATTTTATTTAACGGAGTATAGACATGGGAAATGAAAGTGACTTATTTATCGGAGATGATGGGCAGCCAGTTGCAAAGGATTTGGCAGAGAAGTTTAAGGCTCTAGAATCTTCAATTTTGACCATTGAGAAGGCTTTTGGAAAAGGTTCAATAATGAAACTTGGTTCTAAGAAACACATCAATATTGATGCTATTCCAAGTGGCTCACTATTACTAGATGCGGCGATGGGGATTGGTGGTTATCCTCGTGGCAGAATCATAGAAATCTACGGACCTGAGTCATCCGGGAAAACAACTCTTGCACTACACGCCATTTCAGAAGCACAAATGCTTGGAGGAATAGCTGCTTTTATAGATGCTGAACATGCTTTAGATCCAGTTTATGCTAAAGCTCTTGGTGTAAATATAAATGATCTTTATATTTCTCAACCGGATACAGGAGAGCAAGGATTGGAAATTGTAGAAACACTGGTAAGAAGTGGTGCAGTTGATATAATCGTTGTTGACTCTGTTGCAGCTTTGACTCCAAAGGCAGAGATTGAAGGAGATATGGGTGATAGCCATATGGGGCTTCAAGCTCGATTGATGAGTCAGGCTCTTAGAAAGCTAACAGGAGTTGTCTCTAAATCAAAGTGTTGTGTTATTTTTATAAATCAATTGAGAATGAAGATTGGTGTTATGTTTGGTAATCCGGAAACAACAACAGGTGGAAATGCTTTAAAGTTCTATGCTTCTATGAGGATGGATATTAGAAAAATTGAAACTATTACTAATGGGACAGAAGCTAGTGGTAACAAAGTTAGAATAAAAGTCGTCAAAAACAAACTTGCACCCCCTTTTAGAGAGGTTGAACTTGAAATCACCTACGGAACCGGTATTTCAAAAGAGATGTCGGTTATTGATGCAGGTGTAAAATATGGATTAATTCAAAAATCCGGTTCATGGTATGCATATGGAGAAAAGAAGATCGGACAAGGAAAGGATAGTGTAAGACAGTTTATGATAGACAACCCTGATATTATGAAGAGTATCGAAGAGAAAATCAGAGCTGTTTTAAATCCAAAATCTGAAGAATAACCGGAGAATTTTCTTATTATGAATAGTTTTAAAAATAAATCGGTTTATTTATCACTCGGTTCAAATATCGAACCGAGTGAGTTTTTTCTAAAAGAGGCACTATCTTCTTTAGCAAGTAAAATGGAATTAATCAAAATAAGCAATCTTTATCTGAGTAAACCAACTGAAGATTTGGAGCAGGATGATTTTTATAATCTGGTTGCAAAGTTTACAACGGATAATTTAGATGAACTTGAATTACTATCAACAATAAAAAAGATTGAAACTGAGATGGGTAGAATTAAAGATCCATTAAGACCGAAAGGACCAAGGATAATTGATATAGATATTATTTATTATTCCGATAATATTATTAATCTTGATTCGCTTGTAATCCCTCATAAAGAGATGTTGAATAGAAGATTTGTTTTAGAACCACTAATGGAAATATATGAAGATGATGGAGTTTTAAGCACCGACACACTAAAAATCTCATTGGCAAATGTAAAATCACAGGAACTACTAAAAATTGGAGAACTTGAAATTGACTTCAGAACAGATTATTAACGCAGAATCAGTAAAATATCTTGTTAAATTAACAGATTTCGAAGGACCGTTGGATTTATTACTACATCTTGTAAAAACCAGTGAAGTTAATATCTATGATATAAGTATTTCTGAAATAACAGCACAATATTTTGAATATTTAAAAATAATGATCGAGTTGGATTTAAATAATATTGCGGAGTTTGTTGAGATGGCAACAACTCTTGTGCTAATTAAAACTAAGGCTATGTTACCAATTGAGTTTGAGTTTGAAAATACTGAAGATCTAAGGTCTGATCTAATCAATAAACTCCTTGAATATCAAAAATTCAAAATTGCCGCCGGAGTGTTGGAAGAAAGAATGGATGATTCTGTCCCATTTATTGAGAGTAGGGGAGAACCACTCTTATTTGATGATGATGATATTGGAGAGATAAATTGGAAACCTTTAACAGTAGTAGATCTTGTAGGTGCTTTTTCAAAAATATTAAATAAAAAGAAAACCAGTGACAGTTCTTTTGAAGTGACTCTGTTTAACTTTACTGTTGAAGATAAAATTAATCACATTATAGACCTTTTTAATAATCGAGATCATTTTAACTATTTCGAACTAATTAGAGATGATATTCCCAGGATGGAGTTAGTTTGTGTTTTTCTGGCCATTCTAGAGTTAGTAAAAAAAGGTATTATTTCGATTATGCAACATATAATTTTTGGTGATATTCATATTCATAAAAGAAAAGATTATAATCAAATATTTGAAAATGATTAGTTTTTTTATTGAGATTTTAAAAAAAAATTTTCAGTATTCCAAAAGCCTCAATTTAAATCATTTTATTTTTCTTAAAATTGTTGATGATTATTTTTAAATTTATTACTATAGTTTATTGTGTATTATAACGAAAATATTAATTAATACTATGTTATTAGGAGATCCATTTGGAATCTATAAGAATAAAATTTTTATTTGCTTTTATATTAACCATATTTATATCAATTTTTGTATTTTTATTTATTTACGGTCAATTTTATAAACTTGAACCGATTTTTAATTTAAAAGGTGTTTTTGATAATAAAGTTAAAAATTCTATCGAAGTTAATGATACAGTAATCTTTCGAATTGACAATAAACTAACCTCAATTCAATTCTCAAATATATTAGATTTTATGTCGGATCTCAGTACTGATAATATTATTGTCGATCTGGATAAATCAATTTATAAAGATAATTTTTTTGAACAATCGATAATTAATAAGATAAATAAAGATAATAAAATAAATGGTGTTATTTTCATTAATACAAATAAAAAAATATTTAATAAACGGAGCAATTATGATAAATCAAAATTGCTGTTTTTGAAATCAAACTTAAGTTTTGAAATGTCTGATTCGTTTTCTAATGACTCATTAGAAAACTTTTTATCTATAAATCCAAATAAGATCGGTGTTGTTACAAAAGAGAAAACCAGTAAAAGTATAAAAGATATAATATTCAAATTTAATGAGAAATATCTTTTATCAATGCCATTTCTAATGTTTTTAAGTGATATTAAATTGGAACCCAGTTCTTTGTTTTTTAAGTTTTCATCATATATGAATGATTCATTAATGATAAAATCAAATACTTTTGGAACTATTGTTATTAATGAGGTTGACAATATTTCAACTAATTTTGATTATTTATATTACAAGGAAGTAGTAGGACTAGCAGATACTTTAATTTCATTAAATCAATCATTAAAAAAGTACTACCCATCAATTGATCAAAAATCATATAAAGAAAAGAAAAAAATCTTTGAAGAAACAAAACACGAAAATATTATAGATGATGAAGAAAAGAAAAATGATTATGAAATCATAAGAAAACAGATAGAAGTCCTAGAAGGTTATATTAGAGTTACAAATCAGCTTTTATCTGGAAAAAACTTTGCTTTAGTGAAAAGTTACAATGAACAATATTTAAAGAATTCATTACATTCTTACAATGAGATTAAGAATGGAACTCAAATGATTAGTGTCTCAATATATTTTCTAATACTCGTTTCAGTATTGATTTTTTTAATTATCAATTTTGTTGTTCTTAGAAATACAAAGTTGAGTTATTTTATTACCCCAATTATGTTTATCATATTGATCTGTATCTCATTGGTTACTCATTCGACAAATATTTTTATTCCTGTTGTTTCTTTATGTTTGTCATTTGTTTATAGTATTATTTCTGCAGTTATCCTTTACTTATTTGATAATAATATTTGGAAAAAAAAGTTGTTGCATATCTACCACGGTGGAGTATCGCAAGTTGATGTCCCTAAAATTGTTGATTTATTAAGGAGAGGACACTGGAATTTTGAGACAAAGAGGAACATAGGTGTTTTTATGTTATCAGATACTTCAGTTTATAGTGATAAACGACTTACGATAGACTCTATTGGTATAATATCTGAGGACTTAAAAAAGAATGAAATATTGATAAAAAAATATCATGGTATTATATCGGAATATTCAGTGACAAAATTCTTTGCATATTTTGGAATACCTAAAATAAGCGATAGCTTTCAAAAAGATAGCATAATCGCGGCAAAAGATATTGTTAAAAACTCTAGAACAATATTTGGTGAAAAAATATTTATCTCTCTTCATTATAAAGAGGAATGGTTTAAAATAATTAAAACAGGTGAAACTGAATCTTATTCGATTTTTGGAAATGTATCAACAATACTTTCATCATTAAATAACTATGGAAAGTTATTTAATACAGAGATTATCATTACAGAAGCTCTTTATAAAGTATTGAAAGAACTAACGCCGGTCAGATTATTGGATCGTGTAAAGATTCAAGATATTTCAGGCTCTGTTAGACTCATGCAATTACTAACTGATAAAGATATCGAGAAGGGAAACGACTTTTTTGATTATTTTCATGCAGGTCTTAAGTTATTTGAAAAAAGAAACTGGGAAGAAGCATCTGCATACTTTAGACAGTGCTTAAAGATCGATGAAAATGATAAACCTTCACAAATATATCTACAAAGATGCAAGGATTTTTTAAGTTCACCACCTTCTGAGGATTGGGATGGGTGTTTTGAACTGGATAAATTTACCAAGGCATGATACCGGAATCTTCATCCATATTTATAACTTGAACTTCTTTCTCTGATTGTTCAATTTTACCTTTATAGCCTGAGCCAATAATAAATATTTCAAAACTCTTCTTCCTACATGAATCTGGTTTAAACCACTTTGAAAAAGTAAATGAATTTTTAATACTTTCCATTATGTTGATCTCATCTCCGCCCTGAAATATTTTGGCTACAAAAAAACCGCCTTTTTTAAGATAACGGTAACTAAAATCAAGTGCAGTATTAACAAGTTCACTGGATGCATAACAATCAGTTAGCTTATCTCCTGTAGTATCAGGTGCCATATCACTGACTATTCCATCGTAAGGACCAAAACTCATTATTTTTTCCTGATTATGTTCCCTTAAAAAATTTCCATATATAAAGTGTGCATTCTTTAAATTAACTGTTATTTGTTTATAGTCAATCCCAATTAATGTGCCGGTTTCAC
The DNA here is from genome assembly GCA_964471825.1 of uncultured Spirochaetales bacterium. Taxonomy (GTDB): domain Bacteria; phylum Spirochaetota; class GWE2-31-10; order GWE2-31-10; family CAYYKD01; genus CAYYKD01. Next base: position 24,379 of record CAYYKD010000021.1, read on the forward strand.
CAATCTTTTCAGATATAAATTGTGACCATGATCCTGGAGCACATCCTAGATCTAGGATGTTTTGCCCCTCTTTAATTAGATTAAACTTTTTATTTATTTCATCCAGTTTATAAATACTTCTTGCTGCAAAACCTTCCTTTTTAGCTTTTTTTGACCAAAAGTCCGGTTTTTCATAATCATTCATTAATAACTCCACATTTTCTAGGTTTTTGCTCTTCTAATTAAAATAATGGCCAAGGGAATAAAAACAACTACAGATAGCCATGACCCAATTAATGGAGGAACAGCTCCACTTTCGGCTAGTACATCGAGTATAAGCATCTGAAAAATATAATAAATAATAGCTAATCCAATTGCAAAAAATAGTGCTAGGATAAGAATATTTCTTCTCGAAATTGTTGAGACTCCTACAGCTAGTAATGAAACTATAAGCAATGTAAAAGGAAATGAAAATTTCTTATAATATTCTGTCAGTTCTTTATTGTACTTAATATTTAATTGTTTTAAATGTTTAATTCTTTTTTTAGCTTCAACGATTGTCATATCTTCTATTGAATACATAGCACTTTTGAATGCATTATGATCATCTGAAAAATTAAATTTCTTTTTAAAAAAATGTTCTTCTTTGATTATATCTCCTGATGCATCCCATATTAAGCTGGCACCGGACATAAAAATCCAACCCTCACTTGTATATTGTGCTTTTGAGGCTGCTATTCTTTCTGTAATTCTATAGTCTTCATTAATTTTAAAAACAAGCGGATTAATCAATTCTCTTTTTGAAGAAATGTATTCATCTGCATTCCAGAAATAGCCATCTGTTCCTCTGATAGTTATTTCTTTTCTATTTAAATTTTTTGAAGCAGTTTTATTTGTAATGTTTTCAAATAGTGTAGCTCGTAATCTCGATGCGGGAATAATTGCATAGCTATTTGCAAATATCATTACTATTGAAAGTAAAAAATTAAATAATACTAATGGAACGATTAATTTATAAATTGATATTCCTGATGAAAAAATAGCAACTAATTCATTGTTCTGATACAAAGAGGCTATAGACATAATAACACCAAACATAATTGCAATAGGTAAAGTAAGCATTATCCATTTTGGAACACTCAAGATCGTAATTAACAGCACGAGAGGCATACTAACTGAATTATCTAAATAAATTTGCAGGTTTTGCCATAATTCTATAACCATTGTCAAAACCATGAATAATGCTTGAGCAAAAAAAAGCCAATAAAGAAATGCCATAAATAACATTCTATAGAGAATAAATGGTAACTTGATATCCTTGATGTAATTAATATTATTATGATAACTACTCTTCAAAATACTCTTAGTATTTTTTATATCTTTAAACTCGTTAAAGAGCTTTAATGGATTTATAATAATTTTTTTTAGAAGAGACTCCATAAAATTACTGAAAACTATTTTTATATTTTTTATTAATTCATTAATTGTATTTTTAGTCATTATTCCCTAAGCCTTTTATATAAAAAAATTGATCCAAGAATGACAAAAAGTAGATTTGGTAAAAACATTGATAGAAATGGCGGTAGAATCATTTTTTTACCAAGCGAGTCAGTCATTATAAATGCAAACCAATAAAAAGCCGATAAAAATAACCCTAGAATAAAACCAATCTGAAATCCGGCTCTTCTAGAGTATATACCAACCGGTGCAGCAAATAATGCAAATACTATACATGCTAATGGGTAGGCAAACTTTTTCATTAATTCAATTATATCATAGTTATGAGAAGAATCATTAATTTTATGATTCTTTAAATTATCATAATTTTTTAATGTATTATCATATTTCGAAAGGGCAGAGTTATATCCACTATCATTTAATGATCCAATTACAGAATTATTTATTGAACTGCGTAAACTGAGTAGCTCTGACTCTGCAATTGACTTCTTAATAGATATGCTTTTTTTCTCACGATCATAAATTATTTTACTTATAAGGAACTCTTTAAAAAGTTCGATAGTTGTC
>CAYYKD010000021.1:26392-62780 GCA_964471825.1 uncultured Spirochaetales bacterium
TTCGAATCAATGAATGAAATATAGTATGATATTGTATCCGAATATCCGTAGTTAAATTCGCCGGGTCTCTCATTTGAATCTGTTTGTATCATTGCATTTGATAGTCTTAATTCAATTGCATTATTTCTTTCCTCGGATGGTAATATTTGAGCCGACGAAGCTGTGAGTATTTTTTTAGAACCGGCTGATTTATCAATTATAATTATTCCATTAATTTTATTATCCTGAACATCATCGGTATAGATCGCCTTTTTATCATGTGTTTCTATGGTCTTGCTTTTGAAGTTAATTGTTGGTTTTATCAATAATATTTGTTTCTGAATATTAATCTTGTCTCTTAGTGAAAGCGGCAAAAAATAATCATAAACCATAAAATCAGCAAGTGAAATGAATAGACTGAGAATAAAAATTGGTCTGAAAATCTGCATCATATTAAACCCAAGTGCTCTAAATGCAACAATTTCATTATCAGATGAAAATCTCCCCATAATCATAAGCGTTGATAACATTGTTGCAAAAGGTAAACTTAGTAATATAAATAATGGAAATGATGCAAACATTGTTCCAATAACAAGATACATTGGAATTTGTTTAACTAAAAGATCTTTGATTTCAAGTAGTATTTGATTTATAAAAAAAATTACAAAGAAAAAAAGAAAAGCTATTATAAAAGTTGGAATAAATTCTTTTAATATATATTTTGTAACAATAGAAAACTTAAAAATTTTCCTATTTATATATAATTTATGAAGTATTTTTAATAATTTATTTATTTTTAATAATAACGCCTTCACCCAATGTTCCTATGAATATATATCTTTCACTAATTTCAATGCTATTTACATCATAATTAGAATAATTTTCATATATATCTAATGTTGAAATAGAATAATCTTTTAGTGACAGTATTGCAATACCATTATCTAAAGTTGCACAATACAATAAATCCTGATCATTTACAATAGATAATATGTAATCACTAAAAAAATTATTGTTTTTAGTATTTAAACTAATAAAATTATCAAAATTTGCACCAATAAACAATCCCTTGCTGTAAGTTGAAACAATTATTTTATCTTTATACATATCAATACCCGTAATAGGAGAATTAAAATTACTACTAAGCTTAGTGATATTGTTTAATAAATCTATTTTGAAAATCGACCCGTTTGAAGTACCAATGAATATTTCTTTATTCTCCATTGCCTTACATTTAGTGATAGAACTTCCAATTTCGATCTGTCTGAATTGTTTTAATTTTTTATCATATATTAATATACCATCTTCGAGCGTTCCAAAAACAACTATGTTTTCATTTCCTGTAATTGAGTAAATTTTATAGCTTGATAGTTCATCAATAAAACTTATTGAGTCGTTTCGTTTATTTAATACATATACTCCACCGGTTGTTCCGATATATATTAACAAATTATCCATATATAACGATCTGATTTCTATGTTTTTTAAGTAATCATTTCCATAAAACTTATAATCATCATTGTAAAAATTATATTTAATTAGTCCTCCATGCCATGTCCCTATATATAGCTCCTCCTTATCAACTAATAGAGAGCTTATATTTGGATCTTTATAACCAATCTTTGAACTATTGATTACTTTAGTGTTTAGTTTATAATATAGATAATGATACAATAATTGATTGTCGTTATTAAGATTATTGAATGTAATTTTCAATAAATAATTTCGGGCATTTAAAATATTATCTGATTTAAAATTAGCCTCTGCTAAAATTAGAATAGCGTCATCTTCTAGCCTGGATTTAATGATCGCAGGTATTTGATGATTAATAATCTCTGAGTATAACCGGTTCCTTTTATGAACTTCTAAAAAAAGAGTATATATTTCTAATTTATAAACTAAGTCAAGTTTATTAAATAAACTATCATTCAACGCTAGATTGATATAGTAGCGAGCTTTTGAATTGTTTTTTCTTTTATATTCTAGCTTTGAAAGAACTTTAATAATTCGAGGATAGAATAATGTTCCAACTAACCGATCTTTTTTTTGCATTATTTCTTCTTCAATATTTTTAGTAGTTTGAATACCATTAATACTTTCAATACTTTCTATATCATCTATACTTTTTTCTATTGCAATAATTCTTTTATCAAATGAAACATCTTGTTTAGTTGATGGATATAAATTGATATTAATAGTAAATACAATTATTGAAAATAATACCCGATATATGGTAGTAATAATATATGTGTTTGTTAGTTTGTTATACTTAATTAATTTTTTATACATTGAATAAATTGTCCACAGTAATAGTCTTTTTATTCTTTTTTATTACAAGTAATCCTGATTGAAGAGTAAATTCAGAAGGAAGATTAATAGAATTTATTAAATTAGTATCATTCCCGAGAATTGTTTTTTTTAGTTTTTCAAGTGAACAAATATGACTTACATTTAACAGAGAATAATTTGAATATACATCTGTAATAAGTTCATTCTTTACTATAGTATACTCATTATTATCAATATATTCTGTTATTGATTCACAGAACAACCATCTTTTATCATTTGATTTTGCATATTCAATTAGAGAAAGTTCACAATTTAACAGATTATTTCTATTGAACCATATATATGGATAAATTATTATTAAATATCCATCTGCTTTAATATACCCAATAATATCTTTAATGTAATCTAGAAAATTATTAAAAGAAATATTAAAGTTGATAGATACTAAATCAAATTTGTTTGTAAGATTTTTATTGTCCATCAGTGAAAACTTTTTATTAATTACTGTAATTGGTTTATCATTTAATAATGATGAACAATAGAATAAATATGACTCTGCTTTGTTGTTGCAGAGGATAGTAGTGTTATTTGAGTTGTCTGAAATCTGTAAGAACTCTGGATTAAAGAATTCAGAAACAATCAGTTGACTGTGAACCGGATTTGGATAAACTCTTGAAATTTCAGTATTTAAGTGTGAGGATAAAAATTTACTAAAAAAATCTTTCGAAAAATCTTTGTTTAATTCTCCCTGATAATCAACAAAACTATATTCCATATTTAATTCCATAAGTTGCAAAATTATTTGTTGTATATAATATCATTTTTTTATATAATACACGATATGAATATAGAAATATTACAAAATTTTATTGTTTTTGAAGGTCTTGATGGTGCCGGAACAACAACTCAGAGTAAAAAACTATCAGAAAGGTTAGGTGGATTTCATACTTTTGAACCTTCCGATAATATAATCGGTAAGATGATTCGTTCAATTTTAAAAGGCGACACTGATATTACAAAAGAGACTCTGGTTTTTCTTTTTGCTGCAGATCGTAATCAACATGTTTCTTTAATTAGAAAATTTTTAGATGAAGGTAAAACGGTTGTTTGTGACAGATATTTATTTTCTTCTCTTGCCTATCAGAGTCTTGATGTTGATTTTGAAAAAGTCTTCGAGTTAAATAAAAGCTTTCCATTGCCTGAACATCTATTTTTCATTGACACACCAATAGAAGAATGCCAAAGAAGGATTAATCATAGAAATCAAACAAAAGAGATATTTGAGGGTATTGAATTACAGGAGAGGATTTTATTTAATTATAATAAATCTTTAAAACGGTACGAAGATTTTGGATTTAAATATCATAGGTTAGATGGTAATCTACCTGTAAATATTCTTTTTGAAAAAGAAATGGAAATTATAAGAGACAAGAGCCTAATAAATAAATGAAATAATTCTATACTTGATCAAGGAGCTTAAAAACCTCTTTTGAAGAATTTTCAAGATTAATTTTTGATCTGATTGAAGAGGCATTTTCAAATCCTCTTATATATCCCGGGCAAATTTTTCTAAATTCAATTACACCAAATTTCTCTCCGGAATATTTAATAAGTTCATTAAGATGTTCTTTTGCTGTGTCAATTTTATAGTTTTTAGTTCGTGGAATATATGTATCACCTTTGAATGCAGCAATACATTCTTCTATCAAAAATGGATTTTGTATGACGCCTCTAGCAAGCATTACTCCATCGCATCCGGTTTCGTCCATCATTTTAATTGCATCTTCACCTGAAAATATATCACCATTACCTATGACCGGTATTGAAGAAATTGACTTGAGTTTTTTAATATGAGATCTATCAGCTTTTCCTGAAAATAGATCTGATTTTGTTCTTGGATGTAATGTAATTAAATCTACCTTGGCATGTATTGCTGCATCGTAGACTTCAAGATAGTTAATACTATTCCTATCCCATCCGCTTCTTATCTTAATTGAAACAGGCTTATCAGTTATGTTTTTTATATTATTTACTATCTTAAAAATCTCATCCGGTTTTTTTAGTAAATATGCACCGCATTCATTTTTTATTACTTTTTTTACAGAACAACCGCAATTTATATCAACTACATCAAACTCTAGTTTTTCAATAGACTTATATGCCGATAAGATCATGTTAGCATTTGAACCGAATATCTGAATACCCAGAGGTCTATCAACCGGGTCAGAGCGTAAAAGTCCAGCTGATTTATTAAAATTATAATGAAGTCCATCAGCCGATACCATTTCAGAATAAGCAATAGCCACACCCTGTCTTCTATAGAGAAGGCGAGTTGGCAAGTTTGTATAACCTGCCAACGGTGCTAAAAAAATATTGGATTTTAGAATTAAATTTTGAAGCTTTATTTCTTTTAGGTACATAAAAAAATTATATAACAGTTACCTTAAAAACTTTTTGACTATTTTCAAAAAGTTGATTTGAAAGTTCCTCAATAGAAATATTTTTAAGCTCTGCAAGATATTTAGCTGTTTCGACCAGATATGCCGGTTGATTTCTCTTGTTTCTATAAGTATGCGGTGTTAGGAAAGGGCTATCAGTTTCAATTAGTATTGATGATAGTGGTATATTTCTTGCAACTTCATGAAGATTTTTGGCATTTCTATAGGTAAGGTTGCCCGCAAATGAAATATACAATCCAAGATCTATCATTTCAAATGCAAATCTGGTGTTTTCGCTAAAACAATGCATTATTCCACCTGAAGGAGATATCTTTGATTTAAGAATACTCTTCATATCTTCACCGGCTTCTCTATTATGAATAACTATTGGTAGTGAATATGTATTTGCGATTTCAAGTTGTCTTATAAAAAGTTCAATTTGTTTATTTCTATCACCATATTTATGATAATAATCAAGACCGATCTCACCAACAGCTACAACTTTTTCATATTGACAAAACGCTTTTAATTGTTGTTCCCAGTCTTTTCCCGGATTATCAACTTCTGATGGACTAATTCCTACTGTGTGAAATATGTTTTGAATATGCTTAGTATTTTGATATGCAGCTTCAAAATCATATAAATTTGTAGATATATTAGCTAATGCAACTACTCCAGCTCTCTTTGCGTCATCAATTACCCTTATCTGTTCTATAGTATCTTGATATAAAAGAGCAATGTGGCAATGTGTATCAAATAATCTCATATGTGAATCCTTATAAATAATGTTCTGATTATATTTCAAATGTATCTACCCGCGATAGGGGTTATGTAAGAAATAAAAACAACTAAAAAAATGTACTAACAAAAATTAACATTAAAATATGCTAAAGTCAATCATTATTTTGTAATTAATCATTTTTTTAATATCGACATTTCTAATTATACAGAGTATAATATGATATGTTTTACAATGAAAAACCTTTAGCAGACCTTTTAAGACCTTCTGAGCTTTCAGAAATGGTCGGCATTGAATCAATTCTAAATAAAAACTCTATAATTAAAAAAATGATAGATGATGATAATCTATCTTCTTTTGTTATTTGGGGACCTCCGGGAGTTGGAAAAACTACAATTGCCACTATTATTTCCTCTAAAACTAAGATGAGATTTATTCCGTTTAGTGCTGTGTTATCAAGTATTACTGATGTAAAAAAAGTAATGTTCGAATCATCCGATCACTATAGAATGTTTAAGCAAAAAACAGTCGTATTTATCGATGAAATTCATCGTTTTAATAAATCACAACAAGATGCGTTTCTCCCTTTTGTTGAGAATGGAACAATTATCTTGATTGGTGCCACTACCGAAAACCCTTCATTTTCTATAATATCTCCTCTATTATCTCGTCTTAGAGTTATGACATTAAATCAATTATCTCAAGATGATACAATCCTTCTTCTAAAAAATACTATTTCAAAAATTAAATCAAGGTGGGATTATGAGATTACCATCAACGATGAAGAAATCGATACTATAACAGAAATGTCTGGTGGTGATGCGAGAAAAGCTTTAGGAATAGTTGAACTACTTTTAAAAAAGAATGGTTGTGAAAATAAGTGTATAGTTAATTCAGATGATTTAGTTGATCTTTTATTTAAGACAACCGGTATCTATGATAAAAATGGTGATAATCATTACGACTATATATCAGCCCTACACAAATCAATGCGAAATTCAGATATCGATGCAGCCCTTTTTTACTGTTTAAAAATGTTAAGATCAGGTGATGATCCAAACTTCATAGTGAGGCGAGTTATCCAATTTAGTTCAGAGGATGTAGGACTCGCAGATCCGGAGGCATTGAATATTAGTATTTCAGCAAAGAATGCACTTGATCATATGGGGATGCCCGAAGCAACACTTCCGATATTACAGGCAGTAGCATATAACACCTTAGCTCCAAAATCAAATTCATTGTATATTGCAATGCAGATGATCGATATTGATATACAGAATTATAATGGAGTACAAATACCTCTCCAAATTAGAAATGCACCTACAAAATTGATGAAGGAATTAGGATATGGTAAGGGTTATGCATATGCACATGACAGTGAAATACCTGTAACCGATATGGTTTGTTTACCGGATATTTTAAAAGATAGGGTATATTATAAACCAAAAAATTATGGTTTTGAAAAAAAAATGTCGGAGAGACTTTCTAAGATAGATGTTATTAAAGGAAAAGCTACTTCAAGAAAGTAAAATATCGCATAATATCAGGGTGATTGGCAAGATATGACTCAATAATTGTTTGATTGTTAATCATAAAAAAGTCATATTCGGCTTCACTATACTTTATAGAATTGAAAAACAGCGTTCTTCTTTTAGAAAAGAAATCTGACTGAGTTTCAGTAATAGTCTGTTCTTCAATATATTCCTTAATTGAAATACTGTAAAGTATAGAAATTGCAATGAATGTTTCTATGTCTATTGTTTTTGAATCATCTATAATCTTATTTAGCAAAGTGATATTCTCAATATCCGGTTTAACTGATATAGAGGTGTTATCTTCTGCATTATTTTTTTTTGAACAGTAAAATGAGTTTAGTATCATCAAAATCAGTAAAATATTAAATAAAATATTTTTCATAAAATTTCCCTCTTTTTATTAAGTAACTCAATAACCTCATTTAACATATTTTTTACAATAGTATTATCCTGAGATTCAAAATTATTTTTTATAAATAATTCCTTAACATCCTTTATAGACATATTATTATCGCGAAGAAGTTTCTTTATCTCTTTGATTTTAATAACATCTTCTTCAGTATATACCCTATGACCAAATTTATTTTTTTTCACCTGCAGGTGAGTGAATTCTTTTTCCCAAAATCTAATTACGGTTGTTTTTTCAGCAATTAAATCAGCCACCTCACCAATTGTATAGTATCTAGTTCCAGTGTTCATGTTTCTCTTTTCTACCTAATAGACGCTTTAGTGAATCTTTAATATTGGAGTTTTCATAAAGAATTTTATATAGCTCTTCAGTTAATGGCATTTCGACACCCAGATGCTTGGCATAATTATAAATTGATTTACAATTTTTTACGCCTTCTGCAACCATCGCCATAGAACTAACTATTTCGTCAATCTTTTCTCCTTTTCCAAGTCTTTCACCTACATGTCTGTTTCTTGAATGCTTTGATTGACAGGTAACAATTAGATCACCGACACCTGCAAGACCGGAAAAGGTTCGTTCTTTAGACCCGATTTTTTTTCCTAATCTACTAATCTCGGCAAGACCTCTAGTAATTATAGCAGCCTTAGTATTATCTCCAAAGCCCATTCCATCAGCAACTCCGGCTAATATTGCAATTACATTCTTAGAGGCCGCAGATATTTCAACACCGGCTATGTCTTCATTAGTATACACCCTAAAGTAATCCCTTAAAAATGCTTTTTGAACAATTTCTGCATACTTTATTTTTTTTGATGCAGCAACAATAGTTGTTGGCATTCTTTTGGATACTTCCTCTGCATGAGTAGGACCGGATAGAGCAACGACACCTTTCTTATAAGGAATTACAGCATCTATCACCTGTGACATTCTTAAGAAGGTTTTATCCTCAAGACCTTTAATTACGGTTATTAAAAGTTGATCTTTGTTAATAAATTTAGAGGCTTTTTCACAGAGTGGTCTTAGGGCAAATGAAGGAACTGCAAATACAACTAATTGACTATCTCTTAAGGAATCTTCAAGGTCATTAGTTACGGATAGTTTATCAGGATAGGGTATTCCAGGTAAAAACTTTTTATTTTCTCTATCGTTTTTGAGAGTCTCTGCAGCATTTTTATCAAATTCCCACATTTTAACTTTATATATATCCGACAAAAGAATTGCCAGTGTATTACCCCATGAACCGGCACCTAAGACTGTTATTGTTTCGATATTATTATTAGTTTGCATATAAAAACTCCATATAAAAAATTATTATAAATAAAAAAAAGACAAATGAAAAGAGATAATTTGATAATTAATAAATTTTGGTAAGTTTTAAAATAAAATGACGACTCAATTTAATTGACATTAAATTTATATTAAGTTATTCTAATTATTATGAAAATAAAAATTCAAGTGTTAATAACTATATTTATAGTTGTTTTATTATTTACTTCCTGTAAAAATAAGACTAATAATCATTCTAGATATTCTATTGAAAATGGAATATTAGATTTACGCAATTTCGATTTTCATGACTACGGTTTAATTAAACTTTCAGGTAATTGGTTTTTTTATCCCGATATTTTAGAAAACAACAGTTTTAACTTAGAAAAGTTTAAAAATTCTCAAAAAGTTGTCTATGTTCCATCTACATGGAATAAACTAATGATAAATGATGATGGTAAAAAAAATAGCGGTTTTGGTTATGGAAGTTATTCATTAAAGATTTTTTTTAACAAACCGGTAAGTGATATAAGTTTTAAGATTCTTGATACATCATCTAGCTATAGACTTTTTATTAATGGAACTGAATACGCATCTAACGGGTATGTTTCCAGTAATTTAAAAAATTATAAGCCGGAGTATAAACCCATCGTTTTTTCGTTAAAGGACACAACAGACCAGCTTGATATTGTCGTGCAGGTTGCAAACTATTCTCATGCCAGAGGGGGATTGTGGGAACCCATTTTCATTGGTTCTGTAGAGACCATTAATAATTTTAGAGAAAATAGAGTTTTTTCAGACTATTTCCTTATTGGTGGACTACTTTTGATGATTCTTTATCATTTAGCTGTATTTATATATAGAAAGATGGAAAAAACGCCTCTATATCTTGGGCTTTTTTGCCTATTTATCTTAATCAGAACAACTGTTACCGGAGAAAGAATCCTTTCATTTTTATTGGATTTTAATCATCTATTACGAATTGAATATATAATGACATTCTTGCCAGTTCCAATATTTATTATATTTGTTATGAATTCTTTTTCCTCTGTATTGGAGAATAAAGTAATTAAATATTGTTATGCCGTGCTAGTAACCTTTGGTTTTATTATGTCGCTATTTCCGATCTTTGGTTCAATTAACTTCTTTACTAAAACAATTTATATTTTTTATGTCTACTTTTCATTAACATCATTATTAATAATTTTTATAGCGATAAGAGCATTTATCCAGAATATGACCGGCTCAGGACTGTTCCTTACGGGAGTAGTGGTAATAGTGTTATCTGCTGCTAATGATATTCTATACAATACACTAATTCTTCAGGATACTCAACCACTACTATCATACGGACTATATCTTTTTATATTCTTTCAATCCTCAATTCTTGCTAAGAAGTTTTCAATTCTATATTATAAAAATCAGGTTTTATCAATCACCCTCGAAAATCGAAATCAGGAATTAAAAAAAACAACAGAAGAGCTTGATTTAAGACTAGAAGAAGTAAGATATCGTCATTTTTTTGATAAATTAACTGATCTACCCAATAGAAATAGTCTTTTTAATGAAATTGGTACTTTGAATACGTTTGGACTAATAATTTTAGATATAAATTCGTTCAAAGAAATAAATGATTTCTATGGTAATAGAGTAGGTGATGAGGTGTTAAAAGAAGTTGCATTCAGGCTGAATAAGATGACAATTGACGATCATAACATAAAAGTCTATAAATTATCAGCAGATGAATTCACAGTAATAAAAAAAATAATTCACAAGAATGAAGAAATTCAAAATATTATCAGGAAGATTTTTGAAGAATTAAATGATAAAAGTTATCAGATATTTGATCTTGAGATATTTATTCAAATAACTATCGGTGCAGCGTTATCAAGCGATGAGTTACAAAATACTGAAAGTATATTGCAGAAAGCAGACATGGCTTTAAAAAAATCTAAAATGAAAAGGTTAAACTATTTAATTTATGATGATTCTATGATGTTTGTTCAAGAAATTGAAGAAAACATAAATAGATTAAAAATAATTAGAAATGCAATAAAGAATGATGACATTGTCCCTGTTTTTCAACCAATTTACAACAATTTAGAGAGGAAAATTGAAAAATACGAATGCCTTGCCAGAATATTTCATGAAAACACTTTAATTACACCTGATAAATTTCTTGATATTGCAAAAAAGAATAGGTATTACCATGAAATTACTAAAGCTATGCTAAAAAAATCATTAAATATGTTTGTAAATAATAAATTCGAGTTTTCTATAAATATTTCAATTGATGATATAGTAAATGATAAGACGATTGATGTAATTAATCAAGCATTGAAGTATTATCCCGGCGGATGTGAAAGGGTAATTTTTGAGATACTTGAGTCAGAAGGTATTGAAAATTATGATATAGTTAAGGAATTTATAAAAAATATTAAGGGGTTTGGTTGTAAGGTGGCAATTGATGATTTTGGATCAGGATATTCCAACTTCGACCATATACTTCAATTAAATGTTGATTTTATTAAAATAGATGCTTCTTTAATTAAAAATATTCATAAGGATCGGAACTCTCAAATAATTGTTAAAACTATTTCAGGATTTGCAAAAGAGTTGAATTTGAGAACAGTAGCTGAATTTGTACATAATCAAGAGGTTTATCAAAAAAGTTTTGATCTCGGAATTGATTTTTCACAGGGGTATTATTTCGGTAAACCTGATCAAGAATTATCAGTATAGTAAATAAGGAAATTAGATTGGATACTATTAGAAATCAATTATCAATAGAAGCAACAAGAAATGAGTTAAGATTGACCCCCTCAGATATAACAATGGTAGATGATTTATTTCACTTAACAAGATATAATGATCGTGATTTGTATATAATAATAATTACCTTGTTGTCACTAATGAATAAAGGGAGCAGTTGCCTATCATTAGATTCAGAGTATTTAATTAGAACTAGCTCTATGCTTAAAGTGAATGATATAGATATTAAAAATTTGATAAAAAAGATTCAAGACGGAATGTTTTCTAGCCTTGTTTCAGTTGATCCAAATAAGTATTTTCCATGTTATCTGATAAATGAAAATGAAAAAAATTTATTATATTTTAGAAAGATATTCAAAAGCGAATCACAATTAAAAAAAATATTGGATTCATTTTTCTCATTAAACGAATTCAAAGCGATTGAGAATATTGATAAAATACGGGTAATATTGGAATCAAAAATAGACAATAACTATTATTTAAATGATAATCAGAAAGCAGCTGTTATACTTTCGCTTACCAAAAACTTTTTAATAATTTCAGGCGGACCGGGATCTGGAAAAAGCACAACTATTTCAGCAATTATTAAAAGTTTAAAATTAACGGGAGTAAAATTATCAGAAATTGCAGTTGTAGCACCTACAGGGAAGGCGGCAAATAGACTTGAAGAGGCATTAAAGGAGCAGCATGTTGATGTCGAAGGGGTAATGCTTTCAACGATACATAGGTTGTTAAAATATTCACCAGCATCAAACAGATTCACTTATAATTATAAAAATAAACTGCCTATAAAAGTGCTTATTGTTGATGAAGTTTCAATGGTGGATATAGTGTTAATGACCAGTCTTTTAGAGTCATTGGATTTAGAGTGTACAAAAATACTTGTTGGAGATAAGGATCAACTACCTTCAATAGATATCGGCAGTGTGTTGTCTGATATAATACCGGAGTTTATTAATGTTTCTTATAGTGAAAACTTAATAGGACTTCTTAACAGCTTAAATATTTCAAAAATTACATCGTCAACGATCAATTCAAAATTTACTGATAGAATTATATATCTAGATGGTAACAATAGATCAAATGATTCTGATATAAAATTAATATCTAACAGAGTAAATCGAATGGATACTAATATTTCAGAGTCATTAAATATTTTAAATTTTCAAACTAATCCATTTTATTGTAACAAATCAATATCTTTAATTGTACCTGAAGATTCTTATAAAAAATCAATTGAATGTTTAATAGATTACTACTTTGATTGTTATTTTATCAAATCAGGGTATATGGATGTAGTAAGTGAAACCTCACAATTGTGTTGTCATGACATATTATTTAATGATAAACTCTACTTTTTAATGAAACAAATAAATAGTTCTAAAATTTTATCTGTATTAAAGGATAGTTACTCAGGTGTAACATATATAAATAGTCGAATGCAGGAAAAAATCCACTCCTATAATAACAAATCATTTAATGGATGTCCCATAATAGTTAAAAAAAATGATTATCATAAAAAAGTATATAATGGGGACACGGGGATCATTTTAAAAGATTCAAGTGGTATTTATTTTGCTTTATTTTTATGCGGAACTGAAATAAAAAAATTTCCGTTAAGTGATTTTAATAATTATGACCTTTCTTTTTGTATAACTATTCACAAAAGTCAAGGTTCAGGATTTGAAAATATATTACTGATAATACCGGAGAAAGATAATCCGATTCTAACTAAGGAAATAATTTATACCGCCATAACTAGAGCTAAACAACAGGTTTTTATCTTTTCCAATCCGGAATTATTTGATTGTGGAGTAGGTAGAAAAATTGAAAGATATTCAGGATTGATGTTTTAGATAATAAATAATACAGCTATTGTTAAATATTTCTATTGATAACCTCTCATAAAATTCAAAAACTGATAGCAAAATAATTGCATTCTTTGAAAAGTGGGTTATAATATAACTAAAATTATTTATTAAATAAACATTGAAAAAGTTATTTTTATTAAGTATATTTAATTAAAATACTAATGAGGCTCTTGCAAAAATCCATTAAGTTTTTTTGTTTGAACTTTTATTTGTTAAACGAGCATCAAATTGCGATAAAACATTGAACAGGATGTTTTGTATACCGGGGGGTCTTAAAGCCGGTGGACACTAAAATATAGTGGTTAAACTAGTTTTTTTTTCGCACTTTTACTTGTTTACCAAAAAAATATACTTCGCAAAAATTAAAAATTTATTTTTGCAGGAGCCTCTAATAATAAAGAGTAATTATATGCAGGAAAATTTAATTCAGATGCAGAACAGTGATACAGTTTCAATATCTAAGAAAAGGATAATTAAAGTACTTGCAATTGACGACTCTGAGGTTACTTTAGTATTTCTAGAAACATGCCTAAAAGGTATCTACAACATAATTACTGTTAATAGAGCGAAGAAAGCTCTTGAAATTATTGATGAATCATTTGATGTAATATTATTAGATCTAATGATGCCTGAGATGAGTGGAGTAGAATTTATTAAAATCCTAAGACAAGAAAAAAAATTAAGACATATACCTATAATAGTTCTTACAGCTAAATATAATACTGAGGATGATATTGCTTCGCTATTTGAAATGGGGGTAAATGACTATCTAACTAAACCTTTTTTTACGGCCGAATTAATTGCCAGAATAAAAACACATGCAAAGATTAGAATACTAACCAGAGCTATCTTAAAAAAGAACAGGTCACTAAAAAGTAAAAACATCAAACTAAGAAAAGTAATTTCACGAGAAGAACAATTAAATCAGAAAATACTAGATCGAACAATGGAGTTAAAAAATGCAAAAGAAAAGGTGGAAACCTTAAACAAAGATTTAGAATACAGTGCGACTCATGATGCATTGACTTCAATTTATAATAGATTTGCAGTTTTATCATTTCTAGAAAATGATATGATGAGGTTAAAACGAGTAAAAAGTGATTTGATGCTTATGATGTTTGATATTGATTTTTTTAAAAAAGTAAATGATACTTATGGACATTTAATCGGAGATGTTATACTTAGAGATCTATGTGCCTTAATAAAAAAACACATTCGTGAAATTGATATATTTGGAAGGTATGGTGGCGAAGAATTTCTACTAATTTTACCGCATACTACTGATTTTGATGGACAAAAGTTTTCCGAGAGAATTCGAAAGACTGTTGAAGAACATGTCTTCTACACAGAGAAATTAGCTTTAAATATTACAATTAGTATTGGGCTTACATCATATAGGGATGGAGATACTATTGATACGATTATAGAGAGGGCAGACTCTCAACTATATCTTTCAAAAGAATCCGGAAGAAATTGTATACATTTTAATTAACTTTCTAAATTACTATAAACATAGAAAATCCTTTTTTATTTATATTATTGACTAATAATTTAAATTATGTTTAAATCATTTAATTTTAATTTTGAGGTGAACCATTGGTAGATAAAATAGTTGACATTTTAAAGAGAGATGCTAATAGTAAGAATGTTAAGTTTTACTATTTACCGCTTTTACTGATTATAATATGGACATTTTGTACATTCTGCACATTTTTTGTATCCGGTTTGAAAAATATAAGTAATTTTTTTGTGATATTATCGATTATTATTAGGATTGCAGTAATAGGATTAAATTTATACTTTACTAAAAAGATCTATTTTAGCAAAAACAAATCAAAAGAGTTTTTTCTAACTTTTAAATCTTATATTGGATACGGAGTAGTTGTTAGTTATCTGTTTTTTTCTCTCCCCAGACTTACAGCTGAGTTTATAGGAAATTCAACCGCTTTTTATAGTGTTATTAATTTTATTTTTTCTATATTGTGTTCTCTGACACCTGCCATTATTTATTTAATAATAAAAACAGCTGATTTTAGATTGTTATTTGAGATATATTCAGAAAAAGATATAGAAGTAGAAGAAAAAGCAAAAAAGAATAAACAGATTAAAAGAGATGAACATACTAAACTGAGAAATAGTAGATCTTTTTTAAGAAACCTATGGTATGAATGGGTTGATGTTATACTACAAGCCATAATTATTGCGATGATTATACAGCAGTTTATTTTTCAATTGTATCAGATACCATCAGAGTCGATGGTTCCTACATTTGTTAAAAAAGATAGAGTTCTTGTTAATAAAATGATATACGGACCTCAAATACCACTTACAAAATGGAAGATTCCGTCTCTATTCAACCCGAAAATTGGTGATATTGTTGTTTTTATTAATCCTGAAATTGATGATAGAAGTTCAGAAATCAGTTATAATTCCGTATTTGCCAGAGTTTTCCATCCTTTCATTTATATGTTAACTCTTTCTCTTGTAGATATAGATAAAAAAGCCGATGGTACGCCTAAAGAAAGATTTATAGTTAAAAGACTGATTGCTGGTGAGGACGAAAAGATTTGTATGGTGAATGATAGGGTATACAAAAAAAACCGTAACTCTAAGAGCTGGGATCTTTTTAAAGTAAACGGACTTAAAAACTATGGACAAAATGATTTTGAATATGGAAGGGTTGACTTATATCATGATAATAAGAATATGGACTTTCAAGTTATGACTAAGGCATTGAGAGATCATATAACTTCGGTTGAAAATACTATTGATAAAATTAGTGTTGATACACTGCAAAAATCAATTGAAGAAGAAAAATCACTCCTTTTAAAAAACCTTTCAGGATCAAAAAAGCTGATTGTAGCAGATCAGATTAAGTTTTTTCTAGAAACTAATAGAAGTAATGCTTTTGAACTGCTTGAAAAGATTTCCTATGATTATATGCTGCTTTCTAGTGTAAACTATAGAAAAGTTGTTAATTCTGAAATACAAAATATTGAAAATACATTTAATAAATCATTAGAAAATTATATTAATTTTACTACTTACAACCTGGTAAGAGAGATTAATTTTATTGCCTTATCAAATGGATTAACAATAGATTACATCAAAAATAATTTAATTTCTGACATAGAGATAAAAAATACCGACAGTCCTTTTACCATATTTATGAAAAAAACTAACTCATATTATAAACTCATGATTATACGATCAATCAATTTACTATTTTCTAATTCAGAAAAAATATTAAATATGCAATCAGATTCCGAAAATTTAAGTGACAATTTACTTGCATTTTATAAATTATCTCTTTATCTGAATGGAATTGAGGGAACTGTATTAAAGGACCTGTTTAATTACAGAAATTTCAAAGATTATCCATATTCAGAAGATGATTATATTGAAAGAGGCAACTATTTTATGATGGGGGATAATAGATATAATTCGGCTGATATGCGATTTAAAAGAAATGTAAGATCTAAGTTTTATTTAGACTCAAATGACAGCTCGTTATTTAGTAAATCGGTAATTAGTGATTGGTCAGGACATACCGTGAAAGAAAGACACATTCTAGGTAAAGCTGTTTTAATTTATTACCCGCTAGAAAGATTAAATATATTAAAGTAGGAAATAAATGGGTGAAAGATATTATTATTATAAGAAAAAAGTTAATATTAAGAAGATTTTAAAAGAGTTTCTTTTAATATATTTTTTATCTGTTGTTTTTGTGCTTCTTTTAAATACAACTTTTTTTCAAGCATTTAAAGTTCCTTCATCATCGATGGAACCTGAAATATTAAAAAATACCTTTATAATAAGTAATAATTTTTCATATGGACCAAAGATTCCATTATTTGGAAATAAATTATTTAAAGGTGAAATAAATAGAGGTGACATAGTTCTTTTTTATTCTAAAGAATATGTAAACAAACCATATATTTATAGATTATTATCAAGTGCTTTATATACATTTACATTTTCTATGTTTGATTTATCAAAATATGAAAAAAAAGATTACCCAAATGTTATGATTAAAAGAGTAATAGGTAAACCGGGTGATGTTATTGAAATAAAATACAAAGAGGGTAAAGAATATATATTTATCAATAATATCCTGGAAAAAAATCTGATCCCAATTAAATATATCTTAATTGATGATGACAAAAATTATATCAAACTTACAGATCAAACATATGTAAAAAAAATAATTATTTCTGAATCAGAATATTTCGTAGTAGGCGATAACAGAATTGAGTCATTTGATTCTAGGGAATGGGGATCTATAAAAGAATCACAAATTATTGGTAAAGCTGTTTTAGCTTATTGGCCTTTTAAAAATTTTAAAATAATCAGTAACTAAATATGAATGAAGTAAATCATATTTATATTCATTTCCCTTTCTGCAGATCAAAATGTAGTTATTGTGCTTTTTTTTCAGAAAAAATTAAAAGAACTCAACTACTATTATACAAAAAATCAATACAAAAATATATTAGTTTTTTTAAATCTCGATATATTATAAAACCAATAACGATTTATATCGGTGGTGGAACTCCATCGCTAAATGACGGTAAATATCTAAAAGTAATCAATGATATAATAAAAAAAAACTTCGATTTAAGTTGTATAAAAGAATATACAGTTGAGTTGAATCCTGTTGATATCTCAATAAAACTAATAAATATACTAAAAAATACTCCAATTAATAGGGTGTCTATCGGTGTTCAGTCATTTAATAGAAATACTTTAAGGTTATTTAATAGAAAATCAATAGATTTTAAAAGATTAACTATGTATCTAAATTTACTAAAATTCAATCGTATTAATACAAGTATAGATTTGATTAATTATTTACCGGGTGATCGAATTGACATAAACTTAAAAAAACTGAAATATCTTTTGAAATATAAACTTATTAATCATATCTCAGTTTATGATTTAATTTTTGAACCAGATACTATAATTTATAATAAAAAGGATAGAATATCATTGTTGACCCAAGATAAGTATTTAAAATCCTTAGAAAAGATATTTAAACAATATAGTTTCAAAAAATATGAAGTATCAAACTATTCGCTAGAGGGTAATGAGGCTATACATAATTACGGATACTGGCTTGTTAAAAATTTTATTGGAATTGGACAGGGTGCATATTCTAAAGTAAACTCAAAGCGATATATATGTAATTCAGACTTAAATAATACAAAATTAACAATAGAGCGGATCACCAAGATAGATTTAATTAAGGAATATCTTCTTATGAGGATAAGAGTTATAAACCCGATTAATAAATTGTATTTTAATGATAGATTCAATTGTAACTTTGATGAAGTTTTTGCAAAAACTATCTACAAAAATATTGAATTGAAAAATATTAAAAATCATAAGACACACTTAATTTTAACTAAGAGAGGTATGAGGCTAATAAACTCAATTTTAGTTGATCTTTTTATTGATATTGAAGATTATTTTGACCGATAATATATATCCTTATTGATATAAGTAGACATAATATACATTATCGGATGTTTGATTTTACTATTATTGAAAGGATTTTACTAACAAGTTCATATAACTCTTCCGGTATCTCTTGATTTAACGAAAGTGATTTTTCATACTTGAAAAAGGTTTCATCATTGATTACTTTTATGTTATTTTTCACAGCCTCTGATATTATTTTTTCTGCAAAACTATCTGATCCTATAGCTGTAATTTTTGGAGCTCTGTATTCTGTATTTAAATATTTTAGAGAAACTGCTTTTTTTTTCATGCAAATACATCCAGATTATTAAAAATAAAATCGTCCATTATAATATGTTCATCATTATTAAAGAGTTTTTTATCAAAAATACCCAACTCATATAATTTGGAATCATTAATAACCATATTCAACTCTTCTTTAAATATTTTAAGATGATCTATGGATATACGATCTTTTTCTGTGTAGATAAGTATTTTTATTTTACTATCTTGATATTTAATTATAACATCTGACGGCACATCGAAGAACTTCATGTTAAAATAGAATAAGAAGTTTTTATTATTTTTTGAGATTGAATACTTAATTGATTTTTTATTATTTTTTTCATTATATTTATTTGAAACAAAGTCTGATATTTGATGAAAAATTAACAAGATATCGTTTTTGGATGAATAAGATTCTTCATTAGATTTCTGTGATTTTAATTGTATTAAGATATCATCAATGATTTGTTTGTGATTTTTATTATCTTCACTTCTTGTGTTTTCACCCTGTTTATGAGTGAATTTATTTTGTTCAATTATACTAATAGTATTATTTTTATCGATTTTTAGTTTGTATATTTTGTTCGGATCTAATACAAAAGGGACTTTAATTAAAGTCCCTTTTAAATTAAGAATTGTTTTATTACCAATTATCTGTTCTACTTTTATATCAATTAGTGTATTTTTACATAAACTATTTGTATAACTATCACCTTTAATTGATATTATCATTATCTATACTTTAGGCTCTTTTTTAAAGTTGATCTTCTCTTTAATATTAGCTTTCTTACCAGATCGTTGTCTCATGTAGTATAATTTAGCCCTTCTTATTCTTCCTTTTCTAACAAGATCAATACTATCAATACTTGGGGAATAAATTGGAAATGTTTTTTCTACACCTACACCATAAGAAATTTTTCTTACTTTAAATGTTCTAGTTATTCCATTGCCTTTAAATGATATAACATAGCCCTCAAATGTTTGTATTCTCTCTCTTTTTCCTTCAACGATCTTAATATTTACTTTTACTAGATCACCTACAGAAAAATTAATATCCTTCTGTGTTGAAGCTTCACTCAACTCCTGACCTTCTTTTTGGTTAGCTATTCTTAATAACTTATCTTCAATCTCTCTCATGTTTGTCATGTTCATACTCCTCTTGAATAATCTTTTTTATTAAATCAGATATTTTTAAATCTTTATTAATTCCCTCGATCAAATCAGCTCTTTTTTTTATTGTTTCTCGAACAGAATCTTCTAGTTTAAACTTTTCGATTAAACTATGATTTCCATTTACCAAAACATCAGGTACTTTTAAGCCCATAAATTCCCGTGGCCTTGTATATTGTCTATGTTCTAGGATTCCCCTAGTAAAAGACTCATCATCCAAGGAGCCTTTTTTTATAACACCTTCAATTTGTCTAGACATACTATCTATCAATGCCATTGCAGGAATCTCTCCACCGGTTAAAACAAAATCCCCCAAACTGACCTCTTCATCAACAATTAGATCAATTATTCTCTGATCAATTCCTTCATAATGGCCACATATTAAAACAATATTTTCATAATTTGTCAAGCTAATTATATACTCATGGTCGATCTTCCTACCCTTAGGGCTAAAATAGACAACTTTTTTTCGACTATTTTCATCTAATCCAAGCGAAATATATGAATTATAAATTGGTTCAGGACGCATCAACATACCTGCACCACCTCCATAAGGTTCATCATCAACTTGGTTATATCGATTTAAGCTATAATCTCTGATATTCTTTATTGTAATATCAAAGAGACCCTTTTCCTGTCCTTTTTTGATAATACTTGTATTTGAAAAAATATCAATAAGTTCCGGAAAAAGTGTTAAAACAAAAAAACTAATATGGTTATTCAAAAAAACCTTCCACCTGATTGATTTCGATTTTTTTAAATTTTGTATCAATTTTATTTATATATTTCCGCAAAAATGGATAGTAGTAGCTTTTATTATTATATACTATCTCTAATAAATCACCAGCTCCATAATTACATAAAGATACTACCTTTCCAATAACTTTATCATTAAATATTAAATCAGAATCAATTAAGTCCTGAGAATAAAACTCCCATTCATCCAAAGGTAAACCATTTGTCCTCTCGATAAATATCTCTTTATTTTTTAAAAGATCTGATTCTTCCACAGAATTAATTTCTTTTAATTTTAAAATAACCTCATCTTTATTGACTCTGCATGAAATTATTGAGTATATATTATCATCAATATAAATAGTTTTAACGGATTTAAACCTTAGTATATCGTCAGTTAAGGGGAATATTTTCAATTCCCCTTTAAGACCGTGTGATTTTTTTATAAAACCAATTTTTAAATAATCCATGATTAATCGATTATATCTAATAATACGCGTTTTCTACTTTTATTAGATACAGCACTCAATATTGTTCTTATAGCTTTAGCAATTCTTCCATGCTTACCTATAATTTTACCAATATCAGATTCATCCACTGTCAGTTCAAGTATCGTAGACTTTTCACTTTCTACTGCTTTAATTGAAACTTTATCAGGATGATCAACTAGTGATTTAGTAACAAATTCAACTAATTCTTTTTCGCTCATGCTTCTCGCTCCTGTTTGAATTATGTAATGGACTAGTATGATAGGTTTACTAAAAAATAAAAGTCCTTACATTATCTCTTTCAGCTGCCTGATCTATCAAATTTAAAATTAGCTTTGTTAAAAAGTTTTCTTATAACTGGTGATGGTTGAGCACCGTTTAAAAACCATTTTTTCACCTTTTCAGTATCAAATTTTAACTTTGTATCATCTGCATTCAATGGATGATAATAACCTATCTGGTCGATAAACTTTCCATCCCTGGGTGATCTTGCATCTGCAACAACAATACGATAGTATGGTCTTTTTTTTGTGCCATCTCTTTTTAGTCTGATTTTAACCAATCGTTCCTCCTTAAATACTCATTCAATATTATAACTAATTAAAGTTTTTCAAATCAATTCCGCCAAACATACCTTTGTTTTTCATGGCGTTTTTCATCATCTGTCGTGTTTTTTGAAAGTTCTTTATAAGTTTATCTACTTCCAGAACTGAAACACCAGAGCCTAAAGCAATTCTTCTTTTCCTCGAACCAATTACTAAGCGGTAATCAGACCTTTCTTTTAAAGTCATTGATTGAATTATAGCTTTTTGCCTTGCAATTTTCTTTTCATCAATATTTATATTCTGCATTTGAGCTTTCATTCCGGGAATCATTTCAAGTAACCCCTCTAAAGGTCCCATCTTTGACATATTTTCAAGCTGATCAAGAAAATCCTGTAAAGAAAATTCTTCTTTCCTTAATTTATTTTCGAGTTTTTCAGCTTCCTCTTCATTGTAGATAGTCTCTGCCTTCTCTACTAGAGATACGATATCTCCCATTCCAAGAATTCGTGATGCAATCCTTTCAGGGTAAAATTGTTCTAATCCATCCTGTTTTTCTGATGTACCAATAAATTTAATTGGTTTATTTACAACAGATTTTATTGAAAAAGCAGCTCCACCACGAGTATCAGAATCAAATTTAGTTAAAACTATACCAGTCAACTCTAAACTTTTGTTAAACTCTGAGGCTATCTCTACTGCATTCTGACCTGTCATTGCATCTGATACAAAGAGTATTTCGTCAGGCTTTGTTTCTTTAGCAACTTTTTTTACTTCATCCATCATAGACTTATCAATATGAAGTCGACCGGCAGTATCAATAATTACTACATCTATATTGTTATTTTTAGCATGCTTAAGAGATTCTCTGGAAATTTTATATGGATCTTTTCTATCACCCGTATAAACTTCACATCCACATTTCTCACCAACTTTTATCAACTGTTCTATTGCAGCCGGCCTATATACATCGCATGCTGTTAGCAATACTGACTTATTAAGCTTATTTTTTATATAATAAGCCAGCTTTCCAGCTGTTGTTGTTTTTCCGGCACCCTGTAGTCCAGCAAGCAAAATTACCGTAATGCCTGATGTTTTAATACTCAATTCACTTGACTTTGAGCCTAGAAGATCAACTATCTTATCATTAACAGTCTTAATAAACTGCTCTCTAGGATTAACGGATCGTAAAACCCTGTCTCCAAGAGCTTCTTGTGTAACTGAATTAATGAAATCTCTTACAACAGAAACATTTACATCCGCTTCAAGCAAAGCAATTCTTATCTCGGATATCGCTTTACGGATATTATTTTCATTTATTGAGGCATTACCTGATATATTTTTGAATACATCTGTCAAAGCCTTTGTAATATTGTCTAACACACAAAACTCCAAAACACAGTTTGATCATTAAGATTATTAGTTTTGGATAATATAAAAAATATCTAAAAATGTCAAGAAAAATGTAGTGTTTGCTAGAAAAATGGCTTGGTTAATTCCTTGAATTATTATTAACAAACACCAGTTGATATTAAAAAATAATAAAAGGGGCTGTCCATTAAGTCGAGAAATTTTTATTTGTACCGGTTAATTGCCGGCGTAAAACGAGTAAAAATCGTTTATAAACCGACTTAGTGGACAGCCTCAAATAATTTATAGAATTATCATATTTAAGAACAAAGTTTTGCTATCTTATCACCAACATCTGTTGTTGACATTCCCATCTTACCGGCTGACATGGATTTTAACTCTGATATAACTTTCATTGTGTTATTCTCAATTTCTTTTGCAATCTTTGTCTCACCTAACACATCCATCATCATTGCACCTGCCAAAATTGATGCTACAGGGTTTATGATATTTTTTCCTTGATATTTTGGAGCTGATCCACCAATTGGTTCAAACATACTGACTCCATCAGGATTAATGTTTCCACCTGCAGCAACCCCCATTCCACCTTGAATCATTGCACCAAGGTCAGTTATTATATCACCAAATAAATTTTCTGTAACAATTACATCGAACCATTCAGGATTCTTAACAAACCACATTGTCGCAGCATCTACATGGGCATAGTCTCTCTTCATATTTTTATAGCTTTTTTCACCCATCTCCTCAAATGCTCTAAACCACAGGTCACCACAATTAGTTAATACATTTCTTTTATGTACCAGGTGAATAGGTTTGTCTTTTGCAATTCCGGCAGCTTCTCTTTTTTTCTTTAGTTCATATGCATACTTAAGACATCTATCAACTGTTTTTCTATCATATACCATCACTTGAGTGGCAATCTCATCTGAAGTGCCTTTTTTAGTAACACCACCCATTCCGGTATAAATTCCACCGGTATTTTCTCTTACAACAACAAAATCTATATCTTGTGGGTTCTTATCTCTTAACGGAGTCTCTACATTAGGAAATAGCTTAACCGGTCTTAAATTGATATATTGATCTAATGCAAATCTTAATTTTAAAAGAATTCCAAGCTCAAGTATACCCGGCTTAACTTCCGGATGCCCAATAGCTCCGAGGTATATCGCATCAAATTTTTTGAAATCCTCAATTGCTGAATCAGGAAGTGTCTCTCCTGTTTTAAGATATCGATCTCCACCAAAATCAAAATCAGTATAGTCAATTTTTATTCCATGTTTTGCGCAAGCTGCATCAAGAACCTTTCTTCCCTCTAGAACCACTTCAGGTCCAGTTCCATCTCCACCCATTACTGCTATTTTGTATTTTGCCATAATAAAATCCCCCTTAAAAAATATTTGTTATCAACCATAATCTACGAATAACCTCTTATATATTAATTATAGAAAAAAATCAATATCAAAAAGCAAATATATGTGAATAGTTTACTGTTTTATATTACTTTCATATAATCAAAAACAACCTTTGTGTTGTTATAATGTACCAAACAATCACATTATAATTTTAATAGACGAAATTGATAGATAGTTCTGTTTTCCTGTTTCCACCTGTCACCAAAGAGAGAAAGCGTTAGCTCAGGTTCGAATATACTATCATTAAAAACAAATCTTTTGTCTTCTCTAACTAAATTTGCAGCTTCTAAATAGTAAGGATTGTCATCAGTTACAAATATAAATTCTCCACCGGTTTTTAACTTAGTGTAAAAAAGATCTACAAAGTTCTGTTTAAACAATCGGTTTTTGGCATGTCTTTTCTTGGGCCATGGATCAGGAAAAGTCATAAGAAATCTTTCAACAGTATTATCACCTATGTATCTAAAAATTGAATAAAAAGCCTCACCGCATATCCAACAAAGGTTTTGTGTATTATTTTTTACCTGTTTTTCTCTACATCTAACAATCCGTTTCTGTCGCATCTCAATCCCTAAGAAGTTTATATCTGGAGTTTCGATAGCTAATTTGTTTATAAGATGCCCGTTGCCGGAACCAATTTCAACAACCAACTTATTGTCGTTATTTTTAAATTTACTTAAGATCAAGTTATAATTCGTTATGATATTATTTTTATCATCTATTAAATTTTTGTTTTCAACAATTTTACAGTTATTGTTACGATTGTAATCTGTAATAATAACTTGATCATTGAGTAATGAAAAATCATAACCGTTTATATATCCCATATATTTTCCTTAAAAATAATAATTTTGATTTTAAATTCTCAAATTATATGTTATAGACTTTTGTAATTTTTGATAAATACATCAAAAAATAAAAAAAATCAATATGTTGAGAGAATTTAATATGAAAGGCATAATTATAGCGGCAGGTTACGGTACAAGATTCTTACCATGTACCAAAACCATTCCAAAAGAGATGTTTCCTCTTGTTGATACACCTGCAATAGAATTTATCGTAGACGAATTTGTAAAATCCGGTATTACCGATATACTTATAGTCTCAAGTAGAAGAAAAAAAACACTAGAGGATTATTTTGATAGGGAAATAGAACTAGAAAGTGTTTTTTATAATGAAGGGAAACAAAAATCAATAGATCAAATTTCAAAATTTAACAATTATAATATTTATTTCTTAAGACAGAAAAAAATGAATGGAACAGGTCATGCTATCTTATCTTGTAAAAATTTTATCGGAAACTCACCTTTTGTGGTAGCATATCCAGATGATTTAATCTTTAGTGATTACCCTCTTTCAAAGGTATTGATCGATGAATTTAATAAATCAGGAAATTCTGTATTGAGTGTACAGCAAGTTGAAGGGGATGTTTCAAGATATGGAGTTATTGATCCTGAAAATGGTTGTAATAAAGGTAGTTACAGAGTAAAAAAACTGATAGAAAAGCCTGTGGTTGGCACCGAACCAAGTAAGCTTATCTCTATCGGCAGATATCTATTTACATCTGAAATAATAAATATACTTGAAGAAAACTACAAAAATCATAAAAGCGGTGAATTTTATCATGTTGATTCGATTAATCAACTTGCCTTGGAAGGAAAAGTTAGTGCAGTTGAGATAAGCGGACTTAGAATTGATGTAGGTGATAAAGCTGGTTATATTGAGGGTATTCTTAGATATGCGATGCTTAGAGATGATTTAAAAAATGAAACTATTTCTATTATGAAAAAATTATTGTCTGAAAAATAAGGAGTCGTAAATGTTAAACTTACTAAAAAAGAACAGATTATTGATCAAAACAGTATTACTACTGGGATTTATCAGTGTATTCACAACTACAGATCTAATTGTCAAAGAGATCGCTCAAAAGAACCTAAAAAACAAGCCGGAGATTGTCGTAATTAAAGATTATTGGTCATATTTCTATGCAACTAATGATGATATTGGATTTTCTATTCTTCAAAGTTTAAGCAAGTATTTTGTTCCTAAACAAATAAAAAAAGAGAAGTATGAAAATGAAGTATTGCAAGAATTAAACAGCGGTTATTTTAGGAATTTTATGAACTCATATTATACTTTGGATGAGTCTTCAGACCAATATGTATTAAATAAAGATACAGACAATTATGCTAAATCCGAAATCATGAGACTATTAGGTAAATCAGGTCAAAAAACAGCTAAATGGTTATTTTTAGTCATGCTTCAGGGATTAGGAACAGTCATAATTTTGATTTTTTATTTTAATACTAAGGCGTTAAATCAGCTCATTCCTTTAGCATTGATAATAAGCGGGGCACTTGGTAATGTTATTGACAGAATATTTAGAGGATATGTTGTAGATTTTATTAACTGGCACTATAAAGAAATTTATTATTGGCCTACATTTAATTTTGCTGATGTCTATACTGTTATTGGTGCAATTCTGTTAATGATTATTCTTTTCTTCTTTACAAAAGAAGAAACAAAAAAGGAAGAAACACAAGAATAAAAAGGATATGTTAATTAATAGAGTGATTATTAACTGATTGATATAACACAGATTGAATTAATGATAATATTCAATGTTTTTTTACTTTTTAGTGGAATTTAGTATTTTCCAATAAACTGTTGTTTATCTATAAGTTTGATTTTAGTTTTATGTTTACTTTTTCCGGCTCTAACATACTCAACATCAACCAATTCATCAGGCTTTTTATATTTAAGGGCCTTCGAAAGATCGCTATATTCCTTAATAGAAAAATTATCAATCTTTGTAATTATATCACCACCGAGATATACAACCCTAGTTCCATATATTGCTCTCTCATTACCACCTTTAAGCCCCGCCCTATCTGCCTCTCCACTTTTAGCAACCGACATTATCATTAGTCCATGATTAATACTGTATCCTAAATAAGATGCAATTCTTTGAGATAAAGGTAAAAATGTTGCGTCAATCCAGCCTCTTTTTACATAACCAAATTTTATTAGATCAGGATATAGATCAAGTATTGTATTAACAGGAATTGCAAATCCAACACCTACACTTCCACCGGTCGGTGAAATTATCATAGTATTAATTCCAATAACTAAACCTGAAGAATTGATTAATGGACCACCTGAATTACCGGGATTTATTGATGCATCAGTTTGAATAGCACCCTCTATAATATTGCCGCTATTTGTCTTAATTGGTCTTCCTATTGCACTGATTATACCGGCGGTTAATGTCCTATCTAAACCAAATGGATTACCAATTGCGTAGACCTTTTGACCTACCTTTAATGTGTTTTTATCAAAAAAAGAGGCTTCAACCAGCCCTTTCGGCGGATTTAAAATTTTTATAACAGCTAAATCATTTTCAGGATCTACTCCAATTATTTTTGCGTCGTAGATATCATCATTCTGTGTTAGGGCAACACTAAGTCGATCTGCATTTCCCACAACATGATAGTTAGTAATTATATATCCTTCTTTTGCATCAACAATAACTCCGGACCCCTGCCCTTCACTTTTTTGAGGATATGAATCAAAAAAGAAACTTACCATTTCAGTTCTTGAATATGTAATATTTACAACAGATCTTGACACCCTTGCATATAATGATATTGTATTTTTCTCCTCTGAGTCCAGGTTTTCTTCGTTTAAGTTATTGTTTATAAGTAAAGCATTTGGGTTATTCATAACATGATTTACCGATTGAATATTTATTGAGTTTTGATGTGAGTTTTTATTATATAATACAAAAATCACTGTAAAAAGAAATATTATTGATGATATTGAGATGATTAATTTAAAATAACGCATTTAAATTTCCTATTTTAATTTTTTGATTGATTTAAAAAGAAGTCAATTTTTTTTAATTTTTCTTCTACGCTTTGTATCCTTATGTCAATAATATCATCATAATCATATTCAAATTGATCTGTTTCGATTTCATAGTTAAGATTTTCGGCGTACTCCCAGCCTATGTAAATATTCTTAGAATATGCAAGTTGTGACCACTTTTTAGTTTGATCCCAATAATGTCTGGCCACTTCATATCTATTTTTGGCTATTTCAAGACTTTTTTTGATATCCTCTGCCCATTCGATATTATAGAAAACAACATCTTTTTTATCAAATTGCCACCCCCACGACATATATTCTTTAGTAAGCAAGAAGTGAATATTAAATCTGAGAAGTAGCTTATATTTTATATATTCTTCCCAGGTATTAGTTATCACTATTGCCTCAAGTGGACTTTTATTAGGTAATTTTAATGAATTTTCAAGCCAATATATATTTCTTTTATGATCATTCTGGCTTTGATGTAAATTCGATTCATATAGACTGTATATATCTTCTATAAAAATCATATCTGTTGGTTTTGAAAACGATGAAATACTAAAAAAAATAATGAAAACTATCAATAATAAAATTTGTCTCATAACTAATATGTTCGGTATTTTGAAAAATTTTTAAATAAGAAAAAAGCTATTAATAAACATAATATGATTGTCAATAGCTTTATTTACAATTATTTGAGTTTATTTAAAATAGACTTTGCTTTATTAAACAATACTAGATCTTTTTTTGTCGGGTTACTTTTATCATTATAGATCTTTATTGCTTTTTCTAATATTGTTTTAGAAAAATCGCGATCCGAAATTCCAACAGGGGTACCATCATTTTTTCCGGTCTTTTCATTGTTTTTTTGTTTATTTGCTACATTCCAATTACGATTATAAAATGCTATAGCACCATCAACTAAAAAATACAGATTTTCAGGATCAAACTCAATTGCTTTCATAATGTTTATACCCATTCTATGTTTTGCATTCTCACCTCGTTTTGATGCATCTCCAATAAAGGCAGGAATTGCATCATCAACCATAGCCATTAGATAATATGGATCACCATAATTAGGATCCATATCTATTGCTCTATAACAATTGTTAAAGATTTCCGGAACATTCCCAAGTGATTCTATGATACCGATCTCTTTTCCTCTCCTTGAAAATAAAACTGTCCACCAATGAATAACCTTTGCTTTATCCCTGACTGATCCCGTAATGTTTTTATTGTATTTATCAATAAATGAGATTCCCTCTTCAAATTTAGCAATCATTTCTTTGCTGTTCTTTAAATTGTCACCAATCTCATAATACTCTCTTGCTATTCTCCATACAACTTCAGCCTGTGGATTGTTTAAATCCAATTTCTTTTCCAAAAGTTCTAATGCCTGATTAGATTTACCGGAGTCACTTATTTCATCTATTATTTTATACTCATTTGAATATAAAAGTGACATCGTCAATGCAAGGAACATAAATACTAAAAATTTATTTCTCATAATATTCTCCCAAATATTTTAATAATAATATTTAACAAAAAATAAATATCTTAGTCAAGTAATTTAATTTTATTAATCATTTAATTTAAATATAAAAAAAATTGTTTTTTTGGTTTTATAATGTTAATATATTTAAATATATTTTAGCAGGAACACTATGATTGAATATGAATATAAAAACAGTTTTTTAAAAATTACCAAATATAGATTGGTACCTGAAAAACCAATGAAACTCAATGTTATTTTTCAGGATCAGTTTTATATTTTATTAAATTATGGGCATATTCTTAAACTGAGATATTCAAAGGAGGATGTATTTTTACCTTCATCTAATGGTATTCTAGGTATCGAACGATATCCTAAAATAGTACTGAATAAAAATCAGAACTGTAATTTTATAGTAATAAGACTAAGTTCTCAAAAAACCAGAGAAATTGCAAGTTCTATTAATCGTTTTATTGAGGATAAGTATTATCATCTTTTTAAGAGTCAGTGTTATTCATTTAGTTTTTCTTCAAATACTAAAATTTTAAACAATATTGATGATCTGATTTCAAGTTTTGGCGAGTCAAACCTTCTACGAGATACTGAGATTGAAATTAAAATAATGTCATTGATTATATCATGCTTAAAGGTTATTCTATTTGATGAATACAAACATCTAACAGCAAATTCTACCTTTGATACTCTATATTATCTTATTCTCAAAGCTGTTTTAGAGTCTAATCATACCCTTGATGAAGCATTTAGTAGGTACAGATTACCACAGGATACATTTTTTTCAAATTTTCATTTTTTGAACTCTGATTATAATTTCCAGTCTTACTATAATAAACACAAACAATAACCTCAGAGGTAATATGATAGAAGAAATTATTATTTCAGAAAATTCCGGCTATTGCATGGGAGTAAAAAAAGCTTTTGAAAAGACAATTGCATTAACTGATAAATACGATTCAATTTGTATATACGGCGAGATGGTACACAATCGTTTTGCCCTAAATTCTTTAAAGAAGTATAATATAATAAAAGAAGATAATCTTGATAGTATTATCAGTAATAATGTAGTTAAAACAGTTATTATTAGAGCCCATGGAGTTCCACCATCCGTTGAACTTCAACTAAAAAATGCAGGTAAAACAGTGTTTGACTTCACCTGTCCTAAAGTGAAAAAAGTACAACTTCTTGCCGGCAAACTTTCTAAGGATGGATATTTTGTTATAATATTTGGGAAGCCTACACATCCTGAAGTAGTGGGTATTTTAGGTTATTGTTCTAATAACAGTATGGTCGTGACATCTATGGATAATATTGATTTTACGATTTTAAATAATCATAAAAAAGTTGCGTTGATAAGTCAGACAACAATGAATTCAATTAAATTTAATGACCTTTCTCTGCTACTTAAAACACAAGTAAACGGAATTCAAATATTTGATACCCTATGTCGCTCACCAATTAAAATGCAGGAATCAGCTCTTTCATTGGCAAAAAAGACGGATCTAATGATAGTCGTTGGTGATAGAATGTCTGCGAACACCACTACTCTCTATGAAAAGATCAAATCCGTTACTGAAGCAGTATTTATTGAAGATGTAAATGAATTAGATATTGAAAAAGTTATTTCATACAAAAAGATAGGTATTTCCGGTGGCAGCTCTACACCACCGGAACAGATAAACGAAGTCGTAGCATATCTAAGGTTAAAAAATAACTAAATTTTAATTTTATATAACCAGTCTCTTTTATCTTCTATCTCATTCAGCTGTATATTAACAAGTTGTTTATAGAGTTTAGATATTTGAGGTCCAGCTGTTTTACCTTCATCATGGAATCTATACTCTTTTTCTTTATATGTAATAGAACCAACCGGTGTTATAACAGCTGCAGTTCCACAACATCCGGCTTCAGCAAAACTATCCACCTCATCAATTGAAACTGGTCTTTTAACAACTTTCCAACCGAAATCTTCCTCTGCAATAGTTCTTAATGACATATTAGTTATTGATTCAAGTATTGACGATGATGAAGGTGTTAAATATGTTCCATCATGTAATATAGCTATAAAATTTGCAGGTCCTGATTCATCAATAAACTTCCTATGAACTGCATCTAAATATATGACATCTGTATAACCATTTTCCTTTGCTCGAATTGATCCTCTTAAACCTGCAGCATAATTTCCAGCCGCCTTGATATCACCTATTCCAAATGGAGCGGCACGATCTAAATCCTCTACGACTAAAAGTTTTACAGGATTAAATCCACTCTTAAAATATGGTCCAACAGGTGTCACAAGTATCATAAAGAGGTAATCATCAGCAGGACGAACACCTATTCTAGCTGAAAGTCCTATTAATAAAGGCCTAATGTATAATGAAGCACCATATCCATATGGAGGTATAAACCTTTTATTCGCTTTTACTACCTTATTTAAGGCATCAAAAAAAACATTTTCAGTAACCGGTGCCATATATAATTTTTCTGCCGACCTCTTCATTCTGAGGTAATTCTCATATGGTCTAAAGGCTACGATTTCACCCTTCTGTGTTTGAAAAACTTTCATCCCTTCAAATACACTCTGTCCATAATGTAATGCCGATGCAGCTATATGAATATTTAAATTTTCATCATCTGTAAGTAACCCGGAATCCCATTTTCCGGATGAAAATGTATATCTAATATTATAATCTGTTTTAAGATATGTAAAACCAAGATCTTTGAAGTCAATTAAATCATCACTCATTTATGTTCTCCGGAAAAATAAAATCTTTATCGAAACCCCACATTTTTAATAAATAAAAAGTAAAAAAAATTTATTTTATAAAATGTTTCTAAATAACATTTAGAAAGATATTACTTAAAAAAGCATTGACTATAATAAATTAATTAACTATTGTTGTAAAGATTAAATGTATAACTTAATTCTTATTTTTGTATTATTATAGGTTCTTTATATTTTAAATTTCTTTTTTTTATTTAATTTGATAAAAGATGATTCTTATCGATTATATTTCACTTCAATTTTTATTATAGTAAAATGGAAAACATATGAAAAATAGTTCAATTTTTTATTTCAGTGGAACCGGTAATACCCAAAGAGCTGCAACTATTGTAGAGACTACACTTAATTCAAGCGGCATTAAGTGTGCTAAATATTCGATACTTAAAAATAAAAACAGTTTTTCGAAAATGATTAACAATGAATCAGAAGATGTTGATACGGTCTTTATAATGTTTCCGGTATACGCGACTGCTGTCCCCTCTATTATGTTAAGTTTTTTAAAAAATATAACAAAGTTAGAAACTTTTAAAGAGTGTATCATACTCTGTACTATAGGTCAGGTTGATTTAAAAGATAGTGTACCAGGTCATGAAGGACAAGCACTTATTGAGGCAACTAACATTCTGACAAACAAAGGATTTAAAGTAATTCATACCGATGCAATAAGTTATCCTGCTAATCTAGGACTCGTTACCAAACTTCCGGGTGATAATGAAATAAGTTTAATCTTAAATAATTCTAACAAAAAAATTGAGTATATTACTAAACAGATTTTAACCGGTGAAACACGGGTAAAGAAATATAAATCAAAAAACATTATGATCTTTTTTTGTTCTTTGTTTGGAATTCTCTATAAAACAATAGGAAGACGAATATTTGGAAAACTCTTGGTAGCAGATAATGAATGTATCAGTTGCGGAATATGTGTAAAAGTTTGTCCGGCAAATCAGATTACCTACAAAAAAAACCTACCGGGATGGCGTATTAACTGTGAAGGGTGTCAAAGGTGCGTTGGAGCTTGTCCAAGTGGTTCAATCGGAATTTCTATAGCTAGATTAATATCATTGATTATTGCACTTTTTTTTCCGTTTATATTCATATATCCGGCTATTAAATCATATAACAGTTTTCTATTGAATATATTAATATGGTTTATATCAAATATAATTAGCACATTTGGATTTATCTATATTATTGAATTTATTGAAAAAATACCATTATTAAGTATTTTATTTAGATATAATATGAAGATAAATGATAAACAATATTTAGAACCCGAATTTAAACCATTAAGCAATACTAATACAAATTTTTGAAATAATTTTAACATAAGGAAAAAATTTTTAATGCAGAAATTAAAAAGAATGGACATTATATTTCCCATAATTATGTTGTTAATATTTATATTTGCATCAACATTTATGTATTTAAAGACAAGTAATCAATTTTATTTATTTGATCTTCCATACATAGGGATCTCTATTTCAGTGTGTATATTATTAAACTCAATTCTTTCGAAAAAAAACAAGCAATATGCCAGAAGAACTGCACAATTGCTAATAGGTCTTTACCTTGTGTTTTTTATCGGTCTCTATATGCGGGTAAATATGCAAATAGAGGGGTTCTTTTTTTATCTCTTTGCAGGTGTCTTTGCCGGTGCAACGCTACATTTCTCAGTAGCTAAGATATTTGGTCCTGCCATATTTGGTAGGGGCTGGTGTGGATGGGCATGCTGGACAGCAATGGTTCTTGATTTTTTACCATGGAAAGAAAATCTAAAAGGTAGATTAAAGTATTGGGGCATATTCAGATATATTCATTTTGTTGCAACACTTATTCTCACCTCAACTCTTTTTTATGTTGTAAAGAGTTATCCTGAAATGTTATCTGTTAAAGTAATTTACTGGGTTTTAATCGGAAATCTTTTCTACTACCTTACATCGATAATAATGGCTTTCATTTTAAAAGATAATAGAGCATTCTGTAAATATCTTTGCCCTATTCCACCTATTCAGAAGTTATTATCAGGATTTGCAATCTTTAAACTTGGAATTGACAATGAAAAATGCAATGAATGTGGTCTATGTGAGGTTAAATGCCCGATGAATATTAAAATACTTGAATATAAAAAAGCAGGGAAAAGGATATTATCTAAAGAATGTATCCTTTGCACAACTTGCTACGACTCCTGTCCTAAAAATGCATTTATTTTTAAAGCGGGATTTGATTTTGAGTTTAAGGAACACATAGAATTTATGAAAAAATAACAATATTACAAACTGCAAAACTTAATAGAAATATCTACTAAATGTACAACAG
The DNA here is from genome assembly GCA_964471825.1 of uncultured Spirochaetales bacterium. Lineage (GTDB taxonomy): Bacteria > Spirochaetota > GWE2-31-10 > GWE2-31-10 > CAYYKD01 > CAYYKD01. The sequence goes on from CAYYKD010000021.1 coordinate 61,635, forward strand.
CTAAATGAGGTAATAATTGAATAATTTTTTAGATAATACATTAAATAATAACAATATTAAAACTATTCAAATAGAGGGTTTAAATATTGAAGTAATTAAGAAAAAGATAAAAAATATAAATCTAACCGTCTATCCAAATAGTCAAAAAGTACGCATCAGTGCTCCTTTAAAAATTAATGACTCAGCCTTAAATTCATTTGCAATCTCAAGAATTAACTGGATAAAAAATCAACTTAATAAAAAAAGTAATATAACAAAACCTGTTGAGAATAAGTTAGTAGATGGAGAAACACATTATGTTTTTGGTAAACCATATATCTTGAATATTTCGATATCATTAAAACGAATGAAACCTCATATTGTATTTGACGATAATCGATTATCTATGTATATCAATAAAGCCTCTACCATGAAAATAAGAGAAAAAACGCTATGTGAATTTTATAAGCTCTTATTATTAACCTTACTTAATCGACTTATAGCAAAATGGGAGACAAAAACCAGCTATAAAGTTGACAAAATAATTATTAAAAAAATGAAAACCCGCTGGGGATCAAACGCAGTAAGACAGAAAAAACTTACATTTAATCTTGATTTAGCTAAAAAATCTCAAGAATGTATTGAATATGTAGTAATTCATGAGATGACACATTTTTATGAACGGGGACACAATGCAAGATTTAAGTCAAAACTCTCAGAGTATATGCCCGACTGGAAAAATGTAAAAAAAGTTTTAAATCAACCAATTTAAGTTTTTTGTTGATAAATAATTATTTTACTGGTATAAGTCCATTCTATATGGATTATAAATACAATTATTTAAAAAATCTATTCTATCCTAATATAAAAGCCATTAATTGGAATTCTCATGGATGGCAATTAGATAACGCAATTTTAACATTTGACAATCTAATAAATAAAATTAATCAATTAAATAAAAGTATAAAAATAGATAGAGTAACTCAAAATACCAGACTATTTATAACACCTCATTTTTTATGCCTATTCGACTACAATAATTTAAATGATTGTCCAGTTTTTAAGCAGGTCATTTCCACCTCTAACCTAGGCTTGAGGTCTCATGACATGAATCTTGATTCATTTGATGAAAAAAATAAACACACAATAATTGACGGGGTAATCAGA
>CAYYKD010000022.1:0-49603 GCA_964471825.1 uncultured Spirochaetales bacterium
GCGTAACCCTCTCCTCCAACATGACTGAAACTGCCGCGGCAATTAATCAGATCAGCGCTAACATTCAAAGTATAAAGAATCAGACTATAAATCAATCTGCAAGTGTGACTGAGACAAGTGCAACGATGGAGCAAATAACTAGGGGCATTGATAAACTCAACCAGCTTATAGAGAATCAATCTGCAAATGTAACAGAATCATCGGCCGCTATTGAGGAGATGATGGCAAGTATAAACAATGTTACGCAGACACTTGTTAAAAATGGTGAAAACCTAAAGAAACTCACACTCTCATCAGAATCAGGAAGAAATGACTTAAATAAAATAGCCGAGGACATACAATTAGTTGCTAAGGACTCTGAGGGCTTACTTGAAGTAAGCAAGGTCATCCAAAATATAGCAAGTCAGACAGACCTGCTTGCCATGAATGCCGCTATTGAGGCGGCTCACGCGGGAGACTCAGGCAAGGGGTTTGCAGTTGTTGCTGATGAAGTTCGAAAGCTTGCAGAGTCATCAGGTGTTCAAGCAAAAACAGTTTCTACTGTTCTAAATAGAATTAAGACTTCAATTGAAACTATAACCCGTTCCACAGAGTTTGTCTTAGAAAGATTTAACACCATAGAGAGTGAGATAAAAACTGTAAATGAACAGGAAACAAATATCAGATCTGCAATGGAGGAACAAGCGTCAGGCAGCAAACAGGTGCTTGAGGCGATAAGTCAGCTCAATGATATAACCCAAAAGGTCAAATCCGGCTCAGGTGAGATGTTTACAGGCAGTCAGCAGGTATTAAAAGAAACACTTAATTTAAACTCCATAACTCAGGAGATCACTAACGGTATGAATGAGATGGCAACAGGAACAGAACAAGTGATAGTTGCTGTTAATAAAGTAAATGAGCTTACAGAGGAAAACAAAACAAGCATAGACGAACTTATAAATGAGGTCAAGAAGTTTAAAGTTGAGTAGAAAAACCTTTAAATAATGATACACTTGTTCAGCAATATGACCTGATTATCGAACAAGATTGGCTTGAAGAAACAGAATATTGGATATACCATATTTTTCCCCTAACTCTTGCCTAATAGAAAAAATAAATATATAATTTGAGCTTGTTCAGGTGGTAAATTATGAAAAAGGTTCCCTATGGCATAGCAAATTATGAAGCAATAAAAGAGAATAACTCTTACTATTTTGTTGATAAAACAAAATACATTGAGGAAATAGAGAATCTTGGAAGCAAATTCCACTTTCTCTTGAGGCCCCGCAGGTTTGGGAAGTCTCTATTTCTATCTGTACTTGAACACTACTACGACATGAACAGGGCAGATCAATTTGAGATGCTCTTTGGGGACACCTACATTGGTAGAAATCCAACTCCCTTAAAAAACAGTTTCCCTATTTTAAAACTAAACTTCTCAGGGATCGCCACCTACGGCACAGATGAGCAGATTGAGTTTTCATTTACCCTTAAGATTAAAAGTAATATAAAGTCATTCTACATTAAATACCACGAGCATTTTGGCTTAGAAAAAAACCCGGAACAAATATATGAGCGATTTGAGTCAGCCGGTGATGCTCTCAATTATTTTATTGAAGAGATGTACGATAAGGGTGTCAAATATATCATGCTCATAGATGAGTACGATAACTTTGCAAATAATGTGCTTATACATCACGGAAAAGAGAACTACAAGTCACTAACTCACAAGGGTGGTTTTTTGCGGAGCTTCTTTGCCGCCATCAAGAATGCAACAGAGACGCGAACAGTGGAACGGATGTTTGCAACCGGTGTGTCTCCTTTGGTTTTGAGCGATGTAACAAGCGGCATGAATATAGGAGATAATATCTCACCAAATGCCATTTTCAACTCAATTGTAGGTTTCAATCAAGAAGAGGTTGAAACAATGCTTGATTACTATATTGAACAGAAAGCTGTTAAAAAAGATGAGCGGCAGGAGATACTCGATATTTTCAAGGCAAACTATAATAATTATTGCTTCTCTGAGAAAACAACTGAGCGGGTTTACAACTCAGATATGGTTTTGTATTTTTTTAATAACTACTTTAAAGATAAAAAGATACCAAGTAACCTCCTTGATGAGAATGTACGGATTGATTACGGCAAGCTACAGTTTTTGATCCTTGAGAGCAAGAAACTTAACGGTAACTTTGATATTCTATCAAAAATCATACAGACTGGTGAGATCGAGACGCTCCTAACTCACTCATTTACACTAAAGGAGATAATTGACTCCGACAAATTCAAGTCTTTTCTGTACTACCTCGGGCTTCTAACTGTAAAAGAGCATATATTTAATAACAATTATATCTTAAGTATACCAAATGAAGTTATTAAGACGATGCATTTTGAGTATATCCGCGAGTCTTTGAGAGATAGTTTCGACCTTAAAATTAAGACAGACTTCCTTGCACATGAGTTTAGCAGGATGGCATTTGACGGCGAATGGAAAAAACTGATCGGTTACATCTTAGAGAAGTTCTATGAGGCGAGCAGTATCAGAGACTTCATCTACCGCGAGGAGGGGATCAAGGCATTTATGCTTGCCTATCTCAATGTTACACCGCTATACTTTATCGAGAATGAAACAGAGATGAACAAGGGTTATGCCGATATATTTTTGCGGAAAAACTACTTTACGACCGACAAGACAAAGTTTGAGTTTCTAATCGAGGTGAAGTATGTCAAATCAGAGGACGCCAAGACACCTGAGATGATAGAATTCCGCAAACAAGAGGCACTTGAACAACTTAGTCGTTACGAAAAATCCTGCAAGATCACATGTCCCCTGAAGAGGATCATCATCATTGCCGGTGCTAAAGAGGTACTTGTGGTTGAAGAGGTTTGATGGAAAAGGTTTGATATAAGAAGTGTTATAGTTAACTACTTCAACCTATCTAGACTCTTTTTTTACCAATAATTGTTTCAAGAAGTTTTACTGACTCTTGAAGTTTGTCTGATTGCTCCGTAAATATACCGCTCATGGACAGAGTGTTTTCAGCCTTTGAAGAGTTATCGGTTGCTACGCTATTCAACTCACTTATGGCAGCTGATATTTGATTTAAACCTCTAACCTGCTCTGACGAATTGTGATTTATCTCTGAGATAACCAGTTTAAGCTTTTCAGTATAAGATTTGACACCTGATTGCAGAGATTGTGTTTTTTCGGCAATATCTCTTCCTGAAGATATATCATTTCCTGATTGATTTATCAATTCCTCGGAAACCTTTGCTGCATTTGCACTTTTCTCTGATAGTGTTTTAACCTGTTCAGCTACTACCATGAAACCTTTCCCATGCTCGCCGACTCTAGCCGCCTCCACAGAGGCATTGAGTGACAAAATATTTGTCTGAAACGCAATATCATCAATGACCTTAATTATTCCTGATACCTTTTTATTACTTTCTATAATGTCACATAGTTTTTTAAAAAGATTATCCATAAAAACAGCAGTCTCTTCAGCACTTAAGTTAGTTGCATTGGTTATCTTCTCTGTCTCACCAATATTTTGTGCTGTGTGGGTGAAAGTTGCGGCGATCTCCTCTACCGTTGCAGTTATCTCTTCAATCGTAGAGGCTAGATTTGAGGCACTGTCATTCAAGCCACCAGCCAGATAATTCATATCAATCGCACTTTTTGTTATCATTTCTGAGTTTTCTGATATACCTACAATAACCCTGTTTAAACTTTTCTCAATATTTGAAGTTATTAAATAGGCTACTAAAAATATAACTGCAAGAAAAAACAGTGAACTAATAAGCGTGATTATCAAATCATTAAATATTTCCAACTCGATTTTAATTATTCGACTTATTACCAGCGATATCTCATTTCTGCTTATCGAAGAAATGACATTTAGAACATTTGAAGAGATGTCAGACAATGACCCTGAGTCTAGTCTGTAATTTCCTGTTGAATAATTCTTGATAATATCAAAATAGTAGACATCCAATTTACTCAACTCTCCAGTCTCAACCATCTCTCGAGTTTTTTTGTCAGAGTCGCTACTCATTGCTAGAGCCGGAGAGATCAAATTATCCTGCATAGAGTTTTTATATGAAAGCAGATCTGATAGCTGTTTATCATTAAGCTGACTTTTATTATTATAAATCCAAATAGAATAGGCTCTAAATCTTTGACCGTTTTCACTACTTAACTCGATAACTGTTAAGCTGGTTAACTGCTTACCTACACCTCTTGTTGTTTTTAGATTTGAAACAATCTTATAAATATTAAAAACCTCATCTATCAGTTTTGTGTATTCATTAAAGACAAAAGAGTAATCATTGTTGCTTGATACTGACGATCTCAATGATATAATTCTATCATTTAAACTTGAATACTGTTTAAAAGCAGATCTTCCGGAAATAAGTCTGACTAGATCACTTACCGCTTTATCAGTTACTTTAACCTGTTTATTGAAATCTGTTTTGTTCTTTTCATAGTTTGCGGCAAGCCCCCTTTCTGTTTGCAGATTATTTATTGTAATTGAGGCCTGTTGGAAAACAACAGCATTTTGCTTCATCGATCTTGCTAGAACGAACTCATCATAGTTTGCTCTAAGATTTCTAAATATAAAAAAAACTACAAAAGCACTTATAAATAAAACCAACAACACAATTTTTAATCTTAGCGTAATATTTAACTTATTCATATTCTCCCCCAATTTATAATTTAATACTCTAATTTTTAGCATAAATCTGCTTCTGCCAATAGCACCAACAATTGAATAACATTTATTCTACCAACTTGAGTGCTTTTCATTGATTAACTCATTGCAGCAGCTTATTGCAGCAGCTCTTAGTGTTAAATAACCTCAAGGCAACTTTTATTAAATTATCAATCAATGGAAAAGGTGTCCCTTTTAATATAAATCCGTAGGTCATCAGAGCTTCTGTTCTCTTTATAGTTTCTCTATCTGACTCTGATGACATGAAAATTATCGGTATATCTCTATCTTTTAGGATAATATCTGCGGTGTCGATTCCATCAGGGGCATTTCCTAGATTTATATCCATAAGCACTGCATGAACCTTTTTGCCGCTACTCAAATAATCAATAGCTTTCAAGCCGCTATCCATGTGTACTACAGAGTATCCATATGCATTTAAGAGCTTTATCCCTGCTGATGCTAAAAAATCCTCATCCTCAACTAAGAGCAGATTTATCCCGTTTTTTTCCATATATTTTCCTGTTTATCTACTTCTCTAATAAAATACAACAATACTAGGCAGAAATAAAGACTACTAAAGTTAACAACTGTTATCCTTTTTCTTCCGTATATATGCAGAATACAAATACAGAAACAAATACAGAATATAAATACATACAACCAATAAAACCTTAAATACAACCTATCTGGACAAATCAATGCTATTATCGTTTATAAACCTCACCAGATCTACACGGTTTTTAATATGAAGTTTTGTGTAAAGTCTTGAGAGACTTACCTTAACACTGCTAAGAGAGATACTCATCGTATCAGCAATTTCATGGTTATTTTGACCCTTATTTACCGCCTTTATCAGCTCCTCCTCTCTCCGTGTTATCTTGTAGTCTTTTAGTGTTACAATTTTAGACGGATATGGAAAAACTATCATATCATAAAGATCATCAAAATCGTGGTAGAATGTCCTTATCTTATCAAGTATCTTCTCCTGCGAGAGTTTCCACAACTTTTCTTTTGTTATCTCCGTATGAGTACCAAACATTAATAAGGGTTTTCCATTCTCATCATAGTCTATTACCTTACCCTGATCAAGCACCCATCTCCAGTTACCATCCTTGTGAAGCATCCGGCATTCAGCAACATATTGCTCCGTCTTCCCCTCAAAATGCCTCTTTAAAAGTTCATTAGAAAGTTTCAAGTCATCAGGATGAGCAAGCCGCATCCATGTGTCAATTGTAACAGGTGACAGCTCATTCAAGGTGTACCCGATAATATTTGCCCATCTTTCGTTAAAAGCCACTTCACCGGTTTTTATATTCCACTCCCATGTACCCAGTTCAGAGCCGTTTATAATATTCTCAAGTCTTTTATTCTGATACTTAAGCTGTTTATTGATCTTAATCTGTTCAGTTGTATCTAAAAAGACGGTATAAAAGTACTCTTTATTCTGCGACTTGACTACCTCTCCAAAAAAATACCCCTCGATTATATTGCCGGTTTTAGTTTTAATTTTTATTATTAGATTCTTTACACTTCCTGTGTTTTTAATCTGTTCTGTAATGCTTGACGCATTTTCGTTATCTACAAAGAATCCAAGTTCGGCACTTGTCTTTCCTAACACATCTTCTTTTGTGTATCCGGTTACCTGTTCAAACATAGGGTTAACATCAACAAACCGCCTGGATGGAAGCTCGCTTACACCTATCAATGCGGGATGATGATTAAAAATCTTACGAAACATCTGAAGTGATTCTTGTTCCTTGGAAAGGTCTTTACTTATACCAAAAAAGCAGCTCTGATTGTCCCATACACATTCCCAGATTCTTGTTTCAACCGGAACTATGTTCGAATCACTATCGATTAGAGGAAGAGGGCAAATATCTGCCTTTCCATTAAACATCATCTCCATTATATCAAACGCTTCACTTCTTAGGTTTTCAGGGTGCAGTTCGAGGATCCCCATATTTAAAAGCTGTTTGTCAGTGTATTTTAGTTTTTTCTCTATTGATTTATTGGTATATCTAATCTGACCGCTTTTATCTGTTACAACAATCATATCTTCTATAGTATCAAAAAGACTCTTAAAGTTGCACTCGCTATTTTCTATCTTTTCGTTTAAGTTAACCTCATCGGTAATATCATTTATAACACATAATATCTTTGATGGCCTACTGTCAATATCGCATTTATATGACCTGCCCTTTCCGGATATCCAGATATAGTCACCTGATTTACTCATTATTCTATATTTATCGCTAAAAGAATGTTCCCCTTTCATAGCTGTATAGATAGACATTTCAACCTTATATTTATCATCGGGATGTACATTGTCAAGCCATTTCTCAAGTGTAATCTGTCCGTATTCATAATTGAAATATTTAATAAAGGAGGAACTCAATACAAACTCTCCTGTTTGTACATCAAGCGAAAAATACCCGCTCTCTGATATTTCAAACAGCTCAGTAAGCATTGTGTGACTCTCTGAAAGCTTCCTTGACAACTCAAGTCTGTAAAGCAAAAGGCCAACCAAATCACTGTATGTCTCAAGAAGTTCAAGGTTAGCCGGTTCAACTCCATTCTCATATATTAGGGTTAAATCACCTAACGCCCGCCCATCTTTTTTGATCGAAACAACCAAAGTTTTTTTTATATTTAGAGTTTTTTTTAAAGCTCTTTGAATAGTCCGAGGCACCTGATCTCCAAGCAGAGTTTCAAAGTCATCATAGTGAATGATCCGGTTTTGCTTAACTCGTAACTCTTGATCAGGATTATAGGTCCATCTTCTTTTTATATAGTCAAGCCCGAGTTTTGAGCAAAGTTCAATGATTGAGCTGTCAACTCCTGCAAATCCAAGACTGGTGTAACTCTCTCCCATATCGTCAAATAGATTAAAAATCCCATACCTAGCTCCGGATATACTAACCGCTCTCTGTGCAATATAGTTATGATCAATATTGTCTGAGGATATTTCTACAAACCTTGTAGTAACTTCTGATAAAAAACTTTCAGAATCAATTTTAATCATTATAGCACTCCAGAGAACTATTAAATATATAAAATGCCTACCTATAACAGGTTTTCCGCTATTTTCCTATAAAATATCATAAAAATTGTAAATAAACAAACACCATTTTATATAACTTAGTTACAAAGTGTAACTTTAGATACATGCAGTTTTTCTGATTTCTGTTGATTATTGTAATTAAAATATTATAATGTGTTTAAAATGTAATAATTATTTGGGGGATGACATGTCTTTTAATAAAAACTTTACAATAGGAACTAAACTTCTGTCAGGCACATTAACTGTGGTCACTTTAGGCGTAGTAGTTATGGCTGCATTATTTTATATAATAGCAAGTAACATTAGAACTGAGTCTGCTATAGAATATGCAGATGCTCTTGCGCACGGTCATACAAAAGATATTCAAGCAAAACTCGAGGTTCCGATGGATGCAGCAAGGACTATAGCTCAGATTATGGAGGGTTACGAGGCTCTTAACCCCATAGAACGGCGAAGTGATTATAATAATATTTTAAAAAGAGTTCTTGAAGCCAATCCTGAATTTATTGGAGTATGGTCATGTTGGGAACCAAATGCACTTGATAATCTAGACTCTCGATATAGAAACACTACCGGATCTGATAGTACAGGCCGCTTCATTCCATACTGGCATCGTGGTAACGGAGAATTAGCCGTGGAACCTCTGGAAGGTTACGATCAAGACGGCATTGGTGACTACTACCAGGTATCTCTAAAAACAGGAGAAGAGGCACTTATCGAACCTTATCAATACACCATTGGCAATAAACAGGTTTGGATCACGAGTCTTGTAGCACCAATTAAAAAAAATGGCATAGTTATCGGTGTAGCAGGTATTGATATCACAATTGACCAACTGCAAACTGAGATTGAACAGATCAAACCATACAAAACAGGAGTTGCGGCTATCTTTGGAAACACAGGTAGTGTTGTTGCACACTTTGACAAGTCACGACTTGGCAAACAGATGCGAGAAACAGAGATTGATATGGCCGGTAACAACATTGAAGCGTTCGCCGATGCCATTAGGTCAGGAAAAGAATATAACTTTACAAATCATTCATCCCAATTAGGTACAGATGTATATATTTTATCACATCCGATTACTGTCGGACATTCTAAAAACCCATGGTCACTCGCTATTGGCATACCGATGAGCAGTGTATTGGCTCCCGTTAAAAAGTTACTTATATTGATTGTATTTATCGGTATCATCATAGTCTCCATTGCAGCAATAAGTCTTGTCGTACTTGCCCGCTCAATAACCCGACCAATCGTTCGTGTAGTTGATATGCTCAAGGATGTGTCTGAGGGAGAAGGGGATCTTACACAAAAAATTGAGATCTTATCCGGTGATGAAATAGGTGAGATGGCAAAGTACTTTAACATAACCTTTGATAAAATCCGCATCCTGGTATCACTAGTCAAACACCAATCGTCAGCTCTGCAAAATGTCGGCGTAACCCTCTCCTCCAACATGACTGAAACTGCCGCGGCAATTAATCAGATCAGCGCTAACATTCAAAGTATAAAGAATCAGACTATAAATCAATCTGCAAGTGTGACTGAGACAAGTGCAACGATGGAGCAAATAACTAGGGGCATTGATAAACTCAACCAGCTTATAGAGAATCAATCTGCAAATGTAACAGAATCATCGGCCGCTATTGAGGAGATGATGGCAAGTATAAACAATGTTACGCAGACACTTGTTAAAAATGGTGAAAACCTAAAGAAACTCACACTCTCATCAGAATCAGGAAGAAATGACTTAAATAAAATAGCCGAGGACATACAATTAGTTGCTAAGGACTCTGAGGGCTTACTTGAAGTAAGCAAGGTCATCCAAAATATAGCAAGTCAGACAGACCTGCTTGCCATGAATGCCGCTATTGAGGCGGCTCACGCGGGAGACTCAGGCAAGGGGTTTGCAGTTGTTGCTGATGAAGTTCGAAAGCTTGCAGAGTCATCAGGTGTTCAAGCAAAAACAGTTTCTACTGTTCTAAATAGAATTAAGACTTCAATTGAAACTATAACCCGTTCCACAGAGTTTGTCTTAGAAAGATTTAACACCATAGAGAGTGAGATAAAAACTGTAAATGAACAGGAAACAAATATCAGATCTGCAATGGAGGAACAAGCGTCAGGCAGCAAACAGGTGCTTGAGGCGATAAGTCAGCTCAATGATATAACCCAAAAGGTCAAATCCGGCTCAGGTGAGATGTTTACAGGCAGTCAGCAGGTATTAAAAGAAACACTTAATTTAAACTCCATAACTCAGGAGATCACTAACGGTATGAATGAGATGGCAACAGGAACAGAACAAGTGATAGTTGCTGTTAATAAAGTAAATGAGCTTACAGAGGAAAACAAAACAAGCATAGACGAACTTATGAATGAGGTCAAAAAATTTAAAGTTGAGTAGGTAATTAGATCAAGTTGATATCATCAAATAGATCTTTATAAGCAAATAAGACTTCATGTTATATTTCCGGTTACTAAAGATAGTAATTGTGAAACTTTCGGCCACTTGCTTTTACCAGTTTAAAAGTATATGGTTAATAATTGTTTTACATAAACAACTTAATTCTACTAACTAAATATTTTTTGTTCTCAATTAAAAAAGGAGTGTTAGCAGATGACCAAGCTAACTATTACTAAGCAAATTCTATTTTTATTTCTAGTATCATGGATTGTAGGAACAAGTATTCTAGGCATTTCATCATATATGTTTACCAAAGATAAGCTTATAAGGGATGTACGGGTTCGTCTAAAAGGTTATGCAGAGTTAGGTATACTTGGTTTTCCATCCGATGATCATCAGATGTTAAAAAACAAAACAGATGAAAGTACCGAACATTACAGTAATGTTGTCAATTATCTTCGACTACTAAAACTAAAGTGTGAGGATGCAAAATTTGTTTATTCAATGCGAAAAACTAAAGATGGAATTATTTTTGTCGGTGATGCAGAGACTGATCAGGAGTTGCTTTCAAACCTCGGGGATATCTATGAAGATCCAAACACACTCTTGTTAAAAATTGCAGGCGGAACAGATAAGGTTCATTTAATAGATGATTTTTATACAGATGAATGGGGTACATTCTTAGCTGCATACACACCAATATATACTAAGGACGGAACATTTGACGGTATACTCGGTATTGATATCTCAATAGAACAAGTAAACATTATACTAACAGAGATGCTTATTAACCTGATGCTAATTTTTTCTGCCGTAAATTTAGTAATTATTCCGCTACTCATAGCTTTTACATTAAATTTGACAAAACCTTTAAATCACATTATAAAACATTTTGATTTAATAAAAAACGGAGATTTTACTCAAAAATTAAGCATAAAAGGAAAAAATGAGTTTAGTGATCTTTCTCTATCCTTTGGGGAACTGCAAGAGAGTTTAAGTTATTCTTTACTGCATTTTAGAGGATTATCGGAGGCTAGCCGAGAATCAAGCTATTTACTGTCGGCAAGCTCTTCACAAGTTTCATCGGCAATTGAACAGATGAGTGCAAATATTGACTCGATCAATCACAACACAGAGATACTTAGTCAACAAGTAAAAATAGTTGATGAGGCAAGAAATGAGATAAACATCTCAGCAATTAATGTTGACAAATCTATAAACGAACAATCGGAGATGCTTACCGTTACATCTACCGTTCTTGAGGAGACAGTAAACCTGATAAATGAATCCGCAAAAAAAACGGGCGTTGTCAGATCATCAATAATCGAGTTAAGTGAACAGATCACACTTGAATCAGAAAAAATTGAGGAGTTTACATTACAGGTTAGTGAAATATCAGGGAAAACCGAGTCAATAATTGATCTTTTAAGTGTTATTAAGAATGTCGCAAGTCAGACAGATCTTCTAAGTATGAATGCCGCTATTGAGGCGGCTCATGCGGGAGACTCAGGCAAAGGGTTTGCAGTAGTTGCAGATGAGATAAGAAAGCTTGCGGAAACAACTGCTAAAAGCTCTAACGCTATTACAGTACAGTTGACTGATACAGTTATCTCTATGAATAACTTATTTACCGAGTCAAAACAGACCGAGGTGTCTCTTAGTATTGTTTTTGATAAGATGATGAAGTTCACAGATAATATAACAGATCTTCTCTGTGATATTGAGAGGCTAAGTTTAGATACAGAGAAGATACTTAATGCACATAACAAACTCGTGCAGGTGTCAATCACAGTAAATGACAACTCATATGAGATGACCAGAAATACAGAACAGATAGAACATGCAATGCTTGAGCTTCTTGAAGTGTCGGAGGAAAATCACTGTGCCATAAGTGAGCTAAGAGTTGGGGTTAGTGAAGTTGTAAAAGAGATATCGGGGCTAACAGAGATCAGTCAAAATAATATAAAAAATGTAACAGAACTTGAAAAAGAAATTAAGAAGTATAGCGTGTCTGATGTAATTTTGTTTTGACAAAATTGTTTATATTTAGTAAATATAAATTATATAATAAGACCCATTTTCTAGATGATTTTACTTTGGAATAATCTGCTTATGCAGTTTATATATCAATAATACGAGGAGTTTTTTTATGAAATTTTCTAAATTTTTTTTTATTGTATCAGTCTTTATTCTATCATTTGTAACTTTTGCAAATGCTCAAGACAAATTGATGATTTTGTGTGGTGTTACTATGAAACCTGCAATTGAGGAGATAGCCTCAGAATTTAAAAAAAGTAACCCTGTTGAATTTCAGATTTCATATAGTGGTTCTGGAGATCTCCAAAAAATGATACAGGCTAACAAAATTGGTGATATTTTTTTCCCCGGGACTGATACTTTTATAGTTAATCTGGAAAAGTCCGGTGAAGTAATAGAAAGAAAGTATGCAGGTGAGAATAAAGCTGTTTTGGTAGTAGCTAAAGGTAATCCTAAGAAAATTTCAAATCTAAAGGATCTTACTAACAATAAATTTAAAGTTGTCTTGGCTAAAGCATCGAGCGGTAGTATAGGTAAAGAAGCAGAAAAGCTATTAGTAAGTGCAGGATTATTAGAATCTGTAACTAATAATGTACTACTCTATACTTCAGACTCAAAGGATCTTGCAACTGCTATAATTTCAGGAGATGCAGATGTTACAATTAACTGGAAAGCTGCCGCCTCACTTCCTAGCAATAAATCATATATGGACACAATAGATATTAAAGAAGCTGTTTCTGAGAAACTTGTATTCGGTTTATTAAAATACACAAAAAATAAGAGCTTGGCTAAAAAATTTATTGATTTTGCTACATCAAAAAACGGAAGAGATATTTTCATAAAATATGGATTCTAACAGATAAGTTTTAATTCCGCATCTAAATAATTAGTTCTGCCATTATAGGAGTTTTTTATGAAAATACTACATAAAATGTATGTTGTTATAGGTATGTTTTTATTAGTTTTTACCCTGATGGTAGTTATTGATTATTTTTCTGCGGAATTTCTATCCAAAAATATTTACAAACAAAAACAATCAACCTTAAACGAACTCGAATTAACAAATGCAATTCAAAGATCATTACTTGAGATGAGATATCTTTTTGGTCAAATGGTTTTGGCTGAAAATGCACAACAAGTTGAATATGCTTACGGTAAAATAACTCTTTTAACTGAAGACCTCAATAAATACCTAGATGTATTGTCTGGTGGTGGAAAAGTTGATTGTATTTTAAGAACAAATAACCAGACATTGAAATCAATTGACCACGAAGTAGTAAAAAATGATGAGATAAATCTGGTTCATATTGAAATTAAAACTATGTTGCTTGAACTAATTAGTAACACAGAAGATACAGTTGGGTTAATCAAAAGAAAGATGGGGTTTATAGAGAATAATGATTTAGATCGTCTTGCACTTATATCAACTCAGCTTCAGAGAAAAATAATTCAAGTAAATCCGATTTTTCTAAGATGTATAGAAAAAGCAAATGAAATCTATATCGCATCAGGTGAAATTAATCTACAGAAAGAAAATCAAACCAATAAAACCAATAAGATATTCTATATAACTAAATTATCTCTTACAATTGCTATTTTATTCGTTATTTCATTATTTGGTGTCCTTATTTCACTATCTATTTCAAAAAATATAAATAGTATTGTTCCGGTGATGGAGCAGATTTCAAATTATAATTACTATGTATCGCTTAACCCTAGATTGATAGAATCTAAAGATGAAACAGGTGAGCTTGCAAGATCAATATCAAATATGTTGTCTAATACTAATATTTTACTATCAGTTATAAGAAGTCAGATAGGAAAGTCAGGTCACCTTAGCGTAACCCTCTCCTCCAACATGACTGAAACTGCCGCGGCAATTAATCAGATCAGCGCTAACATTCAAAGTATAAAGAATCAGACTATAAATCAATCTGCAAGTGTGACTGAGACAAGTGCAACGATGGAGCAAATAACTAGGGGCATTGATAAACTCAACCAGCTTATAGAGAATCAATCTGCAAATGTAACAGAATCATCGGCCGCTATTGAGGAGATGATGGCAAGTATAAACAATGTTACGCAGACACTTGTTAAAAATGGTGAAAACCTAAAGAAACTCACACTCTCATCAGAATCAGGAAGAAATGACTTAAATAAAATAGCCGAGGACATACAATTAGTTGCTAAGGACTCTGAGGGCTTACTTGAAGTAAGCAAGGTCATCCAAAATATAGCAAGTCAGACAGACCTGCTTGCCATGAATGCCGCTATTGAGGCGGCTCACGCGGGAGACTCAGGCAAGGGGTTTGCAGTTGTTGCTGATGAAGTTCGAAAGCTTGCAGAGTCATCAGGTGTTCAAGCAAAAACAGTTTCTACTGTTCTAAATAGAATTAAGACTTCAATTGAAACTATAACCCGTTCCACAGAGTTTGTCTTAGAAAGATTTAACACCATAGAGAGTGAGATAAAAACTGTAAATGAACAGGAAACAAATATCAGATCTGCAATGGAGGAACAAGCGTCAGGCAGCAAACAGGTGCTTGAGGCGATAAGTCAGCTCAATGATATAACCCAAAAGGTCAAATCCGGCTCAGGTGAGATGTTTACAGGCAGTCAGCAGGTATTAAAAGAAACACTTAATTTAAACTCCATAACTCAGGAGATCACTAACGGTATGAATGAGATGGCAACAGGAACAGAACAAGTGATAGTTGCTGTTAATAAAGTAAATGAGCTTACAGAGGAAAACAAAACAAGCATAGACGAACTTATAAATGAGGTCAAGAAGTTTAAAGTTGAGTAGAAAAACCTTTAAATAATGATACACTTGTTCAGCAATATGACCTGATTATCGAACAAGATTGGCTTGAAGAAACAGAATATTGGATATACCATATTTTTCCCCTAACTCTTGCCTAATAGAAAAAATAAATATATAATTTGAGCTTGTTCAGGTGGTAAATTATGAAAAAGGTTCCCTATGGCATAGCAAATTATGAAGCAATAAAAGAGAATAACTCTTACTATTTTGTTGATAAAACAAAATACATTGAGGAAATAGAGAATCTTGGAAGCAAATTCCACTTTCTCTTGAGGCCCCGCAGGTTTGGGAAGTCTCTATTTCTATCTGTACTTGAACACTACTACGACATGAACAGGGCAGATCAATTTGAGATGCTCTTTGGGGACACCTACATTGGTAGAAATCCAACTCCCTTAAAAAACAGTTTCCCTATTTTAAAACTAAACTTCTCAGGGATCGCCACCTACGGCACAGATGAGCAGATTGAGTTTTCATTTACCCTTAAGATTAAAAGTAATATAAAGTCATTCTACATTAAATACCACGAGCATTTTGGCTTAGAAAAAAACCCGGAACAAATATATGAGCGATTTGAGTCAGCCGGTGATGCTCTCAATTATTTTATTGAAGAGATGTACGATAAGGGTGTCAAATATATCATGCTCATAGATGAGTACGATAACTTTGCAAATAATGTGCTTATACATCACGGAAAAGAGAACTACAAGTCACTAACTCACAAGGGTGGTTTTTTGCGGAGCTTCTTTGCCGCCATCAAGAATGCAACAGAGACGCGAACTGTAGAACGGATGTTTGCAACGGGTGTGTCTCCCCTGGTCTTAAGCGATGTTACAAGCGGTATGAATATAGGTGATAACATCTCAAATAAAAGTACATTCAACTCTATCGTCGGTTTTAACCAGGAAGAGGTCGAAACAATGCTTGATTACTATATTGATCAAAAAGCTGTTAAAAAAGATGAGCGGCAGGAGATACTCGATATATTCAAGGCAAACTACAATAATTATTGCTTTTCTGAGAAAACAACTGAGCGGGTTTACAACTCCGATATGATTCTCTATTTTTTCAACAACTATTTTCAGGATAAAAAGATACCAAGTAACCTCCTTGATGAGAATGTACGGATTGATTACGGCAAGCTACAGTTTTTGATCCTTGAGAGCAAGAAACTTAACGGTAACTTTGATATTCTATCAAAAATCATACAGACTGGTGAGATCGAGACGCTCCTAACTCACTCATTTACACTAAAGGAGATAATTGACTCCGACAAATTCAAGTCTTTTCTGTACTACCTCGGGCTTCTAACTGTAAAAGAGCATATATTTAACAACAACTACATTCTAAGTATACCAAATGAAGTTATAAAGACGATGCATTTTGAGTATATCCGCGAATCATTGCGGGATAGTTTCGATCTTAAAATTAAGACAGACTTCCTTTCACATGAGTTTAGCAGGATGGCATTTGACGGTGAGTGGAAAAAACTGATCGGTTACATCTTAGAGAAGTTCTATGAGGCTAGCAGTATCAGAGACTTTATCTATCGCGAGGAAGGGATCAAGGCGTTTATGCTTGCCTATCTCAATGTTACACCACTATATTTTATCGAGAATGAAACAGAAATGAACAAGGGTTATGCCGATATATTTTTGCGGAAAAACTACTTTACGACCGACAAGACAAAGTTTGAGTTTCTAATCGAGGTCAAGTATGTCAAATCCGAGGACTCAAAGACACCTGAGATGATAGATGCCCGCAAAAATGAGGCACTTGAACAGCTTAGCCGTTACGAAAAATCCTGCAAGATCACATGTCCCCTGAAGAAGATCATCATCATTGCCGGTGCTAAAGAGGTGCTTGTGGTAGAAGAGGTTGAAACCGCTAATGTTGTTTATGCCAGTTGTTAATTAGGGCTAAATAATTAAGGAAAATAATAAATACAAATTATTTGACAAACAATTTAATTATTATAAATTCGTAATAGATAATTATAGGAATACATTTTGCAGAACTATTAAATATATGTTATACTTATATAATGATAAAGAAGATAAATGAAAAGATAAAACAAAACACAAAAGAAAATAAAAGATCCTTGTTGAGAAGTATTCTATCTAGATATGATGTAAATGATGTAATATTGTTAACCAGAGTAAAAAATTCAATAGTGATTTCTGTGTCAATTGTTTTATTGTTATCACTACTGTGTACGATGCATTATTTTTCAGGTAACTATAATGGGTTCATCCTCGAATTTATTATATTATTGTTCATGCCAATTTTTTATTTCCTGGTCGCTTTTGGGAAATTCAGACTGGCAGTGGATATCTTCTTTGTTACAATATGTTCAATTGGAGCAGGTGTTTTACTACTTGCAAATCAGGGTTTTATTCCATGGCTTCATATGAATTTGCCGGTTTTCTACCCATATTTTTTACTATTGGGTATTATCTTAATTATTGGAAATGTCGCCGTCAAACTATATCAGGTTATAGTATCCGGTATTCTAATAGTTGTTCCAATAATTGTAATGACCTCACTAAATACTGATTCAACCCCATCAACTCTGGTTTCATACTATTCAGTTCTTATCTTTTCTTTTGTGTCTATCTATTTTAGTTATATGACTTTCAACCAGCTTGAACAAACCTCATCTATTCTCATGGAAAAAAGCAAGCTTACTCAAAAATTAATTTTAGATAACAAAATCCTGGAGTATAACAAGAATAGGGCAAATGAATCTGAGAAAGCAAAGTCACACTTCCTTGCTGTTCTAAGCCATGAGATCAAGACCCCCTTAAATGGTATCATCGGTTATGCGGAGATATTGCGGTGTGATCACCTAACCGATTCACAGATGGAATTTGTCGATATCATTGCTAACTCAGCAGAGAATCTGCTTGGAATGTTCTCTGATCTGCTCTCTATAGCAAATATGCAGAATTTTACCGGGACAAACCACTACCATGAATCGAACCCGTTAGAATTGATTAAAAATATTTATTTTAAACTGTCAAAGAGAATGAATACAGAAAATATTGAGTTCATATTGGAAAAATCAGATGATTTTCCTGATACTATCCTATCTGATACTGAAAAATTGTCAATTATTATTGAGCAGATTTTGTCTAATTCGATCAAATTTACCGTCAGAGGGACTATCTCAGTATCGTGTGATCGTTGCACTGAAAGAGGCAGAGAATATATAAGATTTAAATTTAAAGACAATGGTGTCGGTATACCCGAAGATAAGCTTGGTATGATATTCGATAATTTTATGCAGGCGGACTCCTCATCGACAAGGAGATTTAATGGGCTTGGAATTGGGCTTAGTATTGTAAAGGGGTTCGTTCATCTTCTTGATGGTGTTGTTACAATTTCATCAAAGGTAAACGAGTACACAAAAGTAGAGATACAGATCCCCAATATTAAAAACTAAGCAATAGAAATCAACAGATTTATTAACTAAAAATGTTGAATTTGTTTAATTGTTGTGTTATTGTTAAGTTAAAATTGCCATATTCATTATTTATTATTCATTATTTATTAACCCGAATTTCGATTTAGAAAATAGTTGAAAAACCTCCTGTCATGTATTAAAAATCAATTAGAAAAAAAACAATAACCACAAAACAGGAGGCGTTTTATGAGTAATTATAACACAGAAATCTTTTTTTTGTAGATGAATTGTTAAAAACTTTAGAAAAAACAACTATTTGGCAAAAATTACCAAAATGGCATCCTTATATCAAAGGACGAAAAAAGAGATTGTCTTTATCAGAGATTGTAACTCTTAATATAATTGCGGTATTAGGACATTTTACTGATCAAAAGCGTTTCATAGAAATGCAGAGAATTACCTCATAAAAGATTTTCCTCAATTAACCAATTATGAAAATTATTTGAAGGCGACTAATGTATCATTGCCATTTTTGACTGTTATTTTAAGATTACTGCTAAATATTGGTAAGTATTATTCAAAAAATTCGATAAAGTATGTTGATTCTACACCATTACAGGTGTGTAAAAACAAACGAATTAACAGAAATAAGGTGTGTAAAAATTTTGCCGCTCGTGTAAAAACAACAATAGGTTGGTTTTATGGATTTAAACTTCACGGCGTTTGTGACAGTAACGGAACGCTTTTATCAATAACTTTTACCCCCGGCAATATTGATGATAGGCATGTTCTGGATAAATTATTTGAAGGTATGGACGGGTTATTTGTTGGAGATGCAGGATAATTTTTATTATAATCTATTGATTTTTTATAAAAATAAATATAATCTTAGTTAAGAGTTTTTGATTAAAATTTAGAGGTTTTTATGACTGGCATGCAGATAAGTTCTACAAAAGATAAATTTCTCATTTCGATTGATAAAAATATATTTGATAACGAGATAATTTTAAACTTTATTGAAGGGCTTAAAATTGATTCATTAGCAAAAGAGGTCGATCTCTTAGATAATTTATTGGAAATCTCTGAAGAGATTAAAGATAAATGGTGGAAAGACAACAAGGCGTCATATCTTAATCTATGATAATAATCATAGACTAAAACATATTATTTTATTTATTGATTTCAAATAATTTAAAATTTAGAACTATTTTGTTAGACACGGAAAATAAAATTTATTCTCCAAATTTCGTTTTTGTTGAAATCTTTAAGTATAAAGAAAAAATCTTAAAATGTTCAAGATCTGATGAAATAAGAATATATGAACTTCTCAATTTGATATTAGAAAAAATACATTTTGTTAATGAAGAGTTTGTATCAATAGAAAATAGAAAAATAGCTTATGATTTGTGTAAGGATGTTGATGAAAAAGACACCCCATTTATAGCTTTATCGATTGAAATTAATGGTTGTTTTTGGACCGGTGACAAAGCATTGAAAAATCATCTAATTAAAAATGGATTCGATAAAATACTATATTTTTGAGATGAAAATTTAGATAGGAAGATTTTCAGTCTTTGGCTAAAAATCTTTTGTAAAGATGCGGAAAAAATAGAAGAATTAGTCGAGAGTCGAAGAAGTTGGAGAGTAAGATTTTTTCACGCGGAGTTTTGAAGAGAGTCGGGGATTGAGTCAGAGAAGTCTAAGAAGTGGCGAGTCCATAGTTGAAGACTCTAGGCTAAATCTTTTATTTCGAATTAATAAAAATTCAATTGGTTCAATTGGTTAATAATTGATCAAATAGATATTTTTTAGTATATTGTATTAGAAGTGGTTTATGCAGACTTCTATTAGTATTGAAAAAAGTGTTTATCGGATATCAATTCCTGTTTTAGAGTTATATGAAAATAGTATAATAAGAGATTTCACTGAATATATTAATGCAAAAAATACATTAGACAAATCAGATGCAACTGATAATTTTATTGAGAGTCTATCAAATGAAGTAAAAGCATCATGGTTTGATACCAATAAACATAAGTTTATTTTATGAAAATTGTTATTGATACAAACATTTTATTATCCGCTTTGATATAAAGAAGGCTTTCTTACTTTGCAAAGATAAAGATCCAAACGACACAGTTTTTGTTGCCACATCTTTAGTATTAAATGCTTATTTTTGGACTGGTGATTCAATAGCTCAACATCTTATTAGTAATGGTTTTGATAAAGTTATAACAACAAAGGAACTCTGTTAAAGTGTAAGATAGTCTCACGCGGCAGCTCTCAAACATCGTGTTCTTCAATGCAGAGAAACCAAGGACGGTTGCCTGTAAGTCTGTCAAGGAAGACATTGCATTTGCCTTGTCCATCCTTTGACATCGGAGGGGTGGAGGACGCGGAGTTTTGAAGAAAGTCGGGAATTGACTCAGGGGAGTCAAGAGTCAACGACCCTGTGGTCATCTTTGGTATAATCATCATTTATTAGCCGCCTGATTTGCACTTAATATTTTTTGGGAGGCTCTAATATTAAAAATTAAAAAAATGTTGTCTAAAACTGATATTTGATATAAATTATCTGTATGTAATTTATTATGCTTAGAGCATTTTTTAACAGGTTGTGAAATATGTTTAATAATTCATACAGTATAAACTACCTTAACTCAAACAAACTTAATATTGCAAGAGAGATTGCAGATCTGATTATATTTGAATCAAAGTTGGATATCGAGAAATATGGAATTACCTATGACTCGATAGTTCAATACAGTATGATCGATCTTAGTAAACTTTTCTTATCATTGCTATCAGAGAAACCCACCTCATTTATGGATTATATAACTGAGAAGAGAAATTTTTATAAGAAACTAAAATTATCAGATAACATTGCAAGGGAACATATATCTGTGCTTGCCAGGGTTATAAAAAAACATATGCCTGACCTATATAGATTTCAGCTTGAGGGGGTCTTTGAGTACGGGCTTAAGGTTTTCTATATAAATAAAGAATCAAATGCAGTAATTACTCCATTTTCACCTATGGTAGATCAGATAATATCAAGGTTTATAGAGCTGGTTGATTCAGAACGATGGGAAGAGGCCGCTGACTTTATTAGCGGGCTTAAGAGTGATCATGATACTGCGTTTATAATGATTATCATTTCAAATATCATTGAACTGGTTAAAAGCAAGAACCCCATCTCAATAAAAAATGATGAGTTTTCAAAGAGGTTTTTTCAAGCAATACAAACGGCTGTTAACAAGCTATCTTCATATAACTATGAGCTAAAAAGCAGACAACCGATTTTGCTTACGACGCCCTATGGTGAGAAACACAGCCTACCGTTGTCTATGTTGAAGGAGGTGCTTCGATCGGAGGGGTATTCTATAAAGTTTGTCCCTGAGCTATCTCTTAGCAATGTTGCACAGGTTTTTAAGGAAGATCAATATGGGTTAGTAATCATCTCCGCAACGCTGGTGCCGTTAGCGTCAAATGTAAACGAGTTGATAAAGTCGATTAGGCTAAATTGCGATAACTATATTCTTGCAGGTGGGCAGTTGTTTGAGAAGCAGCCGGAATTAGTTGAGGAATTCGGGCTTGATTATTTTATCAAAAATTTCGATGCAATATTAGAAATTATTGGATCATTTTTCCAAAAAAATGTATAATTTAAATTTAGAAGGTGTAAATAAGAACAATGGATAGTGACATTAGGGATTTTTTATTAAATATTGATTATATTTCACTTGTAATGGATCATGATGGAAATATTTTATTTACAAATGATAAATTTGAACAAATATTTTCATATAGTTTAGATCAAATTAGAGGCCGTAATTGGTTTGATGAATTCTTATTTAAACCTGATATTCTTAATGAAATTAAGAAGTCGACAAATAGTAGTAATCGATTTACACATTCACTTAAAAAAGGAGACTATGAGGAGTTTACCGTAAATTTTAGTTATCTTAAGCTTGATGGAGCGGATAATAAACAATCATTGATTATCGGTATAGGCGATGATGTAACCGAGAGGGTCTATTTTGAGCGGGCACTTATTGAGTCTGAAAATAAATACAAAAAACTGGTCGATAATTCTCCCTTTATTATATATATAAGATCTCTAAACAAGGGCATGATCTATTGGTCACCGGCAGTAGAAAAAATTCTTGGATATTCTCAGGATGATTTAATATTAAATATCGGTTTCTTTGATAATATAGTCTGTCAGGAGGATCTCTCAGTTGCCAAGTCTTATGAATTTGAGGATTTTTCATCGGGATATAGTTTGTCATATAGGATCAAGGATAAAGAAGGTGTGTTCAGGTGGTTTCAGGATACATTTATCAGTAAGACTGAGGCAGACGGTGATATTGTCATTGAGGGGATTCTATCTGAGATTACAAAAGAGAAGCAGATCAAGGAAGAGCTTGAGCAAAAGAATCTATTCTTAGAGAAAATAATTGAGTCTCTTACCCACCCATTTAGTGTAATTGATGTAAATACCTACGAAATACTTCTTACAAATGAGGTTTTGGGAATTCGTGATAAGGATCAAAAATGTTATAACTATCTGCATAACAGATCTGATAAATGTCACGGATCAAATGAGGTCTGCCCGCTTGAGTTGATTAAAAAGTCTAAGAAGCCGGTTAAGGTTGAACATCTTCGAACAGATGAGAATGGCAATCTTAGATATTATGAGGTCTATGGTTATCCGGTCTTCGATAAGATGAAGAAACTTACCCAGATGATAGAATACTCCCTGGATGTTACTGATCGGGTACTATACGAAAAAAGGATTAAGGAAAACCAGGAATTATTAAAAAAGCTTTTTGAGGGCTCCCCAAATGGACTAGCAATAACCGATATGACAGGAAAGATAGTTGAGATGAATGAAAATCTTGTCAGAATGAACGGATTGGAAAATAAACAGCAGTTAATTGGTAAATATGCATTTGAATTTATTCATCCCGATGATAGGGAGCGGGCATCAAACGATATAAGTCAGTTGTTTGTAAATACTCAGTTAAAAAATATTGAGTATAGACTTATTAGAAATAACGGAGAAGTTTTTTTTGCTGAACTCTCTGTGAGTCTTATCATGGATGAGAATACCGAGCCTGAGTTTATGGCTGTATTTATTGAGGATATATCTGATCGAAAACAGGCAATGTGTGATCTAATCAAAGCAAAAGAGGAAGCAGAGAATGCAAATAGAATTAAATCAAGGTTCCTTGCAAATATGTCGCACGAGATAAGGACGCCTCTTAACGGAATAGTAGGTTTTGCTGATCTGATGGGAGTAGCAACAAGTGTTGATGAGTGCAAAGAAAATGCAAAGATAATTCTCGGGTGTGCCAATGAGTTGTTAATGTTAATAAATGATATTCTTGATCTTTCAAAGATAGAGGCCGGTGAATATCAATCTGTATACTCCAATATTAATACTCGCCTATTTATTGAAAACCTAAATTCTAAAAATCAAAGGCTATTTAACGAAAAGGGCTTAATATTTACAATAAAAACAGAGGGGGTGATACCTGAGTATTTAGTGAGCGATGAGAAAATACTTCTTGAGATTACCAGTAACCTCATAGGTAATTCATATAAGTTTACTGATAAGGGTACGGTGGAGGTAACTTTTACATTTAGTAATAATGATCTGACAATAACCATCAGTGATACAGGGATTGGTATGACTGAAGAAACAGTGTCTAATTTATTTAAACCATTTTACCAGGCAGATCTTTCAACAACAAAAAAGTATAGAGGATCGGGACTAGGTTTGTCAATAGTTAAACATCTTGTTGATATATTAGGGGGCAGAGTTTCTGTAGAGAGTAGATTAAATGTAGGAACCGGATTTGTAGTAAAAATACCTTGTAATGTCGGACAGAATGACTCAATTGGTAATACGAACGAAACTAGAGCAGGTCAATCTAATGATGCCGGAGCTGAGCGGGATTTTTCAAAGCTCTCTATATTAATAGCAGAGGATGATAATCTCAATCGAAAAGTCCTGGTAAGCATGTTAAATAAGATGAATATAAAAAACATTACTATAGCAGAGGATGGGCAGCAGGCCATAGATATGATTGAGAACAATAATATAGACATTGTCTTTCTAGATATACAGATGCCTGTTATGGATGGAATGGCGGTAATTACCTATCTTAAATCAAAGAAATATTTTAGTGATAAAAAAGTTTACGCAGTTACAGCCTCTGTGTTTCCTGAAGATATCAAGAAGTATAAAAATGCGGGATTTAACGGTATAATTGCAAAACCATTTAAAAGGGTGGACATTCTAAAGATATTAGATGAAATAGGCGTTTAAATTGAGTTTTATGTGTTGAATAGCCTCAGTTAACTCAATATTTATCGTATTTTCCCGGCCATGCATTTAACCTGTCATCTAAATTATGCCCCATCATTGATGCAAGTTTCACTGTAGAAGCTCTAAGCCTGTTAGAGAATGTTGTCGGACCAAATATCTGCTGCTTAAGAATTATATCTACTCTAACCCTCATTGCAAGTACAGAGTAATAGAAATAGCCCTGATGATTCTCATCATAGATTAGAATCGTATAGGTTTTAAAATCTCCGGGATTGTTGAGTGAAATGATTGCCTTTGATATTGGAACAATGCTTGTGTTAACCATAATAAAATTGTCATTCTCTATCGTAACTTCACTTGTGTAGAACATCTTACCAAACTTGTTATCCCGTTGCATAAATATGCTCTTTGTTTTATTCTGCAAATCAGTGTAGTTGATATCATCCAATTTTTTTCCGTTGACGGAGATTGTACGGTAAGATTCAAGTATTAGTTTTTCTTTTTTGCCCGCTCGCCTTGAGTAGTACTCCATTCCTGACAATTTGCTGTAACTGTTCATTATATTTAATAATCTGAGTTTTCCGGCCACATCAGCTTTATAAGGAATAAACGCCTTCTCGTGAGCAAGCACCTCATATTGATCAAAGTCTTCCGGCATATATTGCGATGTAGGAATAGATATCTTTTCGTGGCTATTTTCCCCTTTAGAATTATACTTTACAAACATTGCAGGAATTATATCACCATTTAAGACCTGTGTTATCTCATCTTCAGAGAAAAACAACTTTACATCAATGTTATCCGCGTTGTTATCCGCATAAAAAATTGTACTACATAAAAGACATATTGAGATTATTAAAAGTTTCATCAAACTCTCCCGGCTAGATCGAATTAATACAGCAATAAATGCATATCATATAAAAATATTAACATTTAAAAGATAAAAAAAAAAGATAAAAAAAAATATTTACTTTTTTCTTGAAAATCGTAAATAAAAAAAGATTTTTTGCGTTTATATAGGTTGTAGAAAAGAAAAAAAATTAAGGAGTGTTTTTATGAGTATCAATTTGAATCTTAGTCTTGTTGAAGGTAGACTTGTTAGGGAGCCGGACATCTACTACACAAAAAACGGCGCTGCTGTGTGTAAGTTTGACATCGCAGTAAACTTTTTTAGTAAGATGAGTGATAAGAAGGTCGAAGAGGTTTCATTCATCGGTGTGAATGTATGGAATAAACTTGCCGAGGCCTGTGGTAAGTACTTAAAAAAAGGTGCGATGGTTAGAGTAAAAGGGAGGTTAAAACAGGATAAGTGGACAGACAAGGATGGACAGACAAGATCAAAGGTCTACATTGAAGGGTCAAGTGTTGATTTTCTAAATACCTTTAACAATGAGGCTGATAAAAAAAACGAGGCTGATAAAAAACAGGAGAAGTTATCGGCATAATTCTAGATCCCTGCGTTTTAATAATGCAGGGATTTTTTTTTACCTACAGCACTTGCAAAGGTAGCATAGTAAAAACAGAATGTATTAGTAAAACTCAACATACTTACAAAACTCAAAGTATTAGTAAAACTCAATTTTTAGCCTTGATAATATTATTGATTAATGTTAGCTTCCTTTTAATAAACTATTTTTACATGGAAAGAACGATGCAGGAAGTTATTATAAGGCCGATAGATGAGATCTCAATAGGATTCAATCCTGACATGAACGGAGCTGATGAAAATTCCGATAAGTATCATTACATTAACAAAAAAATTGGAAAGAGGGTTTGCAGAAAACTATCATCGGGCGAGATAGAGGTTCTGGTAAAGAATAATAATTTTGCAGAGGATTGGGGATTAATCAAGGTAACAGACAAATTTGATCCAAATCTTGTAAAGAACTGTGAGTTTTTTGGCAGAATAACTATAGGAGATCTCACAAACTCATTTCTGGAACACCATAAGTTAAGGCTGCCGGTAGGGATTTCTAACTCGACGATAATTTCCTGTGATATAGGTGATAATGTTGCGATTAGAGATGTGCATTACCTTTCACACTATATAATAGGCAACAGGACAATTCTTTTTAATATTAGTGAGATGATAACAACCAATAAGGCTAAATTTGGAAACGGGATAATCAAGGGTGATGATACTGAACAATCCCGTATATGGATAGAGGTCTCAAATGAAAATGGGGGCCGTAAGATTCTACCTTTTGAGGGGATGATAACGGCGGATGCCTACCTCTGGTCGAAATATAGAGATGACACCCAACTCATGAATCGTTTAAAAGATATAACGGTAGCAGGAATAGATTTACGAATGGGTTACTATGGTGAGGTGGGAAGTGGCTGTGTTATTAAAAATTGTAGCATTATTAAGGATTGCAATATTGGAGCTTCAGCTTACATAAAAGGTGCCAATAAACTAAAGAATCTTACCATCCTATCGTCGCCTGATGAACCATCACAGATCGGTGAGGGTGTTGAATTGGTTAATGGCATTGTTGGATACTCAAGCAAAATTTTCTATGGAAGTAAGGCTATTAGGTTTATAACAGGTAGAAATACTCAATTAAAATATGGTGCCAGACTTATAAACTCAATTCTTGGGGATAATTCTACAGTTTCATGCTGCGAACTTCTTAATAACCTGATATTTCCATTTCATGAGCAGCATCACAACAACTCATTTCTAATCTCAGGTACAATACTTGGGCAGTCAAACATCGCAGCCGGTGCAACAATCGGGTCAAACCACAACTCGCGTGCAGCGGACGGCGAGATTAGGGCAGGGCGAGGATTTTGGCCCGGTCTGAGTACAGACTTCAAGTACAATTCAAAGTTTGCCTCCTTTGTCTTGGTTTCAAAGGGCTCCTATGATAGAGAATTAAATATAGAATATCCGTTTAGCCTGGTCTTTAAGGAAGCTAATTCAGATAAAATATCAATAATTCCGGGATATTGGTTTCTATATAATATGTATGGTCTTGTTAGAAATGAATTTAAATATGCTGCAAGAGATAAGCGGTTTAAAAAAGTACAACACATAGAGACCGGTATAATGGCACCTGACTCTGTTGGCGAGGTCTTAAATGCAATAGAGAGAATTGAGTATCTATATGGCAAGGCAGAAAATAATGAAGCCGGCGTAGATAACATGGGGTTTGCAGAAACAGTAGAGCTTGGACGAAAAATTCTTATGAATGATGAATTATCTGCAAACATTATTAGTCCGGTTGATGAGAGGGCCGCAAAACAGACAGGTGCAAAAATAGTAAAAGCAGACAAAGGGTGGGCTATTTACAAGAAGATGTTAAATTTTTTTGCTGTCGTAACGATTATATCTTATTTGTCCGGGAAAGATGGTGTTAATAGAGCTAGATTTTTTGAACAGTTATTTGAATTGAAGAAAAAAAAGCTCTACAAAAATTGGACAAATCTAGGCGGACAATTAATACCTGATGATGAACTGGAGAAACTAAAAACCGATATAAAATCTGCTAAGATTAATAGTTGGGACTCTATACATAAGCGATATGATAAGCTCTGGGATGATTATCCGCAACATAAGGCAAGATATGCATTGTTCGTGCTTGAGGTAAATAACAATATCAGTCTTGACGATGACATAGAATCTTCCTGGGAAAACATATTGATCGAGGTTAGCCAGACAGTCGAATACATCTATGATGCATCATACTCATCAAGAAACAAGGATTATACGGATCCATTCAGACTGTCATTATATGATAACTCTGAAGAGTTGAATGCCGTAATTGGCTCTATAGATGACAATGACTTCCTTAAGGAACTTCGAACTAAGTTGGACGGCGTGCTTGAACAGATAGAATCGCTTAGATAGATCAGGGCTATATATGAAAATCCGGCAATTCATAAATCTTATCTTGTTTATCTTTATCTCTTCTTCAACTTACCACCTCTATGCGGATTCGGTTTTAATTGATGAGTTAAAGTCTGCTCTGATAAACAATCAATATGAGTTAATCTACAGTAGACTTGGCAAAGTAGAATCTATTGACAATCAATTCAAGTTTATAATTGCCGATATTTTAATAAAATCAGCTATTAGAAGCAGGAATTATGATTTTGTAAAAAATTATTATCAATTGCATCAAATCCCATTTAATTATAAAAAAATGATTGAAACTTTAGTTGGTTGGCCATCTCTAACCCATCTTTCTAGTCTGACCTCAAAACCTGCTACTATTGGACTAAAAGATAATCGTATCATAGCAGAAATAAATAAAATGAGTATTAATTTTAATTTGTTATTATCATTTGATGAGTTTCTTGTTATGAATAGGGAGCTTGCAGATAGGTGTAAAGTTAGGGATATTAGTGGTGTTATCAAAGGTGTTGAGCCTTTAACCGGTGAGATATACTACTATAGAATGGGGTTGCTGGATAAATTACAAATTGCGAATAATGACGGAACTGCTTTGACTATCTTGAATATACCTGTAAAAATAGTATCTTATTCAGATCCATCGCTTAGTATCAATATATTTAACCATAGCCATATAGAGCTTGATTATGTCAGACAATTATTGACACTTAATGACAATAACAGCGTAGGCACATCTGAAAAGATCAATTCTTCCGATCTGATTATAAATTATGCAGGCTATATTGAGATACCTTCTGTTATTACAAACTACAATAAAAGTATTGATCTAATCGTATTGCCTGAAGAGAAGTCTACTATTTTAAATAATTTTTTTGTTGATGATAATCTCTATATCTCATATGGTGAGAATAAATATACCCGATACCTTGAGCGGGGGCTTTTTTTTAGAAATGAGGATGTCTACTATCACAGAGACTTTGACCTGCTTGTAGGAGCCACGCAGTTCTATAATAAAACGGCATTCATCAGTCATGAAAAGAAAAAAAATCAATCAAATATACTTGGGTTTGACATTCTGTCTAAAACAGTCATACGCATTGACAGAGAAAAAAATATAATTAAAATAATAAATAGCAATCATGAAAGGGAACATCTTGATCACCTGTTGACAGAGATGGCTATTGAGGATATTGAACTTTTTTTGAAGCAAACTGAAAATGTGGAGCTAAAAAATTTAGCTGAGGCGAAACTGAGCAAATGGAGAGGCAATACAATCAATGCATTAAATATCCTTTCAAGTTATATAGACAGGGGTTTTGAAAAGAACAAAACTGAGAGGGAGTTTATATTTTACTATACTATCTATGCTTTAGAATTTCCGACGAAATCAGAGTTGTCTAAGATTGGTCAATGGGTGACTAAAGATCCAGCACTTGGCAGAGAACGGATTATAAAAAGAGCAATCGCACTTCATGATTATAATGAAGCGTTGTCTTTAGTTGATGGTCAATCCGGGTTAGTTTCTTATACGGTCAAGAAAAATAAAATCTATCCAACGCTGATAATCAATAACAAACTAACCAAATCATTTGTGTTTGATACGGGTTGTCCCGGGATAGTTGTTGATAGAAATTCGGCAAATCGGCTTGGAATTAAAACTGTTATGAGTGGTGCTTTAGAGATTAGATCGGGATTTAGAGATAATGAGGGTATTTATGCCGATCTCGGACTGATTGAGAGTATTGATTTTAATGGAATAGTTGTAAAGAATTTCCCGTGCTACATAGTTGAAAAACCGCTCTATCCGGGTATTTCCGGTGCTTTTGGTGGAGGCATAATAAATCAACTAAACTATAATATTGACACAGTTAACAGAACAATTGGGTTTAATAATAAGTCGATTCAATCCAATGAGTTGTTAGATAAAAAATCAATGGCAGTGACAACTATAGAAAAAATTGACGAAAATTTAAAAAAAGATGATAGTATACTCATAGTTAACGAAAAGCCATATATTAAAACAGGGTTCATAAATAACGACGGGCAAATAGAGTTCTACTATTTGTTATTTGACACAGGGAATGAGACCTGCTTTGCAACTAAGGTACTTGCAAATAGGATAGGCAGAGATAAAAAAAATACAAAGCGGAAAAGCTCAGGAATGATCGATCTGCTGGGTGTCCATTTTACTGATATCTATACTACAACAGAGAGACTCAAATTTGTAGATGGTGTTGGAAATAGTGAAATATCTGTTGATAATTTTGAGTTTCGCACAGGCCCGGATCTATATACTCCTGATCAGGTAAACAATTTTGGTAATCTGGGCATTGATTTTCTTTTTAAACGGGGTATTTTCAGGATAGGTTTATAACATCTTTATTCTATGATGATCTTGTAGATCTCACTCTCTATCATAAGTTCAAGTATATCTTTATTGATCTTACCGGTCGCGGCTTCCTCTTTAAGGATCGCAAATGCTTTCTCTATTGGCATTCTGGTTTTATATGGTCTGTCGCTTGAGATCAGAGCGTCAAATATATCTGCAATACACATTATCTGGCTCTCAATCGGTATCTCATCACCTTTGAGTCCAAGAGGATAACCTGAACCGTCAAGTTTTTCATGGTGATAACGGGCAATATCTGCAACCTGTTCAAACCCCTTAGGCCACGATATAAGGCTTAAGAAACTGTGAGTATGTTCTACATGAGATTGAATAACTTTGTACTCATCATTGGAGAGAGAGCCTCTGGAGTGTGTCAGCCTTTTAAATTCATACTCATTAATAGCAAGTTCGCTTTCCTCGCCAATCATCTTAACCAATTCGCCATGTGCCTCACCAATAGAGGAGACCAGGCTCTCATCTAAAAACCCCGGCTCATTCGCCCTAGAGATTGAGTCCTTATATTTTCCGACCTTATTCAAGATAGTTTCAACCTCAATCTGTTTGTCATCTGAAGTGTAGTAAGTATATTTTAATAACTCCATTCTAGAGTTTATCTTTAACAATTCTTCATCAAATAGTTTTTTTGCTTTAAGTAAGATTTTTTCATTTATACCTATTTTACCAAAGTCGTGAAGTAGACCTGCATATTTTATTGTCTGAATCTGGTTGACTGTGAAATTTATATTATTTAAAGGCCCGTCTTCGCAGAGATTAATATGATGGGCAAGTGCAACTGATAGTTTACTTACCCTTCTTGAGTGTCCGGCTGTTGATGGGTCTCGACTTTCTACAGCACTAACAGAGGCCGCCATAAATGATTCAAAGAGAGTTCTTAATTCTTGGTAGAGCTGATTATTTTCAACAGCAATAGTAGCCTGACTTGCAAGAGATCTAATTATTCGTTCGCTTTTATGATCAAACTCAATAACCTCAAAATCAATTTTATCCGGATTTGTAAGGGCTACTTTTCGATCTTTTTTACGGTTTATTAGTTGCAAGGCTCCAATAACTTCCTGCTTATGGTTAATCATAGGAACAGTCAGCATTGTCTTACATTTATAGTTATTCATCATATCGAATGAATTGTCAAAGCTATAGGGTACATGTTGCGGAAGATTATAAAGGTCTGCAATATTTAGTATCTGACCGGACAAGATGCAGTGACCTGCAATTGACTGGTTTGAGATAGGCATTTTACGCTTTTGATATCTATCGCCGAGAGTGTCACTTATTGATCTTTCAAATTGCATTAATTTATTGCCGCTTTCATCGAATTCATTCGTAACCAGATAGATTGATCCGCCGTCAGAACAGGTAAAGTCTTGAGCATATTTTAAGATATCTTCCAGTAGTTTTTCAAGGTTGATCTGAGCAGAAAGGTCAATCCCGATTTGATATAGCGAATTAAGCTCCTTATCAAGCTCGACATCACGGATAGTATTTTGAACCGGTCCAAGTACAGCCGGAACTTCAAATGGATATGGGATGTAATCGGCAAATTCAGAATCCAACAAAGAAAGGGCAAGATCGTGCGACTGCCTCTTTACAATTCCAAGAACACAGATGTTTTTTACGCTCAGTCTTATCGGCAATGGCAGATTAGGCGGCCATGCTTCTCTCCAGTCCTCGTAGTCTGTAAAGTCAAATATAAACAATGAGTCCGATGAGATGTCATCAGACTCGATTTCCTGTAAGTTTTTGTATATAAAAGTTAGATCATATCTCTGAGAGAGAATATTTTTTAGTTGAAATCTTACATCATCTTTATCAGTAGCAATATAAATCGATGCCATTTTACCCTTCTGCCCTACTCAGATTAGAAATTTATTACGAAGGCTCTTAACAAACCTCTTCCAGTGTGTCTATGATCTTATCAATAAGCCCATATTTAATTGCCTCTTCAGCAGTCATCCAGTAGTCAAGTTCAATATCCTTTGCAACTTTTTCCCTTTTCTGTCCTGTTTCTTTAACATAGAGCTCAATTATTCTATCTTTTGTTTCCTGAATCTCTTTTGCTTGAATTTCAATATCTGTTGCTCTTCCTTCAAATACTCCGCCTATCAAAGGCTGATGAATTAGCACCTTAGAGTTCTTTGTTGCATATCTTTTACCTTTCTCTGAACCAAGCATTATAATAGAACCCATAGATGCTGCAAATCCTGTAACTAGGGTTACAATTGGGGATTTGATTGCTTTCATTATATCATATATAGCAAAACCTGAAAACACATCTCCGCCCGGTGAGTTTATTATCAGAGTAATCGGTTTTGTATTATCAAGTCCATCCATCATAAAAAGTGTTTTTATAACTCGTTCTGCAACTTTTTGGTTTATGCTTGAGGAAATAATAATCCTTCTTTGATCAAAGAATTGTTTTTCAAAAATATTTTCATTATTTCCATCTTTTTTAGTTTCATCATCATCATCGCATAGGTTTTGTAGTCTAATCATTTATTAACTCCGAATAACAATTTTTTTATTTCTTTTG
The DNA here is from genome assembly GCA_964471825.1 of uncultured Spirochaetales bacterium. GTDB lineage: Bacteria > Spirochaetota > GWE2-31-10 > GWE2-31-10 > CAYYKD01 > CAYYKD01. Next base: position 33,560 of record CAYYKD010000022.1, read on the forward strand.
GAATATATAACGATTATCGGTTTTATGCAATAAAAATTATCGTTAAATGAGTAATATTTTATGAAAAAAGTCTATAGAATAATCGTTTTAAGGAGGAGTCATTGTTGTTTATCATTGAAACTATACTTGCCCCGGGATTAATAAGGTTTATACCATTTTCCTCAAAAACCTGTGCAAGCGGCCACGATTCACTTGACATAGAGGACCAGACAATGTAGAAGCTGTCCCTTAGGGCAATAAGACCTTTCAAGTATTTTTCTTTTATACCTGCTTCAAGCTGTGTTGAGTAATAAGAGAAAAGGTATTTTAATCTGAACTTTGATAAATTTCGTTTCATTATTTCGAGATCAGATGGATTGATGTAGTAATTAATAAAACTGTCTTTTTTGTAGAACATCTTTCTTTTTTTCTCAAAGAACACCTCATCAAGTGCAACGCAGTTAAAATCAGGTTCAAACATTATTAGTTTACCGAGATTCTCACCTATATTTATGGCGAGATCGGCTGACAGATTAGCAAAGACACCAAATCCGACAATATTTATCTTTGTCTCCTTAAAAGATCTTAAAACATTTATGAAAACAGATCTTAGATAATCATATGTAAAAGTACTTGATAGTCCTATGATGTTTTTGTTCAGTTCACAGAAAATATACTTGTTATTTGCAAGATCCAGTTGTTTAATAAAATTAATAAAGATATCAACCGTAAACGGATAGAATGGCATAAAAATGTAAGTGTTGGTGCCGTTACCTACTGAGTAAAACTTTATCATCTTCTCTGTTGTATTTTCATTAATTTGCACTTTATTTTTTATGCTATCTATTAATATTTGTTTTTCTAATTCGTTGTCCGGTTTTTTAACATTTAAATTAAACATTATTGCTCCTCATAAACTACATTTGATGTCCTACATAGGGAAAAAAACATCCCATATAAAATCACTCTCTATCAACGGTTGATTATTAAAAAGATCACCATCATTCTCAACTCTACTATAGTAACACCCGCCCATAGCATAATCTGAACAGACTCTTTCCTTGGTTCTTAAATTATTATTTATCCACTTTAAGCCGGTAGAATACCACCAGAGATCACCAATTTTTACAGTTACAACGAGAGCTGATCGCTTGAAATCAGGTGGATGGTAATAAAAAATCTCAGGGATTACAATCGTTTTTTTTCTTGAGTCTGTGATTAATTTTGTTATATTATTTGTTGGGTTTATTTTTCCGTATTTTAATTCAAGGTCTTGTTTCTTTGATAGACTCATGCTTTGCATATCAAATACTTCATCGATATTTTTTTTGATTATATCAGTAACCAGATAAGCATTGACTTCCATTCCAAGCTGCTTTAGAGTGTAATAGTAAAAAAAAGATATTGATTTATAGTCGCCTGTTTTGTAGTAATAGAGGTCAATAGGATTTGTCCAATCGCCTGTAATTTGTCCGGATGGGTTAACCTTTACATTGATCTTAATAAAACTCGTCAGAAACTCGGGAACAGTGTCTGTTTTTTTTTCTTTTAGAATAGATAGAAATCTATTATATTCATTTAGTCTTAATTGAAAATCCTCAGACATAACTTTAGTTTCTTTTTTATTAACTTCAACCTTACCTGTCATCTTGATCAGCAATTGTTTAACAAGGAATAATGTTGCAAGTTTATTTATTATTACTGTGGTGTTATTCTCAAAGTTTATAAAGCTGTATAGTAATATTGAATCGTAGAGTCCGATACCAAATTTTACTGTGAATCCGGTTGTAAGATCTTCAATCCTATAGATATTATTTAAAAGGTTAGTTAATCGAATTTGATTGAATTCATATTGTTCACCAATATAACTCAATGCTGTCAGATTAGATTTTTCGAGAGATGATAACAGCATTCTGTGAGTTTGTGATCTGTCAACTTCTCTAAATGGGTTAAATGGTGCAAGAAGCTCAACTTCCTTGGCCTCAGATGATCTGAGAGTATAATACTTGCCCTTATAGGCAAAACTAATAATATTAGAAGTAAAAATTAAGTTTGAGGAATAAATAAAGATGCAAATAATTAATATAGTTTTATGCATAAAGATAATTTCGGATTATAATAAAAATTCTTAATCAATGCAAAGCAATAATCATTAATTAACTGCAGCGGGGTAGAATGGTGATGTATAAAAAAATTTATCAAATGTAGTTTGATAGTTAATTTTTTAAAGTCATAATTTCCTATAAAATATCTTGATTTGATGAGAAAAATGTTATATTTATGTATAAAGCTAAACATAGGGTAGCTATAGGCGGGATATAAATATATGAGAGTTTTGATAGTAGAAAATGACAACAAGATCAGCCGTTTTTTAAAGAGAGGTCTAAAGGAAGAGGGCTATTTTGTTGATATAGTGGAAGACTATACGACTGCAGTAGAGCTTACAAAGAACGGAAAGTACGATGTTATTATAGTTGGCATGAAACAGGAGGAGGGGTTTGATTTTTGCAGGGAGATAAAAAAAATCAGCTCATCTGTAATAATAACTCTAACTGAGGATAAGGAGACCGCAATAAGAAAGAGAGTATTAGAACTTGGGGTTGATGATCATCTGATTAAACCTCTTCAGTTTAGCCAATTTATCAACACACTAAAATCGTCAGTAGCAAAAAGATGTGATCAGAGTTTAAGGTTTCTTACAACGGCAGATTTAAAAGTAAATCTAACGACACATAGAGTAACAAGAGGCACTAAGGAGGTCATTCTTTCACCTGCAGAGTTCAATCTACTCGAGTGCCTGTTAAGACACAAGGGGACTCCTGTCTCAGGAGATGTTATAGAGCAATACATAAGAGATGATGACACTACAATTAAGGTGAATGTTATAGCTGTATATATAAATCTATTAAGAAAAAAAATAGATCAAGGGTTTGATGAAAAATTGATTGTGACAGTACGCGGCAAGGGATACATGATTAAATCTTAGTTTCAGTATTGATGTTTCAGTTTGTTATAATCTATTAGGTTGATGATGCCTGTCTTTGCACTTTAGATTTTTTATACTTTTTTTTGGTTTTTGTATAATTTAATTTGTACAGTTTTTTTAGAGTTGTTTAGAGTTTTTTTAGAAATGTGTTGAATATAATCTAATTTTTATTATATTCTATAAAGACTCTTGAAATAATTCTAAATTTATTTTTCAAGAGCATATGTTTCTAAATTTTAGTATTTTTAAGGATGGTATTGATTATGAAAAGGAAATTTTTTGTTCTATTGCTTAGTATGTTTGCGGCATTGTTAACTGCACAGACATCGTTGACTCTTACAGTAGATGAGCTGGCAGTTTATAACGGGAAGGATGGCAAGTCAGCCTACATTGCTTACGAAGGCACTATCTATGATGTCACAGGGGTTAAAGCGTGGGAAAATGGCATTCACAAAGAGAATCAGGCCGGCTCTGATTTAAGTTCAGTTCTGAAGAATGCACCCCATCAAACTGCTGTTCTTGACAACTTAAAAAAAGTTGGTAGATTGGTTAAGGGGTTTAAGGCTGAGGAAATTTCAAAATATACAGGAAAAGGCGGAAATCCGGCTTATATAGTTGTTGATGGTCTTGTCTATGATGTAACAGATTCACCAAAATGGAAATCCGGTAAACATGGCGGGGTTAAGACAGGCGAGGACGGGTCAATTAAGATTAAAAAATCTCCCCACAAACATAGAGTTCTTCAAAACATTCCGCTAGTCGGCAAAATTGTAAAGTAGTAAAATATTAAATTAGAATAAAATATTTATGATAAAATATGAGGATATGACACCCGATGAGAGGGATCGATTAATATATATGCTTCTAAGCGAGGACGCTCTGAGATCTATAACCATGATAATGCACAAGAAATATGGTGAAAATGTAGATAGTGAGACAATTAGGAAGTTTGCCTTTAAGGTGGCAAGAAATAGAATGTATCCTGAGCATCTGAAGCATATAATATATAAAAAATACTCTGATAAGTAAGACTCTGAATAAGGTCGACTTTTTTATTGTTTGTTTTTAAGAGGCTCAATTTGTAATTTTTTTTGACAAATAGAGCCTCCAGTAGGTACGATTTTAGTCTAGTATTTTAAGGATCTCATCAGAGGTAAATGGTTTTTTTAGAAATTTAATTGTATTATCAGATCTGAGAGGCTCAACGAGTGATTCATATCTGTCCCCGCTTGTTATTATAATAAAAGGATTGCTAAATTTATCCCTGAGGGTTTTAATAAGTTTAACAATATCTGCATCAAAGATGTTGTAGTCAATTATTACATGGGTAAATGAGGTCTCATTTAAATGAAGGGAGCCTTCAGCAGATGAAACTGCTGTACAAGAAATTTTAAAGGTCTTAAAAATTCTAACAACCAGGTCTAGAATAAATTTCTCATCGTCAATAAAAAGGATAGATTTTTCTTCATTTATCATAAATCATATCATAACAGAATTTTTATAAGATGTTAAATTAATTTTAATTATTTTCATATATTAATTATTGTTAACTATTTAAAAAGTGTTGACATGGTTTGATTATTTCGGTATGTTTAAATTGATAATTTTCGCTATTTTGAGGAACTATAATGTTAAATACCCCATATTATCTTATAGATGAATATAAACTTAAGAAAAATCTCGAAGTTATAGGCAGAATAAAGGATTTATCAGGTGCAAGATTTCTCCTTGCCCTTAAGTGTTTCTCTACTTGGTCTGTATTTGACTTGATGAAAAGATATCTTGATGGTACAACTTCAAGCTCTCTCTATGAAGCTGAGTTAGGTTATGAGAAGTTTGGCAAAGAAACACATGCATATTGTGTCGGGTACTCGGACTCTGATATTGACCGGCTTGTTGAGATATCAGATAAATTTATATTTAACTCAATATCACAATTAGAGAGATTCTATGAGAGGGTAAAAAACAAGAAGATAGGTCTAAGGGTAAATCCCGGCATTAGTAACTCAGGTTTTGATCTGGCAGATCCAAGCCGTAGATATTCACGGCTTGGTGTTATAAATATAAATGAGGTTATGGGAGTCAGAAACAAAATTTCCGGATTAATGCTCCATTTTAATTGCGAAAATGCAGACTTTAACAGTCTAAAACAGTCACTTCTTAGTATAGAGAAATCTAATATGGAGTTATTCAGATCTATGGAGTGGCTAAGTATAGGCGGTGGAATAGCCTTTACTAATCCCGAGTATCCGGTAGAAGAGTTTGCGTTGTTTCTAAGAGATTTCTCAGAGAGGAATTCTTTGCAGATATATTTAGAACCCGGAGAGGCAGTAGTTACAGGCACTACTGAGCTTGTAACAAGTGTTGTTGATATTGTTACGAATGAGATCAAGATAGCAGTAGTTGATGCCTCAATTGAGGCACATTGCCTGGATCTACTGATCTATAGGACTGCGGCCAAGTTTTTAAATTCTGAAAATGGTCTCCATAGTTACCAGGTTGCAGGGAGGTCGTGCCTGGCAGGTGATGTTTTTGGGACTATCAAGACAGATCAACCTTTATCTACAGGGGATCAAATCAGAATTCAGGATTGCGGCGGATACACAATGGTAAAGAAGAACTGGTTCAATGGTGTCTCTATGCCTGCTATTGCAGTTAAGAGATTAGATGGATCGATTACAGTTGTGAGAAAATTTGGTTATGAAGATTTTAAAAATTGTTTGTCATAGAGGGGGTAATAGGTAGTGAAAAAATCTATACTTATTATTGGTGCCGGCGGAGTTGCACATGTTGCGGCTCATAAATGTGCTCAAAATAATACTGTTCTTGGTGATATCTGTATAGCTTCGAGAACTGTGTCTAAATGTGATGAGATCATTAAGAGTGTATTAAGGAAAGATGCTTTGCAAGATAAATCCGGCAAGCTATATTCGAGGCAGTTAGATGCCTATGATATTGAGGCTACCGTTAAATTAATAGATGAAACAGGGGCAAATATTGTTTTAAATTTGGCTCAGGCATTCTTAAATATGTCAATACTTGAGGCTTGTATTAGAGCCGGGGTAACTTATATTGACACAGCTATTCACGAGGAACCAAGTAAGGTCTGTGAGGATCCGCCATGGTACGCCAACTATGAGTGGAAACGGGCAGGTGATTGTAAAAAAAAAGGTATAACTGCAATTCTTGGTGCCGGGTTTGATCCCGGTGTTGTAAATGCGTATTGTGCCTATGCTCTAGAGGATGAATTTGACAGAATTGATTCGGTTGATATTCTTGATATAAATAATGGAACTCATGGAAAATACTTTGCAACAAACTTTGATCCTGAGATAAATTTCCGAGAGTTTCATAAAGTATGGACATGGATTGATAAAAAATGGGTAGCCAAGCCTGTTCACACAGAATCTATGGAGTATGATTTTCCGGTAGCCGGGAAACATAAAGTTTATTTGACCGGGCATGATGAAATTCACTCACTATCAAAAAACCTCGATATTAATACAATTAGATTTTGGATGGGCTTTTCAGACCATTATATCAATTGTTTTACAGTATTAAAGAAAATTGGATTACTGTCTGAGAAACCTGTTAAATTAAATGACGGTACTGAGGTTGTGCCATTAAAAGTGGTTAAAGCGATTCTACCTGATCCAAAATCTCTTGCAAAGGACTACGAAGGGATAACAGTCATCGGTAATCTCATCAAAGGTGAGAAGCGTGGCAAGAAGAGGGAGGCGTTTATCTATAATATCTGTGATCATAGGGCAAGCTACATTGAAACGGAGTCACAGGCAATTAGTTACACGGCAGGGGTACCGCCTGTAGCCGCTGCAATCCTTGTAAACAGGGGCGTCTGGGATGTTAAACGAATGGTTAATATTGAGGAACTCAAACCGAGGCCATTTATTGAATTGTTGTCTGAGATGGGTCTTAAGACCGAAATAATTCTATAGAATAGAATTAGTATTTATAATAGTCGGCTAATCTATAGAGTGTGGTGTGGCGGAACAAGTCCTTTTTCACGCCATAACTCTATAGGCAATTCCAGTTCAATTATCTTACCTACAGATAGATCCAGGACCCAGCCGTGAATGTGAAGGTATTTGTCTCTGTCTGCCTCAAGTGCCTTTTCGAGAAGCGACGACTTTAATAGTGTTTCTATCTGAGAAATTACATTAAGTTCGCTAATTCTATTAAGCTTCTTGTTAAGGTCAGTTATCCCATCAAGCTCTGTCTTATGGTCTATCATAATATCCTTGATAGGTCTTAGCCAATTTTCAACTAAGCCGGTTGCTTGATTATGGTAGGCAGCCTTAATTCCACCACAGTCATAATGGCCACATACGATTAGGTGTTTAATTTTTAGTGTGAAAAGAGCATATTCGATAACCGACAGAATATTCATATCGGTCAATGATACTTGATTTGCTATGTTTCTATGAACAAACATCTCACCCGGGTTGGTCTGAGTAAATGTGTCAAGCGGCATTCTACTATCCGAACAACCAATATATAGAAATGGAGGTGACTGCGATGCGGCAAGTTCCCTAAAGAAATCTGGCATATTCAGGTTTTTTTGTTCTGACCATATCGCATTGTTTTTAATTAGATCTTCATAGTTGTGATATGTATTCATAAATCATTCCTCTAAGAATTTTTCTAAACTACTTAGTAGTGTATATCATATATATAATCGAAAAAAAAGAATATTTACAATTTTACGGTTAAATTGTGGTTGGGATGTCAAAAAAGAGAGTCTCAATACCAAACTTCTGTGATATATGTACACCAAGCGACTTAATGCCAAAGGTTTCAGTTTGATAGTGACCACCAAAAAGTATACTTGTAGAGGTCTCAATGGCAGGGTGATATAGTTTGTGCGAAAACTCACCTGTAATAAAGAGATCACAGTTAAGAGACACCGCGTCATCATAGTGATTGCCACCGCCGCCTGAAACCGCGGCTATCAAGTGAAATGGTCCTCTGTTTCTACCAAATACTCGACATTTAGACTCATCAATGAGTCCTAAGCGTTGTTTTATAAATTCAATATCCAACGGCTCCCTCGATCTGGATGCCCATCCGATATTGTAACCCTTATACTGTCCAAATGGTATCAGTTCATTAAGTCCAAGATTTCTTAGAATGACACTATTGTTCCCAAACTCCTCATGTGCATCAAGGGGCAAATGAAATGAAATCAGGCCGATATTATTATCAATGAGTTTTTTTATTCTGGTATAATGAGATCCAACAACTGCAAGCGGCTCCCCCCAGAAGAGTCCATGATGTGTAATTATTAAATCACAATTTGTTGAAACAGCTCTCTCTATTAGCTCAAGTGATATATCAACGCCAAGTGCAACCTTAGTTATTGCCCCTGTCCTATCAACCTGAAGTCCATTAATACCATAGTCAGGCATCTTTTTTGGGTCAAGTATTTGTGATAGATAGTTAGAAATGTTAACTGCAGTCAGATTGGTGTTCATAGTATTAAGTTTATACTTTAGTTATACTGCACCGGCATTCTTTGCAAAATCCTGCCTTATAAACTTCTGCAGATTTATCTTTCCTGACATGGATTGTACATTTTCAGTCATATACTTCTGGATAGTTTCAAAGCTCTCATATCGGGGCATGAGCTCAGAATACTTCACTCTGTCAGGCGGGCTTGTCAAGACCTGTTTGATGATAGCCGGCTCCTGATTTAAAAACTCAGCACAGTTCTCAGCTACCTTGTCAACATTACCGGCAATATATTTTCCAGCATTTGTAAAACTTGTCACAAGTTCCTGCACCGCATCGGGATACTTTTGAATAATCTCGTCCTTAACAATAAAAACACAACATGGGTGATCTGGCCATAGGTCCTTTGATAAAGCGAATTCAGTTCCATATCCATTTTTCACAACGAGTGATCCATATGGTTCAGCAACTATAAATCCACCTAACTCTCCATCTTCGTCCCACTCCATTGCTTGCGGGATCTGAGCAGGTGCCATAACCTCAAATGAAACATCCTTGCCCGGACCAACATCAAGACCATGTTTAGCAAACAACTTGTGTAGAAGCATCATATGTATAGACAGATGAAATGGGATAAGCATTGTCTTACCTCTAAAGTCGTCAAAGTTTTTTATAGATACCTTTTTGTTCTTAATTACAACACTACCGGTTTTATGTCCTAGAAGTACGAGTTGTATCTTTTCGCCCGAATGAAACAACTCCATCGCATATGGAGCTAATATAAATGCAGCATCAAGCTCTCCGTTTGAAATAGCATCTCCGACATAGTCCCAACCCATCATCGGGATTGTCTCGATGTTACAATGATTAAATGTTTCAATGCCGTTATCAATATTATACTTAGTAACCCCAAGCACAAGATGATCTGTAATTGTTAGATGACCGATTCTTATTGTAGGTTTTTCCATAGAATGCTCCATTTTATTATATTTTATCTAGAGGTATATGCCAGTAACAGGTTGTTCTCGCAAAGGCCTCTCTCTGTTCTATCTTTTTAGAATAGCTATTATTCTCTCAAGTACCTTTCTTCTATCGAGTGGTTTTACTATGTAGTTCTTTGCTCCAAGAAGTAGGGCTTTTTTTACAAGCTCCTGTTTCCCAAGCGCACTTACCATAACAATCCGAGCATTTTTATCAAACTCCATTATCTTCTCTAGTGCAGTAATCCCATCCATAACAGGCATAGTTATATCCATAGTTACCAGATCAACATTTGGGTATTTCTCTTTGTACTTCTCAATTGCCTCTTCGCCTGTTGAGGCTGTGTCTATAACTTCATATTGTTCTGACTGTAATATTTGTGATAATTGTTTTCTTACAAAAACCGAATCATCAACTACTAGAATCTTGTATGCTGAACCATCCTCTCTAATTCCGTCCGGTTCTTTTGCGTTTAAATTTGGAAAATCAGATCCCGCCTTCATATGTCCCTCTTATTTTTAAATTCTACTTAAAACTTTATACCTACAAAAATTTGATTTGTCAATTTTCTTAATTCTATTTTATTCTAAATCAATAAGTTGATAAATCAAATTACGACAAACAAAATACTTTTAGTATACTTCAAAATTTTAATAAAAGAAATTTATTTATTTAACAATCTTTTTTATTAAAGAATCTTTACGGAGTCTCTAAAGATACTATTTATTTAACCATATTTTTATAAATATGCAAGAGAATTTTATTATTTTATCATTATCCTCATTATCCAATTTATCATTCTCATTATCCTTTTATATCCTGCTATGATATAGAATCAAAAAAAAATCAAAAAAAAATATTACTTGATTATTATTAAAAACAGTATATAATCTCTTAGAGGATTTTAAGAAATGGAGTTAAAGTTATGAAACCATTATTTCTTGTGTTTTTTTTCTTTGCTATTTTTTTGTTTAACGGTTGTTTATCGTTAGATGATATATATGGATCTGACATGAATGATGATGATAATCAATTTAGTAATAACTCATCACATAATGAAAAGGTGATTCAAAACACCATTTCAAAGTTTCTAGGCATAAAGTACAATCAGAGCGTAGTTATAGATGGAGTAAATGTCAGAGTTGACTGTATAGGGTTGATTATTGGTGCATATTCACTACTTGGCATTGATATTACTCAGGACTTTCACAAATATGGCGGTAATGGTGTTTCAAGGCTCTACCATTCTCTAATGGATCGTAATCTTCTGCACAGACAGCACCCTAAAGTAGGTGATGTTATATTCTGGGATAATACATGGGATAGAAATGGCGATGGGATTCTTAATAATGATCCGCTTACGCATGCAGGTTTGGTTTTAAGTGTATCAGATGACGGTCTAATAGAGTTTGCTCATGCCCACTATACCCGGGGTGTGGTAATAGAATATATGAATCTAAGTAAACCTGATGTCTATAGAGATGCTGATGGCAAAGTAATAAATTCGATTATGTTTCTAAATGCCACACCTAAGTCCCGTCCTGAGAACTGGTTAACAGGGCAACTACTTAATAAATATGGAAGAATTGAATTCTAAGTTGTTATGACAACAAAATGAACAACTATTTTGTTGTTTATCAATTTTAGTAGGTTATTTTACCTACTAAGGTAGTGTTTTTTTTATTTATAGCTTACATATTTAAAAAATAATTGAAAAACTCACGAAATTTTAACTTAAATTATTGGCACACTATATGCTACAAGCATAGTGTTGAGAGAACAATAAAAGGAGTTTTTTATGAAAAGAATTACAGTGGTTATGTTAATATTAATCGTTGGAGTGTTAAGTGTTTTTAGTTCAGAGGAACCGTCAGATACAAAGGTGATTAATAACTTCTACATCGGTAGCACAAATGACAGTAAAACAGAGGAGGAGCTTGAGAATGTAATAGAAGAAGCAAAATCAAAGTCCTCATATGTATCAAAAAAAGAACAGAGAAGGATTAAAAAAGAAGAATTAAAGGAATCATTAAAGAAGAAAATATCCGGTTACGATACCATGAGTTATGATTTTACTAAGGCAAAGAGTTTAGTTAAACTAGGTAGATATCTGACAGGTACAGGTATATCAGGTGCAGTTATTGGGGGTCTGAGCATGACCTTAGGTGCAGGAATTGTATTATATAGTATGAGAAATAGCGGTCTAATATCTGAGTTAATTAGAAATGGAGACACACAAGAGGGCTGGGCAAAAGTAGCAGACAAGTTTGTATCTGATGAAAAGTTTGCTGGAATGATTAGTGCTGCCTTATTTTTAATCTCATTTGGTGCTTTATTATATGCACTATCAATCTTTATAATTCCGGGGATAATTATATGGGCGATAGGCGGTGCAAGTGAGTTTAGACAAAAAAAGATTACCTTAGAGGGTTTTGATAATGGAATTGCTCTTGCTATAAAACTTTGAGAATAGCTTTTATGATATTAAAAAAACGCCCATGGGCGTTTTTTTTATTAAAATGTTGTTAGTATTAAGTATTAAACAAAATTGCTAGACTGTTTGACATATAGAGAATTCTATAATATAGTAATGAATTGATATTTCATACAGTGTTAATGAACTACATAATTAATGAACTACAAAAAAATTGGAGTTTAATAATGGAGTTTAATAATAAATAAAGGAATTAAATATGCTGGAAGCAGGAATGGTTCTTGAGGCTAACAAGTTTCTAATCAGATATCACTATATTTATAAATTTAAAAATTACACGAAGGCTGCTGAGAATTTCTATATGCCGAGTAGCGAAAGGAATATGAGATACGCTGTGTCACAATTACAGGACATATACGGAGTTCAGCTTGTAAATACTGACGGCAACAAACTTGACTTTACTTTTTTGGGGCATCTGCTTGGCGAGTATTCACAAAAGATATTCTCTCAGAATCTTGAAATTGCATCAGTTATAGATCGAATTAATATGAAAGAAATAAGATTTGCGTCAACATTTGATTTTTATAAATACTATATTGGTCCTGTCTTTGACAGATTCATCAAAGACAATCCGGATGTTCGTGTGCAGATTATTAAAACTAACCAGTCAGATGCCCAGGAGAGGCTCGCGAAGAGAGAAATAGACTTTGTTATTGGAACTATACCACTAAATAAAAATCCTGACTTTGTCTATGATGAGGTTGAAGATGGTAAAATGCTTCTTGCATATAGACCTGAGGATAGAGAAAAGTTTTGTGGGATTAACTCACTTAAAGAACTTACCGCATTTAAAGGTGCAATGAACGATCCGTCAGCGGCATTCTATGAAAATTTCGTTGCCTCTATTGCGAATGCAGAGGTTGAGCTTAGAATTCTATATGAGACAACCGACTACGGATCTCTAATTAAACTTTTGACCGACAAAATTGCAGACTATGCAATAGTCGGAAACTATGAAAAGACTGAGGGGATTGAATTTAAAGATATTTCCGGTCTATTTTTACCTGTAAAGATTGCATTTATTTATCGTAACGGTGAGAATCCGACTAAATCCATTAAGGAATTAATAGCTGTATTCGGCAAAGTAAAAATTAAGCCTGTAGAAGTTGAATTGAAATAATTGACCCGGAGACGAATCGAACGTCCGACCAAAAGTTTAGGAAACTTCTACTCTATCCCCTGAGCTACCGGGCCTTTTATATAACTTAATATATAATAAATGTACAATTTTGTCAAGCTCAAACATCAATAACATATATAGACCTCATGAGATTGTAAATACCCACATAAGACGCCCTAAAAACGATAGTATGTAATCATACTATATATAATGTTGAGAAAAATGTAATCTATGTATCAATGTAATGTGTAATGTGCATTAGGTATTTGAAAAAAGATTGATTAATGAATCAGTTTGTGGTAATAATATAATGACATTAAATAGATTTTTTATCACATTGACTGACTCCTCAAGTTCACTTTTATGGGTATATAAGGTTAAGAAGGAGTATCTATGAGCAGAAGGTTAACTGTCTCTATAATTATTCTTTTTTCAATAATAAATATTATATTTTCTGAAGACAAACTATTCAAATCTGCTACCGAGTATGATTATCCTCCGTTTTCAGTAATTGAGGGCAATACAGCCGGCGGATTCTCCGTTGATCTATTAAGGGCAGTAGCTGAAGAGATCGGAATAAACATTGAGTTTAAGATAGATCACTGGGCAACAATAAAACAGGAATTAATTGATGGAAAACTCGATGTGTTGCCAATAGCCGGTTATTCTGAGGAACGGGCAAAAGAGATGGATTTCTCTATTCCATATATTGTAATGCATGGTAATATCTTTGTAAGGTCCGGTGATGACTCAATACATACGGAGTCAGATCTTTACGGCAAAGAGATAATTGTGATGAAGGCTGATAATATTGAGGAATACGCAAAAAAGAAAAATCTCACAGATAAATTCATTAGCGTGAGTAATTACACAGAGGCATTTCATCTCCTGGCATCGGGTAAGCATGATGCGGTTCTTGCCAACGGTCTTGTTGGTAATGAGATCCTTCGCAATTTAAATCTTAGAAACATAAGGCCTGTTATAAAAGTATCCGACAACGGTCTATCTCAGGTCAAGGTTAAACTAAGTGACTTTGAACAGGCATTCTGTTTTGCGGTTACTAAGGGAAATGATGCCCTTCTTGATGATCTGAACCTGGGACTTTCGATTGTGCTTGGTAATGGTAAGTTTCAGGAAATATATGGCAAATGGTTTCCTCTTAATGCCAGGATATCAATATCAGAGCTTATTGTGAAAGTGCTGATTATCCTCGTTCCATTAATAATTATACTGCTGGCGGTCACTATAATATATATTGATAAAAAAGTAAAACAGAAAACCCGGGAGCTTAACGAATCCGAGTTTAAATATAGTCTCATCGCAGAAAACACTGTAGAATGTATATGGTTACTAAATTTTGAGACGATGAAATATAAATATATCAGTCCTGCAATAACAAAATTACGGGGCATAACTATAGAAGAGGCTCTAGATGAGAGCCCTGCAGACTCTATGACTCCTGAATCAGCAAAGAAGCTTGTTGAACTCTCTCAAATAAGACACAGAGAGTTCTTAGAAGGAAAACAGGTTGAGACGATAGACGAGTTTCAACAGTACTGCAAAGATGGGTCAATAATCGATGTGGAAATTTCAACAAAGTTTATCCGCTATGATGGGGTGATCTTTGTAATTGGTGTTTCGAGGGACATGACTGAAAGAAAGAAGATTTTAAGGCAAAATACATATAATCGAATATTGATTGAGGCAAGTCCTGATCCATTTGTAACTATAGATATGGACGGTAAGATAGAGGATGCAAATAGGGCGACAGAGACAGCTACCGGTTACTCAAAGGATGAGTTAATTGGCACAAAGTTTTCTGACTATTTTTTAGAGTCTGCTAAGGCTGAGGAGATATATAAAAAAGTATTCTTAGTTGGTGAGGTTTTTAATTATAGATTGAATCTACTTAATAAGAGTGGTCAATCAATGGTTGTTTCATACAACGCTGTTGTCTATAAAGACGAGAATAATAAAACTGAGAGAGTATTTGCAACAGCTCGTGATATAAGTAAACAAGAGGAAGCTCTGGATTTGTTAAAAAATTATCAATCTGATCTTGAAAAGATGGTCTTTGATAGAACCCGAGAATTAAATGAAACCAAGAAAGCTGCAGAATCTGCAAACAAAGCCAAGTCAGAATTTCTTGCAAACATGAGTCATGAAATACGAACACCTCTGCATAGTATTATCGGATTTACAGATCTGCTGCAAAATACTACACTAGATAATGATCAATATCAATTTGTCCACAACATCCATATCTCAGCAAATTCCTTGATGGGACTGATTAGTGATATACTTGATCTTTCAAAAATAGAGGCCGGAAAGATAGAGTTGAGAAATGAGCCGGCAAATATCTTTGAGTTTGCTGAAGAGATTTCAGATATGATGAGGTTTAATGCTGAACAGAAAAACCTGGGACTAATAATAAAACTTGATAGTAATATCCCGCATACGATAGTCTTTGATAAGGACAGAGTCAAGCAGATCATGATTAATCTTATAGGCAATGCAATTAAATTTACCGAATCAGGTAAAATTGAATTTGCAGTAAATTTACAATCGATCAATGAGAGAGTTGTAGGCCTTGAGTTTTCTGTGACAGATTCGGGGATTGGGATGAGTCCTGAAAATATTTCTAAAATTGGAGAAGCTTTTTACCAAATAGACAATCAGAAGAGGAGAAAACACGGTGGTACCGGGTTGGGGCTTTCAATAACTAAGAATCTCTTAGATATTATGAATAGTAAGTTGAAGGTTGAGAGCAAACAAAATGTAGGGTCAAGATTTTCTTTCATTCTGGAATTACAGTATGAAAATAATAATGAATGTGCTGCAACCAGGGATAAAAAAATTGAGTCATTCAATAGTTTTACAGAGTCATTTACCGGAGATATATTGATTGTAGAAGATGAAAAAATCAATATTATATTATTAAGATCAATTTTAAAACAGATACTTCCAGGGGCAACTATTAGAGAAGCCTATAACGGCCTTCAGGCTATTGAGATG
>CAYYKD010000022.1:49635-60384 GCA_964471825.1 uncultured Spirochaetales bacterium
AGGTATAAGACGCCATCTATGATTTTGATGGATCTAAGAATGCCTGAGATGGATGGTGTAGAGGCTGCAATTAGTATAAGATCAATGGTTAATGATCCTATACCAATAATTACAATTACTGCAGATGCTGTTCAGACTGAAAAAGAGCGGTGTCTTGCTTCAGGGATGGATGCATTCTATACAAAACCATTAAAAAAAGAACATATCAATAGTATCCTGAAAACATATCTCTTTGAAAGATCCATTAAAAAATAGTGTATAAATCAACAAGCCCACATATCTATAGATGTGTCATAACCAGCTATTTCTTCTTTGCTATGCCGATTCCGGTAAAGCCATAGATTAGTGCAAATATAAATCCTCCATAACAGAGAAATGCCCAAGGAATATAGTCAATAGTTTTAACTCCAAGTGTCTCAGCCATAAATACTCCAGCCATTGACCATGGAACAAGGGGTGCTACAACAGTGCCTGCATCTTCTAGCGTTCTGGATAAATTCTTAGCGGCAAGCCCTCTCTTTGCGTATTCATTTGAGAACAATTCTCCCGGTATGAGGATTGATAGATATGAACTACCGGTAACTAATGCCATAGTTAGACAGGACAAAACAGTAGAGGCTATCAATGCTCCGGTTGTTCTTACTACAGATAGCAGCTTATTTAGAACTACATCAAGACAACCTGTTTTACTAATAATTCCGGCAAATCCGAATGCACAGAATGCTATAAGAAGTGTGCCTATCATTGAGTTCATTCCACCTCGATTAATAAGTCGTATAACATCTGCAGATACCATTTTTACATCAAATCCCTCAATAGTTAACATATTTACATTAAACCCCGATACCAAAGAGGTAAAGCCATTCTTTAATGAAAAACCACGATCAATTCCCTGTAGTGACATGCCAAGTATGAGAGCTGTGATGGAAGAAAAGATCATTACGGGAATAGTTGGCTTTTTATAGATAGAACCAAGCAGAACAATGGCAGGTGGAATCATAAGCAGTAAATTCCATCTAAATATTGTATTAAGTGTCGTGAGTAATACAGACACCTTGATCGGTGTTACACCTGAATCGATTCCTGAATTCATTCCAACTATTAGATAGACAATTATTGATATTAGAAAGACCGGTAAAGTTGTCCATAACATATGTTTAATGTGTTCGTATAGTTCACTACCGGCTGCAATTGGGGCAAGGTTAGTAGTATCAGATAGCGGAGACATCTTATCTCCAAAATATGCTCCCGAAATTATTGCTCCAGCAGCTGCAGGTAGAGAGACTCCCTGTCCGGCCGCAATTCCTATGAGTGCAACTCCGATTGTACTTACTGATCCCCATGATGTTCCTGTAGCACTTGAGACTAAGGCGGTCAAAACAAATGAGGTAACCAATATATATTTGGGACTAATAATCTTTAATCCGTAGTAGATCATCATTGGAATCGTACCCGAAAATATCCATGAACCAACAATAATTCCTACTGTAATCAATATCATAGTCGCAGGCATTGATTTAGTCATCTTCTCGACAATCCCTTCAAGCATTTCATCCCATGAGAAACCAAGCCATAATGCAACTATTCCGGCAAAAAGCGCAGCAGCAATCAGTAAAGGTTCAGCTCTTAGTTTCATAACTCCATAACCGACACCCAGCAATAAAATCATTACAATCAATGGTAATATGGCCTCAAAAAAATTCGGCTTTCGTTGTTTAATCTTAAACATAAAAACTCCTGGTCGAATACTTATATTCGGTTGGTGAAATAGTGTCTATAAATTTCTTGTTTAATTTATAGATTTAATTTATATATGTAAGATTATAAGTTAAGAATCTATAATTTTCAATAAAATTATATAAATTATATAAAATATTATATAAAATATTTTTTTTGAGTGTCCTAAAATATATTAGACTTTTCTGTGAGTAAGATAAGGGGGACAACCTATGGTTGGTGATAAGAATTTTTACATGGGATTAGACAGGCATAGGTTGTCCCCCAATTAACTTACCACCATGAATATATAATTAATTTATGCTAACACTTATATCTATGCTAACAGCTAACACTCTAGGCAATAACACTCTAGAGGATTTGCAAAAACATTATTCTTAAACCGACAAAATTATATAGATTAAATAATCTTGATATCTATCATTTATTTTACTATAATACAGATCATGCTTTTATTAGGCGATGAATAGGAGATGGCTAATGATAAAACTTGGAGTTAATATAGATCATGTTGCGACGCTTAGAAATGCGAGAGGCGGATTACATCCCTCTGTATGTACCGCAGCAGGCATAGTTGAGCAGAATGGAGCTGATTTTATTACAATTCATTTAAGAGAGGACAGAAGGCACATTACTGATGCAGACCTACTCCTCCTAAATCAATCTGTAACAACCTATATAAATCTGGAGATGGCCTGTAATGAGGATGTTCTGCATAAAGCAATTGAGGCAAAACCCTTTAAGGTTACACTTGTACCCGAAAAAAGAGAGGAACGGACTACTGAGGGGGGGCTTGCTGTAAAGAATAACTTTGACAAGGTTCATGAGTACACTAAAGCTCTTCAAAAGGAGGGGATCATAGTAAGCCTCTTTATTGAGGATGATTTATCACAGCTCGACCTGTTTCTCAAGACCGGTGCTGAGGAGGTTGAAATTCACACAGGTCACTACTCACTTGAACGAAGTGAAAATAGAGCAATAGAACTGTTAAAGAATATGGAGAAATTTGCTATTCAGACAACCCTATCAGGACTAAAAGTCTGTGCCGGACACGGACTCTCATATCACAATGTATTACCTGTATGCAGTATTAAGGAAATAGTTGAGTTAAACATAGGACATTCGTTAGTTTCTCAGGCAATTTTTAGCGGAATAGGTCAGGCTGTTGCAGATATGAAAAAAATGATAACTGAAGGATACAGATCAAATGACAGGTATTGGAGTTGATCTCTGCAGCATAGAGAGATTTATCAGGCTTAAAGAGGATACTCATTTTTTACAGAGAATATTTACCCCGAGTGAAATAGAATACTGCCAAAAGAAGAAGAAGTCAGAGGAATGTTTTGCTGTAAGGTTTGCCGCAAAAGAGGCGTTTATGAAGGCCCTTGGAACAGGTTATGCAAAGGGTGTAAGTTTTAAGGAGATTGAGATAGTAAAAGATGAAAATGGGCAGCCCTCAATTAAACTTAATGGTCTTACTAATGAGATCTATATAAAATCAGGGGCGTCTAAGGTTATGCTATCACTCTCGCACGAAAGACAGATGGCAATAGCAATGGTCTTTATAGAATAGCACAAAACGATAATAATAAATTGCGGCAATAATGACTAGGATCAGGTGGAGGTAAATATGGCTCACAGCATGCTTGATGATGGAAAATATATTCCGGGACTAACATTTCTAGCCAAGAATGAAATAGAATGTCCGATATGCGAATCTAAGTTCATGCAGGAGAAACTGCAGTCCGGTGGTGGTCGGATGATATCCGGCGAAATTACTGAGCTTCTACACAGGCGATATCTGCCCAGTCAAAAAGCGGGACGAGTTTACCCTCTGATCTATTCTATAGTTGTCTGCCCTAACTGCTTCTATGCTACTATGGCACAAGACTTTATGAAGGCTCCTCCTGAGTCGATTGGAGAAATAAAAGCGAAAACTTCAGAACGGATTGAATTTGCCGGAAAACTCTCAGATGAAATAATAGACTACAGTAAGGCTAGAACTGTTGAATCAGGAGCGGTCAGCTATGCACTTGCGGTAATCTGCTATGAGCATTTTAAAAAAAAACAATCTCCTGTAATTAAACAGGCACTATGTTCGATAAGAGCCGCATTTCTATTTGAAGACCTCGAACTGGAAAAACCAAACAGATATTACCTCTATCTTGCAGAGCTTTTCTATAAGAAGGCTTCATTTCTATATAAACATGCCCTTGATCTGAATATTAAGAAAGAGCAGATTATAGAAACCATTGGGCCGCTCGGTCCTGATACCGATAAGGACTATGGCTTTGACGGAATAGTGTTTCTTGTTGGGCTACTCACCTATAAATACGGTGATAAGACTAACACTGAGCTGCGGAAAAGAGAGCTTGACGAGGCTAAAATTAGTCTGGGGCGGCTCTTTGGGATGGGGAAGTCTAACTTTGATAAACCCAAGGTCATCCTTGAGAAGTCTAAGGACTACTACGATATTATAAATAAAGAATTAAAAGAACTTGAAGAATCAGCAGGATAAAACTTAGTAAATGAATCTACCGGAAAAACAAAATCTAAAAGTTGTCATCTCATATGACGGAACAAACTATAACGGATACCAGTCCCAGAAAAATGGAATAGGGATAGAGGATGTGATTAAAAAGAGCCTCTTCAAAATTCACAGGGCAGACACACCGGTAATATGTGCAGGTAGAACTGACTCCGGGGTTCATGCTGAGGGGCAGGTTATCAACTTTTTTACGGATAAATTTAAAATGACCGGTGAAAATTGGATTGGATTTTTTAATAGTGAACTTCCTCACGACATAAAAGTCATGAGTGTTGACCCTGTTCCACCGACCTTTAATGCCAGGCGATCAGCTAAGGCACGCGAGTACAGGTATCAGATTGTAAAGGGCCACACTATATCTGCGTTGCTCTATAGATACGCGGTAACAAGTCCCTATAGAAATGTAACAGTTGAAAGGATCAATGCCTATGGTAAAAATCTTGTCGGAATTCATGATTTTACCAGTTTCTGTTGTGCAAGTGATGTCAATAAAACTAAGATCCGAAATCTTATATCATTTAATGCACAAGAGTCAAACGGGCTTATAACAGTTAATATCAAGGGAAATGCATTTCTCTATAATATGATAAGGATAATAATGGGTACAATCTTTAAGTTATCAAAGGAAGATGCACCCTCAGAAGTTATTGTTGATCTACTTAAGGCTAAAGACAGACAACTGACAGGACCAACAGCACCTGCAAGAGGGCTGGTTTTTCAGGAAGTATTTTACTAGGCAGGAAGTATTTTACTAACATGAATTTTACCGGAAAGTATTACAGAATTCGTTGTGCATATTCCGGACTAGACTTTTTTTGCATGATTATTGACAAACGATAAAAATAATCGTAATATGTTGTCTATGGCGTGTACAAAAAAACTGTTTTTGTTATCAATTTTTATAATTACAACTATCTCGATATTCACAACCGTTAATAACTCAAGTATCGGGACTGAGTCAACTGACTATAACTCTGAGAAGTTATCATACAAAGTTAAGAGCCGGTTTGATCGATATAGCATTCTAAATAATAAAGAGTTTCTGTTTTACCGTGGCACCAGACAGATACTTCAGGATGAGTTTATATCTCTAACAGCTGACACGACACTTATTGAGAATAAAAAACATCAAGATGAGGCTAAAAAAGTGGGCTTGGGTCTTGCAATAGGTTTTGGAGTAACAGGAGTTATATTTCTTATACCAACTATTGTCTATCTTAATTCTAAGATAAATGTACCGATTTTTACTGAGCCCTATACAGCTACAGGTCTTGCGATGCTTGCCCTAACACTTTTTTCTTTTACCTCAGTTATAGTTGATCTTTTTATTATGTCGGCTGTGGTCTACTATTATCGTAATGATGAGAAATCCATCCGCTCTGCTATCGATAAATACAACGAGCAACTTGCGGTTAAGTACAAATTGATTCCAGACATCTCATTTGATAATTCATCGCAATTAAATTTTACAGCCTCTATAAGATTTTGAAAATAAAGGCTCTGATTTTTGATAATGAAATAATTTTTTCAACAGGTTATAAAAGAGAGTGAGATGAAAAAACTAAACAAACTAACTGCCCTCATAACAATGCTAACGCTCCTAACTACAACTACAGGTTGCATGACAATCAAGATTTCAAAAGACTCCCCGGCACTGGCAGACTTCGGCACACCTATTGTAGGACATTTTAGAAATGGTGACACAGCAAAGGGGATTGTCTATACTGTTCTATTTCTAAGTGGCCTAATTGGACTCCTGCTATTTTCACCATCACGGGGGGGCAACTCAATTATACCGGTGAGTCGCGAGATAAGCGATCCGGTCTACTATTCATTTCTAGGATTTACTCTAAATGTGCCTGCTGTATCATCGATAGACACTGCTGTAACTTACCACCTTGCTAACAGGCAGATACTTGATCTTAATCAAATCGAGTTTGATCCAAAGGGCAAGATAAATAAGTTTGAGACTATACAGAAGTACCGTCAACAGGAGATTGACAATAAAATAATTTCTAATCAATTTAGCACGGTCTATGCAAAAGAGATCGCCTATTATAAAAAGGTACTAATAGAGGGTACTGTTACCGCTGAGGAGTTAACACTTATAACTAATCACGATGAATTCAATGAACATCTTAAAAATGAGATCGGCTATTATAATATCAAACATTCTGTAAAATAATGACACCTATAACAGCCATGTACTTGTAGAAATGGGTCTTAATCTCTAAGAACCTTATAACTTAAGGTTCCATGAAATCCTCTATGGTTAATGTTATAGTCCGTTAAAATCAATACCCTCAACAAGGTTGTAAGTGTCAACAGCAATTTGAAGTTCTTCATTAGTAGGAATTACCACTATTGCAGTTGGTGAATACTTTCGTGAAATGATCCCTGTGTTTGCACCGAGACGGCGATTTTTGCCATAATCCATAACAATGCCGAGATTTTCTAGTTTATGACAGATCCGTTCACGCATCTTTGAACCATTTTGACCAATACCACCTGTAAACACAAGAATATCGACCTTAACAAGATCCGCACAGTATGAACCGATATATTTTCTAACCCTATGAGCAAAGGCATCAAGTGTCTCAACAACATTCTTGTTGCCCTTATCGTACTCATTTTCAAGATCTCGCAGATCACTCGAAACGCCGGATAGTCCCAGAAGTCCACTCTCCTTGTTAAGTATATTCATAATATCCTTAACCTCGTAGCCCTTACTTACTAAGAAGCCGATAATCGCCGGGTCTATATCACCTGATCTTGTTCCCATCATCAGACCCTCAAGCGGTGTCAGCCCCATCGAGGTGTCAATAGATTTGCCATTCTCTATAGCTGTAATCGATGCACCATTCCCAAGGTGACAGGTAATAAGATTAGTGTTATCTGCCGACCTCTTTAGAAGTTTGAGAGCAACATTTGCTACAAATCTATGACTGGTTCCATGAAAACCGTATCTTCTAATCTTGTATTCATCATAGAATTTTCTGGGTATGCCGTATAGATATGCGTAGGGCGGAATAGTTTGGTGGAATGCTGTGTCAAAAACAGCAACCTGTGGGATATCACCTAAAACTGACATAGTTGCTTTGATACCAACAATATTGACCGGGTTGTGAAGCGGTGCGAGGTCTGAGTACTCCTCAATAGCTGCCATAACAGAATCATCAATGATTACTGATGCAGAATACTTCTCTCCTCCATGAACAACACGATGACCAACACTGTGAATATCTTCAACAGAACCTATAACACCTTTTTCAAGATTTGTTAAAGCACTTAATATCTGTGCCATCCCTTCATTATGATCCTTCATGTCCTTTTCTATTCTTAACTCACCTCTTGAGGATGTCTGAACAATCCGTGATCCGGCAATGCCAATCCGCTCGACCATCCCCTTCCCGAGAGTCATCTGATCAGGCATAGAATAAACCTCGTACTTAATAGAAGAACTGCCGCAATTTATTACCAATATATTCTTTTTCATTAATCCTCCATATAAAAAATGTTAAGTCTGATGTGGATCTCAGCGACTTAACAAGTATTTATTATAACATGAACAGGTGATAAAATACAATCATAATTTTATGAATTTTAGAAATTGATTGAATTTGTAAACCGGAAAACTAAGGCAATTAATTATCGAAAAATTATTATATCTCTTATCTTAAAAATGGATACCCGGTGTTAGTTGTTCCATCTATATTCCATATTGTACTAAAATCCCATCCTGCATATGTACTTTGTGTTTTCATTTCAGCAGTTGTTTTAGGCGTACCTTTGCCGGTGTCATCGGTCTGACCGGAAGTCTCTGTGTCATAGAAACTGGCAGTGATAACTGTGCTTTCATTGAGTCCAACAAGTCCCCCTGTGCTGGATGATCCCGTTACAGTACCTTTAGAAAAACAGTTTTTTATATAGCTTCCTGAAATACGGGTATATCCAACAAGGCCGCCGACATTAGTATTACCTGAAACATTACCGGTTGCATAGCAGTCATAAATCTCGGCTGCATTATTGTATCCTACCAGTCCGCCAACATAGCTACCTGTACCGGTAACACTTGCTGATGAATAACTTCTTCGGATTGTACCGATACCGGCAACATTATTGTAATCAACGGACTGGTCATTATAGGCAACTAAACCGCCAACATCACTACCTCCGCTGACACTTCCACCTATGACAGCACAATCCTCTATCGTACCATGGCTTTGGCCGACCAGTACTCCGGTTGAGCCTGTTACAGTTATGGTTGGACTTAATATATTAAGATTTCTAATAATACTTTGACTCAGCGTTCTACCAAATAGTCCGTTATTGGTGTTGTTTGTTGCGATCTCAAGTCTTTCAATGTTATAGCCATTACCATCCAATATTCCTCCAAAGTTTTCAATTGGTACCCAATTAGGATAGCTGACAAGATCTATGTTAGCAGTTAGAATATATGCCTTGTTTAAATCATTACGAATATTATAGAATTCAGCGGCAGTTGATATCTTAATTGGCGCCGCCAGAGGTGGAGATAGTCTTGTGTGCCATATGTGATTGGGGTAACATAGAGGACTTAGTCCCCAAATACCCCCAAAGTTCCAGCCGCTGAATGTCCCCTGCAACTGCATCTCAGCGGTTGTTTTAGGCGTACCTTTGCCGGCGTCATCTCTACCGGACACATCCTTATCATAATAAGAATTAGTTATTGTGCCGCCACTATTAATACCAATCAAGCCGCCATTTTGTGTTCCTGACTGCTGAATAAAAACAGCGGCATAACAGTTATTTACAGCTCCGGCATTGCTGCCAATCAAACCGCCATAATTAGTACCACTGCCGTTTATCAAGCCTGTAGAATAACACTCAGATACAGATCCACTGTTTGACCCTACCAATCCACCAACACCATTCATATTTCCGGAGTAAATATTAATATTTCGTGCAGATGAACTGGAAATAATGCCCGCATTAAATCCAACCAACCCGCCGAGATAATCTTCAGGCCCTTTATCGTAAGTTATAGTTCCACCTGTAACGCTACAATCTTCTACTTTTGCATTATTCGCTACATAACCAACCAGTCCGCCAATCCACCCTTTAGCAGATGAGGAAATTATTGTTAAACCCTGTATATGAATATTCTTCAAGATAGAATTATCACCAATATAACCGAACAAACCTTGATAATGATTATCAATATCTATTGATAAACTTTTAATTATATATCCGTTGCCATCAAATTTACCTATAAAAATTAGTAAATATTCACCGATTGGCTCCCAATCAAGGATAATGCTTAGATCAATGTCAGCAGTTTGTTTATAAAATATATTATAGTTAGGTCTGCCTCTAATTACTTCTAAATGGTCAACTGATGACACAAGTGCAGGATCTGCTTCTGTTCCCTGTCCACCTGCAAAATTCGTAACATCCTGCCACTCGGCATAAAGAACGGTATCCTTAGTAAGAGTTACACCTAGTTGTCCGGCATCATAGTGGGTGCCGCTACGGTTAGGTTTTGTATTCCAGCCGGTAAAAGTAATGCTTAATACTGCAGGTAATCCGGTGGGAGGTGTTAAACCGGCTCCATCCGGTAAAGGTACACTCTCACCAGGTTCATAATATTTTGAATCACTCGGTGGAGTTCCGCTTCCTCCATTTAGGTGATAAAGCACGGCGTAAGTCGGCTCAGTGGAGCGAAAGGCACGGATGGGGCGGACTTTACAGGTATAGTCTTTACCAATAGCATTAGAATTAGTGCTATGATCGCCATTCGCTTCAAAATAAATTCTTTCATACTGACTGGCATCTATTTCAGTAGAAGTTTGATAATCCCAACCAAGAGGAGTCCCGTTATTCTTTAAAACTATACCCATAGCTGATAGTTCCATTTTTGATGGTAAATACCAGTCAGAGAATGAATTGTTCTCATAACTCAAACACCATTCTGCTGAACTATAAGTATGTTTTGACCATGATACAATTTTTAGAGTATTCGACTTTCCTGCTCCAACATCCCAAGAAGTACCTCCAATGAGCTCATGAGGTGTATTTGACCATTCTCTACCTACTACAGGATGACTACCTTCTTCCCAACCGTTAGGAGCAACTTCCATATACCTCCACCCGTCAGATATGCTTCCCTTATCATGAAACACGATTCCGCCGGCAGGACCTGTACCGCCGATGACCGACCACTGAGCATAGAGAGTTAAATTTGTCCTTACATCATTTAACTCTTGAGTTAAATGATAGGGTTGATCATCTCCATCCGGCGAAATATTCCATTGGGTTATCCTCATAGAGATAATACCGTCATGCATTTTGCTAAGACCTGAACCGTTAGAAAGTATCGCAGAATGTAGACCATTGACAGAATCAAAAGTTGCAATTATCGGCTCTATATTTCCCGTCCCCCCGTTTGCATTGTAGGTTATCTTAAATCTTCTCTGTATAGTAAC
>CAYYKD010000023.1:0-57896 GCA_964471825.1 uncultured Spirochaetales bacterium
TAACCCGAATTTCGATTTAGAAAATAGTTGAAAAACCTCCTGTCTTGTATTAAAATTCAATTAGAAAAAAAACAATAACCACAAAACAGGAGGCGTTTTATGAGTAATTATAACACAGAAATCTTTTTTTTGTAGATGAATTGTTAAAAACTTTAGAAAAAACAACTATTTGGCAAAAATTACCAAAATGGCATCCTTATATCAAAGGACGAAAAAAGAGATTGTCTTTATCAGAGATTGTAACTCTTAATATAATTGCGGTATTAGGACATTTTACTGATCAAAAGCGTTTCATAGAAATGCAGAGAATTACCTCATAAAAGATTTTCCTCAATTAACCAATTATGAAAATTATTTGAAGGCGACTAATGTATCATTGCCATTTTTGACTGTTATTTTAAGATTACTGCTAAATATTGGTAAGTATTATTCAAAAAATTCGATAAAGTATGTTGATTCTACACCATTACAGGTGTGTAAAAACAAACGAATTAACAGAAATAAGGTGTGTAAAAATTTTGCCGCTCGTGTAAAAACAACAATAGGTTGGTTTTATGGATTTAAACTTCACGGCGTTTGTGACAGTAACGGAACGCTTCTATCAATAACTTTTACACCCGGAAATATTGATGATAGGCATGTTCTGGATAAATTATTTGAAGGAATGGACGGGTTATTTGTTGGAGATGCAGGATACTTATTGAAAAACGATGTCTGGACAGCTTTTCTTGAAAAAAACATTCACTTGTTTACCGGAGTTAGAAATAATATGAAAAAATTGATGACAAAAGAACAACATAAAGAATTAAAGAAGAGAGAAATAATTGAGACTGTCTGGAGCGTTCTGAAAGGGAATTTGTCGATTGTTTATACATTAGCAAGGTCAATAACAGGAATGTTCAGACATTTTCTTTATTCAATTATTGCTTATTTTTTTAGATATATTGACAGCGGGCAGATTGTAATAGGAGCAAAATCCTAAATCGAATTTCGGGTTTTTACTTGTAAAATATACGCTAATGCATTAAATCTTAAAGGTTTTCTTTCCTAAATGGAGTAGGAAAACTCTGATAAAGTAATAAAAAACTAGTTGAAAAATTGAAAAAAATATAATTATATCTTGCTAAGGGGTTTATATGAAAAGAGTTATAATAATCGCTTTAATCTGCTTTGCTTTTTTAAATACAGGATCAATCCAACAACTATTTGCAGAAGAAATCTTAAAAGGTGTGAAAGAGAAAATAGAAACTCAATATAATTTTGAAATGAAATTTGGTGAACCGGTTAAAGAGATTGGTAGTAAATATATCTATAAATACAGTGATAAAGGACTATTGATTGAGGATAGTGGGTATAACTCTGATGGAGAGCCTAAATGGATCAATAAATACAATGATAAGGGGTTAAAGATTGAGAAAAGTGGGTATGAGCTTGATAAGTTTAATAAATCTTAATGGATTTTGACCGAAATATCAGAATATTCATATACTTACTACTGATAATTTAAAACTACTATATATAACATATCTTATGTATAGTAGTTTTTTAAATATTTTATGGGGTCCGAAGCACATTTCCGACAAAAACCACGCTAAGACCAGTTTTTGCAATAACTTGAATAAAACACACCCTCTAAGGAATTTTGGGCATATTTAAACATTTAGAGAAAACCCGCGGCAGAAAACAGTCCTATCTATATGATATGTAGGTATTTAAGCCGGTTTTACATCTCCCAAATTAATGATGCGTAGTGATGTGGGCGAGGCTACAGAGAAGCGGAAGCAGACAAAATAAAAATAACACAGAAGAGCTTCGCGACCACCTGGATCGGAGATATATTGGCTGTTATCTTAAGTCCACCTCTTAATTGGGTAATTTCTGCATATATTTTTCTAATCTATAAACAAAAGTATTATAATCATTATTTAATAATTTCTTTTGTTTGTATTCGTCAATTCTTCCAATACTTCTATCGAATGATCCAGAAGGAGACTCTAATATTACCATTTCATATATTACAGTAGGATATAATTCTTTAAATTTATTATATACCCATTTACTGGTAAAAAATATTTTCTGTAAATTTTTACAATTTTTAAAAATACTGTCTAAATCACGACACTGTAATATTTCAAGATTAGAATCAGAAGAATCAATTTTATTATTTTTTATTTTTCTTTTGCATCTTTCAAAAAGATCTGTAACTCCAATATTTTTGCTTTCTAAAAATGCTTTTATTTCTTTAGAGTTAGATAAATTTTGTTTAAATAAAGATCTTAGAAGAAACCAAAAGTAATTATCTGAACTTCCATAATAAAAATCTATATCTTTTTGACTATTAAAATTATTATATTTTAAATATTCTTCATAAAGTTGTTTTGAGATATCATTAGAAAATATTTTTTTAGTTAGCTTTATTGGAGGAAATGAACCTACTATCAAATATTTTGTTTCTTCATTATAAAATGATGGAAAAGGATGTTCTTCATATGAGCCATTCATTATAATACCTCCATTATTTTAAGCGGAGAAATTGACATAACTACTCTTATACTAATTTCTTAAAATTAACAAGAAATTTAAAAATTGTCAAATAATATTAAAAATGCATTGCGTTTTTTATACCAAATCACCTCTACTCTCCGTTCCACCGCCCTCTTCATCTTTACAGTCAATCCTTTACACTCCCCGACTATCAATATATCAACATCATTTGTAAACCTGTCAACCGGAATCCCGCCTAGATTTACAATTTTTAACATAACTTCATAACGATAGTAATCTTTTAATTTACCGGTAATGCATACTTTTTTTCGATAGAAATAATTATCAGGATCTATCTGATCTGTTGTGGGTTTAACATCCTTGGCTTTAATTTTTGAGTGATTTTTAGGTAGAAATAGTTCCGGAAATAAGTAATCTGCTGAACTTTCAATATACATAAAAATCCTACCTCAATCCCACCTTCTCATTTGCCTTCCTGATCGCATTATCAAAATCCCTATTGCTATACTTAAGATAGATAAGCGTATTCTGAATAGAGGAATGCCCTAAGAATCGCTGAACCTTTACAATATCAACACCTGACTCCCCTAACCTCTTCAACCCTCGCACCGATTTCAAATAGTAATAGATACAACAGTTTGTAAAATCGATCGGCATTATCTATAAGAGTTGAGTATTCATCGTTAGTAAAATAGCTGATGTTTTCTGTATCGTAGTAACTTTTTGAAACAGGTTTAACTTCAACTGCCTGCTTTTTTCGTTTGCTTAATTTCTCTTCTTCGATAATTTCGATTTCCATAAGACCTCGTTTGACTGATTCTCACTTATTTTTTACTTCAGAAATAAAGTCTGCCCATTTAATAATCTTTGTGTCTTTATGATTATCCATAACCAATAAGTCATTATCACCTGTTATCAAATAGTCTGCATTAAATGTTTCAGATAAAGATAATAGAAAGTCATCGCCCTTATCTCTGCAAACATTCTCAATATTCTGAATAATACAGAACTCACATCTTGAGAAAATTAGATTGATAATCTCCTCTACTTTGTCTCCGTCAATAATCTTTGATATCTTAGGTCTTGATGTAACCTCTTTAATCTCTTTTAATAACTCGGTAGAGAACGCGATCCGGATCTAATCATCCATCAAAACATCAAATAGCTCGTTAAAAGACTTAGAAATGAAATAACTAATCCATATATTAGTATCTACAATGATTTTCATTTATTGCGAACACTCATTACTTCGGCGAGAATATCTTCATCTGTGAGATCGTTCTCAGGGATACTCTCTCGGAGATTTTCCAGCCTATATTTAAAAGTCTCTTTTTCCGACTGTTTCACAAGTTGTAACTTTTCATTTATTGCCAACTGATCAATTAACCTGACAATTTGAGTTTTATCTATATCTACTGTTACTTGCATAAACCCTCCATCTATAACCCATTATACTAATAAATCCGGATATTTAAAAGAGCAATTTTGATTTTATACAAAAACCCGCAATTATCCAATATATTATTTTAGCTACTTTGATGCTGAAATTTTAACATTTGAGGCGTGAAAATGCAAGGTTTTTTGATAGAAAAGAGGTGAAAAGTAGCGGAAATATAATATTTTCGCTACCTTGGTTACTAACAGTTCCCGTGCAAAACATATGCTAAGCCTTTTCCTTTAGCATAGATTTTCATACTTTTCGTGAACCCCTATTTTAGCAACATAATTTAAATTGTATTGCTAAAAATTCTTTAGAGGGGGTGTTTTATTCAAATTATACCAAAAACATGTCTTAGTGGTAGACACAAGATATATTTCTTATGTCTTACCACTTATCATTTGTATTCCATAAATACTGCTTTTATTACTAAAATTCTATTGAAGCACAATTTAATGAAGATGAACGAAATTCAATCTTCTTAATATTCATCTTGTCTTTCAATAATTCATAGAATACAGTACAAAACCATTCGCAGGTTGATGGTCCTTTACTCACAGCTAGCCTACTTTCCGGAAAAGATTTAACTAATTCATGGTTGAGTGCTTTTGCCGGTGTTCCAAATCTATTAGTTGTGCCTTTCATTCCTGTTTTCTCATATCCCTGTAACACTAAGTCAAGTAAAGGGTCGCCTTCTTGAAAAATTGTTCCATGATGAAAATTGTCTGCAACTGCCCAAGCTAATTTTTGTGCTTCTTTCACCGGAAAAGCATAGTTGTGCTTGTCCATATCCCCTTCTATTTCTATAGTTAAATAGCCGGAGTGTCCATGAAGATAGCTTGCTTCTCCAGGATAATTCATAAATCTGTGTGCATATTGAAAATCCAATTTCACAATTGATCTGTACTTGTTGTTTGACATAAAAAACTCCTTTTTATATTTTTATCTAGTAATGTTATAATATAATTAATTTTTTTTTAATCCTAATATTATTTACAAAACTATAATGTTTATAGTTTCCTCCAGGTCTCCTCGTCGGGTCGAAATCGAGTGTGTAGCGAATACAGCCATACCGACTGTTAGTCCTAAGTTCTCCCACCGTCTTTTTTTCAAAATTAGTCACTAGTAATAATTTACTAATTACTTCCTAGGAGAACTTCCGACGGAGATTAAAATATAAATTCAGCATCTCTTACTTTCCAATCTAAACTTTTTCACCATTTTTTAAAACTGTTTGCATTTATCTTTAACCTCATAAATATAGAAGGTTATATTATTTGATTCCATTGATAACCTGCTTTAACAAATTTTTAACTCTTGCTTGTTTATATTTTGAAGTTACAACTTCGCCATCTGAAACTAGCTCGATTTTTTTGGCATTATCACCTGTATAATCAAATTGCCCTTTATCAGTAATGATAAGATATTCGTCAGGTTTTAAAAAATAGAGTGTTGCCAAAGTATCTGTAGAGAAATTGCGGATAATTATCTTGTTGTCTTCAGCAACACTAACCATTACTCTATCATCCATTGTCATGCCGATCCCTTTTGCCATTGAGTGATGAGCTTTAAGGTGTTTTTCAAGTTTCCCGTTAACTCCCCACACATTTATCTCGCCTGTTGCAAGGGCTGTCATTATTTTAGTTCCGGCCGGATTATATCTACCAAGCCCGGTCAGATGCCCATCGAAGAAAAAGCCAATTTTTTTTCCGTCCGAGAATCTTCTAAGTTCAGCCTTGTATAGAATATTTTGCATGTCAGGTGAGAAATCGTGTCCGTGTTCAAACCCCCAATCGTGAAGAACCTTTCTAACAGCTTCACCTTGATCGTCAAATAGTGTCCACTCTGTGCCGCCCCACCAATTGGGATTTTGGGCAACACTATGATCAGGTAAGAGCCACCCACCGCCTGCAACTCGAAAAGTTTTGTTGCCGATGGTGTATTCCATAATATTTGATTTTTTTTGATTGCCCTGAGGGCCTGTCAACAGCCATTTAGAAATCGCTCTATTCCCCTTTGCATCATAGCGAACACTACCTTCTAACTCTGTGACCTTACCCGTTATTGTATTTAACAATAGAGCAGGTTGGTCTCCACCGCTACGCTCTAAAGCGATCTCACTGCCGTCATGACTTATGCGAATATCCGTAAAATTTTTTAATACAGAATTTCCGTTTATTTTATAGATATTAGACTTAGGATTAATGATTTTTATACGATATGGTTCAGCACTATTTTTCTCATGATAATAGTTGTGTTCATAAATAATAGCACTGTTGATAGAACGGAGAAATCCCCCGAGTTGTAGAGAATAAGGGCTCCCCTTGTCTAAGGATGGATTATTCAAAGATATTGAATCAATAATAATTCCATCATTATTATAGAAGTCTATTGTTTCATTGGTCAACACCCCAATATTTCCCTCTTTTGAAAAATAGAGTTTTTGATAGGATCTCATGTTTTTAATTGGAAATTGAAATATCTTTTTGTTATCAACTGAACCAACTCTCAAATCCCGATTTGAATACCACCCGAATCTTCCGTAATAAAAAAATGTTTTACTGTCCGGATGAAACGATACAGACTCAGGAAACGCTTTTAAATCAGTTTGTGGACCTTCCGGCGTGTCAACTATTACGCCTGGGCGATCATTTTCTATGTCCTTGATAAACTCTCCATCTGATGTAAACAGACGCATTGTTGCATTCCATCCGTTTAGTGATTCTACCGGATCTTCTACAATAATTAAGCTTTTACCGTCTTCTGAAAAAGATGCGTCAATGACACCTATGTTTTTTATTTTTTTTACAATGTTAAATTCACTATCCGTAATTAAAATATAATCCTCTTGCCAGTCGTAAGGAACAATTAAGAATCTGCTCTCATCAGGTGATATAAATATCTTTCTAATGCCGGGGGCTATTTTTACTTTTTTTTGAATCTTTCCATTAAAATCCACAACCACCAGTGAATCGCCGTGACTCGTTGCCACAAGCATTTTTTTTGAATGCGGATAAAGTTTATAACAGTTTATTTTTTTTAAATACTCTTTGGTTCCGTTTTTACCTTCAATTTCTATTGACGGTTCCGGATCACTCCAGGAGAGAACGCGGATAGAATTTTTTTCATAAAGATCAATTGTTATCCCCTCGTCAATAAAGCCAAAATATTCACCCGAATAGCTCACCTGAATTTCTTTATAATAGCCTACAGGATTATAGATCTGAGGCGAAACTAAATAGTCTTGTGCATATAAAAATGAAACAAAAAAAACAAAAATCATCGGTAAATAGCAACCTGTTTTACATTTCATAAAACCTCTTAAGTATTATAATTATTTGTTGAGGCTCTTGCAAACATTATTTTTTGCAAAATACTCAAAATTTATTATATAATAAAATATCATATTTTCAATATATATTTTGTATCTCTTAAATATCATTCTTTATTCATAATGGCTTAATTTCTAAATTATTAACTAAAGATATAGACAATAATTGCATTGTTTGATATAATTACAATAAAATATACTCAGTGGAATTAAAATATGAAAATAGTAGAGAGAATTTCTTTTTTTGTTTTTATTCTTGCGGCGTTTACCGCAACTATTTTTAATATGGCTTTATCGGAAAGGGGTGGATCAGATAAATACTCACTTTTCGATCATATAGATGGAGTTAGTTTTGAGATAGATGAATTTACAGATCCAAAAGTAAATGAAGAACTGGCAAAACTTAGAGATAGTGCAAGTATTTCACTATATTCTACAATGATAAGAAAGAGTGATCCAAGAGTTAAATTTTACGGATTTCTTTTTATGTTAAATACTGATAAAAAGGCTGCTCTGAAGCAGATCCCAATGCTGCTATTAAGCGATGCAAAGGTTCTTTTATATCATGGGAAAAACTCTACTGATACTGTTCTGGGATATACTATTGCCCGGCTAATACAGAATCCCCCTTCATGGTTATATAACAGGTTTACATCAGAGGACATTGCAAATATGGAGAAGGAGTTTAGAGCAGCCTATACTTCACAACTTGCCGAATCCTATGACTTATATAAAATCTTACTTACAGACATAATTAATAAGAGTATCCCATCACTATCATCTTCACTATTTCCAAAGGAGATCGTTACTTTAACCGGGAAGTCATTAGCAGAAAAGTTACAGGTTACTCTGTTGCTATCGAGTATGAGCAATGAAAAAAAACTTAAACTTGCAAAAGAATTACTAAACGAAAACGATAATGAGATTATCATAAATACTTTAAATAGTATAACTGAGACTGATAGTAAATCAATATCCTCAGATATCCTGCCGCATTTTACAAATAGTAATACACAGGTATCATCTCTTGCCATCAAAAAATATTCTCTCCTTACAAAGCTTGAAGGCTTAAAGGATGTTGAAAAATATTTATTAACTACCAAAAACCTTGATTTAATCCTTGTGTGTCTAGATCAGATTAAACTGTATGGAGACGAAACATATTACGAAATGTTAAAGCCCTACCTGACAAGCTATAACGAGAAGATCAATATTAAAGCAATTGAGGCAATAGAGTTTTCAACATATAAGTCTAACCCTTCAAATGTTATGAGAACTATGGGATTTCTTATTGGTTTTGCCGCAATCCACTCTGCCGAATATGCAATCAAATTTCATATCAGACGGGGAATTACGGCTAATCACACGCTTATACTAGAACGATTAAACAGAAGAGAAGACAAAAAAATGAAGTTCCTTGCTATCGAATATGTTGCCAAATTTAATCTGAAAACTGCAATCACCTTAATTGAAACACTATCTCAGGATTCTGATATTGAGGTTCAAGAAAAAGCTCGTGAATTAACATTAAAATTAAGTGCTGAGTAGGTGAGTTAATGTTGTATGATCTAATTGTTATTGGTTCCGGCCCTGCGGGATATGAGGCAGCTGCGATATCTTCCAAGAATGGTCTTAAAACCCTGGTTTTAGAAATGGGTCGTATAGGCGGTGTCTGTCTTAATGAGGGATGCATTCCTACAAAATCGTTAATCAATACTGCTAATCATATAAACAATCATAATGAACTATCAAGTCTTTTTATCGAAACAGCAGCACCGAATATAAGTACCGAGTCTGTCAAACAGATGCTTAATACACTTACAGCAAATATGAGAGCCGGTGTAGAATTTATATTTAAGAAGAATAAGGTTGAGTTTCTTAAAGAAGAGGTTGTCAGAATTACATCAAATGAGGTCATTACTAACGCAAATAGCTACAATTTTAGATATTTGATCATTGCCTCAGGCTCATCTAATAAACCCCTTCATCGTTTTATTAAGGGAAACATCGATATGTCCTTAATCTATACAAGTCGAGAGCTATTGCAGATGGATAGAATCCCTCAGGAGATCACTGTTATAGGTGGTGGAGCTATAGGTGTCGAGTTTTCTTACATATTAAACTTCTTTGGATCAAAAGTTCAGATACTTGAATATATGCCTACACTTATCCCAAATATGGACACGGAAGGTGGGAAATACCTGGAGAGAGTTTTTAAGAGATATGGAATTGTAACTAGAACCGGCTGTAAATTAATCTCAATAGAACAGGGAAAAGACACACGATATTTAATAACCTTCGAATCTAACGGTGAAACAAAGCATATCGAAACTGATGCTATTTTAAACGCGATGGGGCGATCACCAAATACATCAATTGATGGTCTGGTTGAGGCCGGTATAGAGATCACCGATAACGGCTTTATAAAAACAGATAGTAGAATGCAAACAAACAATAAAAATATTTATGCAATAGGTGATGTAGTTGCAGGAACTCCAATGCTTGCTCACACAGCTTATGATGAGGCTAGAACAGCAGCATACAGCATACTTTCTAAAGAAAATAGTCCGGCAGCAAGAGCATTTGAGACTGACTATACAAATACACCATACTGCATCTATACAGAACCGGAGATTGCATCATTTGGATCTCTTGAAAAATCCGACAACAATACGCTGATCAAGGTTCATTTCAAGTCTTCAGGCAAGGCAAATGCTATCCATAAAAATGATGGTTTCATAAAAGTCTCATATAACAATGAAACAGGAGTTATATTGGGTGCATTGATTGTCGGTTACGGTGCAACAGAACTCATCCACCAATTAATAATTCTCTCACGAAACAAGATTGATATAAAAAAAGCCGGAGATATGCAATATGCACACCCGACCTTTTCAGAATCACTTCAGGAGCTGTTTAAAGCTGCTTCCGGTGAAATCATTCATTAAACACACGATTAATCCGAAATCCTTATTCTTTGCAGAAACCTCACTCAACAGGATTAATAGTGAAAAGCAGAATCTCCAATAAACTCTCTCAATATTGAGTTCTGAGGAACTTTACCCGGCTGAATATTAAGAAAATACTTTAAGAACCTAAGAAGTCTGACTGCCTCAGCGTACTCCTCCTCATCCGGCTTTATCTGCATCAACACCGGTTCAGCAAATGATTTTAATATCCCAAGCTCATAATCAAGAGCAGAGTTGAAATAGGCATCAGCATTATTCTGAAATGGAAAAATCCATTTTTCTTCACCTCTTCTAACAGATGGCCACATTTGAAGTGTCCTTTTTGCAGAATGGCCGCGATATTTATAGTCTCTGACCATTCTTCTAATAATTCTATTGTCGGTTGTTGGTATTCTCGTATTATCATCGATATTCATCTGTGTTAAGGCAGAAATGTAGATTTTATACTTCATATCTTGCGGGATTATATAGGTTAACTTGTCATTTAAACCGTGTATTCCTTCTATGAGTATAACCTCATCATTTCGTAACATGGTCTCCCTGTCTTGAAATGAAGAAATACCTGTAAAAAAGTTATACTGAGGTAATCGCACCGGTTTACCCCGGAGCAGTGTTTCTAATTGTTCATTAAGAAGTTTTATATTTAGGGCATCAATAGATTCATAGTCCGGATTTCCTAATTCATCCTGAGGTGTAGATGTTCGGTTTACAAAATAATTATCCAGTGAGATCATGACAGGCTTTAACCCGTGTGCCTGAAGATCAATTGAAAGCCGTTTGCCGAATGTAGTTTTGCCTGATGATGAAGGTCCGGCAATAGATATTAGTCGTACTGATTTAGCCTTAGAGCAGATATCACTAGCTATATTGATTATTTTTTTTGTATGGAGAGACTCATTTACCTGAATAAAGTTGTAGATTTCACCTGTTCGTATTCTTTCATTTAATGAACCGACATTATGAACATTTAGCGATTTACCCCACTCTTTGTACTCTCTATAGACATGAAAAATCTTCTGATTATCGACGAATTTCCCGATCACACCCGGATCAGCCGGTTCCGGAAATATAAGTACAAACCCCGGAGGATAGAAGAGCAGGTCAAACACCTGTAGTTGTCCTGTGGATGCCGCAAGAGGACCATCATTGATTTTCCAGAAATCATCACATTTATAGATATTTATTGAGGCCATATTAAAACTCTCAAGTAACTTCAGCTTGTCAAATCTTCCTGCGTCTTTAAAGTTATTAATTGCTTCCATATAGCTTACTTTATCAGTAACAATGGGAATATCAGACTTAATATCTTTTAACATTTCTTCTTTGATTGTCTTAAGATCCCCCTCAGTAAGTTGTTTCCCTTTTAAATCAAAATAGTAGCCATTTCCTAGAGAGTGCCCTATAACGAGTTGTCTATCAGGATATATTGCGGTAACTACCTTTAATAAGAGAAATGCAAGTGACCGCCTATAGACCTCTAGGCCTCTGGGATCATTTGTTGTAATAAATGAAATTGATGAGTTGATTTTTAAAGGTGTATTTAGGCCTTTAATTTCATTATTAACTAAAGCCGCAATAATATTATTATTAGAGTTTTCTTTGCTGATTAGAGTATGACAAAGTGAACCATAGTCAATATTAATAGTCTTTGCCTCGTTAATTAGCGTTATCTCGAGTGTTTTGTTCATCATTGTTCCTTGTCTAATTATAATTTGAGTTTGGTCTCTATCATTAGAATGTGATCTTTAGATATAAATGTCATCTGTTTCAATATAGGTTTAACCAGTATACCATCATTATAGATTTTAATAAGTGTACAATGAACAACTGTATCATTAGAAATATAAACTACGATACTGGTGTCAATATATTTACTTAAAAATTGATCATAACCGGATTCCTGTGCATTTACAATAAATGCAGAAAGTAGTAATACAAGTACAAGCAAAAATCTTTTCATCTTTATTCTCCAAAATAAAATAAATTGGCTCTTAATTTGAAAATAGTTTTCCAATTAAGAGCCATTTGTTATAATTAATACTAATCCATTTGAATAGCAAGGGGTTTTGCATCCCATATTTCATCTGCATACTGCTTGATTGTTCTGTCACTAGAAAACTTAGCCATTCTTGCTACATTAATAATCGAAGTCTTTATCCATTCTTCCTGGTTCCTATACAGTTCTGATACCTTAGCTTGACACTCATAATAGGACTGGAAGTCTGCAAGAATGAAATATGGATCATCATAAAGCAGGTTATCAACTATCGGGTGAAAGATAGACGGGTTATCCGGAGAGAAAAATCCGCAATGAATAAGATCAACTACCCGTTTTAGAAGCGGATTTTGTTCATAATAGCTTCGCGGTCGGTAGCCTGCTGATTTTAACTTCTTAATCTCCTCAACTTTTAGACCAAATATAAAGATATTTTCCTCTCCCACTTCTTCTTTGATCTCAATGTTGGCACCATCAAGAGTACCTATAGTTAATGCACCATTAATAGAGAACTTCATATTACCTGTTCCACTAGCCTCTTTGCCGGCTGTAGAGATTTGCTCAGACAGATCTGATGCCGGAAAAATTCTCTCTGCAAGAGAAACTCGATAGTTTGGAAGAAAAACAACTTTAATTTTATCCTTAATATCAGGATCATTGTTAATTATATATGCAACACTATTGATAAGCTTAATTATTAGCTTAGCCATAAAATATCCCGGAGCAGCCTTACCTGAAAAAATAAATGTTCTAGGAACACAGTCCGGATCAAAATTCTCTTTTAGTTTAAGGTAGGAGGCAATGACATTTAGCACATTTAGTAGCTGTCTTTTGTATTCATGAATTCTCTTTACCTGTACATCAAAGAGAGATGATATATCAACGCTGACATCTGTCTCCATTCTAATAATATTTGCAAGAATTTCCTTGTTTTTTAACTTTATATCAAACCATTTCTGTTGAAACTCTTTGTCA
The DNA here is from genome assembly GCA_964471825.1 of uncultured Spirochaetales bacterium. Taxonomy (GTDB): domain Bacteria; phylum Spirochaetota; class GWE2-31-10; order GWE2-31-10; family CAYYKD01; genus CAYYKD01. Next base: position 13,215 of record CAYYKD010000023.1, read on the forward strand.
GATGCAAATTTTTCTATCTTCTTTATTTTATCAAACTCTCTTATCCAGTCAGTTCCAATTTTTGATGAGATAAGCGACGATAGATCAGGGTTTGATTTATAGAGCCATCTTCTCGGAGTAATCCCGTTTGTTTTGTTGTTAAACTTGTCCGGAAACATTTCATAAAAATCCCGAAATAGATCACTCTTTAACAGTTCTGAATGCAGTTCGGCAACACCATTCACAGAGTGGCTACCGATGATAGCAAGATGTGCCATCCTAACATACCTTTCACCTGATTCATCAATAATTGACATTCTTCTAAGTTTCTCGATATCTCCGGGATACTTCATTGAAACCTGATTTAAAAACTCATAGTTCAGTTTATATATTATCTGCATATGCCTTGGTAAAAGAGCTTCCATCATACCAACCGACCACCTCTCAAGAGCTTCGGGCAGGAGAGTGTGATTGGTATAACCGAAAACCTTAATAGCAATCATACATGCCCTCTTCCATTCGACATGATATTCATCAACAAGGAGTCTTATCATCTCAGGTATTGCTATAGCCGGGTGTGTATCATTTAGCTGAATAGCTACCTTATTTGGAAGTTCTGTAAACTCACTATGAAATTTTAAGAATCTTCTTATGATATCCCATAGAGATGCTGCTACAAAGAAATACTGCTGTTTTAATCTAAGTATCTTACCAAACTCTGTTATATCATTTGGGTATAAAACCTTTGAGATCACCTCTGATTTGTCTTTATCCTCCACAGCCTGGACATAGTTACCGGAGTTAAAATCTGTAAAATCAAACTCATTAGTTGATTTTGCAGACCATAGCCTGAGTGTATTAACATTATTTGTATCGTAACCGGGTACAGGCATATCAAATGGAATAGCAAAGACATCCTGTGTGTTTTGCCACTTATAGCATGGTTCCCCTTTTTTATCTTTAAATGAAACGACATCTCCATAAAATCTGACCCGTAACTCAAACTCTGGTCTCTCAATCTCCCAGGGGTTTCCATATTTTAACCAATTATCAGGCTCCTCTATTTGAAATCCGTTTTGAATTTTCTGTGCAAACATTCCATATTCATATCTTATGCCATAACCGTATGCAGGGTAATTGAGTGTTGCCATAGAGTCCAGAAAACACGCAGCAAGTCGCCCTAGACCGCCATTTCCAAGACCTGCATCGACCTCTATCTCTCGAACATCTTCAATATTTAACCCCAACTCTGTAATTGCTACCTCACATTCTTCATAGATACCAAGATTTAGCATTGCAGTACCAAGTGTTCTGCCTATTAAGAACTCCATTGACAAATAGTAGACTCTTTTTACATCCTCATTATAATAGGTTTGTTGAGTTTTGATCCACTTATCAATCAATGTGTCTTTTACAGTTAGTGCAATAGAAAGATAATCGTCATATCTGGTTGCTGTATAGCTATCCTTAGCAAGGGTATATTTTCGACAATTATAGAATGAGTTTTTTATCTCATCAATTAGCTTTCTATCCAACTCTTTTTTCTTAGTAGGCATAAATCCTCCGGTGGTTACTGGTTTAAAATCAATATAAATTATATCAAAAAGAAATTAAAAAGAGAAACAATTTATTAAAAAAATTAAATTATTAATTTGACTTATGATTAAAAATTATATATATTAGGAATCATTCCGAGAATAAATATGAAATTACACAAGTCAAGTAAGCAGAGAGAGGCAATATTAAATATTCTAAGAGATACTAAAACTCATCCAACAGCTGATTGGATTTACAATCAGGCAAAGGAAATTTTCGGTAACATAAGTTTTGGTACCGTCTACAGGAATCTTAATATTTTGCAGGAACTAGAGCTTATAGTAAAGATAAGCATAGGCGATGGGATCGAAAGGTATGATGCCTGTGTCTCAAATCATAGTCATTTTATATGTGAGAAGTGCGGAGTTGTAAGAGATGTTGATTTAAATCAATCGGATGTAAAAATGAGAGATATTCAGAATACTATTGATATCTCAAAGTATAGAATTAACAGAATACGAGTAGATTTTTTTGGAATCTGTGATACATGTGGAAATATATCCATTTAATCAAGAGTTTCCGTTTTAAAAATTAAATAAAACCTATATATAAGGGATATTAATATAAAACAAAGGAGTTATAATGTCTAAGACCTATGAAAATTTAATGGCTGCATTTGCAGGTGAGAGTCAGGCTAACAGGAAATATCTTGCATTTGCAAAGAAGGCGGAAGACGAGGGGTATCCTCAGATAGCTAAGTTATTTAGAAGTGCTGCAGAGGCAGAGACAATCCATGCTCATGCACACCTTAGAGTAGCTGACGGTATAAAATCTACAGTTGAGAACCTAAAGGCTGCAATCGAGGGAGAGGGGCATGAGTTCAATAATATGTATCCTGACTTCCTTGAGGTAGCATTAAAAGAGGGGAATAAGAAGGCAGAGGTTTCATTTAAAAATGCAATGGCTGTAGAAAAAATCCACTATGATCTTTATACGGATGCTCTTAAGGCTCTGAATGCCGGTAAGGATCTTCCTTCAAACGATATCTGGGTATGTGATGTCTGTGGAAATACGGTTTCCGGCAATCCACCGGAAAAATGCCCGATATGCAGCGTAATGAGAGACAGGTTCTTTAAGGTTAAATAATATATTAAAAATTAAAAAGACCGTGGTTTATACAGCCCGGTCTATTTAATTATGTTGAATTATGTTGTCCCTCTGTTAACTATTTGTGTTCCTCACAGAATAATACAGGTTTTTCGCTATTTCCCGCGTTCATACATTTTTGATTGTAGCAGCAGTTAATACACAACCCCTCATTAGTCATAGCAGTAATATTTGTTTTAGTTGTTTCATTTTTCATCATATGCTCCTTATAATTACATATACAGTTTACTATGCACAAAGCGTGCCAACTATTAATAATTGTGTGATGTGTACCGCAAGTGTTATATGGAAAGGAATATTAAATATAATTGGAGGATCATTAGAATATAACCGGGTAATTTTGTATCGGTGCGGGTAAAAAAGTCCCGATATTTATTAAATATTGGTTTTTGGTCATATCTTTATTTATCATTATTTAATGAAATCGATTTTAATGATATCTTATTTAGCTTTTCTCGAAGTGTTTTACGGTCAATTTGAAGAATCTCGGCGGCCCTTGTTTTATTGCCCTCTGATAAATATAATACCGTAAGAATGTGTTCTTGTTCTACCTCTTCAAGAGTTCTAAGTGTAGCTTTCTTGAAATCTAGTTTATGTTTCATGTCATCAGGGAGGTCGACTAGTTTGATACTGGTGGTTTCTGAGAGGATAACCAATCGCTTAATAAGATTTTCAAGCTCTCTGACATTTCCCGGCCAATTATATGTGTTAAACAACTCATATACAGATGAATCTAATTTCAGCTCATTTTTAGAATACTCCCTTTTATATTTTTCCATAAAATAATCGGTCATCACGGAGATATCAACCTTCCTATCTCTGAGAGGCGGGATCTCAATTCCTATAACATTTAATCTATAGAAGAGATCCTCCCTAAAAAGCTTCTTAGAAACGAGTTCCTGCAGATTTTGATTACTGGCTGCAATAATCTGAATGTCAACAATTTGAGTCTTACCTGAACCAACCATTGTTATCTCTTTATTCTGGATAACCCTGAGAAGTTTTGCCTGCATAGTTGTAGTAATCTCTGAGATTTCATCAAGGAAAATCGTACCACCATCTGCCGTCTGAAAAAAACCCGGTTTATTAAAGTTTGCACCGGTAAATGCACCTTTAACATGTCCAAACAACTCACTTTCAAAGAGTGTGTCAGGTATAGCAGAGCAGTTTACAGTTACAAATGGGCCATCCGCCCGTTTACTGTTATAGTGAATCGTTCGTGCGATTACTTCCTTGCCTGTGCCGCTCTCACCGGTTATCAGCACAGTATCTGTAGAATTGATTAACTTAAGTATAACATGTCTGATATAGTCGGCCTTTTTTGAAATGCCAATAAAATCATATTTGAGTTGTTTACCCTGTGTTATTGTTTGTTTAGATATCAAAGAGAGTGACCCTCTGACAACTCTGACAAGCTCTTCAGCTGTAAATGGTTTGAGCAGATAATCATCTGCACCATACTTAATAGACTGAACCGCACTATCAATTGTCGGATGTCCGGTTATCATAATAACTGGAATTGAACTATACCTTTGTTTTATGTACCTGATAAACTCAAGACCTGACACGCCGGGCATTTTCATGTCGGTTATAACCATAGATGGAGTTTGATTATTCAATATTTCGACTGCTGACTCTACAGAGATCGCGGTAATAACAGAGATGTTTTCTGTTGACAATATGCGGCTTATTATCTCAAGAGTTTCCGGTGAATCATCAACTGCAAGAATCAATGGTTCTTTAGGCATGCGGACCACCTTTTATTATATAGTTTTTAGGCAGACTGACAATAAATATAGCACCGTTGCCAATAGTTGACTCTACTGCAATTTTGCCGCCATGAGATGTAACTATCCCATGAACTACCGGAAGACCTAACCCTGTTCCCATGTTAACATCTTTAGTCGTAAAAAATGGAAGAAATATCTGCTTTTTTACAGCATCACTCATTCCAACTCCTGTATCTCTAACTGAGAAGGATACAGAGTCCCCTGTCTCATTGGTCTCGATTGTTAGAATACCTCCATCCGGCATAGCCTGGATACTATTTACTACAAGATTGGTTAGTACCTGAACAAGCTGCGATCTATCGGCTAGAATTTTTGGAATTGACTGTGATAGGCGGATATCTAATCCGATAGAGGCATTTTCACATCTGTGTCTAAAAAGATCAATGTGTTCCTCAATAAGCTCATTTAGATTTACCATGCTGTTATTCTGTGGAACCTGTTTTGCAAAGTGCATCAACTTTCTAATAATCTCTCTTGCAAAGATTGCAGACTTTATTATCTTATCTACATCTTGACGCACAGATCGATCTATATCGTTATTACGGGCAATCAGCTCAGCAAACCCTAATATATTGCAGAGAGGATTGTTAATTTCATGGGCGATTCCCGAAGAGAGAAATCCTATAGTTGCAAGACGGTCCGCAAGTTTAATCTGCGTTTCCATTCTTGATTTCTCCTCACTATTTATCATGCTCTCAATTATAAGCGACACAAAATTTGATACATTATCAAGTAATTTAAGTTCCTCCGGTAAAAATTGATGTGATCCGGGTCTAGGTTTATCATAATAGTAAACTCTAATTGTACCCTGATTTACTCCATTAATTGTTAAAAAGCTGGAAATTTTATTTTCTGACTCACTGTAGGCTGTTGATTGATACTGTTTGCCCATATATTCAATCTCACAGGAGGCAATTTCTGAGTACTGCATGGCAGAGGGCATTACTCTTGCAACTTCATTTAGTATATCATCGATAGATATTTTCTGATTGTACGATATATGACCAATATGATAGAGAGTGCTAAGCTCCTTTATTCTTTCCTTTAGGGCATATTGGCTCTTCTTATAGAGAATACTGTTGTAGATTATCTTAGAGTATTCTCTTGCTGTTCTATAGTCAGCTTTACAAAATGATTTGGTTTTATCAATCAGAGTGAGTGTGTAGATTGACGAATCAATTTTTTTTAGCGGAATATATATTTTTAATTTTGTGCCTTTTGGTTTTTCATAATATGAGGTCCTATCTGTAATAATTGATTTTCTCTTTCGGCAAATTAGATCGTTACAGATATAGATATTGTTTTCGGATCCGACAAATTCGGATATATACACCTCAGTACATTTAAACAAGATTTTCAGCTCCCTTACCAGTTTGAAGTAGAAAAAATCTCTACTTTTTGTACTGTCGGCGAGTTTAAGCACCGAATCAACTGATCTGAGTAATCTTAGTAATGAGGGCATTGTTTGTCCTTAATCAATTGTTAACTCTATCTTGCAGTCTCAATTATCACTTCGCTTATCCGACCTCTGCTTAGTTTTTTAATAATAAAGACAATTCCAAAAATTGCATATCTGGTTCCCGAACGATTATTTGATCCAAAATTCTTTTTTATCCAGTCATTTAATGTCAAGTCAACATCCTCAAGTGAAAGCTCACAGTAGTTATTTATCTCTCCTATCTTTATACCACCGCCTGCGATGTATCTTGTCTTAGTAATTGAATAGAGATGTGTCTGAAGTACATCATATTCATCCTCAATCTCACCAACTATCTCCTCAACAAGATCCTCAAGAGTGATCAACCCCGTCAACTCATTTTGCCTGTTTTTTACTACAGCTATGTGCTGGTGTTTCGATGAAAGTTTTTTAAAGACATTTGGATAGGTCTCATCCTCATAGACAGTTAATACCGGCCTCAGGATTCCTTCAAGCGAGGGGTTTATCGGGTTGATCTGTAAAGCACTGACAATATCTTTAAAATTTATATAGCCGATAACCTGGTTATCTTCATTAAGCAGAGGAAATCTTGTGTGATTGTGAATATGTGCTTCAATAAGGGCATCATTCATAGTCATGTTTGTTTTAAGAAACTTTATATCATCCATTTTAATCATAATATCACGAGCCTTGACACCTGAAAGATTAACAGTTCTGGTAATTATCTTTTCCTGATCCTTTGATATAAGACTATTACTGAATGCAAATCTTGATAATACAGAGATCTCATTAATTATATCGATCTTTTCCTGTTCACTTTTTTTACCGATAAACGGCATATTTAGAATCTCAATAAATTTAACAACGGGTGTAAATAATTTTAACAACAACAATAGCGGATAGGTCATCTTAGTGGCTATCAATGTGTTAAATTTTACACCGAGGGTTTTTGGGAGTATCTCAGTCCACTGTATCATGACAAATGAGAATATGATAGAATATAGAACAATCCATTTTGGGCCGAAGATTTTGTCAAACTGAGCACCTGATAGTGATGCCCCGATGGTATGTGCAATCGTGTTGATAATCAAAATAACAGCAATCGGTTTTTGGATATTGCCCTTAAAGGTTTTCCATATATGTGCTTTCTTTGGCCTCTTTAGCGACATCTCGGCGATATCATGATGCGACAAACTTAAAAGACACGCCTCAAACAGTGAACACAATGCAGAAACTAACAGACTTATTGTAATCGTAGTAATTAGATATAACAAAAGCTCCTCCATGTAATACTAAAAAATTAAATAAAATTATTCAACCATAAAATTTAATTATAAATACCATTTTTAAAATTAAATTACAATAATAATCTTTAAATGTGTTAATCTTTAAATGTGTTTTAGAATGGGTACTATTTTTAATTTTTTTCTGTTAATCTCAGAGAGTGTTTTGGGTAGTTATGCGTTGTCACCAACTTCTTCGACAGTATTTACTTCCAGGTTTTTTAGTGATTCCATAACCGACTTCAATGCCTTATCAAAATTTGATAACAGACCTTGATACTTGTCTATATTATTCTCCATAATCGCCATTTCCAGTTTGTCTGCAGCACTATAAACTTCATTAGCTGATAGGTTGCCAGATACACCTTTAACCGTATGAACCAAAGTTTTAGCAGAATTATAGTCCCCTTGTAGGATCTTTATTTTTATTTCATCTGCTGCATTATTATACTCATGCAAAAATTCTATGAGGAGTTCTCTCAGTAATTTTCTATTTCCACCAAGTCTCACAGAAGCCGATTTTATATCAATTCCATCAATAGTATCAGGCAAATCAGCAAAAACTTCCTTTTTTTCTATTAATTCACTTTTTTCGTTCGTTTCTAATATTTTAATCATATTATTGTTATCTAAAGGTTTATCAATGTTATCTAAAGAATTGTTACCTAAAGACAGGTTTTCTAAATTATCATTTAGGGTTGTAGATATATGCGGTTTAATCCACTTATTCAAAATACTATACAATAGTTCAGGATCAATAGGTTTAGAAATATAATCATTCATCCCGGCTGCAAGACACTCCTGCATTGCACCGCTAACTGCATGTGCTGTCATGGCAATTATGGGCAAGTCTTTAAATTTTTCATTTGTCCTTATTAATTTTGTAGCCTGGTATCCACCCATTATCGGCATCTGTACATCCATAAACACCAGATCATACTTTTGAATGTTTATTGCCTCTATCGCTTCCATTCCGTTATTGGCTATCTCCACAATCATTCCGGCCTGGTTTAACATCTCCCCTGCGAGGATTTGGTTAACAATATTATCTTCTACAAGAAGTATCCTAGCATTCTTTATCAATCTTACATTATCTGTCTGACGGTCAATTTCAACATTGTGTCTTATGCCTGTTAATGTCTCTTGATCTGCAACATCCTGTACAGGGGCAAATCCCGGTGATATATCAACAATTTTTTGGAAACCTATTTTATATCCAAAGTTGGCGGTAAACGAAAAGACACTTCCTTTTCCAACTTTACTTTCAACTTTAATTTCACCTTTCATCATCTCTACAAACCGCTTAGAAATAGCAAGTCCAAGCCCTGTACCCCCAAATTTTCTGGTAATAGAATTGTCGGCCTGCGAAAACGCTCTAAAAAGCTTAGATATCTGCTCATCCGTCATTCCGATTCCTGTATCTGAGACTATAAATTTAATCTCACATCTATAATCATCCTTTTTTACCAGTTCAGTATTAATTGAAACCTGTCCTGATTCAGTAAATTTTATGGCATTATTACAAAGATTTACAAGGATTTGTCCCAATCTAAATGGATCGCCTACCAATAAATAAGGCACATCACTGTTAATCATATTGATAAATTTAATACCTTTTTCCTCTGCATTTCGATAGACAATGTTGTTTACATGGTTTATTACCTCATTTAGGTTAAAATCAATATTTTCTATTTCCAGTTTTCCTGATTCAATTTTTGAGAAATCAAGAATATCATTTATTATTACAAGAAGAGACTTCGCTGCCGATTCTACTTTTGCGATATAATCATATTGTTTTGGAGTAAGCGTTGTTTTTAATGTAAGTCCTGAAAATCCTATAATAGCATTCATAGGTGTTCTTATTTCATGACTCATATTAGATAGAAACTCTGATTTTGCAAGATTCGCCATTTCAGCTTGCTCCTTAGCTTTGATCAGTTCTCTTTTTATGATGTTTTTTTCAGTTATATCTCTAGAAACTCCTGCACAATATATTTCATTTGTTTTATTATTAAACTTAAGACTACTGGATATCTCAACATCAATTATTCGACCATCCCTGCAATACTGCTGAAATTCATCGAGCCTTTCAACCGTTTCACCTTGCAAAAGCTTTTGGATCCCATCCTCAATTATTTTTTTTAATCTTTCCAGTGACTCTGAGGTCATAGTTTCTTCCGGCTTTTCACTCATAGCATCTTCTACTGTCAGCCCTCTCAATTTGGTTATCGAGGGACTGATATAGATAAATTCATTTTTAGTTAGATTTAGAAGCCATATACATTCTACTGTATTTTCTGCAAGCAATTTATACTTTTCTTCGCTCTCTTTTAGAGCATTTTCAATATTCTTCCTATCTGTAATATCAGTATCTGTGCCACTATATCCTAATGAATTACCCTCTCTATCGAGTATTGGAAATCCGGATGATAAAACCCAAATAGTATTACCATCTTTTTTTAAAATAGGATTTTCAAAATTAACGACATTCTCTTTATCTCTTATTATTTTAATCCCTTTCTCTTTATAAAACTCCATATCTTCTTTGGGATACAAATCATAGAAATGCTTTTTATTAACAAGTTCATCCTCATCATAACCCCATATTTCCTGAACATTAGGATTTACATATGTATATACCCCATCTTTGTCAACCTCCCAGTTTACTGTTCTACTCTGTTTTGCAAGTGCCTCATATCTTTGCATAGATTCATTTAGTTTTCTCTCAATTTTTCTTGATTCTGTTACATCATTAATAAATGCCAGTACAGCCGGTCTATTTTCCCATTCATATTTTGCACCGGTTAGCTCAATCCACCGAATATCAGTGTTTTTTCTTATTATTTTTATTATGTAACCGTCCTTTGCCTCCCTACCTTCAATTCTATTTCTGTGATTATCCATAACTATTTGCTTATAATCATCATGTATAAGAGATAAGAAATCAACTTGTTTCAACTCTTCCGCTGTGTAGCCGGTTAGTTCAACAAATCTAGAGTTAAAATATACCAATCTATTTTGTTGTGCTACGACAATTCCTTGTAGAGAAGTTTCAGATAATAATCTGTAGCGCTCTTCATTTTGTTTAATTTTCCTATTTAGTGTTTTCAGTTTCAAAACCCAATATAATATAAGTCCGACAACAAGAATTAAAAAACTAAATATTGAAATGATTAGTTTATAGTTAAATGGTCTTTCTATTTTTATATGGACATGTCTATTGATAATCTCTTCTCGTTCTTGATTGGTTATTGTTGCTATTCCTCTATTTAATATATCTCTTAGCATCGGCTCAGATTTCAAGACACCTATCCTAAGGTAATTAGTATAACCGGTTAATTCATTATTTATTTTAAGATTAAATAATCCTTCCTTTCTAATCGTATATGCTGCAATTATCAAGGACCGCAATGTCATATCTGCTTTTTTATCGGATACCATTTTAAAACACTCTCTTTCTGTCTTTACCGTGAGAATATTTAAATTAGGAAATTCATTCTTTATTTTTTCTACAACCATAGTTCCTTCAATAAGTACAATGGTTTTATTATTTAATACGCTTAAATTTGATATATAATCATGTTCCTCTCTTGTGATTAATACATTTGGATCGATTAATAGTGGTTCTGTAAATATAAGCCACTCATCTCGTGCCGGAGTTTGATTTAAAAAGGGTATAAAATGAAATCTCCCCTTCTTTGACAACTCTAAAGTTTCATTCCAATCTTTTGTAGGATATAAACTAAATTCGACATCAAGTCTCTTTGACACCAGGCTTACAAGGTCTGCACCGATTCCTATAAAATTTCCATTTTCATCGATTAACTCAAATGGAATCCAGTCATTATCAACGCCCATCCTCACTGTTCCCAGTTTTTGCAGATACTCTTTTTCTTCTACACTTAATTGTACTCTATTTAATAATACTCTATTTTCAATGCTATAGAGAGTTGAGCTTAGGATAAGTATTATTACTATTAGAAATGCTATCGGTAAACGCTTCACTTATATTGCTCCATTTATTTAAAAAAAACATTATTGAGAGGCTCTCGAGATAAAAATTTAATATAAACATTGTTTCGTAATTAAGCAAACCTTTAATGTAAAATTTATGTGTAAAATTCTTAATGTAAAATTCTGTATACATAATAAATGAAGTGTGAAAATTGCTCGTATGGAAAGAAATGCAAATATACTTGATAAGTGATTTTCGGAGATAACGAGATGAGGTGAGGTGATTGTTTATGCATAAACAAACTTGTAAATACATAAAAATACATAAAAAATACCGTATAGTTATGTCTCATGAGGTAATATATGAGAACAACCCTTGATTTACCAACAGAACTGATTCAGGAAGCGATGGCATTAACGCACATCAATACAAAAACTGAACTCCTTAAAGTCGCACTCCAAAATTTGATTCAAAAGAATAAAATATCCGGATTAAAAGACTATTTCGGAAAAGTGGATATTGATATTGATCCGGACATTTCCCGTGGGCGATGATACTTGTTGATTCATCTGTTTGGAATGATATTATTAATATGCAGACTGTCAATCTAAAAAACGGTTTAAATGGTATAGGTATTGCCGACCTTATAATTGCTCAAAACATAATCCAAAATAATCATCATATTTATACACTCGACAAACACTTTGCCAAAATGTCAAAATATCATAATTTTAAAGTTTATTAAATTGGTATTACCGGCTCTATGTGGAGAATAACAATATCAACTTCTGCATTTGACCGTCTCTCCTTCCTGACCCAACAAATCGGTGAGTTATAAGCTGTATTGAGAAGGTATGGGATTTTTTTTGATTTTTAGGAGTTTTTTGCAATTTTTGCAATTTTTTTGTTGACAGTAATGATATTTTTTACTATTTGTTAGCTTTATTAGGAGTAAAATATGAAAAAGATTTCATCAATTATGTTATTATTTACCATTTTGGGAATATTAATATTTTCATGTGTGCAGGTGGACCCTTCGAATGAAATTAACTCTGAGAAAGAAAAAAGTAGTAATGCTACTTTATCTTCATTGTCAATTTCATCGGGAACATTAAGTCCTACCTTTTTAAGTTCAACAACAAACTATACTGTGGAAGTTGGAAATGAAATTAATACTATAACTATAACACCGACAAAATCAGATCAGAATGCAACAATTACAATAAACTCTCAAAATGCAGTATCAGGAAGCCCTTCACAAACAATAAGTTTGAATGTAGGTTCGAACGCAGTAACTATTGAAGTAACTGCTGAAGATGGCACAAAAAAGTCTTATATTATTCTTTTTACAAGAAACGGCTCCAGCAATGCAAATTTATCGGATATCTATCTCTCATACGGAACTTTAAGTCCTGCTTTTTCTGCAGATATTTTATCATATAATTGTACAGTAGTAAATCCAGTTACTAATGTTCATATTTATCCAACGAAAACTGATTCGAATTCAACAATTAAGATAAATGATCAGTTACTTACCAACGGTCAATATTCACAAAGGATTTATTTAAATGTTGGACCCAATATCATAACAATTGAAGTAACCGCACAGGACAATTCCAAGAAATCTTATATTGTTAATGTAACGAGATCCGAGTCGGATAACGCACGACTATCCTCGTTAACTATTTCATCAGGTACATTGAGCCCTGATTTTTCATGGGCAACAGCAGATTATACGGCAAATGTAGGGAGTGATATTTCAAATTTACAAGTAACACCTATCCAAATAGATGTAAATGCTTCAATCAAAGTAAATGATCAAGTTGTAGTTTCAGGACAACAGTCACATTCAATATCATTAGCAGTTGGCCCAAATATTATAGAAGTTGAAGTAACAGCTCAGGATGGCACAAAAAATACATACACTATTACCGTTTCACGAGAAGCTTCCTCTAATGCGGATCTGTATTCTTTAACTTTATCTAACGGGTCATTAAACCCTGTTTTTTCAAGTTATAGAACTTCGTATAGTGTCTCTGTCGAAAACAATATATCAAATATTTATTTAACTCCTGTTAAATATGATTCAAATTCAACAATAAAAATAAACAATCAGGATGTTGCTTCAGGACAGGCATCACAAGAAATAAATTTGAATGTTGGTTCCAACCTAATCACAATCGATGTTATCGCTCAAGACAATTCAAAGAAAACATATTCTGTTTCAATAACAAGAGCCGGGTCTAGTAATGCAAAATTAACATCACTTACCCCTTCCTTAGGAAGCTTATCTCCAACCTTTAGTTCAACCACAAATGGCTATACAGCTTCAGTTGACAATTCTGTCAGTGCTATTAAGTTTACTGCAACTAAAGAAGATATTAATTCTATTATCAAAATAAGAATAAATTATGGAGTTTACACAGAAATAGCTTCAGGAACAGAATCGCCTAACCTTGCATTAGATGTAGGAATAAATATAATAGATATTCAGATTACTGCACAGGATAGTTCAATTAACATATATTCGATTTCTTTTTCGAGAGCAAAATCAAACAATGCTAATTTATCGAATCTGTCAATTTCTTCGGGTACTTTAAATCCTTCTTTTTCAAGCACAACAAAATCATATACAGTTGCAGTACCTAATGCTATTGCATCGGTTACTGTAACACCAAGCACAGAAGATTCTACCGCAGGTATTAAAGTTAGAGTAAATGGTGGTTATTATTCTACTGTTGCATCAGGAAGTGCTTCCGGTAATTTAAGCTTAAATGTCGGAAACAATACCATTGATGTTTTAGTAACTGCTCAGGATAATACTACAAATACATACAGTCTTAATATAACAAGATATGCTTCCAGCAATTCAACTCTTTCTGGTTTAACGATATCAACCGGTACATTAAGCCCTGATTTTTCGGCTGGAACCACATCTTATACAACCTCAGTAGCAAATACAACAAACACTTTAACCGTAACGCCAACAAAACAGGACACCAATGCAAGTATTCAGGTCAGAATAAATGGAGGAGCATATTCCAATGTAACATCAGGAACAGCTTCTGGAAGTTTAAACTTAAATGTCGGCATTAATACCATTGATATATTAATAACAGCACAGGATAGTTCTACAACGACTTATACTATTACGGTAACCAGATCCGGCTCGAATAATGCTCAACTATCCTCACTAACGATTTCTTCGGGAACATTAACCCCTGCTTTTTCAACAAATATATATGCATACACTACTCAAGTTGCAACTAATGTAACGAGTTTTATAGTTACATCAACAGCTTCACAATCAAATGCGTCAATTTCAGTAAATTCTCAAGCCGTTGTATCAGGGGAACAATCTCAAAGTATAAATCTTAATGTTGGAAGTAATTTAATAACTATCGATGTTACTGCACAGGATGGAATAACAATTAAAAATTATTCTGTAACTGTAACCCGAGCAGCTTTGGCAGTTCCAACCAATACAGTTATTACAAATAACACGGATAAGGTTTCAATTTCCTGGAACAGTGTTGTCAATGCCGAAAAATATTATATTTACAGATCAACTTCGTCCTCCGGAACATATGATGAGCTTGCCAATGTTACAGGAACAAGTTATAATGATACATCTGCAACACCTTTAACTTTCTATTATTATAAAGTAAGAGCATGGTCAACAGCTTCCGGTTATAGTGACTATACTGCATCATATTCCGGATATATACTGTTAAGCACTCCGATAAATGTACAGGCTTCAGATGGTTTAAGTGATAAAGTTTCAATCAGCTGGGATGCTGTTAGTAATGCAGAAAAATATGATGTGTATAGATCAACAACTCAATCTTCCGGCTACACATTATTAAGTACAGTATCAACAACAAGTTGTGACGATACGACAGCAACCCCAGGAGTTAAATACTATTATCAAATAAAAGCTTATACTGTTTCCGGTGTCTATAGTGCTTTTAGTAATTTTGATACCGGTTATAAAGATATCGCAGACCCTACAGCTATAACTGCGACAGACAACATTATTGCTAAAAAAATAGAAATTTCATGGACGGCAATAAATGGTGCAAACAGATATGATATTTATCGATCAGATACTGAGCTTGGAGCTTATACAAAAATAGGTAATTCTACAGCAAGCAATTATTCTGATACTTCAATGAATTTTGAAACAACATATTATTATAAAATTCAGGCATATGCTTCTTCCGCTAATGTTTACAGTGAATATAGTAATTATGATTCAGGAAAGTGCCGTTTTTCATATCCTTCAAATGTTACAGCTACAAAAGGTACATATACAGACAAAATACAAATTACCTGGACTGCATTTACCGGTTCAGAATCTTACTATGTTTCAAGAGCAACGACAGACCATACATCCACATACTCGTATACGATCATAGGTAATACAACCGGAACTTCATATAACGATACAACTGCCGAACCCGGGACTGTTTATTATTATAGAGTTCAATCATGGACCTCCATTAATAGTTATTCAGACTATAGCAATTATTCCGATGGATATGTTAAATATAATACTCCTATCGATATTGGTGCGAGTGAAGGGTATCTATCAAAAATTATAGTAAAATGGACTCCTGTTTCGGACGCTGATGGTTATCGTATTTATAGATCCTCTTCAGCTTTTGGTTCATATTCATATTGGGGTTCTTCCACAACTAATTCGTATACTGACTCGTCAACAGGAACATATTATTATAAGATAACAGCCTTATCAAATAGTACCAGCGAAAGTGATGAAAGTACCTATGTGAAGGGTTGTTCAGGCTCAACATTAAATGCGCCTGATAATGTTACAGCTTCTGAAGGGGCTTCTTCCAGCCAAATTTCCTTGTCATGGTCATCTGTTTCCGGTGCATCAAGTGGATATACAGTATACAGATCGACATCGGCAAACGGTGATTATTCTCAAATAGGAGGGACAACAGATACATCTTATACTGACTATGTTTCCGGTGGTTCAACTTATTACTATAAAATTAAATCAAGTAACGGTTCTTCGAGCGGATTCAGTATTTATGCAAGAGGATCAACTAACTAATTTATTATACTCTATTTAAACTTTTAAACACTAAGCAAACTTTGTTTTTGTTTGCTTAGTGTTTTTTTATTCAAACCGGAATTTCATTTATATATTTTCATCTACCTGATAAATTTATTAAAAATAGTATCTTTTGATATCGTTATCAGCAGCTTTCTGTTATTTATACCGGCAGCATTCTCAACTTCTATATATCCCATACCTTTAATTATACGATTATAGTACTTATAAAGATGTCTAGATACGAACCATTTAACAAAAATGTGCTTTATCACACCAAATTCGTCGCTCCTAGCCATTCATGGCTAGGAGCGACACTAATCCATCCATTGACATCTAAAAGCATGGGTGAGTCCTATTCAAAAAGTTTATGAAGTAGATCCTCTTTTTTGCCCCTGATGTGGTAGTAGAATGAAGATTATATCAATTATGCAAGATAGAGCAGAAATCGAAAAAATTATTACTTGCCTTGAGAAAAAGAACAGAGCCCCGGCCGGGTCTAAAAAAAATTCCGTAGTTATAATTTTTTTTCAGTTTTACATGATTTTACGGGTGAGGTCTGTACTTTTTGTCGTTTGAATTATGATTTTTAAGTGATTTTTGGTGTTATTTGGTTGACGGTATTTATAATTATTCCTATCATTAATGTGTGAAAAATACATATTATATTATTTTTTGGCACCTGAAACATTGATTAATTGATTGTATAAAATATATTTCTTATTCTTGTTTATTAATTGTTGATTTTTTATTTTTAATATGTTTTATTTGTATATATCATGAAAAAAATTGTATTTACTATTATTCTAATTAACTCATTTTTTTATATAAATGCAATGGGCATTTTTGTTGACATCGATAAGTTGTTAGAGTTTAACGATAAAGATCAATTGTTTACGACATTAGATAACACAAGCGATTCTCCTGAATACTACAAAGTTGAGTCCTATTTGATTGATAAGGCTAAAGAGTTGATTTTGTCAAAACAGTACAAACAAGCTTTTGAAATAATCGAAACACTACTTGTTATAAACATGGATAATATTGATGCTCAAACTCTTTATATCTCAATAAAATCGTATGTCGATAAGGAAAAAATCAAGCTTGAAACAAAGAAAGAAATTGACATTTTGATAGTTGAAAAGGTTGCAAAGATTAAGGATGAAGAAAAGGCTCGAATTGAAGAGGAAAATTCTGAAAAGAAAAAAAAATTGAAAAATGAGTTTGTAGAGTTTAGCATAGATAATATTACATTTAATTTTTCGCTTGGCGGCCTTAATAGTCAATTTTTTTATTCAAGTTTTTACACTTCATTTCACAAGGTTGAAAACCCGACATTTCGTTATGGTCTTTCGACAGACTTTAACATTTATTATAAAAATGCAATAATAATCGCAGGAATATCCCTTAGATTTGATTCATTTTTTGTTAGTTTATACCCAAGGAGCAGTTCTAATATTTTATATAAAATTTCTTCTTCATTTACAACGCCATATTTAGTTGCTCCACTAAGTTTTAATTGGGGGATGATTCATATTATTAGTTTTTTTGAAAAGGGAAAGTTAGAAGATGTTTTTTTTACATATGTAATTTCACCTTTTATTGGTGTTAAAGTACTTGACTATAAAGTAAACAACTATATAGCGTTGGGAGGAGAAGCAAATTATCTCTTTGCCTCGTTTTATTCAAAGTTCCTTGATGTGTCGTTTGATGCTTCTTTTTACATTACAGCAAATATTTTTAATCACAAGCATTATAGATTTTCAATAAAAACTGAGTTGTTGTATTTGTTGATGGTCTACTCAGGTAATATTGAGAGTGACCTCAGATTAAATATCTCCTTTAAGGTTGGTTTTAATGAAAAGTAAATTAGTTCTTCTATTTTTAATAGTAACAGTTTATTTTATTTTTACTCAAAACTCTGATATTGTTGCAAAGTATTTGGAGGAAGCCGGCAATAATTATCGGAATAAGAATTATGAAAAGGCTTATAATTATATAAATTTTGTGATTAGATCGGGTGGAGCTGAAGATTATCTTGAAGCAAAAGTATTAGCAGCGGAAATTTATTACGAATATATAAACAAGTTGTTTATAGAAAGAAACTATGAACAAATAAATAATATATCGAGAAATATTTCTAATTATCACTATTTAAATACGGAAAAACTCTCTCTGTTATTTATAAAAATAAAAAAAACAATTGAAGAAGAGTTGATCATTAAAATTGATAATACTACTTTGACTCAAGGCAACGGTTCAAGTTTGGGAGCATCGAACACAAATATATTGGAAAAAAAGCTAGACAAAGAACTCGTTGAAAAAGTTGATAAACTTTTAACAATCAATAAAAGCACGGAAACAAAAGATGTGCTTGTAAAGAAAATCAATGAACTATTATTGGTTAACAAAGATAAAAATTCTGAGATTGAGAGTTATCTATTAGAAATGTCAAAAAATGACAAGGAGCTAATGGCAAAACTAAAAAAAATTGAATTGGAAACAAGCAAAAATTTTAATTATAATAATAGGTATAGATTGTTTGTAATTATTGCAATTATGGTAGTCATCTTAACACTTGGATTGATTATTTTGTTTATCGTACTTTTAATTAAGCACACTATTCACCAAAAGAAACTGCTTCAATTGTCCCTTTCAATGCCGACTCAAATAAACATTCTTAACATGCCCTCGTTAAATTTTCCTAATGCTTCGAGGAGTTTATCGGCAGATAAGAAGTATTTTCTAATATATGAATCAGATATGAATAGAAAAAATAAGATCAAAAATCTTCTTGAAACTTGTCATGACATCGGCAAACAAATAGATGAAAAGACCGGAAGAAAGAATAACTCAAAAAATGCGGCTGAGTTAATATATAAAATATCTAAGGATATGGGGTATAATGAATCTGAGTCGCTTTTATTTTGTGCTGTCGGATTTATATATGATATTGGTTTTCTTAGTATAGATGAATCAGTGCTAAAGGCAAAAGAAAATGATATAGATAAAAATGAGATTATTAAAAAACATGTTACGCTTGGTATTGATAAGATCTCTTTTATAGATAAGGAATTTAGACAAATATTTTACGATGCAATATTACACCATCATCGGTTTATTGATGGGACGGGATATCCTGAAAATATGAACGCAATTGAATTGCCTTTTATTGCTAAAATGGTAGCTGTAGTTGACAGTTATCTTGGGCTTATTTCACTTCGACATTATAAAAACTCTGTAGATAGAAACTCCGCCTTGAATGAACTGGAGCAAAACGGTAATAAGTATGACAAGGAGATCCTTAAAGCTCTTCATGAAGTATTATAAAAAAATAAAATAATATTATATACAGGTTACTTGTAGAAAAAAAACAGCACTCTGTATTGATAAAAAATATTAAACTTGCTTATTGGGTTACGAAAAGTTCAAGAATAAGCATATCTGAATTAATAAAACCATCTTTAGAAATATAACAGCCGATTTTAACGAACCCGCTGTTTGATGGTGCTGTATATATGATTTGACTGCCTGAACCTGTAATGAGACCTCCTCCTTCAACAATTGACCAACTATATGTAACACCCTCAACAGTGCTTGTTAAAAGAATACTTTTTGTTGTGTTTATAGTCATGCTTAGCCCGTTTGATAATGATAAGAGCTCTGGTGTTGGAAGTTTCGTGCTTTTTACCAGAATTTGAATATAGCTAATATCGGACTCGTAGTAGTTTTGCTTTTTAGCTGAACAATAAACTGTTGCCAACCCGGCATGGCTTGTCGAAAAATATGTTGCTTTGTTGCCTTCTAGTGTGATTGAACCTGGGCCGCTAAGTGTCCAGATAAAGTTAACACCTCCATCAGGGCTTGTTGCAGTTAGTAAAAGTTGGCTGTTGGTACCAATGATTGGCTCTTCTTCAGAGTTAATAAGAGGGGGGATTAGTTTTTGTTTGCCGTTAAGAAATAATATATTAACCCCGACAGAGCTGCTACTGTTACTACAAGCAAAAAAAAGCAATAATAAGAATGTAAAAAAACCACGGTTAAACATCATTTAAACTCCCAAAAAAATGATCTACCCATAAAAAGGGGTAGATTACAATAATACTAATCTCAAAAACCTTTAAAATCGTAACTGATAACCATTCTATATGTTGCTTTTTCGTAGGTTCCATGTCCAACTAAACATTGAAACTTTACCGGAAAAACGCCATAATAGTGTGTTCTGCTGATCTCATTTGTTGTGCTTGGAGGGTTTGCTAAGTCTACCAAACTCATATTGCGCTTTGTCCATCCTACTTTAACTGTCTCTACAAACCACTCGTATAACCGGCCACCTTCACGAAAAACAAATTCAATTGTTATCAGTCTGTTAGTTTCATCGTCATCAAATTTGACCCAAATATGTTCAACCCCTTCTATCTCAATATACCTGTCAGTAGCCGGGTTATAAATTAATTGTGAAGGGAATCTGTTTGGTCCGCTTGGATAAGCATAAACAGACCAAAAATCTAAAAAACTTAAATTACCAGGGTAAGGAACCCAAGAGTGGTCTGATTGCATTGGTTGGGTATTAAAGTGAAATCTTGTCCTGCCTTCAAACCCATCTGTATAAAAGTCCGGTAGCTGCTCATACAGATTGAATCTGCCACATTCGAGAGTGTTATCTTTAATAATCAGAGCGGCGTTTCTTCTACTTATGTTGCCGAGATCCGGCTCGTTATCAACATCATGCTGCAAGCTCATCAAGTTGTTTTTATACACATTGGAAACTGTTTCAAAGACAAAAGGTAGAGCCCAGGCAACTCCCGGAGTATCAAATGGTTTGCCATCTGAGTACCCCGGTATTCTTTCTATTTCATATCCGGGTCCCGAAATGATGTATATACCATTGTATGGTCCGGGATCTATTCCTTCGATTTCAAATAAGGCCAGATTATCCTCAATGCCTCTGCCTATCTCGACGCTGTATGTTGTGGAGTTGTTGGTGTCTGATATTGATGTTACGATAATATCAAGCTTATTTAAACCATAATCAACTGTAATAGGATTGGTTACAACATGACCATTTAATTTTATTTTTATGGAAGCACCTGGCTCAAAAGGTGTCGTGCTAACGGTGATAGAAGATATTTCATCAGTTACTAACGCTTTGTATGATGACACAGTACTCGAAAATGCAGGACTGAATGAACATGCTGATAATGAAAGTGCTGTTAGTCTTGAAGAAGCAATATGTGACCAGTTGTATTCAAGTGTATCGCTTGAAGTGTTGCCGACGCTGTCAGTAACAGTCAGACGAAGAGTGTATGCTGAAGATGTGCTTCCCGGCCCGACAACAGTAGTGTCTTTTTGATTTGGTGTGCCAAATGTAACGGAACCTGTACCGGACACTTGTGTCCAAGAGTATGTTAGTGGGCTCTTATCTGTAACTGTAGGTGTAAGTAGTTTTTCAGTAGAACAGAGAGGTATATCCGGGCCGGTATAAACCACGGGAGCTTTTGAATCCCAGTTAAATACAACTGTATCTGTAGCAATGTTTCCGGCTGAGTCGGTTACCGTTAATAAAAGAGTATAACTTTCTTCAACGCCTGTTTGACCAACAACCGTTGTGTCCTTGGAAAAAGGTGATCCAAATGTAACTGTTCCTGAGCCAAGAACCTTTGTCCATGCATAAGAAAGAGGACTTGAATCAGTTACGGTAGGTGTAAGAGTTACAAGGTTTTTTGTCCATGGTATATCACTTCCTGCGTTAACAACAGGGGGGGCTTTGTCTACAAGAACCTGTAATGATACTTGTGATGTGTTTGCTGATGTATCTGTTGCTCGTGCATAAACAGTATGGGTGCCATCTGATAATGTGGTGAAGTCAAAGTTATAGTACCAATTATCAGTACCAATGGCGGTCAGCCATGAACCTGAGTTGATTTTAACTTCAACTTTACTAACGGCAATATTATCAAAAGCGAAACCTGATATTCTTGAATTACCTTTTACGCTGCCGCCGGCAACAGGGTATGTTATAAAAACCATCGGGTTTGAAGTGTCTGCGTTTATAGATGAGTCAACGATAATTGTTGTGGATGTTTGATAAAAATTACCTGCAGAGTCAATTGCCTTAGCATAGATAGTATGAGAACCGTCTGATAAAGAAGCATAGTTTATATCATAATACCAGTTGTCTGTACCTATAGCGTTATTCCAAATCCCATTGTTAAATTTTACTTGTATTTGACTCAAAGAAACATTGTCGGATGCGATTCCAGATATTTTTCCGCTGCCATATACACTACTGCCGCCTATCGGATAAGTTATTGCTATAGAAGGTTTTATTGTATCATTATTTAAAGATGAGTCAACAAAAATGCTCGATGAAGTTATTGTTTCATTACCGGAAGAGTCTATAGCTTTGGCATATAGAGTGTGATTGCCGTTTGTGAGTGATGAATAGTCAATATCATAGTACCAATTCTCTGTTCCAATGGCGCTGTTCCATATGCCGTTGTCTACTTTAACTTCAACTCGGTTTAATGAAACATTGTCAGATGCAACACCTGATATCTTACCATTGCCATATACACTGCTTCCACCTATCGGATAAGTTATAGATATAAATGGCTTTGTTACATCGTTATTTAAGGAGGAGTCTACGATGATATTTGTTGAGGTAATAGTTTCATTGCCGGAAGAGTCTATTGCCTTAGCATATAAAATATTACTGCCGTCTGTTAAGGATGAATAATTAAAATCATAATACCAGTTTTCTGTGCCTATACCGTTACCCCAAATCCCGTTATTAATTCTTACTTGTACTTGATGTAACGAGACATTATCTGATGCAACACCTGATATTTTGCCATTGCCATAAACACTGCTTCCACCTATCGGATAAGTGATAGATATAAATGGCTTTGTTACATCGTTATTTAAGGAGGAGTCAACAATGATGTTTGTTGAGGTAACGGTTTCGTTACCTGCAGAATCAATTGCTTTTGCATAAATTAGATGACTTCCATTTGTTAAAGATGAATAGTTAATGTCGTAGTACCAATTGTTTGAACCTATTGCATTAAGCCATGATCCGGAGTCAATTTTTACTTGAAGCTTGTTTAGTGAAACATTGTCAGATGCTACACCTGATATTTTACCATTGCCATAAACACTGCTTCCACCTATCGGATAGGTTATTGATACTGTTGGACTAATATTATCATCGTTTAATGAAGAATCAACAATTATTGTTGTTGATGTTATTGAATCATTACCGGATGAATCTATTGCTTTTGCATAGATAGTGTACTCTCCGTTAGGTAAGCTGCTATAGTTTAAATCATAGTACCAGTTTTCCGTGCCGGTACAATTTGACCAAGATCCATCATTCATTTTTACTTGAACCCTATTTAGAGATACATTGTCAAAAGCCGACCCTGAAATCTTTCCGTTTCCATAGACACTACTGCCGCCAATAGGGTATGTAATTGATATTGATGGCTTAATTTTATCATCATTAAGTGATGAATCAACGACAAATGATACTGATGTTTGTGTTTCGTTTCCTGATGAATCAACAGCTTTAGCATGTACTATATGGAAACCGTTTGACAAGGTCGAATAATCCATGTCGTAGTACCAGTTTTCAAGACCGCTTGCGTTTCTCCAACCTGTATTATCAATCATTATCATTATTTTACTCAAAGTAACATTATCAGACGCTATACCTGAAACCTTTCCTTTTCCATATAATTCACTCCCACCTATAGGATATGTTATTGATATGAGTGGAGGAGTTTTATCATTAATCAATGAAGAGTCTACAATAAAAGAAGTAGATGATACAGACTCGCTACCCGAAGAATCAATTGCTTTTGCGTAAACTTGATGATCACCATTACTTAAACTTGAATAATCAAGATCATAATACCAATTTTCTAACCCCTCAGCTTCATGCCATTCACCATCGTCTATTTTTACTACAATTTTAAACAATGCGACATTATCAGAAGCAGATCCGGAAACTTTTCCTTTTCCGTAGACACTGGTATTTCCAAAAGGGTATGTAACTGAGACTGAAGGTGGTGTAATATCGTTGTTTAGTGAAGAATCAATAATTATTACAGACTCTGTTTGAGATGAATTACCTGATGTGTCAATAGATTTTGCATATATTGTGTGTTGTCCGTTTGATAATTCAGAAAAATCAACATCAATATACCAGTTTTTTAATCCTGTAGCTGTATTCCAAATGCCATTATTAATTTTTACTTCTATTTTTTCGAGAGCTATGTTATCTGAAGCAACTCCGGAAATTTTACCATTACCATAAACACTACTACCTCCTATCGGATAAGTGATAGACACATACGGTAAAATTGTATCAATTAGTTCTTTAATATAAATGTTTTGTTTTATTATATCGGAAGCACCTTTTGAATCGACAACTTCTAAAACAACTGTTTTAATACCATATGTAAGATATGAATACTCTACAATTTTTTCGATACTATAAGGAGTGTCCCATATGCCGTCGCCATCAAAGTCCCATCTAACCCTTAAAGTTGTATCATCATCTTCTTTATCTTTGCAACCTAAAGCACTACATGTTATTTTTTCACCAACAATACCTATGGTTGAACTGAGTGTAAATGAAGCCGTTGGTGTTGTGTTATCTGCGGAGCTAAGTACATTAATTTCGTTAATTATTGAGTTGCTTGCGCCAAGTTTGTCTCTAACTTCACATTTTACGGATTTGTTTCCGACACTCAAAAATGTGTGCTTAACTATGAAGTTTTTTGAAAAGTCAGTGTCCCATTTGCCGTCATTGTCAAAGTCCCATCTAACTTCCAGTTCAGCGAAAATATTGTCAATATCTGTTGAACCGCTTGCATTAAATTCGAATTCGGTTGATACATCCCCACTTTGCGGTGAAACAGTTAAAACAGTCGTTGGCTTTTGATTTCCATCGGGATTAGTTATATAGACTGATCGTAGTTTAGTCCCTACTGCTCCAAAACTATCTCTTGCTTGGCACAAAACAGTTTTTAATCCATTTGTTTCAAATTTATGAGATACAACTTTTAATAGAGTAAAATCTGTATCCCAAATTCCATTATTTTCAAAATCCCATCTTACCCAAATGTTTGATATATCATCAGCATCATCTACGGTTTCAGATGCATCAAAATTAAAAACAGTACAAATATCACCGGAGTTATTATCGATTTTAAAATCAACTGTCGGGGGTTGGTTGCCGGTGGGATTTTGAGATGTTGAAGATAATACTTCAAATTGCCAGATTTCGGAAAAATCGCTATAATTAATATCGGTTAGAATTCTGACGCGCCAGAAATAGGTTGCGGCTGATAGGTTTTGAGGAAGTTCATAAAAGACATCTATTATGTTTTTTGCATCAATGACAAAATTGTTGAAGGAGTTATCTGTAGATATTTGCACATTGTAACTGGTAATTCTTTCTGAGTTGTTCCAATATAATGTTGGTTTAGATTCATTTGAACTAAAAATATTATTATTGATTGGCGAAACAAGATTTATTGTTGCAATTATTTTTTCTTTGCCATCAAGAGTTTTGTCAGTTATTATTTTTTTGATCGGATCTAGCTGCTGACAGCTATAAAAAAATATACAACACGATAAAATACTAAATAATGCTAAAAAAATAAAACACACTTTTTTCATAATTAACCACCTTCAAATATTTTAAAAAAGCAGAGCTAATTATATCATGATTATTTATATTTTCAATAATATTTTTATATTTTATTTAAATTTTAAATGTTTTTTTCCCTTTTTTTCCTTTTTCCCGGTATTTACGGGGAAATTTTCTTGACAGGAATAATAATTTTTCTTATCATAATTTTTTAAAATTATACCTAAATAAATATTTTAGATGTTATCAGTTATAGGACAGTTCTAAATACTGTGTATTTAAAATGCCATATAGGTATAGGTTTGAGCTTCTAAAAACCTTAGAAAAATAAGGTTTTTAGAAGTACCCTATAAACTTTTACAGCTGTTATATTTAAAATAATAAAGAGAAAGATGAAAAAAATAGGAGAATCAAGCAAAAAACTGAAGGTGTTTTTTCGATGAGTTTCTTAATAACAATAATATTGATAATGAGTATTCTTATGTTTTGATGGAGGTTTTTTTTATGCGAAATTTAGTGTTGTCAGTTATATTAATTTTAGCAGTTTTGGCTTTTTCTTGTAGTTATGATTTTAACTTTACCGTTGATCATGCCGGTGCTAACATATCAGTTGTGATAGACTCAATAATTCAGAATGAAAATGAGTTTACAATCAAGCGGATGACCGTTGAAAACAAAGGATTTTTGTCAACAGTAAAGCAGAATGTTCTTGTTTATGCTTCACATGATGATGTTGTCGGCAATGAGGACGATGTAGAGGTTCTTGAGGTTATTATAACAACTGAGACTGTTGAAAATTATATTCTCTTTTCGGAAAAGCTTGTTCTCGATGTAAGTTCAGATGATTATGAGGATAAACTAAGCTTTAAGTATTGGTCTGCTATTCAATCAGGTGTAAGGTTCTATGCAGTTTATGACATTGATAAAACTAAAAAGGATCTTGATTACAACAACAATACCTTTGTTTATCCAACTGCTTTTGATGTCCCGGATGACACAGAGGCACCGCTGGCTACATCGGGAAATATTAATGCCTATTATGATGTAGACAATAATACAATTGATATATCTTTTACCAAGTCGATTGATAACTGTACAAAAGATGATGATATAGTCTATAAGATATATTATAGCACCGAATATAATATTGATGCAACTGATGACTGTAGGACATACGGAGCTGTTTTTTTTGAAGGTAAATATTCAAGTGATTTATTTATTGACAGTCTAATTAAAGATGAGGTCTATTACTTAAATGTGTCTGCAACAGATCGTGCAGGAAATGAGATCTTTTATAATGGTTCATCGGCAAGAGTGCCTTCGTACTCAAGTGAAAAGGATTATTTTCTTGGAATGGTGATTGACAATGCAGGCACTGAACATGTAGTCTATTATAGTGGAAATTTTAATAGTGTGTGTTATATATCAAAAACCAATAGCGGAAACTGGTCTTCGTATTATGAATTGGGGGATTCTGATTATTATATTAGTGATGTATATGGAGATATGAAATATGATGCTACAAATGATGTAGTGCATGTATTTTACACTAGAAAAATCAATTATTATAATTCTCTTTATCACGCAGCATTAAGTAATGGTGTTTGGACACAGGAAGAGGTTGCGTATAATTCATCAAGAGATATGGCGAATGTATCGGTAGTTCTTGACGGAAATGGAAAACTGCATGTTGTTTATAAAGAATATGCTTCAAATATTTATTACACGACAAATGTTTTAGGCAGCTGGAGTACAAAGCAGTATATTAGCAACAATTCAATTTATAATAAAAAAGCACTTGATCTTTATCGAAACGGAGATTTTATCTATTTTGCCATAGGTCAAAGCAAGATATGTATCTTTAAGCTTGATAATGGGGTATGGAGTGAGATAAATAGAGGCACTCAAGATAACCCAAATGCATATGTTTGCAATTTTAATACAGATGGAAGTCTTTTGTACGATGAAAATGGTGATCTATACATCGTAACCAACCCGTTTGACCCAATCGGCTCATGGGATAAAACGCTAATTGATAGTACAAATACAATATATGCAGGCACATCAGTTATCGACAAAAACGGTAAGGTTTTTATAGTGTACAATGCTGACGGTGGACTTGTGCTTGCCTCAGATAATGGCAGCGGGTGGGAAAAAGTTGAGCTTGACAGTAGTTATTGTAAATACTTTCAGGTTTCAGCAGCGGAGTTTGATAGCAGTAACAAGCTTCATATTGTATATAATAATGGGTATTCAAGCAGTACATACTATATGAACGCTATAACAGTAGACATTGATTAGCACATGAGACTATCAAACACAACGAATTTGAGCTGATATTTTATTGGTTTGCAGGACTTTGAGTCATTGTGTTGAGTATAACCGCATTTTTATTGATAAATAAGTGGATGGGGTTTGCCGGCATTATTACAGGGTTTGCTTAATATGATTGTTTGGACAAGGCAAAAATATCTTAGTTTTATGTTACTTCTTTACATATGTAAATGAATTGTCATCGTCGAACATTTTTAATGTTAGTTTCGTTTTTTCAACATCGGTAAATTTATAGAGCCATTTTGTCTCAGTGCCATCTGTATCAGGATTGTCAAAAACAATCTTTAATGGAATCCACATATCATATTCTGAAGAGGGGTTAACACTCCAGCAAAAATAAAAAAAAACGCCCGGTGCTGCTATTGCTCCGGTTTGTTGCTTTGTAAACTCCACCAATTCTTCAACTTCAGTATGTTCCCATATACCTATAAGATCGTTGCCGTTCATATCATATACAGTACAAGAATTTAAAGTCAAGGCAATAAAAAAAATTAGTATTGAATAAAAGCAACCCGACTTTATTTTTTTCATATATTTTCTCCGAATAGTTTACAATAATATAACTATAATAGTTATCATAAATAATTGTTCATGTAAAGTAATAAATTATTAGATTATTCTTTTAGGAATCTCGTTTAAATTTATATTAATAATTTTTTGTTATTCATAATAATTAAGAAAATTAATCAGACCGATTTAAAATAGATCATGAGAATAAACCGAAAATAAATAGATAGTGGCACATATTTCGTTAAAACAAGCGTTGATCCGAAAACAGAAAAACAAACCTGCTCAAGGGAAACTCAATCCCTGTGTATCTGAAGTCATGAAAGTTATGGAAGTTATGAAAATTATAGAAGTGACAAGAATTAAATCTTTACTCATTTTCTGAAAAGAATTGTGTCTATTCTTGCAATTTTTTATTTTTTAATTTATAATATATGATAATTTTTTTAAGGAGCCGGTTTTGACAAAGAGAGTTGAGATAAAACATAAGAGCGGTTTTAAGGATGGACGATCAGAGAAGATAAAAAGGCTGATTGCTGAGGATACCGGTATTTTTGTTGACCAAGTTGAGATAATTAATTGTTATAATATATTTGCTGAGCTTACCGAAGAACAACTATCCTCAATTCAGGAGGAGCTTTTCTGCGATAAGGTTTATCAGGATTCCAATTCAGGATTTTACTATCCGACTATAAGTACCTATGATATGATGATCGAGGTTTCATATAAGAGCGGAGTAACTGATAATGTCGGACGAACCTCATCTAAGGGTATTAATGAACTTATTAAATCCAATCTAGATGAAGGATCGGTAAGGTCATCTACTACATATCTATTTAAGGGACTCTCCAATAAAACAGACGCTGAAACAATTGCAAAAAAGGTGCTCTGTAACACGCTTATTGAGGACTATTATATTTATAGTTCAAGCGAGATCAAGGCCGGTGCCAAGATAGAATACACCAGACCAATTATAAAACCTATTGACAAACCATATAGCAGCCCGATTGATCTAAATGTATCTGATAATGAGCTTATTGCGATTTCAAAAAAGAACGCACTATATATGTCAATTGAAGAGATGAGGGCGGTTAAGGAATATTATGCAACAGATGAAATAGTCAAGTTTCGTAAAGATAACGGGCTACCTGCTTCACCAACAGATGTTGAGTTAGAGATGCTTGCTCAGACCTGGTCTGAACATTGCAAACACAAAATATTTGCAGCTGAGATTCATTATACTGAGAATGGCAAGACAGATACGATTCAGTCGCTATTCAAGACCTTTATCAGAGACTCTGCATTTAAACTTACAGAGACTAGAGATGATTTACTCTCGCTTTTTATTGATAATGCGGGTATAGTGAAGTTCAATGATGAATGGGCTTACTGCGTAAAGGCCGAAACACACAACTCACCATCTGCACTTGACCCATATGGCGGTGCAATGACAGGTATTGTCGGTGTTAATCGTGATATTATTGGAACCGGTATCGGTGCATACCCGATATTTAATACTGATATCTTCTGTTTTGGTGACCCGTTTACTAAGGATAGCGATGTTCCTGAGGGGCTTCTACACCCACGAAGAATTTTTAGAGGTGTGCATAGAGGGGTCAAGGATGGCGGTAATGAATCCGGTATTCCAACTGTAAATGGCTCGATAGTATTTGACAGCTCATACCTGGGTAAACCGTTAGTATTTTGCGGAACCGGCGGACTTATGCCTCTTAAGATAAACGGAAAGGAATCATTTAAAAAGTATCACAGGCCAGGCGACTATATAGTAATGTCAGGCGGTCGAATTGGTAAGGATGGAATACATGGTGCAACATTTTCGTCTGCACATTTGTCAGAATCAAGTCCAACCTCAGCTGTTCAGATCGGCGATCCAATAACACAGAAGAAGATGCTTGATTTCATAATTGAGGCGAGAGATAGAGGTCTATATTCTTCAATCACAGACAACGGAGCAGGCGGATTGTCAAGCTCTATCGGTGAGATGGCAACCTATACAGGCGGTGCAGTTCTCGATCTTGATAAATGCCCGTTAAAATACAATGGCCTAAGACCATGGGAGATCCTTGTTTCAGAGGCACAGGAACGGATGAGTGTTGCTGTTCCACCGGATAGCATTGATAAATTTCTTGCCCTTAGTAAGAAACATGGTGTTGAATCTACTGTTGTAGGTGTTTTTAATGATAGCGGATTTTTTAGAGCCACCTATAACGGTGAAACTGTTTGCTATCTTGATATGAACTTTCTTCATGACGGTGTGCCAAAACTTGTACTAAATGCAGAGTGGAATCCCCCGGTTCAAAAACGAATTGAATTTACAGATCCAAATATTTCATCATCCATAAGAGATCTCCTACAGAGACCAAATATCGCCTCTAAGGAATCATGGGTTAGATGCTATGATCATGAGGTTCAAGGAAGAACAGTTAATAAGCCGTTTACAGGCAAGGAAAATGACGGGCCATCTGATGGTGCTGTACTTAAGATTTTTCCGGATTCATACGAGGGGCTTGTTGTTACTCATGGTATAGTTCCAAGATATTCCAGGCTGGATGCATATCAGATGGCTGCGAATGCAATAGATGAGGCTTACAGGCAGGCGATCATTCTCGGGGCTAATCCGGATAAAATTGTCGGACTTGATAACTTCTGTTGGCCGGATCCTATAGAGTCAGAATACACTCCGGACGGTAGATATAAACTTGCGCAGTTAGTTCAGACCTGTAAGGCTGTCTATGATGTAACACTAGCCTATAACTGTCCATGTATCTCCGGTAAGGACAGTATGAAGAATGACTATATTCGTGGTGATAAAAAAATATCTGTAGACCCAACGCTACTTTTTACAGTAACCGGAAAGACAGATGATATTAGAATTATGACCAGTTTCTATTTTAAGGATGAGGGAGACCTTATCTATCTAATTGGAGAGACCGCACCTGAACTTGGCTGTTCTGAATATGCACTTATGAAATCGCTCTCAGGCGGACTGGTCCCAACAGTTAATCCCTATAATGCAATGAGTTCATATAGAGCAATTCACGAGGCACTTAAACAGAGACTAATTAAGTCGGCACATGACCTTTCAGATGGAGGTCTAAGTGTCGCACTTGCAGAGGCTTCATTTTCCGGGCTGGTGGGTGCAAGTATTAACCTTGATCACATGTTAACAAGAGACAATATTGATTTAACAACAGAAGAGAAACTATTTTCAGAGACACCATCTAGAATTTTAATCTCACTAAGTCCTGAAAATGAAAGAACATTTCTTGATCTCTTCAAAAATATCCCTGTATGCAAACTAGGCAAAGTTACAGATGACAATTTATTGAGAATCTCCTCAGATGGTAAGGAAATAGTTTCTGATAGTCTAAAAGAATTAAAGGACTTGTGGAAAAAAAAGCTAGATTTTTAAAATTTTTTTGAAAATTCATAAATAAAAAGTTCAAATAGTAGATTAATATATATATATAATTGTCCTAAAAAATCTACTATTTGGATTAACTATGAAATACACGCTATTAAAAAAAAATGAAACGATTGAACTCTCTATCGAATATGATCCAAGGATATTGGAGATAATTCGTACAATTCCTAATCGAAGATGGGATAGTGTTGATAAAAAGTGGATATTTCCGAATAACCCGTCATGTGAAGATATTCTGCTAAATAAGTTAGGTCTTTCATTTCACGAGGATGCCAAAGAAGGGCTAACCGGATCTATAAATGATTATTTAAACCGAAGACGGTACAGCAAAAATACAGGTAAAAACTACAAGTATCACATCATACGCTATGTGAAGTTTAGAGAATCCATGCCAGAATTAAATCTTGAAGATGGAATACTGGCCTACTTCAATGCTATATCAAGCAAGTTCGGGCATCAGTATCAGCATATGGCAGCAAATGCTGTAAAATTTTACATTGAGAATATCCTCGAAAAAAAAATGCCAAAGCTATCCATCAGACCTCGCCGAGAAAAACGACTCCCCGTGATCCTTAGTCAGGATGAGATTGAATCAATAATCAAGACCCTTAAAAATATTAAACATAAATTGGTTATATCATTGATCTATTCTGCAGGTCTTAGGATTAGTGAGGCCGTCAACCTCAAAAAAACTGACATAGACTACAATAGATCTGTCATTATTATCCGTCAGTCTAAAGGTAATAAAGATCGACAAACGCCGCTATCTCAAAAGATAGTTGATATGATAAACACCTATACAGATGAATATTCTACAAAAACCTACCTCTTTGAAGGGCAAAAGGGCGGAAAGTACACGGTCAAAAGCATCCAAAATGTATTTAAAAAGGCCTGCAAAAATGCCGGCATTCAAAAAAATGCTACAGTTCACACACTTCGACATAGCTATGCAACACATCTTCTGGAAGCCGGCACTGACCTGCGAATCATCCAAGAAATCCTGGGACACGCAAGCTCAAAAACCACCGAGATATACACACATGTATCAAAAAAAATTATCGGTCAAGTAAAAAGTCCCCTTGACTCCATCAATATCTAAAAGTAGCAAAAAAAATAAAAAATAAATAAAAATCCTGTTGAACTATTAAAATATATATGATATAAAAAAACCTGCATCAAGTATAATAAGTTAACCCATCACTCATATAACTCCCCAAGTTGGATGGTTATACGAATACCGGGATTAGTTTCTTTATCCTTTGTGCATATATGTAGTAGTTATCGGCAAGAGTTGGGCAAGACTGGTAGTAAGAAAAAGAGCCCGCGTCCGTGCGGGCAAGAAAAAAAAGGAGGATTATTTTGACTGATATTAACAATTTAATTTTATTTACGGCATATGTGTGTGTTGCAGATGGATTAATTCATGACAGCGAAGTTGAGTTGATTGATAAGTTTTTAGTAGATAATAATATTTCAGAAGACATTAAGGATAATGTTAGAAAAATATTAGGAGATACTGAAGATAAAATAAAACTAGATGATATATTAAAGGAGTTAAAAAAATCTGGTGAAGATTCATTAAAGCAAGCATTAATTGTCGGATTAAATGTTGCCTTTTCTGATGGTTTTTTTGATCCATCTGAAGAGGATATTTTCCAAAAATTTATTGAAATAACAAATTTTGATAAACAGATTTATTTAAATCTAAAAGAATCAATTATAAATAATTTGGATAATAAAAAAGATACTAATGATGGATATGAAGAGAAATTTTTAGATAATGTTGTCAGGAATTTCCTTTTTACAATAAAAAACTTCACTACCGGTAAAGTTAAAGAAAATATAGAAAAAGAATATAATAAGTTTTTACTAAAAGGTAAAGATTATATTGAGGCAATTGATAATAGCTCAAAAATTGCAAAAATAGACTTGTCAATAGCAAAAGAAAAAATAAAAGATGTTGATGACTCTTATAAAATTCTGATTAAAGAAATTGATAAGATATTTGATGAGAATAAAAAATATGAGAAATCAAAAGATGAAGCAGAAAAACAATTTTTTGAATTATTAAAAAACCTTCAATTGGGTTTAAAAGATATAGTTTTAAATCGAATTGAACAAAACAGAAGAACAATAATTCGAAAAGAAAGAGCTTTGGATTATTATACAATATCATTTATTGGTAAAACAAAAGCTGGTAAAAGTACCTTACATTCAATAGTTACAGGAAAAGGTGAAGAATTTATTGGAAAAGGCCAGCAAAGAACCACAAGATACAATAGAATGTATGAATGGGAAAAGATAAGAATAATAGATACACCCGGGATTGGCGCTCCAGGTGGAAAAACTGATGAAGAAATAGCTAAAAGTGTGATAGATGAATCAGATTTAATTTGTTATGTTTTAAAAAATGATAGTATTCAAGAAGCAGAATTTGATTTTCTTAAAATAATTAAAAATCATAATAAACCCATTGTAATTTTATTAAATGTTAAAGAAAATATTGAAAATGAAGCTAAATTGGAGTTATATTTAAAAAATCCTGAAAAATGGTATACCCGAAAAGATGAAAAATCACTTGAGGGTCATATTAATCGAATTAAAAGATATGCAGAAGAGCATTATAAAAATGGTTTTTTTGATATATATCCTGTTCAATTATTGGCTGCTAAAATGTCAAGTGAAGAGAATTATAAAAGTAATAGTAATTTGCTTTATAAATCATCACATATACAAGACTTCTTAAATTCTATAAGAGTTCAGATTATTGATGAAGGATTAATAAAAAGAACACAAACTATGATAGACGGGTCTATATATATTCTAAATGAGAGTTTACAAAAATTAAATGAATTTGAAGAACCATTAGGAAAATTATCTAAAAGTTTAGAAAAAAACAAAAAAGAGGTATTATCGAAACTTGATTTGTCATTTAAAGAAAATTATAAAATCTTAAAGAAAGATATAACAAACATATTCCTTGATTTAAAAGAAAATAGAGCAATGGATTTTGCAACTAATAATTATGATGTAAAAAAAGATGAAGTTGGGTATAGATGGGAGTCTTTTCTAAAGAGTATAAAATTTAATGAAACCATGAAAATAAAAATTGAAAGTGTAACTAAAGATTATATGGATGAGGTAAAAAAAGCACTTCAGGAAATAGAGGAGAATTTGACTTTATTTTCAAAAGTTCAAATAGAAAATATGTCATTTCAAATGACTGGAACTTTTAATTTTAAATCATTAACAAAAATTTTAAGTGGTGCAGTTGGTGTTGCAGGAGCTATATTATTATTTGTTTTAGGAGCATCTAATCCGATTGGATGGATTGTCAGTGGTGTTGCTATTTTAGGGTCTTTATTGTCTGGACTTTTTAAAAGTAAAGAAGAAAAAGTTAGAGAAGCGACTCAAAAGCTATATTCTTCAATTAAAGAAAGCATAGAGGAAAATGAAACTAAAACAATAAATGATATTCTTAAAACATTTGAAGAAAAACATACAGAAATTAAAAAGACCGTATTAAATATTATTGAAAAATTATTGGGCAATATACAAATTGTTATAACGCAAATTAATCCTGAGATTAAACATTTAAATGAAAACATTCAATATCTTAATAAAATTTATGCGTATAGAATTATTAACTATATTAACAATAAAAAAAGTTTTGATATTGATATTAATCAATTAAAATTTATTGAAGTAAAAAGAGATTATGGTAAAGAACTTAAAATTAAATCATCGAATAATTTTAATAAAAAAGACGAAGAAAAGATAACTAAAATATTACAAGAAAAAATTACGTTTTTAAAAGAAAAGGAGATTTTATGACAGATAATAATTTTAAAATTGGAAGAATTTCAGAAGATTTTCATAACATAATAGAAGAAATAAGAAAGGTTTTAAGTGAAAATAATAAATTATCTTTAGAAACTTTTGAACAAAAATTAAAAGAGATAGAAAATAATAAGATATTAAAAGTTTCTTTTATAGGGCAATATAGTTCTGGAAAGTCTACAATTATATCTGCATTAACCGGCGACAAAAGTATAAAAATCGATGCTGATATAGCTACAGATCAAACTTCTGATTACAAATGGAATGATATTATATTGACTGATACCCCCGGTCTTTACACAGATCGACCAGATCACGATCAAATAACTAATGATAAAATTAAAGAGTCAGATTTACTGATTTATTGTTTAACAAGTGATTTATTTGATAATATAATACTTGGAAATTTTAAAAAATTGGCTTTTGAAAGTGGCTATAAAAACAAAATGATGATTGTTATTAATAAAATGTCAATGGAATCTGGCAAATATAATGATTTAGTTAATAACTATAAAATAACATTAAGAAAATCATTAAATCCTTACAATTTCGATGAATTTATGTCTTCATTTATTGATGCAGCAGATTATATTGAAGGAAAAGATGATAATGAAAAATCACTTATTGATATTAGTCATTTCCATGATTTTACTAATAATTTAAATTTATTTGTTACCTCAAAAGGTTTGATGGGTAAACTTGATACACCTTTTAGAATAGCGATAACCACAATTGATAATGTTATAATTGAAATTACAAGTAAGGAAGATAAAGAATTGTTTCAAACTATTGAAAGAATTGAATATACCATTAACAAAAATAAAGAAAGAACAGAATCATCAGTCAAATCAAAAATAAATGAACTTTCTCTATCAATAATAAGAAAATCGAATGAATTGACAGGGAAAATTGGCGATAAAGATTTTGACATAGATTCTGAATCAAAAGCAGTAAATATTTATATTGAAAAAGAGATCGAAAAAGCAAGAGATGAAATTCAAAATATTATTGAATCGCAAAATCAAGTAATGGAAGAGCAAATATCAACTATTATGGAATCTGATCTTGCTCAATATGTTTTTACCTCTATTAATACCGGTAAAATAAAACTTACTAATTCCATAAAAGATGACTTTAGCAAGATAATTCAAAACTTTAATAAAGTATCGGGTGGAACAGAGGTTGTATCTAAAACTATTGGTGGTTTAACAAATACATCTACTATTAATGGTCTCGCAAAAGCTACGCAGGTAGCAGGTTCACAAGCTGTATCAATTATTAAAGATGTTGGTCATTTTTTTGGTACTAAATTTAAACCATGGCAAGCTGTTAATATGGCAAAGGACATTGGTAATGCTGTAAAATTTTTAGGACCTGTTATATCAATAATTGGTTTTTTATTTGAAGTTGGCGATGCTGTAAAAGAAGAGGAGAATGCAAAAAAAGTAGCTGATGCAAAAAGACAATGTTATAATCAATTTCTTACAATAGCTTCTGAAATCGAAAATGAGTTTATTAAGAATTTTGACGAGTTTAAAAAATTATCATATATTAAAATTCTTGAGCAAATAAGAAATATGAGAAATAAGATACTATCGGATAGAAAACAACATGATAAAGTTTCAAAGGAGTTATTGTTTCAAAAAAATAATTTAGAAAAACTTTTAGAAGAAATTTATAAATAATGCGACATCCGTGTCGCGGTTTTTGGGTATTACATTGCCCAACTCCAGCCGATAACAGCCAGTAGGGGGTTCAGCGGAGTACCGCTTCTCCCAAAGTTTTGGAGTACCAAAACCTTCCCCTACTGGCGAAACGTTAGTCAAAATTGACCGCCTGAGATTGTTCTTTTTCAAGGGGAGCCGACATCGTGTCGGCTTTAAGAAAAATCAAAATAGGACATCAAATTTTACTCACTACTAATGAATTTGGAATAGACTTTGTATGAAGTTTATAAATTTCATTGATGGTGGTGTGTATGAAACAACTTGGTTGTTTAGCAGCTATTGTATTTATTATTGCATTAATAATTTCAGGTATAGGCATTCCTTTATTAGCTGCAGCAGGGTCATTCATAGGTGTTCCCGCATTAATAATAATTCTTATTATTGCAGCGATCACTAAAATGCGTGGTTAGGTAATTGTTATTACTTATCATTATACGAATTACTTGTATTAAAGCGATTTTAAATAGACTTCGTATGAAGTTTAAATATTTTAAATAAGGAGTTTTTTTATGGGGTTTTTGAGCAATTTATTTAGTGAGGAAAACAAAATCAAAATGCAGATAACTGCAATGGAGTACAAACTAAATCATGCAACTAAGTTGGATGATTATTCAAAAAGAGAACTAAAAGAGAGTATAAGAAATTTAAAAGATCAATTACAATATTTAAGATCTCAAAAATATTAAGGAGATGTTATGGGAAAACTAGAAGATATGTTTAGCAAAAGAGCAGAACAAAATAAAAAATGGGGTGATGTTGATTGGGCAAAAGCAAAAAATGGCGAAGGAGAACATCACTATTCAAGTGCAAAGAAGTTATACGATTCTGCTGAACAAAATAAGCAAAAAGCAGAAGAAATGAGGAAAAAAGGAAAATAATTGTGTGTATAAGCCCGACTTTTGTCGGGTTTTTTAACTATGACATTGGTTTTTTCTTGATATTTTATATACACTATGATATTATTATAAATATAGAGGTGTATTATGACTGTAACACTAAATATTAATGAAAACGATTACAAACGATACGACATCCACGAGAATGTAAACTTTGATGAGTTAAAAGAAAAAATTTATGAGGAAGCAGAATTAAAATTAAGACTAATTGAGGTTAGAAATAACTCGGTTAATCTTCTTTCAGAGGATGAAGTTTTTGATTTATAATGCTCTTTTTCATCCCGGGTTTAAAAAAGATATAAAAAGAATGTCATCAAAGATAAAAGAAGAGTTGAAAGATTTAATTCAGAAAATTAAAGAAGAACCAACTGATGCAGAGCAGTTATCTGGAAATCTTACGGGAATTTATAGAAGAAAGATCGTTGTAGAAAATGTTGATTATAGGCTTTCATATACTATTGAGAAAGATAGCATAGTTTTTTTAATGTTTAAAACACGTGAAAACTATTATAAGTATTTAGAGAGAAGGGTTCAGTAAGTCCCGACCTCGTGTCGGGGTTTGTTCTTAGCATTTTGCGGTCAACTTCGACTAACAGCCAGTATGACTGCATTCGGCTGACGCTCATTCCGCCCTTCGGGGATATTTTTTGTTTTGCTGCTGCGCTTCGCTCGCTTTATTGCAAAACAAAAAACATCTCATACTGGCAAACGTTGTACGTAATTTCGGGGCAAGAAATATCTGATGAAAATGGAGAAAATAATTAATTATAAATATTTGAGTATCTTTATCAAAGGATTATCCTTAGGATTATTATTACAGTTAGCAATCGGACCTGTTTGTCTTTTTGTTTTTAAAAATTCCGTTGACAAAGGGTTCTTATATTCAGAATTAATTGTTATTGGTGTATTCATTATTGATGCTTTTTATATTTTTTGGGCTATATTTGGAGTTTCAACATTTATAAAATCAAATAATGCAAAAATAATCTCAAAAATAATCGGCTTCATAATTTTGTTAATTTTTGGGATAAATATAATTGTTTCTGAATTTGTGAAAATTAACTTAATTCCAAAATTAGCATATCTTAATAACCTTCAGATAAATAACCCAATTATTTTAGGATTATTACTAACTTTATCAAATCCATTAACTGTAATTTTTTGGATAGGAATTTTTTCAAGCAAAATCGGAGAGAATAATTTTACAAGAAAAGAATTAATTTTATATGGTATTGGAGCATTGATCCCAACTATTATTTTTTTAACAATAATAGCTTTGTTAGGAATAATATTAAAAATGTTTTTATCAAATTTCATTATTTCATTTCTAAATATAGTAATTGGAGTTTTAATATTATATTTTGCAGTGAAGATTTTGTTGAAAAAGAAACAAACTGTGATATAATTTGCCCCGAAACTACGTACAACAGCCGATATATTTCCGCAACTCTTGCGAGTTGCTTCACCCTTCGGGGTCATTTATTTGTTTTGCGGCTGCGCTTCGCTCGCTTTGTTGCAAAACAAACAAACGACATATATCGGCGGACGTTAGTCAAAATTGACCGCCTTAACTGGCTCTTTTTCAAGGGGAGCCGACATCGTGTCGGCTAGAAAGAAATAATTGAGAAAAAGACATAATTTTAATTAATTACTAAGAAATTAGGTAAAAACTGCTTATGCAGTTTTAAATAAATTTTTTAGGAGTTTGATGTGTTAAACAGATTACAATTTATAATTTTTATTTTTCTTTTCTCGGTAAATGTCTATTCCATAGAAAAAATCAGGATAGCTATCATTGACTTTGAAGCTAGAGGAACAATTAACAAAGAGTTTGGAAATAGCATCTCGTCACAGTTAACAACTAAGTTGATAAATTCGAAAAAATTTATTGTAGTTGAGAGGTCTAATATCCAAGAGGCAATGAATGAATTAAAACTTCAAAATCAAGACGAATTTGATGATTCTACAGCATCTGAATTGGGGAATTTATTAGGTGCAAGTTCGATAGTGTTTGGGTCCATATCAAAAATCGACGCTTTGTTATTACTGAACATAAAAATTATTGACGTAAAAAGCGGGGAGTTAAAATATACCTTCTCTGAAAAGTTCGATTCTATTCCGCTATTAGTAAATGGTGTAACAATTATTGCTGATAAGATTTCAAACGACATTTCCTCAACGGAAAAGTTATCATTTGGCAAATTAAATTACAAAGAAAAAAAATTCTTTGATAAGTATATAACCCAAAGATGGCAGTTAGAAGTCTATACTGATAAAGATGTTCTTGTAAAGAAACATAACATTTTTATGGGAGCTGGGATAGGATTACTTGTAGGTGGGCTAATTTTAAATACAGGAGGGTTATTAGTTCCTGCAATCTTAGGCATTTATGGTTCTGCGACTGGAGATGGAGATGCTATTTATGGTTTATTTGGCTTACAGGCATTAATACCAGGGTTAATACTATCTTTTGTGAGTTTGGCACCTTTTTATTTTATGAATATGATTAGAGTGATATTCAAAAAGATGACTGGAAGTAATTTAGTTATATCAAATATCAATATTGAAGTCGGGTATAATACTATAAGTAGTGAAGCTCTTTTCGGCTTATCATTAAAATTATAAGGGGTGAGATAATGAAAAATATTTTTCTTTTATTGATATTGATTTCTACTGTAACTAATTTTTATTCAGAAGATTTAAAGAGAATTGCTGTATTAAACATTTCAATCAAGGGTTATGGTCTTGAAAAAGATTTGGCTCAGACATTTGAGGAGGTAGTTATTAATTCATTATTGAGTACTAATAACTTCAAAGTTATTGAAAGAAAACAATTAAATTTAGCATTAAATGAATTAAAATTACAGAATCAGGATTATTTTGATGAGTCAAAAGCAATTGATATCGGTAATTTTGTTGGAGCACAATTAGTTTTATTCGGCACAATATCTAAACTTGATGAAAATTATTACATGATTGACATTAGAGTTGTTAATGTTGAGACCAGTGAAATTGTTTATGCTCTGGGTGATACGGCGACATCACTGTCACAGATTTTAGATAAAGCTGACATATTGGCAAAAAACATTAACAACTCAGAATTTCGTGATAGTTCAAAAAAAATGCGAATGTCATCAAAATATTTTTATGATAAGAATTTTGTTGAAAAGTGGAATCTAACAGATTTTAAAGCTGATTTTAATGAAATCAACAAGAAGCACTCTGTTTTTAATGGATCATTTATCGGGTTGGGTGCTTTTATGGGGTCAAGCTTATTACTAGGCGGTATTTTTATGGCGTCTTACGGGGGAGTTTTAAATTATCAAGAAAGCCTACCTCATCCTTATGATTATAGTCTTGATGACCCTCTTCGAAAAAAAGTAGAAGATAATTATTATTTATATGGAAGAACTTGGACAGCATTCTTAATTATGGGAATATCTATGCTTAGTTTAAGTGTCATATCAGTACCAATATTTATTGTACTAGGATACTTTAAGTATCAAATTGAGGAAATATTTTTTAATAAAACGGGAAGTAAAATCTCCCAGTTCTTAAAAAAAACATCACTTAATTTGCTTTTTGATAGCGAAAACCAGTTTTGTTTATCACTAGCAATAAAAATGTAATAAGTCCCGACCTCGTGTCGGGGTTTATTCTTAGCATTTGGCGGTCAACTTCGACTAACAGAGCATAAGCCGGCACTCGGCATCAGCCTCGCTTGCCCTAAAGGGGACAGACTGCAAGCAGTCCGTCGCTTATGCTCGGACGTTGTCTGAAATCCGTGTCGTAAGCGGGTTTTGGGTTGAGGGGTTAAAAGATGGTTATGCATCCAAAGAGAAAATCTAAAGATAAAAAGAGGTGAAATAATGGAAAACACTAAATGGTATGATAAAAAATGGATTGTAAGATTATTATTAATTTTTTTATATCCAGTTGGATTATATGCTTTTTTTAGAGGCAAAAAGAATAAACCTTTTGTTCTTTTTACAATTTTAATTATATTTTATTCACTAATAATTTATGGAGCTATACTTGGTAACAATGAAATGAACAAAGATTTAACTACTATAGAATCTGAATCTAAAACAAAGCATGAGCTACATGAAAAG
The DNA here is from genome assembly GCA_964471825.1 of uncultured Spirochaetales bacterium. GTDB lineage: Bacteria > Spirochaetota > GWE2-31-10 > GWE2-31-10 > CAYYKD01 > CAYYKD01. The sequence goes on from CAYYKD010000023.1 coordinate 55,965, forward strand.
AAGATGGGTGAAATACAAAGCACAACTAAAAATTCTGGTACAAAAAAAAATACCGAAGAACAATTAAGACTTAGTAAAATAAAAGAAATGAATCAGTTTTGTTCCAATCACAATTTAAATTCAAAATTTGATTATGATAGAAATAACAGTAAAACTTTGGTTTGGGCTAGAGTCTCAACTATGCAAGCTGATAATCTTGTTTTTCACACATCTGCTATTGGCTATGGAACTACTGTAGAAGAACTAAAAAAACTTGGTTTTGATAAAGTAAGAATTTATAGTTCTAAAGATGGATATAAAAAATATAAATTAGAATTATTCTAATTTTCCGTATGATTATATAATGGTCTATATTAACATCTTATATTTAAGGATAAATAAAAATGAAAAGAATTTTTCTTCTTTTTATACTAACTACTCTATTATTATCATGTGATATGTCTTTGATTAATCAAAATACTCCTGATAATCTTTCAGTAACATTTAATTCCGACATGTTGTGGGTAGAGATAGATTGGGATGATGTAAGTGATGCAAATAAATATAATGTTTATAAATCTGAGAATGACAAAAATAGTTTTAAACTATTAAATGACACCTATTCGAATAACATCATTGATAGTGAAGTTATAGGTGGAACTATATATTACTATAAAGTAACATCAATTGTTAATAGTTCAGAAAGCGATCATTCAGAGATTAAATCTATAACTCTAGAAGAGAGTTATTTTCCTGACCCTTTATTTGAGGGAACTTTTCTTTATGAAAATCATTGGACAGCATCAAATGGAATTAATGAAACAAATACATGGATTACTTTGAAATTTTTGGGAAGAAATTTATTAATCGTGGAAAAAAGATATAAAAATTATTTTTTAAATATAGGTTGGGATACAAGTCCCGACTTTGGGGATTCTCCTGAGTATTACACGATGAGATTTGAAACAAAAGACGGTATGAGTAGAACAAAAAGTACTGATATTGGCGCAGAGTGGTCTGAATGGACGACTTATAATTTTACTGGAAACACCCTAACTTTTGAAGTATTAGGAGTTTCATATACATATGAAAAACAAGAATACAAATAATTTATGCAAGGAGATAAATATGTACAAAAAAGCAATTATCATGGGATTTATTTTTTTAACATTTTCATTAACTTCTCAGACAGTAGATGATACGCCTCTTACAGAAGTTGCTGGAAAGTATATTGAAATAGTTGGCGAGTCGGTAGGAAAGAAAGTTGAAATTTATGTTGACTATGGACAAAAATATAAATTTATAAACTCAAAAAGACGTCTTAAAGATGATAAAGGTAAAGACATAAAATTTGATTCTATGATAGATGCATTAAATTTTTTTGATTTGATTGGTTATGACTTTATTAATGCATATGCAATTAGTCATGATAAAGATGCTTTGGTTTATCATTATATCCTTAAAAAAAGGGATTGAAACAAAGTTTTTTAACCAATAGAGAGCATAACGCCCAATTTAATCCGATTCGGCTATTGTCACACTTTTTGCTTTCGTTAGCACTCAAGGCAAAAAATGCGCCAATTACGCCTCGCGGGTTAATCGGGCGTTCTCCAGGTCTTTTCAGCTCAGAAGAATCTTATTAGTTCAATGCCGAAAAAGTGTTGTTCAGTTGTTAATTGCTTTTTGCGAAAAGTAGTTTTTCGGTTCTCATAGTTTTCAAAGTTTGTGTGCGGAAGTTTGAAGCTTTCTTTTCATTATTCTAGTTTTTTATGACCGGTTTGTACTTCTTGCTTACCACGACACGGACATCATACAACAGAGCATAAGCCGGCACTCGGCATTCGCCTCATTTGCCCTAAAGGGGACAGACTGCGTTGCAGTCCGTCGCATATGCTCGGACGTTGAACTGAAACCGCCTGTGGCGGTGGCTTTTTAGCTTCTCGATTAAATGTA
>CAYYKD010000024.1:0-4976 GCA_964471825.1 uncultured Spirochaetales bacterium
CTTCATTATTGTTTCCTTGTTGTTGTCCCTATTGTGTCATTATCGTAAGTTCAAGTTATTTTAACAGAAAAAGAGGGAAAATGCAAATGAAAAAAACAGGTCTAAAATTAACAGATATAAAAAATAATCATTACTCAACTGCAACAAGGTGCACTATACTAATGGGCAGTTCGGTTTTGGGTGACTATCTGGGGCTAATCCATGAGTTTTTTCACATTGTAGAAGCAAACTATAGATCGGAGCATAAGCTTATTCAACATGTTTTCAGGGAACCGTATAAGAAGATGTGGCCTGATTGGTATAACGGGGAGGGGGAGCTTTTTTACTACGATTTTGTTTTTAAAAACCTCATAGCCAAAACCGGATTTGAGAGGCTTGATTTTAAGAAAAATCAAGATACAACACCGGCGGAGAGCGTTAAAATTTTGACAGAATCAATAAAAGGGGTAGAAGCTTCTCATCTAAGAGAGATTGCTGCTTATAAGAATCAAGGTTCTATATTTTTTAGGGATAAGCTATACGACAAAGCGATGGAACATCAAAGTTCTTTTATTTTATCTCCTGACTCTTTGATTAACAACCTGATCTGTCTCTGGTATTAGTAGAACCCACAACAATATAGAATCCACAACAATATAGAACCGGGATAGTATTAACAAGAAGCAGCATATTTATAATAATTCCTTATTAGTTTATAAATTAAATTAGAAGTATAAGGAGTATTGTATGCCAAACAAAAATGGTGCAGGACCAAAAGGTCAGGGAAAGAGAGATGGTCATGGAAATGGTAAGGGTAAAGGTAAAGAAGTGGGTGGACAAGGGGCGATGACAGGCGGAAAGAAAGGTCTTAAGGAAGAATCCCGCAAATAATATATATAGGCTAATAAAAATAGGCCGAAAAAAGTATAAACTATAAATTATCAGCAGGTTAACAGCAAATTTATTTGAAGTTTAAGTAGTATTTTAAAAAAGTTTATTACAGAAAATCTCGTATTTTTATACATTTTCATTTGTCTTAGCTATGGATTTATTGCTAAATGAAAGCATAACCCGTTCATAAAGGTCTGATGAGTAGCGTTTTTCATATCTATGATCAAATACATATGACTTGATACGCATTATCATTATATGGTTATAATTATATTCGTCAGCAAAAAGTACTACTACCGGTTTTTTAAGGTATGAGTAAGGAGATGTATAGACAGCATTATATGCGGTTTCTTTCAGTCCCGAAATATCTGTACCTGACGGAAATCTAATGTCTGTAACAACTTGACAATTTAATTCCCCTCCATTGGCATTTGAAACTGTTGATGAAAGAAAATTTTTTGAAGGTATTGTTACAATTGAGTCATCAAGTGTAACAATGCGGATTTTTAAGATCGAAATATCGATAACCTCTCCATAGTGTCCCGAAACTTCGATTTTATCACCTATATTAAATGGGCGTGTAAACAGTATAATTAACCCTGCAAATGAATTTGAGAGTATATCCTGAATTGCAAAACCTATTGCTACACCGGCAGATATTCCAAATGCAATAAAACTCTCCATATTAAAACCAAGAATCTTAAACATTAAAAAAAGAAGTGTAACTATATTTAGAACAATATTAATTACAGGGATAATATTTTTAAGAAAAATCCGTCTCTCAGGATACCTTTCAGCGAGCGTTGATAAGACACTTTTGATGATTTTTGTTATCAAAAAAAAGGTAAAAATAATTATTACCGCTATAATCCAGTTATTTAAATTAAAGATTGAGACTATACTTTTTTTAACTTCATCTGTTGTTCCGTCCATAGAATTACCCCAAAAGATTTTTAGATTGAAGAAATTTTACTACATGGTTATAAACACTTCCGCTAATACTGAAGCTGTCACCGTTTTTTTCAATTACATTATTTTCAAATAGTAAACTTAGATTTAATGATACTATGTTCAAGGGGATCAGAAGTGTTTCAGCGATCTCCTCCTTTCTTAAACTTTTATGGATTATAATGCGATAAAGTATAAATACAGCTTCATTTCCCAGCTTATCAATGAACTCCATATCAGCAGGCTCTGTTTGTTCAAGCAAGATCAGTTTATCATTGATCCGTTTAACTGACTTTACAAAATTAAAAATTGAATAACAGAAGTTGTTTTTTCCGTTTGTGAACATTCGTTGAAAAAATAAAGTGCTTTTGTATTGTTCAACCCCGTGGTTATCTATTCTTTTATGTCTTATATTACTTTCAATCATTTTTTTCATCTTTTTATCAGCAACTACAGAATAACGAAAACCTGATTTAATCAGTTTAAAGTTAAATACTTCCATAATCTCTTTCCATGTAATATCAAGAAAATCATATTTCATATTAAATATAGATTCTACCGGAAAGATATTTTTAATATAACCGTAAAAACACCTGTTACAACTGACCCACAGTATTTTAGACTTTGTCTTTTCTATAAGAACGATAAGTTTTTCGAACTGAGAAAAACCCCTCGGACCTGATGTAAGCAAGGACTCTACATCATCCAGGATTATTGCTTTTTTTTCCATCTTTTCAATCTCACTCATTTTTAGGGTCAACAAGAGATCGAGAGGCTTGATCTGTTCTAAGGTTTCGTTTCTGATAATTTGATGCATATAGAGATTCTTACCGTTTAGTAGGGAATACAGGTAGTAAATAAAAGAAGTTTTACCCGAACCGCACCCGGAGTACAATAGTATATTTGATATATCACCATTATCCCATCTGTCAATAAGTTTTTCGGCTATAGTTCGCCAAGAGTCATGAATATAGGGATTAGAATCGTAATTATTCAGTATGCCGCTGACAACGCTTCCTGTTACGGCAAACTCTTTACTGTCTTTTACGGTATCCATTAACCGGAAAATATTCTCCTCGACTACAACAGCATTTTTTTGTTTAGTAACATACCAATTAATAAATTTTACAATTTTTCTTGCAGGCATTAAAAAAGAGGATTTTTTGATAAAATTTGAAAAAATATCACGATAAAAATCTTCATTTTTAAGATAACTCCCCAGATTTGACTCAAGTTCAATAATTAAACTATAGACAGTATTCGACAAAACACATTCAGCCGCCGTCGAATACATCTTATAAAGAGTTTTAATACTGAAATCTTTAGAAATACCGATTAGTAATTTGCTGTTTGCTGCCTTTGGATGAACACGATGAAAAACTTTAAAATTGATGAAAAGAAACAGTATTATCTGTATTATCAAAACTACAATAATGAATGATAGCAGTTTCCAGCGTCCGTTATATATAGCCGAAGCCGTATTTTCATCAATCAAATTTTTAAACACCCTGAGATGATAGGAGTATTCTGTAATAAATAGCCTTAAACTAATCCTCAAATTATCAAAATTATCACTTAATACATGGAGGTAATCAAATATAACTAACACAACCGCCTCAATACTTCCGGTTATATGATTTTCGATTGTATCGGTTAGATTAATTAACTTTTGGATATATTTCATTATTTTTGACCGTTAAGTTCCAGAGTCTTTAGTCGTTTTCTTGTTGTAGGTGCAAGTCTGTTATAAAAACCGTAAATTTTTTCTCTTTTTTGAAAAAGTGTGTCGTAAACAGGGTCAAGTTCTTTTATTGATGTTGTCCATAATCCTGATGAACATTTTTTGCATTTATAGTTTTCGAGAAATGACCAGTAATTGTTTTAGCTCTGACAATCAGGACACACCAGTTCCAGTTTCAGACTCTCAGTACGCAGTTCATCTTCTAATTTTACTATTTTTCTATATTGGTCAACTATATCAAGAAATTTTTTTCTTGCCATTCCCGATTCGATCACTCTAAATGAGAGAACTATTATTATTAGAAAATAAATAATATACGCTACAAACCATTCCATATAGTAGACTTTGGAAACAAAAAAAACACTTAATGCACCGAGTAGCGACATAAAGATAATAAAGTTAACTCTTTTTAGAAATACCATAATAACCACCTCTTAATAATAATACTGTTTTCATGATCTCTTTTGTGACGGTTTTTTATAAGAAAAACATAAAGGGTATAAAAACATGTATGATTCCGGCTAAAAGACTAATAATTCCGATCGGAATCTCAATTTTTTTTATTACACCCATAACCTTTTCAATCTTTTCATTTTCCAGACTTTTGCTGAATTTTACAAATCCCGGCAGAAGTACCATACCATTTATCATAAGAACAGCAGCGGGGAACAGATCACCTATGATAATAACATCGTTGATTGGAAATATAAATGTCAATGCCGATACAAGCAGGTTAAAAAGTCCCCATAAAACCCTTAAAGGTGTTCCGGAGAAATATCGGTTAAAAACATCGTAATCATCTTTTGTTTTTGTAATAACCGGTATAAAAAAATAAATCCGGTATTGATCAGGGTAAAACAGCTAAAGAAATAAACAATCATTTTCATTGACGATACTCCGTTTTACAACATAGTATCATTTTTATTTTAAATCTTCAAACAATTATAATTAATTCTAAAATCGACGCGTAAATTAAGATGTATTTACTTTTATATTGACTGAACCTGTAGGATATGATAATTTAAAAAAGTTATTTTTTTGGGGGTTTAAATGAATTCTGATATAAATACTATTTTATTTGCCTTTGGTTTAACTCTTTTTGCCGGCCTTGCTACAGGTATAGGTGGTTTAATAGCCTTTTTGGGTAAGGGGTACAATCCAAAGTTTATTGCAGGTGCACTTGGGTTTTCTGCCGGAGTCATGATCTTTGTGTCATTTGTTGAGATACTTGTTAAATCAGCTGAGTCTTTACAGTCAATTTATGGTGATAAAACAGGCTATTTATTTGCAATGTTATCATTTTTCGGCGGCATAGCACTTATTGGTTTTATTGACAAAATGGTTCCGGGCTTTGAAAATCCTCATGAAATCAGATCAGCCAAGGATATGGATATTGATAAGGAAGGAATGAAGAAAA
>CAYYKD010000024.1:4986-10867 GCA_964471825.1 uncultured Spirochaetales bacterium
AATTTATTAGAATGGGTTTTTTTTCAGCTCTTGCTATAGCAATACATAATTTTCCGGAGGGGCTTGCAACATTTATAGCAGGGTTAAAGGACCCCGGTGTGGGTATAGCAATTGCTGTTGCTATCGCTATCCATAATATTCCGGAAGGGATTGCAATCTCTGTGCCTATCTATTATGCGACAGGTAGCAAAAAGAAGGCGTTCGCATTGTCTATTTTATCGGGTTTTGCTGAACCTGTAGGGGCAGTAGTTGGCTATTTGATATTGATGCCATTTATGTCGGAGTCGGTCTTTGGTGTAATTTTTGGACTTGTTGCCGGTATAATGGTTTATATTTCTCTTGATGAGCTTTTACCAAGTGCCGAAAAATTCGGTGAACATCATATTGCTATATATGGTCTTATTTCGGGGATGGTGGTAATGTCAGCCAGTCTTTTCTTTTTTATAAAGTAAGACTATGCAGCCTATTTTATATAGTGACAACCGATAGACTTTTTATTATGCATAGCAGAGTTAACTATTAGTTCAGCTGTAACAACCGCATTTCTAAGTTCGATTATATCCTTTGTAAGGCGTGCTTCTTTGTAGAATGAGAATATTCTATGTTTATAGAAATTCAGATCTGCACTGGCTCGTTCAAGACCTTTTTTGCTTCTTATTATTCCCGCATAGTTTGAGAGTGTCATTTTAATGGCTATCATATCCTGTTTTAGCAGGATCGGATCAAAATGGATTTTTTGCTTAGGGATTTTCCAGTCAGGGATATTGTTCAGTCTTTGGCTATTGATTTTTTCTTTGACGGCAACAATATCAAGTGCCGCATTTTTTGCCCAGAGTAATGCCTCTAGGAGTGAATTTGAGGCAAGTCTATTTGCCCCATGCAGTCCTGTACAACTGACTTCTCCTATTGCATAGAGGTTTTTTAGAGATGTTCGGCCGTTAGAGTCTACTCTTATGCCGCCGCAAAAATAATGAGCCGCCGGGACTATAGGGATTGGTTCCTTCGTTATGTCTATGCCGCCCTTTTTACAGGTCTCATATATTTTTGAGAATCTCTCTTGAATAGGTGTTTTTCCATTGTAATAGTTACATAGATCAAGAAGCATATATTCGTATCCATTAACTGCCATTTCCTCGTAGATCCCTCTTGATACTACATCCCTTGAGTCTAGTTCTTTTAGGTTTGTGTATTTTGATATGAATTCTAGGCCGCTAGGAGTTAAAAGTTTTGCACCTTCACCTCTAAGTGATTCTGAGATTAGAAATCTCTTTATATCTTTATGGTAGAGTAGGGTAGGGTGAAACTGTACAAACTCAGCGTTGATTATATCTGCACCGGCTCTATTTGCCATACTGATTCCATCAGCAGTAGAGCAGGGGGGGTTTGTGGTATATTGATAAAGCTCTCCAACCCCGCCTGTTGCTAAAATTAGTTTGTCTGAGAGGTATGTCTGAACATCTCCTGTTTGATTGTTGAGCAGGTAAACCCCCATAACTGTTCTCTTTTTATATACTTCCTGATGATTTCTAGAATGGTGTGTATTTGTGATAATATCAACTGCGGTATGATCAGTCAGGATTTCTATACCTATTTTAATTGCATAGTTTTTTAATGCATTTATAATGGTGTCTCCTGTGTGGTCCTGGAAATGTACAATTCTTTTGATCGAATGTGCACCTTCTCCGGTGTAATCGAGTTTACCCTCGGGATCATTACTGAACTTAATACCTATCTTGTCTACTAGAAAATCGAAAACCAGTTGTGGTCCTAAATTTGCAAGAATTTCAACAGCCTTTTTATTATTATAGTTACTTCCGGCCTTATAGATATCACTCATAAGACTTTCGGCTGTATCCCCTTTTTTCCAGGCTATTATTCCGCCCTGAGCATAGTTAGTATTGGATTCTTCAAGTTCTGAAGTTTTTGTAACTATTAATACATCAAGTCCTGCCTCTTTAAGGTAGATTGCAGCTGTTAGACCCGCTATGCCTGTTCCAATAACTATAACATCATGGTAGTATCTCAAGATTTAGCATTCTCCTCTGTGATTCTAATCATATTTTCTAGGGCAATCCGTGAGAATTTTTTGAATTTATCATCAACGCATACTTCAAATTTTAATGTCCCCGTGTTTGTTATGAATTCGTCAATTGAGATTAATGATTGTAGAACTTTCTCAAGTGTAATTTTTTGCATATTCATACAGACAGAATGTGTCAGGGGTATTATTTTTTTTCCTGGATTTTCTAAAGCAATTCTTTCGACAAATGTTGTTTCTGTGCCGACCGCCCATGTTGAACCATCCATTGAGCTGTCGATCATGTTTTTAATTTTTTCTGTAGATCCTGTAAAATCTGATAGTTGAACTACTGACTCATTTGCCTCCGGATGAACTATTATCTTTAAATTTCTATTTTTCTCTCTTAAGACTTTAACATCACTGACTTTAAATTTTTGATGTACCTGACAAAATCCATCCCATAAAAAAAATTTCATATCAGCCATATTCTTAGAATCTTCAAGTTTTCCATCTCTAAAAACGCGAGTTGTGAGGTCGCCTAAACCCATTTCATTTGCTGTGTTTTTTCCTAAATGATAATCCGGAAAAAACATTATTACGAAATCATTATTTAGATAGTGGCTTATAATTTTTTGTGCATTTGATGAGGTGCATACAGCCCCCCCCCGTTCTCCACAGAAGCTTTTTAGATCTGCAAATGAATTCATGTAAACTATTGGTGCAACCTTTTTACCGGTGACTTCAGCTATTTTATTGTAGGCTTTTTCGACAAAAGATATATCAGCCATACTAGCCATCGGACAACCCGCCATAGGCACAGGGATCAATACCTTTTGATTAGCAGAAGCCATTATACTTGCGCTTTCAGCCATAAACATAACACCGCAGAAGAGTATAAACTCAGCGTCTGACTTAGCTGCCTCGACAGCCAATTTGTATGAATCTCCAATTATATCTCCGAGACCTACTATTTCTAATCGTTGGTAATGATGTGCAGGAATAATTACTTTTCCTGATAACTTCAATTTTAAATCTGCGATTCTATCAATTATCTCTTTATTTTCCATTCCTATTTGCCTTTTATTTAGTGTGTGCTATTTTATGACTTTTTAATTGAGAAATCGAATGCCTTTACAGTGTGTGTAAGTTCTCCAAATGATATGTAGTCAATGCCTAAACCATGTAGTTCTTTTAACCGTTCTAGGGACATATTTCCGGATGCTTCAATTTCGACTTCTTTATTAACTATATTGATTGCATCGATCATAGTTTTACTGTGCATGTTGTCAAGCATTATTCTGTCAACCTGACAAGAAAGAGCTTCGCGTACTTCCTCAAGATTGCGAGTCTCGACCTCAATTTTATATAGATTTTTCCATTTTTTTCTTACTCTATCAACAGCCTCAGTTATACTTCCTGATGCATCTATGTGGTTATCTTTTATCATAACCATATCATAGAGACCAATTCTATGGTTATTGCCGCCGCCACATTTAACGGCATATTTTTGCAGCATTCTATAACCCGGAAGAGTTTTTCTTGTGTCGAGTATTTTAATTTTTCCGTCAGTTGCCGATACAAAGATATTAGTTTTGGTTGCTACGCCGCTTAGGTGAGATATAAAATTAATAGCTGTTCTTTCAGCATTTAATATGGATATAACCTTTCCTTTAATAGTAGCAATTGTGTCATCTTTTGAGATTCTATCTCCATCTTTGAAGTTAAAATTAATTGATACAGTCTCATCTACATACTTGAAAACATCTGTAAACACCTGAACACCGCATAGAACACCGTCGTCTTTAGATATCAAAAAAAATGTATCAATATCATCTTGACCAAAAATTGCCTCACTTGTAATATCTCCATCATCAAGTAGGTCCTCATTCAAGGCCATCTCTATTAATTCTTTGTAATCTTTTAATTCCATAAAAACCTCTTTTTATTAAAAGCTCTCTTTAAGTAAAACCTTTTTTTATTAAAACCTCTTTTTATTATAAGAGAATAAACTTAATAATAATTTTATTATATCATGATATTAAGAATTTAGTAATACTTATAATAAAAAAATGAATTAAATAAAGTTGGATTCTTTAAGAAACACATTAAAAGAATGAATAAAGAAATATATAGTTGACATAATGTTTTTTTTTTGATAAAAGGATTGTAATATATTCATTTACGGAGATTGATAGATATGATCCACAAGTCAGTTTTAAAAAGAGAAAGACAGTCATTAGTTGCAAGAGCGAGAAATAGAGTATACAAATCAAAGATACATACATCGTTTCTTAAGTTAACGGGAGCCCTTAATTCAAAGAATAAGGCTGAGTCTGATAAGCTTTTATCAGATTATTTTAGCACTGTTGATAAGGCAGTTAAAAAAGGTATTATTAAGACTAATAATGCAGCAAGAAAAAAATCAAGAATGGTTAAGAGGATCAATCTTGTATTTAAAGCCTAGTCATAAATAAGAGGAGCTTTAGGATAACTAATTAAGTTATTTAAAAATCTATGCATATTAAAAAATGGTATAACAAACATGAAATTAACCGGTAAAATTCTTATTGTCGATGACGATAAAATGATCAGGGAATTTTTCGAAAATACTCTAGTACAGCTTGGATTTAAGGTAGCTACATCTGAAGATGGTCTGGATGCTCTGGATAAAATAAAAGAGGGTAATTTTGATCTGATTCTGCTTGATAATGTTATGCCTAAGTTGTCAGGATATGAAGTCACACAGATATTAAAGAAAGATAGAGAGTTTGAAAGTTTTAAAGACTTACCTATAATAATGTTTTCAGCATTAGATGATACAGAGAATAAAATTATGGGTCTGGAGATGGGAGTAGATGACTATATTTCAAAACCATTCAATTTTAGTGAAGTTTTAGCCAGAATTCGATCAATATTCAGACATAGAGAAGTTGCAAAACAGTTGGCAAATAGAGAGAAGAGGTTGGCAATTCTTGAGTCATTAAACACAAATCTAATTGCAGTAAAAAATCACATAAAAGAACCAATGAATAAATTGTACGAAGAGGCGATGTCGATCGACTTTTGTGATAATGAAGCGGTTAAGACTTTCTTATCCAATTTTAAAAATGATTATAAAGAGCTGCAAGCGACTTTGAAAGCTATTGAATCTGAAATAGATGATTTAGAGATTAAGGGTAGGTCAATCAAACAGAAAGAAGTATCTCTTGAAGAGATGGAGAAGAAAATTCTATCAAATCTATCTGATAATAGTCAGGGGTAAATATGATTAACAAAGAAAAGGTTGAGTCTGTAAAGCATTATGAAGAAGGTTTAAAGTTATACAGAGCAAAAAAATTTAAAGAGGCTATTGAATCTTTTAATAGAAGCCTTTCCTTTGTTCCAGGTGATGTGGCTTCAAAGACCTTTATAGAGAGATGTGAGCATTTTATAATTGAACCGCCCTCAGCAGATTGGGATGGTGTTTACGAGATGAAGTCAAAGTAGAGGATAATATGCCTGATATTTTAGATAATTATTATAATAACAAAAAGATTAAAACTGTCCTGGGGAAAAACACATACTTTAACGGAAATCTTTCATTTAAAGATTCATTAAAAATTAATGGAAATTTTATAGGAAACATTAAGGTTACTGGGCAGGGAGCATTAATAATCGGTAGTACTTCAACTGTACAGGCTAATATAATTGCAAATACTATAGTTATCATGGGAACTGTTAAGGGTGATGTTATAGCACAGGAAAAGGTTGAGATGTTATCAACCGGAAGATTATTTGGAAATATTAAGTCAAAGAAAATTAAGATTTCTGACGGTGCCATTTTCAAGGGAAGACATGAATCTATTAAAGAATAGAGGCATT
>CAYYKD010000024.1:10877-12652 GCA_964471825.1 uncultured Spirochaetales bacterium
TTAGATTTATAGACTTCAGTTCATTTTTTATCAATACTTTCAAATTTAATTGATGATAGTCATCAATGTATATAAAAGATTTTAAAAGACTAACCGTATTTATCAGTTCATTTAAGATGTACTTTTCTTAATGATTTTGGTTTTATTAAAATATTACCTAAGTACTTAAAAGTCCTTAAAGTCAGAAATATTATTTAGATGTCGTATTTTTAACAATTATTTTATTTATTTGAAGAAGATTCCGCAAAAATCAAGATTTTGAGTAAGTTCCTGGGAATGATATGCAGACAGTTTGTACACATACTTGTACACATACAGTGTGGACAGAGTATGCATTGGATGTCTTAATACTGACACCTCAGGCTGGATATTTAAAAGTGGTCTGTGTGTAGAAAGAACATTCATGAATTGCTGAGGTTCTTGCAAAAATAAACATTTTTTGTGAAGTATAAGCAAATTTATTAGTTTAATAGGAGTATTTATAGGTTATGGATGAAATTTTAAATTCAAATGAAAGTGTGGCGACTGCAGTTGTAGAAAAACCTCAGAGCGATAGTTTATTTTCTAGTGAGCAGGTTAATGCTCTCGAATCAACGCCGGTTCAGGATCCCGTCAAGTCGGTAGATACTAAAAGTAATGATTCACCGGTTAATGATATTGGGTTAAATCAAAGGCATAAAAGACCAAAAAGAGTATTGGTCGTTGAAAAAAATAATAATAGTTCTAATAATAATTCTAATATTAATTCTCGAAAAAAAGAGTATAGCACAAAAAATTATGATGGATTTGATAAGTCACAGAAAATTAATCGCGATCCAAATGCTCCTAGGATTAGCATTAATGATCTTGCCAATCTTTCGGTAAGTGCTTTAAAATCCGAAATCGAAAAAATTGGTATTGATATCGAAAATATCAATAATTTAAAGAAACAGGAACTTATATTTTTTATTCTTAAACATCATACGGATAATAATGGGATAATATTTGCATCTGGTGTACTTGATATTTTATCTGATGGATATGGATTTCTACGATCTGTCAACTATAATTATTTATCAGGTCCTGATGATATATATATATCACCAAGTCAGATTAGAGCTCTTGGATTAAAGACCGGAGATACAGTCTATGGAGAGATAAGGCCGCCCAAGGAAGGTGAAAAATATTTTGCTCTTCTTAGAGTTGAGAAGGTTAATGATGAAGAACCTGATGTTGCCAAGAAGAGAATTTTGTTTGATAATCTGACACCGCTTCATCCAAATGAGAAATTTAATCTATCTAATCATAAGGACAGTAACAACCTAACAACAAGAATTATAGATCTATTCACTCCTATTGGTAAGGGACAGAGGGCGGTTATTGTTTCACCACCAAGAACAGGAAAGACTACTATACTCCAAACTATAGCTAATGCTATATCGGCAAATCACCCTGAAGTTTTTTTAATTATTTTGTTAATTGATGAAAGGCCGGAAGAGGTGACGGAGATGCAGAGGTCTGTTAAGGGAGAGGTTGTGAGTTCGACCTTTGATGAACCGGCGACTAGGCATGTTCAGGTAGCAGAAATGGTATTAGAAAAAGCTAAAAGACTTGTAGAGCATAAAAAAGATGTTGTGATATTATTAGATTCAATCACGAGGTTGGCAAGAGCATATAATCAGGTTGTACCAACTTCCGGAAAGATTTTATCCGGTGGCGTTGATTCTAATGCTCTTCATAAACCAAAAAGATTTTTTGGTGCAGCTAGAAATATTGAAGAGGGTGGAAGTCTAACT
>CAYYKD010000024.1:12662-23234 GCA_964471825.1 uncultured Spirochaetales bacterium
GTCAGCGTGGACTTATCGTTGCCCAACCAAAAACAGGAAAGACTTTCTTGTTGAAAGATTTGGCAAATGCCATCTCTAAAAATAATCCTGAATGCTATATTATAGTTCTTCTTATAGATGAACGCCCCGAAGAAGTTACAGATTTTAAAAGAAGTGTGAATGCTGAAGTTATCGCCTCCACTTTTGATGAACCCGCTGATAATCATGTTAGAGTAGCTAATTTGGTTTTAGAAAAAGCAAAGCGATTGGTGGAAAGTGGTCACGATGTGGTAATAATGCTCGATTCTATTACTCGTTTAGCAAGAGCCTACAATACTGTCGGCCCCGCAAGTGGAAAAGTTCTCTCGGGTGGGGTAGAAGCCAATGCTCTTCATAAACCAAAGAGATTTTTTGGTGCAGCTAGAAATATTGAAGAGGGTGGAAGTCTAACTATAATTGCGACCGGACTTATTGATACCGGATCGAAGATGGATGATGTAATATTTGAAGAGTTTAAGGGAACCGGTAATATGGAGGTTCACCTGGATAGAAGAATGTCTGAGAAGAGGATATTCCCTGCTATAAATATAAAAAAGTCAGGAACAAGAAAAGAAGAATTATTGTTGAATGAAAAAGAGATGCAAAAATTATGGATTCTGAGGAAGGTTTTATATAATATGGATGATATTGAACTGTTGGAATTTTTAATTGATAAAATGAAAAAGACTAAGGATAATGAGGCGTTTATTAATTCAATGAATCAATAATTGAGTGTGATATAAAAAAAATAATTAATGACAAATATAAAAAAATATAGTAATATGTTTCTCATAATTTTATATTAGAAATAATTAAGTTAAAATATAAGGAGGATTCTAATGAAGGAAGGTATACATCCTAAATATCAGGAATCAGTAGTAAAATGTGCTTGTGGAAATACTTTTAAAACAAGATCAGTTCAGAAAGATATTCATACGGAAATTTGTTCTGAATGTCACCCTTTTTATACTGGGAAACAAACTCTTGTTGATACTGCAGGTAGAATCGAAAGATTTAAGAATAAGTATAAAATCAAGTAAAAAAAAACCGCTAATTTTAGCGGTTTTTTTTTACTTGAAAATTCTATTTCGTTCTAACTATTCATTTTCCAGTTGCAATTGAGCTATCATTAATTTAGCTATAGGAATTGAATAGCTGGAGCAGGATACATAGTTAAGTCCGGCATTTTTTAAGAATGTTAAGTTTCTAGGGTCTGCTCCCTGTTCTCCACACAAACCAATTTTAAGATCAGGCCTGGTTAGTCTGCCCCTTTCTATTGAAATTGATATTAAGTTTTTTACCGGTTCCGTAAGAACTTGAAATGGATTAGCATCTATAACATCAAATTTACTGTAATCCGGTAGAAAGGAATTGAAGTCATCCCCGGATAAACCATGAGTGGTTTGAGTTAAATCATTAGTACCGAATGAAAAGAACTCAGCATACTTGGCAATCTCGTCTGAAACAAGTGCTGCTGAAGGTAGCTCAATCATTGTGCCAACTTTATATTTTAATTCATCCTTTGCACCTAAAGTCTCAGCTGTTTTCTTTGCTATCTGTGTAATTCCAAGAATTTCAGCACCTTCAATTTTTTTACCATGTTTAACTATCTTCATTTCATTTACATTCATAACAATTGGAACCATTATTTCCGGAACTATATCAATTCCCTCTGTCTGTAATTTATAGGCAGCTTCAAAGATCGCAGTAACTTGCATCTCATATATCTCAGGATAGGATATTGCGATCCGGCAGCCTCTGTGTCCCAACATTGGATTTACTTCTGCTATAGATTCACATTTAATTTGAACATCTTCTTTGGTTATTTTAGGATTTGATATTTTTAGGTATTTTATAAAATCGTTCATTTCTTCTTGAGTATGCGGTAAGAATTCATGAAGCGGTGCATCAAGAAGTCTAATTGTTACCGGGTATGGACTCATAGTCTTAAAAATGCCATAAAAATCATTTACCTGCATAATTTTAAGTTTGTTTAGGGCATTCTTTCTGTCATTGAGGTCGTTTGAGACAATCATCTCTCTAAAAACACTAATTCTTTCCTTGTCAAAAAACATATGTTCTGTTCGACAAAGACCAATCCCTTCTCCGCCAAATTTTCTTATAAGTTCAGCGTCCTTTGGTGAGTCCCCATTTCCGTAGACTTTAAAATTATCAATATACTTACCGGATATTTCAATTATATCTAATAAACCAGAATCTTTTGGATCCGGCTCTATTAAATCAGCTTTACCAAGATAAATCATCGGTGTTCCATAATATGGGACATCAAGAGTGATATAATCACCTTCACTTACTGTTACATCGCCTATTGTAAGTTTTTTGTTTTTTAGATCAACAATCAAATCAGGTTTTACAAGTGAAACCTTGCCATATTGCCTTGCAACTACAGAGGCGTGTGCAGAATAACCACCTTCGCATGATATGACACCTTTTGCTACTTCTATGGCTTTAACATCCTCAGCATAGGTTGCGGGAAGACACAGTAGAAAATTTTTATTAGACTCTTCTACTACAGCCTTACGATGTGCTTCAAGTAATGATTCTGTGCTGAAGAATACTTTTCCTACTGCGGCTCCAGGTGCACCTGCAATACCGCCTACTATTGAGGAGAGTTTTTTAACGGAGTTTAAGTTGATAACAGGATGTAAAATACCGCTTAATTCTTCAGGTTTGATCTTAGTCAAAATGTATTTTTCATCAATAATATTTTTATTTAAAAGGTGAATTTTATATTTAATATCTGCCTGAGTAGATTTTGCCATAACAGCTGTCTGTTCAATAATCCAAAGATTACCTTTTTCAATTGTAAATTTAACTTGCCTAATCTCTTTGTGATGAGATTCTATATCAGCTCCTATTTTTTGGAGAGTTTTTAAAAGTGAACTGTCAATACTGTTTATATCAAGAGCTTCGCCGCCTTCTGTTTCATCAAATTTATTTTGAAAGAAATCGCCCTGCAGTTTGTTTTCACCTGAAACTATATCTCTGGTATAGAATTTTCCTGAATATGAATCCTTCCCATAGTTACCATAAACCATAGGTTGAACAATAATTGCTGAATCCTCATCATTCATATCTTCAAGTTTTAGAAAATCTCCTATAAGTTTAATTATGTAATTAAGCTGGAAAATAGGATCAGAAAAAAATTCTTTTGGTAAAAAATTTCTGGATGTGTTGATTATATCAATATAGTCTTGAATATTATCCGGTTTATAGTGTGTCTTTCTAATTATTGTTTTTAATTGTTTATATGCATACTTTCTCATGAGGTCTTTTTGTACTTCAAGATGTTCTATGTAGCTAAGTATCTCTAATACTTTTGGGATCTCTTTTTCCTTAATGTCATATGACAATTTATATAATTTTTCAGATGAATCTTTTTTATAAAAATAATCTAATAACTCTTTTTCTTCTTTTAACTTTATTTTTTTAGAGATTTTCTCATTGTAATCTGTTTCGGTTATTACCGGTGGTAATTCGAGTTTTTCAATAAGTTCATTAATCTGAATTGCATCTTTTTGATCTTTAGAATTAATATCACTTTTAATTTTAAAAAGTAAGTCTAGAGTACCCTTAATTAAAAATCTAGCATATTCATGATAGGCAAAATGTTCCCCGACCATTTTTTTAAAACCCTCTATCGTTGAATCTGTTAAACCGATCGTGTGAATCGATGGATAATTAACAATCTCTAATGATGGACTAATAACTATTTTAAAAATATCAGGGTTAACTTCATCGCCGAATTTTTTACCGGTTTCTTTTTCTGTAAGTTTACAGAATTTCTTTATTTCATTCTCAAGATTGACTTTTTTTAGGTCTGATACAACTGATTGGTCTATTATCATTCCGGGTAGGACTGGCATTTTCATTTTAGCTAATTCAATAGCTCTTTGACCTCTTATGCCGGACTTTTCAGCCACTTCTTCAGATGGATACTCGTTTTTAGAAAAAAAATGAACTATATTACTCATATACTTATTTACCTCTCAATTTTAAAACAATTTTAGCATTTTTGTCGGATCGCCTTTTAGAAAATCTTCAAAACGGTTGCTTGCACCTTGACTTAAATATCTTCTTAGTTTTGAAACATCGCTATGTTCAACTCCCATAAGTCGGAAGTAAATATTTGTTCCATGTTTAACTTTTCCCCATTTAAAAAGTGTATTTAAATCTTGTATTTGTTCACCATCATAAAAGACTAAGACCTTTGTTGATGGGTATTTGCTTTCATAAGATGTGATAATTCTTTTCCAAGCTTCTACATTTCCGTTATGAAATAACTCATTTGAAACTAGTACACCATATTGAGTAGAAAGTTTTTTCTTACCGGTTGCTTCTTGTTTGTCCGGGGTTTTCTCGGTTTTTTGTTCAGTACTTTTATTTATATCCTGTACCGGTTGAACTTTTGCCGGGCTAATTGATGGTTTAGGTGTTGACTCGGTAGAGTTTGATCCTATAAACTTCTTAAATAAAGCCTTACCACCATTTAATGTCTCAACTATTGCATCAAAACAATCTTTTGCTAATGGTCTGTCAAAACTATTGTCGTAGTCACCTATATAAACTACAACAAGCTCGTTTTCTTTAAGTGAATCTATTGAACTCCAGCTTTCAGGGTTCTTAGGGTTTATAATAACCTGTCCTAACTGCGGGTGAAAATATGATAAAACAACATCAAAAACTTTGATTTGTGAGAATTTCTCGTGCATTGAGGATAGGTTCTCTACATTATGTTTAAGATTAAATGATGAAGAGAAATAATTAAATTTATCAATTAAAAGTACATTTAAGGCTGCACTATATTGAAACTGATCAATCTTTTTTTGGTCATATGCATCATTTATTAGATCTGCAGGATTATTTTTTTTGGACATTTGAGATATAAATCCATTTACTAATTTAAAATGCCGCAGTGCTACATTGAAACCTTTCCTTGTACTTATAAAGTCTAAGCTGTTTTTCATAGGTTCTCCTAACAAAATTCTTATATATATTAACGGTATTCCGGTATATTCTGGTTTAAAAAGAAGTCAAAAAACAAAATTTAAAAATGCTAAGGTTACCCCTAGCATTTTTAAAAATTTGATAATTATATTTCAGAAAGTCCATCTTCCTTACTTACATCAACTATACCCTCTGGGGCATTTACAGTTGTTTCTTCAAGAAAATCCATTTGATAAGCTTCTCCTGAGTCACCTGAATCTGATGAGAATGTCATATTGATATCTTCTCTAACAGTTGATCTTCTTCTGGAGTATGAAGCGAATGCAGCATCCTGGAATCCTTTACTAACGCCATGTAAGAACTCATTTAATACATTGGCCATACCATTCAATGTAAATCTCTTTCTCTTGATTGATGTAATATCAACATCAAGAACTAGACCCGGTTGGATGTGGTAAGGGTTGATTTTATAGTCAAAATCATTAAATTCTTTAAACAGAAATGCAATTCTATCTTCAACAGCAACTCTTTCGATAGGATTCTGATTAAGATAAGTTTGTTTTAACTTTTCTTTCATTATAATAAATCTTTTCTTAACTTCCTCTTTCTCAATTATATATGATCTGTTGAATTTTTGAACTTCAGTGTCTTCAGGTTTAACATGAATAACCTCATTCCACTCAATTTCTTCTTGTTTAAATTCGTCTTTACCAAGAAGAGTTCTTTTTTTATTAATAGTTTTGATCATTCTGTTAGAAATATCTAAATAATCAAGCTTTGGTTTCTTCTTCCTATATAGATCATCTACTATATCCCAAACATATTCTATCTGTGCTTTGAATGACATATATTGTTTATCATAAGCATCCCTATCTTTTTTTAACTGTTCTTGGTCAAAATAGGTTAATCTAATATTGAATCTTTCATCCGGTAGTTCATCCGGGTCTGTATCTTCATATTCTCTAATTAAACAATCTCTTGCATTTTTAAGGTTTTCAATATATTGATATCCCATCTTAGAAGTGTCAAGGATACTTGTAATCATGTTGATTGCAGTGTTATATCCTCTATTTCGAATATTTTCATTGTCAAGTATCTTCTTTAAGTTTTCTCTAATACCAAGAGCGTCATATTCTGAATTTGGAATTTCAGCTCTAAGTTCTTCAATTTTTTCCATTAGAGATTTTGCAAGGAATTTATATCTCTTTGAATCCGGATTATCAGCTTCATCAGATGTGTATTCTTCAACATTTGCCATTTTTTCAAAAATAACTTCTGTATCAGTCAAGTCATCTTTTCCTTCATCAGCCCTTGCATCTTTAAGTTCTTCAATTTTTCTGTCAAGAAGGTCCATAATATGCTTAGAAATTAGGTCCTTAATAAGGTAATTTACATATGTCTGATAATGAAAGATTGGAGAAACTAACTCAGAGTCAAGAATATTAACTGAAAGCTTAACATCTGTTACAGTTTTTGGTCTATTTAAATTATCTTTAAAAGAACATTTAACTATAGAGTAAGCATTTTCACCTCTAACAAATGCACCAACATCAGCTTTTTGTCTAAGAAGTGAATTGGTGTGGTTTTCTAACTCATTTACACCTCTCTGTATGTGTCCCTGTAAGTGACCATACATATTGATCATAGACTTTTCTATCTCACCAGTATTGAATTTGTCCATACCACCGATTTGATCAAGCAGTTGAGCAACCTCTCTAGGCGTATATCTTGCCAATGTTTTTAGTTCTTCTTTGTCAATGAAATTTCTGACTTTTTTAACCATTTCATCTTCAGTCGTTACAACAAATCTGTTAAACATGTTCTGATAGTTCTGATTATAGTAGTTATAGAGTTTTTCTTTTAATCCGCCCATAACATCAAGTCTTTCGAGTGTTGACTTCGGTAATTTCGCAGCTATGTGGTTCATAACCTTATCAACTTCTTCCCTTACTACTGTTTCAACCTCAGATTGTTGATCTCTAAATTCCTGAGCTAATGAATTTCTGGAACCTACCGCACTCGGTTTTTCCGGATGAAAAACATTAGGGCTTTTTGGTAAATCAAGATGCGCCATACTATTACTCCTTAATTTTTTATAAATAAAGTTTAAATCTTATTTTTCTTACCGTACAAGATTATCGTCAAGAAACGGTCTTTTGATTTATATTATAATGTTTTTTTTTTTTTTAATTGTCAAGTCAAACAAAAAAAAATATTTTTTAATTGTCGCTCTTGCTTAATTTGAAACAATTTTAAACATTTTTTAAAAAAAAGTTTTCATATTACTAAATATATACTATAATATATGCTTAATAATATCGCTTATTTTTGTGATAATTATACTATTTGTAGGTTAAAATTGGAAAAAAATATTAGCAGGAAATTTTTAAAGATACTATCTGAAGAATCTAAATTCATTATTACTTCACATGAGAGACCTGACGCAGATGCTGTGTCATCAATGGTATCTCTAGAGTATCTATTAAATATATTGGGAAAGGAAGTTTTATGCTTATCATCAGATGTGCCGGATGATAAATTTAGTTTTATAGATGATAGGAAGCGGATTGTATATATTGACGATCATAAAACTGATTCAATTGATCTGTCAGAGTTTGTACTAATTGTGCTTGATACTAATGACATAAAAAATACCGGTCGAATTGAAAAAGAGATTTCACCTTTTGTTAAAACCGTTTTTTTTATAGATCATCATTCTTATAAGTTATCAAATGAGAATAAATATTTTATTCGTGTATCGGCTTCATCAACCTGCGAGATAATCTATTCTATATATAAGCATTTTAAAGTGGCGATACCCAAAGAGATCGGTGATGCACTCTACTCAGGAATTATCTCTGATACCGGTTCATTTCACTATCCAAAGACAAGTTCTTATACCTTTAAGATAGCATCAGAGCTTGTTAAGAATGGAACAGATCCTAATAGTATTTATTTACTGTTATTTGAGCGAAATAGTCTTTCCTCTTTAAGAATTCACTCCTTGGTTCTTCAAACTCTGGATATAGTTGATGAGTCTTTTGCATTTATGGAAATCTCCAGGGAAATGTTAATGACATCCGGTGCATCTGATGAGGAATCTGAATCCTTAATTAATATCCCCTTATTATCACTTGGTATAGTTGCATCTGTTATTTTTAAAGAAAGGTCAGATGGTGTCAAAAAAGTTTCAATGAGATCAAAGGGGACTATAGATGTAGCTTCTTTTGCTCTTTCATATGGCGGGGGCGGGCATAGAAATGCGGCCGGGTTTAAACTGAAAAATTCTGATAGTTTTGATCAGGTTAAAAAAGCTTTGATTGAATTTTTGAGGACATATAAATAGTTTGAGTATAGTTTTTTATTACTTTTTTTGTTTTTTTGTTTGATCTTTTTATGTAAGATCTTTTTATGTAAGAGTATATAGATTTATTTTGAGATAATTGAAAAAGAGGAGAGTATATGTTTAAAGACATGAGTATTAAGTTTAAGATTATGGCGACTTCAGTTTTTGGGATAGTTCTTTTGGGGGTGATCCTATCATTTGTCTATATAAATACGGTTTATAACCAGGCGGAACAGGCAATTATTGATAAATCCAGATCTCTCTTAAAAACAGTTGATGCAGCCAGAGATAATATGGCAAAAAAGATTGATATGGGTGTTATGCGAAATTTTGAAGAGCTGAGATTGTTGAATAGAAATGATCTACTATTGGAAGCGGTTCCTGTGGTAACTTCCCTAAAAATAGCTGAGGTTAACAATGATGAGGGGCTTTTTAAATTTAAAGCGCCAAAAGAGCAGCCCCGTAATCCTGTAAATACACCTGATGAAGTAGAGCTTGAGGCTATCAGGATTCTTGCTCAAGGTAATGCTAAAGAATATATCGTGAAGGAATCAAATCAGATAAGATTTTTTACACCTGTTGTTTTGTCTGAGGAATGTATGTACTGTCATGGATTGCCAAAAGGGGAGCTTGATCCTCTAGGCGGAATCAAAGAGGGGTGGGCACCGGGTGAGATTAGAGGTGCATTTGAAATTATAGGTTCATTATCAGGCGTTAGAGCCTTGCAAAGACGCTCTGTACTTCTTATTAGTATTATAACTTTAGTTATAGTGTTGATTATATCAGTGTTATTGTTTGTGATTGTTAAGATGATAACAAGACCGATCGTTGAGTATATCAAAGATTTTGATTCTGCCTCAAATGGTGATCTTACAGTAAGGGCCAGCATCTATTCAAATGATGAGATTGGGGTTATATCAGGATATTTCAATAACTTTATCGGCTCTCTTGGTAAGATGATTACTGAAATCGGTTCAGTAACAGTAGCAACTTCTGAAACAAGCTCAGACCTAGCTTCTAATGCGATAGAAACAGCAAGTGCAATAGAGGAGATTAGGGCTAACACAGAACACATGAAAGATAAGATAGTAACGCTTGATAAAGAGGTGTCAACTTCTACAGATTCTGCCAAACATGTTAAATCAAATATTGCCGGTTTACTCGATCTTATAAATGATCAGGCCTCTGCAATTGATGAGTCAAGTGCCTCAATAGAGGAGATTTCTCAGTCCATCAAGAATATTGCCGATACAACTCAGGAAAAACTTAAGATAACCAATAGACTTGAGTCTACAGCTCTTGAGGGAGAGCAGGAGATGGATAATACTCTTGAGCTTATTAAGAAGGTGTCGGATTCTGCTAATCTGATCCTTGATATGATAAATGTAATACAGAATATCGCAAGTCAAACAGATCTTCTTGCTATGAATGCAGCTATTGAGGCGGCACACGCAGGGGACGCCGGTAAAGGGTTTGCTGTTGTTGCAGATGAGATAAGAAAACTGGCTGAGAACTCAAGCAACTCGGCAAAACAGATTGGTAAGTCATTAAATGAGGTCAGCGAGTATATTAAAATATCTGAACAATCAACAAGTAGAACTTCAGAGATCTTTTTAAATATGGTAAATGGTATAAAGGAAGTTGCGATGAGTATGCTTGAGATGAACAATTCAACACAGGAATTGTCTCTAGGAAGCAGCCAGATTCTACAGGCTTTATCATCACTTATATCAATAACCGAGAAGGTAAAGAGTTCTAGTTATGAGATGGATGATAAGGTTAAAAATATTACAAGTTCCATGGAGCAGCTCTCTATGATCTCGGCTGACACACGAAACGGCATGAGTGAGATGACAATAGGAATAAATGAAATAGCTAAAGCCGCAGATGAGATATCAAGAGCCGGTAACAAAAATGAAGAGATAGTTCAGCAGTTAAAAGTGCTTGTGGCTAAGTTTAAGGTGTAGGTTGATTTAATAGTGAGGTTATTCGGTAAGAGCCTCGGTAGTCTTTAATTTAATTGGGTTATAATTTTCGATAATATTTTGTTAATGGATGGATAATTTGGATAAAGTGCAGTTTAAGATTCGTGACGGATTAGAAAGTATTGTTGATAAAAATGGGGTGTTGATAGTCAAGGGAGCATTTCCTGAGCTAAAAGAGGGCGATTTTGATATAAAGTTTTCTAATCCCGGAAAAAACTTTATTGCACCCGAGATAACGTCCTTCTATGTCTTTAT
>CAYYKD010000024.1:23244-27498 GCA_964471825.1 uncultured Spirochaetales bacterium
CATTCACTCTTGATTCAGAGATGGATTCAGGCCGGCAGGAGTTGAGATTAAGGTACCGGGCTGCAAGTAATCAGAGATATTGTCAATTTTCGATCAAGGGTGGTCAGGAGATAAGGTTTGTAGTATATAACAACGGGAAACCGACATTTCAGACTTCATGGATAAAGATAACAGATAATTCTCTATTTGATGAAAAGAATAATATTATTTTTTCAGTGTTTGAATCCACTACTACTGTTATTGTTAATGATACTGTTATTCTTAATATTGATGAAACCCCGGAAGAATCAGGTGAAGCCGGACTTATTTTTTATAGTCATAATAATGAGACTATAGATTTAAAGATTAAGAATTTATCTTTTTCAACAGATGTCATAAATTTTGAACCAATTCTAGAAATGCCCAAAAATCCGGCAGTCTATTTCATGCATGCAAACGACTTCTATGAACAGGGGCGTTATGAGCTTGCATTGGTTTACTATCGAAAAGGCTTGTTATTTGGAAATGGTGATCATAAGATATACAATAGAATGGGCAATTTGTTCTTTATGATAGAGGAATATCAGAGTGCACTTTCATATTATTTTACATCAATGAAGTCAGAGCCGGATAGACCTGAATACAATGTGAATTACACTCGAACTCTTTGCAGGCTTGAGCGGATAGAGGAAGCAGATCTGTGGTTTAGAAAATGTACTGATAGTGGGTACTCAGACAATGAGTTGATTGTTGATTATTCTGCTATTTTGATAAAAAAGAACAAACTAAATGAAGCTGTTACACTTCTTAGGTCAATTGAGTCCAAGGCAGAAGGGATGTCACCATTTCATTATCGGATTGGGAAGGCCTTGATTGATACAGGTGAGGTCTCTGAGGGAAAGAAGCATCTCTATAAAGCTGCCAAGATTATTTCAAAAAACGATCCATCCTCAGCTGCTATAATTTTAAAATATTCTATAGATAGAATCCCGGATGGTGATTCGGTAAAACTTCTCTGTTCCCTTCTAAGAGAGAAGAAGGAGTTTAAATCAATATATGAGTTGGTTAAGAGTTCTAGAGTCAGTGTCGAGATAGATGAACAGTTGTTTGACTACTTGATTGAGTCAGAGATAGAGTCAGGGCTTTTTACTCATGCAGATGAGGAGTTTAAGAAGTATTCTCACCTTGCGGTTTCCAATACGGCAATACTCTTGAGAGCAAGAATACTCTTTGCCAAGACGGACTACCAAGGGGCTTTAGAGTTGATCGAACAGTTAGTTAAGATCATTGACACCGTAACGGTCAACAAAAACACGCTTATCCTATTTGCTATAAGATGTAATTCTAAACTTAATATTTTTAATGAATCTGATAAACTTATCGAGAAACTTGAACCTGATAATGCGGATTATTATCAGGCCGTTCTAGAGTATGGCATGTTGCTTGTTGATTTTGGTCAATATGAGTTGGCATTAGAGGTTTTTAGTAAAGTAGAAAATAACTTTAAAGACGATGGTGAGTTTTTTTATAACAGAGGTCTTGCATATATGGGGTTAAATAATTATCTCTCTGCAAAGCAGGAGTTTTTAACAGCATACAAACTAACCGATAAACACCCTTCAATCTCAATGGAGTTGGCGACTGCATTTTTTTACTCGACTGATTATCACGAGGGGATTGCAGTACTAGCTGAGAATTATGATAATATGCCGGATGATGGCAGAAAAGACAATCTATATGCCAACCTTCTAATGTCGTTAAATAAGGTTGCTGAGGCTCAGAGGTATTATTATCACGCTCTAGAGGTTGATCCGGAGAATGAGGAGTATGGGCTAAACCTGGCAGAATCATTCTATAGGTTGAAGGACTACGAAAATGCTATGATGATTGTGAAGCAGATAATAAAAAAAGATAAAATGGATCGTGCTAAGGCACTCTATATGAAACTTAAAAGTCATCTATATGATACAATAGGGTGTTCAGGTTGTGATAGAGAGTGGGATTTTCCAAAAAATGCAGTTACGGTTAAGTTAGATCCGGCAAAAATTGATACTCTGAGTGAGGATAGCCCTGCAGGTAATTGTCCGGTCTGCGGTGTTGTTTATTGTGTTAAGTGTGCCGGTAAGGGTAAACAATCAAAGTGTTTAAGATGCGGCGGTGAATTAAATTATGATTTGCCCGGTATTTAATAATATAGATTTTTGCAAGAGCCTTTTGAGATAAAAGTTTTTTCAGTTGCATTTAAAATGGAGATAAAAATGATAGATTTTCATACGCATACATTTTTTTCTGACGGTGCCTTGTCACCAGCAGAACATGTTCGAAGAGCTATAGTTTCCGGATACAAAGTTTTAGGTATAACAGATCATGTAGACCAATCAAATATTGAGTTTGTTTACAGTTCTATAAAACGATTTGTAGACTCGCTTGACGGATCAGGCTGGGATATTCATGTGATCCCCGGAATTGAGATAACTCATGTGCCGGCCAAGAAGATCGCCTCATTGGTTAAAGATGCACGAAGTATGGGGATAAGGTTGATAATAGTTCATGGCGAATCGCCGGTTGAACCTGTTGAGATTGGTACAAACAGGGCATCTATAGAGGCAGGCGTGGATATTCTTGCACACCCCGGTTTAATATTACCTGAGGATGTTAAACTGGCAGCAGAAATGGGAGTTTCCCTTGAAGTAACGGCTAAGAAGGGACATTCAATTACAAATGGATGGGTTAGTAAACTTGCAAATATCCATAACTGTAAACTGGTTCTGAATTCTGATGGGCATGCACCGGGAGATTTGCTAACTCCATCATTCAGAAATACAGTAATGAGAGGTGCAGGAATGGATGATTTGCAGATAGAATCGCTTGAAAAAAATATGATTTTTATGTCGGAAAAACTTTGGGGGTAGAATGTTATCAGTTATAGGTACAATTTTAAGTTTTATTATATCATTGTTTATGATACTTTTGACAGTGAGGGTGTTTATTTCATGGTTAAGTTTGCCATATTCTAACTGGATATATTATATCGAGAAGATAACAAATCCGCCGGTCAATTTTTTTA
Organism: uncultured Spirochaetales bacterium; assembly: GCA_964471825.1. Taxonomy (GTDB): domain Bacteria; phylum Spirochaetota; class GWE2-31-10; order GWE2-31-10; family CAYYKD01; genus CAYYKD01. The sequence continues at coordinate 26,291 of CAYYKD010000024.1, forward strand.
GGCGGCATTTACCGGTAAGAATTGGTGTCTTTGATATCTCAATAGTATTTCTATTTGCTTCCCTTGCAATAGTACAGATGCTTATTAATGATGTGATGGTTGCAGGTTTGCCGATAACATTCGGCTATCTACTTTCATTTATTGTTTATCTGGTAAAGATGGTAGTTAGTTTTGTATTCTTCTCACTAATACTTGGAACTATTATACTTCTGGTTATCTCATATACTTCGGGGGCCATACATCATCCGGTTGTATCTGCATTTAAGTCAATAATTGATCCGTTTGTTATGACTATGGCCAAGATATTTAAACTGAGGAAGCTAAATGCTGCAAAGATCTATCTTATTATTCTGCTTGTTGTGTTGATCATCGCAGGGTTTGTTGTAGATAACCTTCTGATGTTGTTATATAATATTGTTAAATTATTCTAGTCAATAGTTTGAAATGGGGATTTTAAAAATTAATTTTTAATATTTTGAGTTTCCGGCAAAATTAAACTTTGATTATTTTTGCAAGAGTATCTTTAGATAACTTTATTTAGATAACTTTATTTATATAGATATCAGATGCTGTTTTCAGGTCGATAATTGAGTTATCGGAGAGTTTGATTTTTGGCCTCAGAGGGCTACCTTTATTTATACCTGAGACTACCCCATTTTCTCCGTTACTGAGAAGAACTTTGGTTCCCGCAGGATAGATTGATATCAGAGAGATGAAATTCTTTAGAATATCGGAGTCATATTTAGTTTCTGCTGATGAGAGGATTGATTTTACCGCAATATATGCAGCAAAGGGATCTCGATATTTTTTTGGCGTGAGTTGTGCCTCGAAATTATCGGCTATAGAAATGATCTTTGCGTAATCACAGATCTTTTCACCCGGTAGTTTTCTGGGGTAACCGTTGCCATCAATCTGTTCATGATGTTGAATTATACCATCTAGAATAAAGTCGCTTACGCATCCTGAATCCTTTGCAAGTCTAAAACTCTTTAAGGGGTGTTTTCTGATAATTGCAATATCCTGTGCGTCCAGTTTCTCTTGCTTTTCTAGAATTTCTAAGGGTATAAATAGCATTCCAATGTCATGTAATAGACTTGCTGAAACAAGCTCATTCAGTTTTATATCATCATATCCAAGTTGATACCCAGAGATTCCTGCCAGGATTGTTGAATTTATTCCGTGTACAACCTGATAATCTGATTTGCGTG
>CAYYKD010000024.1:27508-46051 GCA_964471825.1 uncultured Spirochaetales bacterium
TTATTATATCATTTGAATAGTTTACAACGATACGAAGAACTGCAGATGAACAACGAGTCAGCAGGCTGCCGTTTACTTTATCTTTTAGAATTACCCCATCAATCATTTTGCCGTAGAGTTCAAATAGCTTGTCGTAGTCTTTTATAAAGCTTTCAGCAGTTTTCATTATTGTATCCTAAATACTATTCTTTTTGGAGGTATTTTTCGGCAATTACTCTTAGGTCATTAGGGAATTCCGTAATTGACCAGTTAGAGTCGATTATCGGATGAACGGTATGGCCGGATGCGATTTTTTCGTTTTTTTCATTTCTGATGATATAGTTAAATCTCAGGCTTGCATTTCTGATGAATCCTACAGTTACTTCAACAGTAAGTATATCATCATATCTAGCCGGCTTGAAGTATCTGCAGTGTGATTCAATTACAGGAAATGCAAGTCCTCTTGATTCTATCATTTTATAACTAATCCCCTCAGATCTGAATAGTTCAGTTCTGGCAAGCTCATAGAAGTTATAGTAGTTTGAATGGTGTACAACCCCCATTCCATCGGTATCTTTATAGATTACTCTCATCTTGAATTCGTATTTCATAATGCCTAACCTTGACTATTGAATTTAATTTTTGTATTATAACACAAAATGTCAAATATTAGAATAGCAGATTCACATATTCATATTTTTCCGGATAAGATGGACTTTAATGTTGACAAGATATATTTATTGAATGCAACCGATCTAGAGAGTAGTTATAAGGTTGTTGATTATTGTCAAAAATGGTCTAATTTAGTTGGATTTGTCGGATTTCATCCGTATTTTGTAGATAATCATAGTGAGGCGGATCTACAGAGGTTAGAATCAATATTAAAAAAGAATGTTAATTTGAATGTAGGAGAGATTGGACTTGATAAAACAAAAAAGGGGAGTCGATTTGATAAACAACTATCCTTTTTTGATTTTCAACTTGACCTTGCAATTAAGAATTCAAGATTAGTATCAATTCATTGCGTAAGATCCTTTGATATTCTATATGGGATTTTTAAGCACAAGGGGGTAACAGGAATCAGTGGTTTATTGCATAGATTTGAGGGAAGTTACGAAGATGCGATCCGTTGTGTTGATTATGGACTTATGCTGTCGATTAATCCAAATATTCACAGACATCCCTCACAAATAGAGGTTTTTAAGAAGATTCCTTTAAATAGGATAATTCTGGAAACAGATGCAGTTGATTACGAATCCTCTTTGAGCTTAGAAGATCATTATAAAAAATGCTCAGGTTATCTGGATATTTCATCTATAAAATTTAAGGAGCTGGTTTATAAAAATATATCGAGGCTTTTATCTTTGTAGGTATTTACCTTAGACATCTATCCTAACTTATAGACTATCTTTAGAGGAATTTAGAAAGTGGGCGTTGACGAAACGAGTACATAAAAAGAGAGTCTATTTATTCAAGAACCTTTTAAAAATTCTGAATTTTTTTGAAGATTAATTTTTGAAGAGTATATTTTTAATTAATACTATTTATAAAAAATAAATATTATGTTATAAATACACGAATATATTAGTATGGTTATACTCCATATTTTTAATACTACATTTTTAAGGTAAATAATGTTTAATATAGCTACACCACAAGTTGAAGAGATAAGCTTTGATAAACCTGATAATCTCATAATATATCATAAAGGTAATACAAAATTCATTAAGAAGGAAACTACATTTGGTATTGTACTTATGGGAGGGGGCCGTAAAGAGTTGAATGCTCTCAGATGGATGATGAAAAAAGCCAATGGCGGCGATCTTGTGATCCTAAGTTCCCGCGACTTTGATGATGAATTAACCAATCCTGAAAGTATTACCAATGTATTTGCATCACTTGGCGGGTTTAACTCAATAAATAATCTTGTAATTGATACAAGGGAAAAAGCAAATAGTGATTTTGTTCATAATGTTATAAAAAATGCAGAGGCACTTTGGATACCGGGAGGAAATCAGACTTCATACTATGAACTCTGGAATCATACAAAGGTTGAGGAAGCGGTCAATTATCTGGTAAATGAAAAAAAGGTTCCTATAGGCGGTACAAGTGCCGGAATGCATAGTATGGGTAAATTATTGCATACCCCGTATGGCGGGAACTCTGTTTTATCAAACGATGCATTAAATAATCCCTATCTTTCACCTAATGAGAAGCCGGGTTCAGCTGGAATAACTTTTAGAGATGATTTCTTTAATATCCCTTTTATGGATAATATAATTACAGATACTCATTGGTCTGAGAGGAATAGGATGGGGCGGTCAATAGTATTCTTAGCAAGAATTATTGTTGATGGTTTCAGAAAGATTTCACAGATAAAATTAATAGCCTGTGATGAGGGTGCGGCTGTCTGTATAGATGAAACAGGAAACGCACAAGTTTTTGGTTCATTTCCATCACATAACGATTATGCTTTTTTTATAAAGCCTGAATCCTACCCTGATCAGTGTACCTATGATGAGCCGTTGACCTGGAAGAATCAAGAGGGGGCTTTAACTGTAAACAGGATCCCCGGTTACCCGGATGGCAAGTACACTTTTAATGTTGTTGATTGGACTTGTCATGGAGGGGAGCAAATCAAACTTAATATCCACCAGGGAAATGTAGAGGATATTAATCAGAATAGAATTGATATACAAACACCTGATAAATCTAGGAGTATTCATTAATTGGGCATATATAAAAAACTTAACGATCTGACTGATTCGATTATCAGTGAGGTAAAATATAAAACCGAGAAGATTGATGTCCCTTTTAAGACAACATGTATAGTTGCTGATAGTGATCCATCAAATATAAGTTATGTAAAGGGGATTCAAAAAAAGGCGTTTCTTGCCGGCATAAATATTGAGGTAATTAATCTCTCACCTGAGATTAAGAATGATGAATTTTTACAGGTTATCACCAATTTAAATAATGATCCATCCTGTTTTGGAATAATTATTCAGAATCCGATACCTGTACATCTAGATAAATTCAGGATTTTTGAACTTATAGATTATAGAAAGGACTTAGATGGGGTGACTTTTTTTAATCAAGGAAGATTGTTTTTTGGTAAACCATTTATTATACCTGCGACCGCGTGGGCAGTTGATATCTCATTGAGATATATCGCTAAAATGTTAAACATCTCTCTTACCGGTAAAAATGCTGTAATTGCCGGTCGTTCCGTAACTGTCGGCAAGCCGGCCCTTCATCTGCTGTTAAAAAATAATCTAACTTGTACAGTTGTACATACAGCAACTGTTGATACGCCATCAATTTCTAAGAATGCCGATATTATCGTTGCTTGCTGCGGTGTTCCCGAATTAATTGATAGAAACTGGGTTAAAAATGATGCGATTGTAATAGATGTAGGTATCCATTATAAAGATGATGGTTCGGGAAAGGGTAAGCTTTGCGGAGATGTCAAATCAGATGACGTTATTGATACACTATCACTTCTTACAGCAGTTCCCGGTGGAATAGGTAGCGTTACTTCTGCACTATTATTTGCAAATGCATTAAAATCTTTTTTTAAAATTAGATATAATGAAGAGATTGTGTTTGATTTTGAAAGAGTCTAGCTGTTATTTAATTTCTCTCTTTTTAGCATCAATTTGGATTTCCTGCTTTTCAAGTAGTGTTTGCCAAACATCGATTTGTTTTTTACAGGCTTCAATCTTTTTTGTATCTCCGGTTATGTTAAGTATTCTATAGAGGGCTTTTTGAAAGTCAATCGCTTTTTTTATGTCTTCCAGATCTTTTGTACTTAATTCAAATTTTTCTCTATATCCATTTGATGCATTTGTTAATAGGGTTTGAATCCAATTAAGGTGGTTTCTTCTTTCGATATATCCGGCTTCAGAGGGTGCATCAAGTTTTTGATATCTTTTAAAATCAAACATATTTTTAGCAACGACTGCAAACCTACCCTGTATTTCGACAAATGACCATTTCCATTTAGTATTTTCACCAAACTCTTCAATTACAAGTGTGATACAATATCCAATTTTTTTTACAAGACTTAACTTTTGAATATCAGTTACATGAGCTATCTTTGAGAGATTTTCCTGAAGATCGCTGAAAGGCACATCTATATATTTAGTAATTAATTTTTCAAGATTGATCAAAATTTCATACAATTCCTGTCTTGCCTTATCTAAGAAGGCGGAATTTTTAACATCCATAAATGAGATGCTTACTTCATTCATCGCACAATAAATTGATACATTGTTTAAATGTATATTTACCATTTTTATTCTATATGTCGATTCATTTTGTGTATCCTGCGATGCTTTTATACTAAGTGTTCTAATTTCCTTCAGGTTTGTTTCTATCCTGGTTTTGTAATTGTTAATTAGATCTGAATAAAGTTCTCTTTGCTCGTTTGTAACTTTTGCCATAACTACCCTTATTGTTGGATTGCTGGTCTCATGCAATTAAAAATATTACTATTAATTTCGGACTTTTTTAAATTAATATTAGATATTTTCTAACAGTTTTTATAAAGTCTAGAGTCTTTTGGATATATTATAACATTTAGAGATGAATATTTATCACCTCATTGCTATTTATTGTAATGCTTTTTAAGTATGTTCCTGTTTTAATATTGTATTTTCCCGGCGGTAGATCGATGTTGATCGTGGATTTATCATTTTCGATTACTGACTTGACTGTATTAAAATTTGTAATGTTATAATCGGTACCTGTAAATAATAGTCCCGATTTTTTTCCATCTATTAATATTTTAGGTCTTCGACCGGAATGGTTAATCGAAATACGGCCAGGCATAGGAGTAAGGTTTGCATGATATACAACCGTCCTGTCATCAAGGGCAAAACTTATACTGAATGACTTATCCTGATATTTTACCTTACCTTGCTGAAAGTTCTTGAGTATAAGTTCATATTTGTTGTTTGTAAGAAATACATCTCTTTCGTTATTTTTATAAAGTCGAGCATATTCAGAGAGAGGAAGATAATTTTCGCCGGATCGGTTCTTAATAAATAAATAGTCTTCAGGTGCATTAATTGGGTTTTCATGTAAAGCATCATATCTGTATAGGAGTTTTTGTTGATTGATTGCATCCCAGAATCTAAAATATACAATTACCCCCTTCTGTTTTAGGTTGTCAATAGGGATATTTACATAGTTGTTCTCTGTTACTGACAGCGGATAAATAACTGATCTTTTTTTGTTTTTGTAGGATCCGGAAACAACAGTGAATTCGTGTTCATTAGATTTAAGATAGATTTCTTTTTTGAATTTACCTTTTTCATCGAATGTAGCTTTATAATATTTGTTGTTAATTCCAAAAAATACATTGTTTGGATCAAGATTAGCTTTTTGAAATTCAAGTGTTGCTTTTCCGTATGTTCTATAGAGTAGGTATTTGTAGACAGAGTCTGTTTGATAAACAATAATGGATAATACTACTATAAATATAAGTGTTAAGGACAGCAGAGATTTTATTTTGGTCTTTTTTTGTTTTAGTGAAATTGATTGATAAAAGATAGAGTTTCTAATTTTTTTATCATTTGCAACCAGCCTTTTAACTGCATCTTTTACTTCAAGTATATTGTAATGCTTAAAATAGTTCCTAAGTAGTTTGATAAGAGGATATAGTGTTGCATATCGTTTCTTTGCAATAGGATTGAATGTTTTATTTAAAATTGAGACTACAATTGATTGAGGTTTTTTTAGGTGTTTTTTTAAGCTGTCACATTTTTTTCTTGTTATAGCATCAATAACTTCACTACTGCATTCATTCTTAAATGGCCTGATCCCTGTCAGCATTTCATAGAAAACGACACCTAGAGAATAGATATCTGTAGAGTGGGTTACCTCCTTAGAACCGGAGAATTGTTCCGGTGACATATAGGCAGGTGTTCCGATAATTGTATCAGGAGCGGTTATAGTTTTTTCATCGGTATCATTTTGTTTTCGTGCAATTCCAAAGTCAGTAATTTTGACCTCTCCATTTACAGAGATCATTATATTATGCGGTTTTATATCGCGATGAATAACTTTTTTGGAATGTGCGTGGTAGAGTCCAAGAGCTGTTTGATATAGGATATAGAGTGCCAGCTCAAATGGTATCTTTCCATACTCCTTAATGATGTCGCTCAGAGACTTGCCTTGAATATATTCCATGGCGATATAGGCGTGGGATTTTTCTTCAAAGTGGTCAAATACCTGGACAATATTTTCATGCCTGAAGTCAAGCATTACTTTTGCTTCTTGTAGAAATCTCCTTATATCATCCCTATTCTTTGTTTTAAGTTTTTTTAGAACAATCTTTCTGTTTAGTGTCGGGTGTTTCGCCAGATAGACTTCACCCATTCCGCCCTTTCCGAGAAGCCCCAATAACTGATAGTTTTTGATAATTACCGGTTCCTGAGAGGGTTTAGCGGGTTGTTTATTTGATGACTGTGGAGGCCTAATTCCTGTCTTTTGAGTATTTGGTTTGGATGGGTCTGTCTTCTTTAATTGGGTTTCATCTTTCATTTAATTATATCCGTTAAATTATTATTAATCATTTATAGTTTGTTCTATTTATTAAATTGTATTATAATATATTTTTAATTATTAAACAAATATTTTTTATATATAAGGATCAATTAATGGAAACAAAATTTACTAAAATTATTGCGACACTGGGACCTGTCTCTTCAAGTTATGAAGTTATACTATCCATGATTAATGAGGGAGTTGATGTTTTTAGAATGAATTTTAGTCACGGTACTTTTGAGGATCACGCTAAGGTTTTAGATGAAGTTAAGAAGGCGAGGGCGGCGACCGGGAAGAATGTAGCGGTTTTCATGGATTTGCAGGGTCCAAAAATTAGGATAGGTAAGCTTGAAGAGGAGTTTATTGAACTGGAAGATAATCAGGAGTTTATAATAACTACTGAGGATGTAATAGGAAAAGACAATATTGCATCTATTGATTACTCAAATCTTCATAATGAGGCATTGCCAGGCAATAGAATATTGATAGATGATGGTAATATTGAGCTTGTTGTATCTAGAATTGCCGGAAAGAAGATCTATACCAAGGTTGTAAACGGCGGTAAACTAAAACAGAGAAAAGGGGTAAATCTCCCCTATATTAAACTTGAAAAACTTGCATCTGTCACTGAAAAGGATATAAAGGATCTTGACTTTGCATTTAAATATGATCTGGATTATGTTGCACTCTCATTTGTAAGACGAGCAGCGGATGTAAAGCATCTCAAAGATATAATGATGAGAAATCATGGAAAGATAATACCGATAATTGCAAAAATTGAGACACCTGAAGCGGTGGATGATATTGACAACATTCTTGAGGTGACTGAGGCCGTGATGGTTGCACGGGGGGACCTGGGTGTTGAAACCTCCACAGAGGAGTTGCCGCTTGCACAGAAGAAGATAATTAATAGATGTAATCTTAAAGGTATTCCTGTTATAACAGCTACTCAGATGCTTGATTCTATGATATACAATCCGCGTCCAACCAGAGCCGAGGCAAACGATGTTGCAAATTCAATTATGGATGGTACAGATGCTGTAATGCTTTCAGGTGAGACAACAGTAGGTAAGTACCCTGTTGAGGCCATCAAGGTTATGAAAAAAATTGCTCTTAAGTTGGAAAAGAGTGAGCTTTATATAGAAAAATTCTATAGATATAGAAAGTCTCTTTCTGAAATGAATAACAGTGAAGAGGTTTCGGTAAGTGAGGCGGTTGGACTCTCGGCAGTTGAACTGGCAGAGAAGATTCGTGCTAAATTGATTGTCAGTTTTACAATAAGTGGCGGAACAGCACGGCTTGTTTCTAAATACAGACCGGATATGCCTATTATTGCATTTAGCCCCATTGTTAATATGGCACAGAAGCTCTCTTTAGTATGGGGTGTTACACCACTTGAGATAGATGACATTTCATCTGTTGATGATCTTCTTGAGGCGGCAAAAATTCAGTTAAAAAATCGTCAGCTTGTTGAGTCAGGTGACAAAGTTGTTATAACTGCAGGCGTGCCTGTCGGGTGGACAGGCAAGACTAATATGATAAAAGTTGTTGTTATCTAATGAGGCTCTAATCATGTGTTTTGCCATTTAACTCAGGTATCTGAACAACTGAAAGAAACAACCCCAGTTGTCTGATGGCATTAACAAAGTTATCATACTCTACCGGTTTAGTGATGTAGTTGCTACAACCGAGTTCATGACAATAGGCGACTTCCCTGGGGTCATCTGTTGTTGTGATCATAACAACAGGCATCTTTTTTAGTTCTGTGTCACTTTTTATCAATCTTAGTACTTCTGTGCCGTCTATTTTGGGCATCCTTATATCAAGCAGCAGGAAATATGCATTTCCGTGTTTTCTGTGCGGCCCCTCACCCTTGCTAAATAGAAAATTTATAATCTCCTGTCCATCTTTGAATCTCATTAGTTCATTGGTTATCCCCGCTCTTGCAAGATTTTTGCAGATGAGACCTGCATGTCCCTCATCATCATCAGCGACTAGTATTATCACTTCCTTATTCATTGATACGCCTCCTCCTCTTCTCTGGCTGTTCATACTATTGTTAAGATATTTAGCAGATGTGTCTTTCATTATTTTATCCTTTTGGTTTTATATATGGAAGAGAGACTATAAATTTGCTTCCCTGTCCGGGAGTTGACTCAACCGATATATTTCCCTCTAGTCTACCTAGTATTTGTTTAACTATTGTTAAACCCAGTCCGTCACCATCTGTTTCAGTTGGATTTAGTCTGTGGAATAGTTCGAATATTTTCTGTTGGTGTTCAGCTGCAATTCCGATCCCGTTGTCCTCAACTGTGTATAATGAATTGCCGGATTTCACCTCACCTGAGATTTTAATAATACCTGGTCGTCCCGGTGAAAGGTATTTTATAGCATTACCGATCAGGTTTGAGAATAACTGTGTCAGTTGAACTGCATCACCAATACATGGCGGAAGATTACCGATAGTTAATTCTATCCCTTTTTCCTTTGTCTGATAGTTTGATAGCTCTGAGGTTCTGGCAAGGAGTTGGTTCATATCGATATTTTCAATATATAATGATGCACGGCCTGTTCTAGATAGTTTTAAAAGCCCCTTTAATAGGCTATCCATTTGCTTGGCACTGTTTCTAATATAAGTCAATGCACTTGACATTTCAAAAAGAACGGGATTTAACTTATCAATTATAACTTCAGTAGGTAACTTTTCTGTAAGTAATTTTTGAATATCTTTGATTAGAAATTCGACTTCACGGCTATATCCATCAACATTAACAAGCGGTGAACGGAGGTCATGTGATGCAACATAGACTATTTGTTCAAGCTCTTTATTTTTTTCGGCTATAATCAGCTCAGCTTTTTTTCTCTGGGTAATATCAATAAAACTGACTATACTGGCCTCAACTTTTTTATCCTTTAGAACCGGGGTTCCAAAAACCTCTACAAGCGTCGTTTTTCCATCAGGTCTGACTATAATCATGTCATCAATATAGGAACTAATTCCATACATTCCTTTTACTATCGGCATTTCTTCTATTGGATAGTTCATGCCTGTTCCTGATTTATACGCCTCGTAGATTTCAGAGAGATTCTCCTTGTTTGCATCGGGTAAAATCCCTCTTCCAAGAAGATTTTTTGCGTGTTGATTTGCAACAAGCGGCTTTCCGGATGGTGCTTCAACCATAAAGACACCAATTGGAAGATTGTCAAGCAAAGTTTCAAGTATCCGTTTCCTATATTGATTTTCACTTTCAGCTTTTTTTCTTGCCTTAAGATTAAATATCAGCAAAATTATTATCAGAATAGAAATAATTAAGAATGACAGAGTTATAATTGTAATTAACCGTCTTTGAATAATTGCTCTTTTTCCTGATGAGATCTCATTTGTTATGTCATTGACGATAGAGAAAATCAAATTTTTCTCTTCGACTCTTACAGTGCCTGAGTAAACAGCAACATCTTTAATTGTGTCATCAGAAAGTTTATGTCTAAAATGAAAGTAATTTTTCTGAGCATTTACCGCTTTCTCCATCTCATATTTGATCTCAGATTGAGTTAGGGTATTAATATCGGATATATTCATCCCAACGATTCTTGGATATCCGTAAAACTTAATAGCAGCTTTATTTGCATCAACAATCAAGCCGGTATCAGGGTCAATCAGGAGCATATTAGTAGAATGATTATCAAAAAGATCGTAGCCGAATGAAGATTTAATCCCTTTGCCGTGCCATTGACTTATGAAGCGGGCAGTCTTTTGATTTAATATTATACTTCCGTTCGGAAGGAGGTCGTCAGGGATCTCATACATTTCCAGCATAGAATCATCAAAGACAAATTTATTGGGGCTTTTCATTGTAACCGGTATAGTGTTTATGTTTTTTCCATTCAAGATTTGTACAGCTATATCAGCGGCACTTTCACCTTGTGAGAATCCGTGAACTACAAAGCCGCCAATTATTCCATGAGGCATCAGAAAGTCCCACATACCAAAAACCGGCGAATTTGTTGCAGATTTTATAAGCTGTATACTATCTTTTACACTAAGTCTTTTACCTGAAGGGGTGGATAGATATCCAAGATATATTAATATGTCATTTTTATCAGTGTTTTTTAATCTCTGAATCAATTCCTTTTCTTCAAGACCATTTAGATTTACAATTTCAATTTTTGAAGACCATAGTGAGCTTGATTGTAAGAATATATCAAGATTTCGTTTAAAGGTAATAGATGAATCTGATATTGTAATCAGCCGTTTTGCACCGGGTCTGAATTGTAATGCAAGTTCTACAGTTTCTACTATTGAAACCTCCTCATTTACACCTGTTATTCTTTTAATATTTTTAAATCTTGATTTTTCATAGTTATTAATGCCGCAAAATACTATGTCTATATTTTCAAAGATATGGGGTCTGTTATTTAGGAAATTCAGGGCATTATCGTCACTGCAGATTATAATATCCGGTTTATATGTTTTATATTTTGAAAGAAATAGTTTTTCCATAAGATCAAGATGCTCAACAGAGTTGCTTCTCATTGTATCGAGGTATTCTGTGTAAAGTTCAATATTGCTTAGCTTGTTGAGTTTGCTTGTAATACCAAGTCTAATCGAATCGTCCCACTCATAACCGTTATGATAGGAGTGGATTATCAGTACCCTCTTTTTTGGTTTATTTAGTGTATCACTTGAGTGTATTGAACTGTAAGATAATATAAAGAAAACTATTGATAGAAACACTCTTTTAAGATCGCTATTAAATGGTTTGTTTGGGTAATTATTCTTCATAATATTATTTTTGTTTTACCTCTTTAGTAACTATATAATGCATATTTATAATCATTTTGTCAAATTTAAAAAAGACTTTTTAAAACAAAAAATGTATAAATCTATTTGACATATAACAAAATTTTATTTATTAAAGAGTTATGAATAAATATAAAACTAATAATCAAGAAATTAATCAAAATAATCAAGAAAAAAATAAAGAAACATTATACAATCCTGCAAATCTAATTACGCTTTCAAGAATTGTTTTAGGATTTGTATTTCTTGGAATTTTCATTCTGGATAGATTTTTTTTCCTGAATGGCGGGTTAAATTCGTTCTATATGAATGTACTGTCATTTGTGGTGTTTTTAATAGCTATAATTACCGATGGTTTAGATGGTTTTGTTGCCAGAAAATTAAATATTGTATCTGATTTTGGAAAACACTTTGACCCGATTGCAGATTCTATTTTTTTTATAATCGTTTTTGCAACTTTTGTTTATATTGGTCTTATGCCTGTTGTTTTCTTGTTGATCGTTATGGTTAGAGAGGGGGTTATGCACCTCTATATGAGACCTTTTTCAAAGATAAAAGGATTTTCTTTACCCGCAAACATCTTTGGGAAGTTAAAGACTGTGTTTCAGAGTGTGTTTTCTCTTGTAGTAATAGCTCTGATGATTGCGTTAAAGGGAGAACGAATAAAAATCTTTAGTTTCGAGGCGATATCAAGCGTACTTTTTGCATTAATAGTGCTTTTCTCAGTTCTGAGTTTAACGACATATATACCGATTTTTATTAAGAATATTAGAGGTGGAAAATAAATGTTAACAAAGGTTTTAAAATCCAGTTAATATTTTAAATAGTTTTGCGGGTCTTATAACAAAATATGCATTTAAAAGGGAGTGTGAGATGGATAGAAAGATGAATCGAAATCTTGTGTTAGTTTTTGTATCAGTTGCTATTGCAATGGGGTTTTCTTGTTTGACGGTCAATAAGCGGGTTAATTACATTAAACCTGCTGCCATATCAATACCACCGTCCATACAGAATTTTGCTGTTATAACTACAGGCAGGTATTATCAAGGAGATCTTTATAATTTAATTCTTAATGCGTTTAGTGATCCTGTTGTTCAGCAGAGGTTCAAACTACTTGATAGATCAAATATTGACCGAATGATAAATGAACAGAAGCTTTTCAATTCTGAGTTTTTTGATGAGGGTAAAGCTGTTCAGATAGGAAGTCTTGCAGGTGCACAAGCTATAATTTTTGGTGAAATAACCGCTGTGAGTGAGTCATTTAAAAATGGTAGTGTGGTATTAAATAGAAAGTATGTTACAGGTAAGGGAAAAGATAGTCAGGGTAATGTTGTTTATAAATACGACTATAAAGATGAGAGTGTGCCTTCAACAATTAAAACATATAGTTATGGAGTTGTTCTCAAGATCATAAATGCTTCAAATGGTACCGTTATTCATAGTGATTTGCAAAACTTTAATTATGCATATGAAAACTTTTTAGATAATAAACCGGACAATACAGTTTATGTCAAATCAAGAAATGCAGAATTTGCAAGGGTATTTCCTGAAATGAAAGATTTGATTTATGAAAGTGCAGAAAGTGTAATTGATGATTTTGTCAAGAATGTCGCACCTTATTCTGCCGTAAAGGTGATCAAGTTCGAAAGGATTGCTCAGGATAACATCAATACAAGGTTTATTAAATTTGTGGAATCAGAATTATTTGATGAAGCGCTAGAGTTGATACTGGAAAGCGTAGATTTAATTAAAACTTTAAAACCACAAATTCAATCTAAACATTTCTATAATCTTGGAAATCTCTATGAAATACAAGGTAACTACACTAAGGCATTGGAGTATTATCAAGTATCAACAAAACTTGATCCTACAGATCTTCATAATGAAGCGTTAAAGACAATTCGAGTCAGAATTGATGAAGAGAAAAAATTAATGCAGCAGTTGACCGGTAGTAATTAGTAATATTAAATTTTTTTTTAACTCTCAGATGGAAACATCTGAGAGTTTTTTTATTTTTTCATTGATAATATCTCTATGAACTGAGAGTAGGTTAGAAAATAGAATTCCACTTCTTGGTTCACAATTAAAATAATAGTTTTTATCAGAGAGTGTGAATCTGATAGAGTAACAATGCAGGTAAGCTCTATCAGGAGTTTGTCCTGTTAAGATCGAATTATTATAAAGTTCGTCTCCATATACAGGTGTTCTATTTGACTTTAGTGCGACTCTTATCTGGTGCGTTTTTCCTGTTATTGGTCTTATAATAAAAAATCTATACTTGCCCTGTATTTTTATCGAATTGAAAATAGTTATTGAAGGGGAGTCGGTTGATCTTGAGAGCATCCACTTCGAGTCTCTGGATTTTATAAGATCACCAGTGATTGTTCCGCTTTTTAGTTTTGGTTGTCCGGTAGTTATGGCAAAATAGATTTTTTCGATTTTGCCTGTTTCGAACTGTCTGCTGAGTTCTGAAGCTATAGTACTGCTTTTTGCAACCAGTAGAATACCGCTTGTAATTTTGTCAAGCCTGTGAACAGGGAAAATCAGGGTTTTAAACTCTGATTTAATCAGAGAAAAAAACCCGTTGTGTGTTTCGTCATTTTCTAGTTCATTGTGAAAACCGATATTTTCATTTTTATAGACAACAGCAAAATCATCATTTTCAAATATTAAATGCACCGGATTATAGTTTAAGAGCTTTAACTATTAAAGCTGCTACTTCTTCAGGAGAACCGGCTGCATCAATCTCTACAATCTTGTTTGATTTCTTGTAGAACTCTACAAGCGGTTTTGTTTGACTGTGGTAAACCTCAAGTCTGTTATTGATAGCGTCTTCTGTGTCATCCGGTCTTACAAAAAGATTCTCGGCGTCCTTATCGCAAACTCCCTTAGTCTTTGGGGCGTTAAATTTTGTTCCATATATTGTTCCGCACTTAGGACATGTTGTTCTTCCGCCAAGCCTACCTCTTACTATACTATCATCAATTTTAAAGTAGATAGCTTTATCTATTGGTTCCTTTTTTTCCCATTCTTCAGCTTGAACCATAGTTCTGGGAAACCCGTCAAGAATATAACCTTTAAGACAGTCTGACCTTGAGACTCTCTCTTTTACAATGCTGATTGTAAGTGAGTCCGGTACAAGCCCACCGGTTGCAAGGATTGATGATACTTGTTCACCAAGCGGAGTTTTATCTTTGATCGCTTGTCGAAAAAGGTCACCTGTACTTATCTGAAGTGTACCGAATTTGTCATTTAGGATCTTTGCGATAGTGCCTTTGCCGGCTCCGGGAGGGCCAAAAAAAACTAGTTTCATTTTCATTTCCTTAAAAAGTTTTATCTAGAAGTTATTAAGAGAATATTTATAAGAGAATATTTTGAAATAGTCGTATATAAAAAATACTCTTTCATAAATAATACTCGTTCATACGAAAGAGTATCTAATATTATTAATTAACTTTGTCAAGTCTTGATTATTAACAAAATCTTAACTCTCTAAGTTTATCTATTTAAGTGCATTGGTAAGATCATCAAGAATATCATCAATATTTTCAATCCCGATTGATAATCTTATCAGATCAGGCGTAATGCCTCCACTTTTTTGTTGCTCCTCAGTTAGTTGAGAGTGGGTAGTTGTGGCCGGATGTATTGCAAGGGATTTGGCATCACCAACATTTGCCAGGTGTGAGAAGAGTTTTAACTCTTCGATAAATTTCTTACCTGCGTCTGCTCCGCCTTTTATCCCAAAAACCACCATTCCTCCAAAACCCTTTTTAAGATATTTCTCTGCAGTTTTATATGATGGATCATCTTTAAGTCCCGGATATCTTACCCAGCCTACTTTAGAGTGTTTCTTTAGAAATTCAGCAACCTTCAAGGCATTTGATGAGTGTCTTTCCATTCTAAGTCCAAGAGTTTCTATCCCTTGAAGTGTTATCCATGCATTGTCAGGTGATATGCAGGCTCCAAGATTTCTAAGTGGAACCAGTCTGAGTCTTAGTGCGAATGCAACAGGTGAAAGAGGTCCAAGGTCATGTGCAAATCGCAAACCATGGTAACTTGCTTCCGGTTCATTGAATAATTTAAATTTTGAGTCTTTCCAGTTAAATTTTCCGCCATCTACTACAATTCCACCTAAGGCAGAACCGTGTCCGCCTATCCACTTAGTAAGAGAGTGAACTACTATATCAGCCCCGTGATCTAATGGACGAAGCAGATAGGGGGTAGTAAATGTTGAATCAACTACCAGAGGAATATTGTGTTTCTTTGCTACCTTTGAAATAGCTTCAATATCTGAAACATCTAGAACCGGGTTTCCTATTGATTCAATAAAGAATACTTTTGTTTTAGGTGTAACTGCTTTTTCGAAGTTTGCAGGATCTCTGGGATCAACAAATGTTGTTTTAATCCCAAATGATGGAAGTATGTCATTAAACATAGTATAGGTTCCGCCATATAGGTTGTTTCCTGATACTATTTCATCGCCATTTTCACATATATTGATTATCGTATTGTATATTGCGGCTGTACCGGATGCACATGCTACCGCACCGGTTCCTCCCTCAAGTGCTGCGATTCTCTGTTCAAGTACATCTGTTGTCGGATTGTGCAGTCTTGTATATATATAACCCAATTCTTTAAGATGAAATAAATTAGATGCGTGTTCTGCACTTTTAAACATATATGAACTTGTTCTGAAAACAGGGACACCCCTTGAGAGTGTTTCACTGTCAATTTTTTGTCCGCCATGTAATGCTATACTTTCAAATTTTAAACTCATATTAGGCTCCTTATTCTATGATAGATGAGTAATATATTAATATTTAATATATGTCAATATTTATTTATAATAAATTCTATGGGGATAGTAGTGTATGGTTTTTTTGCAGTGTTTTATCTGCTTTTATTTAAATTGTTTAGGGTGAGTATAATTCGTTTATCCTGTCTGGATGCAATTTTTGTCTCAGCGTCCCTTTTAAATTCAAGTATTTTTTCTATATATGTCAGAGTGGATTTGCCTACATTTCGACTGTTAACGCTTCCTATACCGGAGTTATAAAAGGCTAGTGCAACAACAATATTGTTCTGTGACATATCCAGGCACCATTTGAGGTATTTTGCACCATTTTCAAGGTTGATTCGTGGTTCATAGAAATCTCTGATAGAAAGCTCTTTAAATGAGAAGTTGTTGAGTTGGCATAATCCCCGATCAATGCTTCCGTTTCTATTGTTATTTGTAGCATTGGGATTAAAATTTGATTCGTATTTTATAAGTGATGAAAATAGTAAGGGGTCAATCTTATATTGGTATGAATATGTAAATATATAATATAGTATTTCCCTGTCAGCAACAATTTTTTTCAAGTAATTAAATTTTGCCTCCTCATCAGGTGATGAGGGTTTAAAATCAAACTCCCTTAGATCCGAATTTGTATTTAGTGTGGAGATCTTAAAATAAATTTGTTCCAGTATGGCTGGGTTGATATTGTCCCTTACGATGTCTATTGTGATGTAGGTTATTGACGCTAAAAAGATGGTTCGCAGTGCAATGTTTTTTATTCTTTTTAATAATGGGATGTATTCGTAGTACCTCGTAGAAAACATATTTAACCTCCTTTTGTTGAATAATTGTGGTTTTGTTTATCACACATTTACCGCACTGTCAACACATAAAAATTAATTTAATTCAATATACTTAAGTAATATTACGCAAAAATTACATTAATTTGGATAAATATTACACTTATTACACATAAATCACTTTTACACATTTAGTAAACTTAAATCATTTAGTAAACTTATATTTATATTATAGTAGTTATTAAAGATTTGATGAATAAGAGAGACTCTTGTAAAAAGACCTTCCTTTAGTGTTTTTATCAAATTGTATCAAATTATATATTGAAAAATATGATAGGGTGTTATATAATAAGTTGTTATTTTATTAGATTATGGCTATAGTAAATAAAATTTATAAAGAGAAAAAATTAATCTCATGCAGTTCTTTTAAAAATATTTTGGAGTTTATAATGTTATTAAAAAAGTTTGTTTTTAAAATGCCTTTGTTTAAAAAGCCTATTTGTTTGACTTTATTTATGTTAAGTTTCGTTATTATATTACTTTTTTTCGTTGTCTCTTGCAACAAAAAAAATTCAGTCGTAGAGTCATTGGTTATACAGAGTCTTTCCGGGAGTATTTACATTGAAAGGGACGGTGCCAAGTTAAGACCCTCTGTCGGTGATAACCTGTTTCAGGGAGACAATGTTATAACTGAGAACGATTCTTCACTAGAGTTAAATATGGACAACGGAACAACTATAATGGTTAAACCCAATTCAAATTTAAGTATTACCAGACTTCTAACTGAGAATAATAAGCAACAAGCTCATTTTAACTTGCTAAAAGGGTTAAGTATATATAATGTTAGTAAGATATCTGATGGGTCTACTTTTGAGGTTGAAACTAATTCAATAACAGTTGGGGTTAGGGGACTGAGTTTGTTGTCTCTAACAATGAAATCGAATCATCTGTCTCTGTGTCAAGCGGGAGAGTTTCAGTTAAGAAAAACTTCGCTTCAGATAATCTTGATCAGATTAAAAAAAGTAATCCTGATCTATACAAGGAGATAATTTCTGAGCTTGATAAAACTAGTATTGAAGTATCGGCCGGAGAATCTGCGGTTGTCTTAAGACAGGATTTCAATAATGAAAATGCCAGACTTGATAAAACCATAACCAATTTAAAGTCTAAAGAAAATCCTAATGTTACTGAAGCTTTAAAAGATGTAATTAGACCGCCAAAAAAGTTGCCTATAGGAAACAATGATGGTGTTAGTGATAAAGAATGTGAAAATGTAAATGAAAGTGAGGCTGATAGTGAAAATCAAAATGTGTTTAAAAAAAATATTTCCGGGCTAAAGCATGTTTTTTCCGGGGTTGCAGAGAAGGCTATCGGTTCATTTGCCATTGATATTCCACCTGAGCTATCCGATTGTAGCTCTATCGTATTAAAGACTGTTGATACAGATGTATCAATAACACGAATCTCACTATTTCTGACAGATGGATCTAAGATAGTTATTAGTGATAATTATTATTTAAACTTTACAGACAAGGATCCGGACAGCTCAGACACCGTTGTTATTCCTATTGAGACGGAAAGTGATGATCAGATGCTCCAGAGAGTTCATATATTTTCACTTCGAAAAGGCGGTG
>CAYYKD010000024.1:46061-57042 GCA_964471825.1 uncultured Spirochaetales bacterium
TATCATTCTAGTTTGCATCGGGCTTGTTAGTTGTTTTTTATATCCGTTCTATGCGATATCCAAAACTCACCTCGAATTCGTTGATCGGTGTGCCGTTTTGGATCCCGGATGACCAGAAGCTCAGGGTGTGTTTTAGGCCTGCCGTAAATCCGTTTCTGTTGAATGATAGTTCAAAATATGCCCTATGGGCAGTGTGGAAGGTTGATTCCCTGGCGTTTGTGTAATACTCAAAACCGTAACCTGTTTCTAGTTCCAGACCTTTTAGTCCGTTCCAGTATAGTGAAACAAACAGGCGATTGTAGGTAAACTGGTCTGCAAGATCACCGGTAAATGGACGGCCGGTAAGTATGTAGCTAAAGATATTCTTAATTTTTAATCCGACTTTTATCCGTTTGTCTATAAAGTTTAAGAAACCGAACTTCATCAGAAAATGATTGCGGACTCGGATACCCGGCATAGGGCCTGCAGGGGTGTCAGTTCTCACAAATGCTATCAAATTCATGTCCATAATAAAAAGATGGATTGGCATTAGAGGCAGGATAATCAGTTGACTTGTGTAACCGCCGATCATGGCGTTAATTGTAGTAGAGTGATCGGAATTGTTGTTAAAAACACCTGCAGGACCAAAGTCTATAAAGAGCAGGAATGCCGGTTTATTTATTGATGGAATTACCGGGGTGAATACAAAGGATAGTCCGGCAAGAATAGTAGTGTCAAAATTAATCGATGTTGATTGTTTATCATGAGATAGCTCAGGGTGAGACAGGTAAAAAATATTCTGGTTGTATATTGACGGGCCTATTCCAATATTTTTATTGATTGGAAAGGTATAGTATCCCTGCATCATAAAATCACTTTTTGGATACCAACGGTCAGATGGTCTATTGTAGAGGAGCTTGAAGTTGTTGTTAAATCCAACCGATACGGTATTATTAACATAGAAGAAATAATTATTATCACCTCTATTTAACTCAAATGGATTTTTCTTCAATAGATCTCCGGTTGCATCAGGGTATAATCTTATCAATGATATTATAGAGAATAGTATGAAAAGAGATTTTTTATTTATAAAATAAAAATGCCTCATTCTGCCTCTTGGTATATCGATTGAATATAGGGTTCCGTGAACCCATAGAGCATAAATCTCCTTTTTAATACCTCATTTGCGTCTATCTCGATAAAATATGTGTTTTTTCTGAGAAATTTTGCCGGAATTGTAGTGAAATCTTCGTTTTCATAAGGCAGAAATCCTGATTCATCTACCGCACCCCATAGTTTTCCATCCTTTTCTTTAAATAGAGTCAGGGTTTTTATCAGATTTCCTTGCGGTGCGTCAAATAGGTAGACCAGCTTAACCTCATAGTGTTTTCTCTTTAGTAAGTCGTAGTAAAAAAGAGTAAAATCACGGTTGTCCCCGAATTTTTCCTCAATGATTTCTTCAGGTATATAACATCTCTTTCTGGATACATCAGGTACAATATAAAATAATGAACTTATCTTTCTGTATAACTCTTCTGCAAACGCTACACCCGGCTTATCAATATCTTTAATGAACTGGTATAAAACAGCTTCATTTTTTTCATAGTTTCTATAATTATAGTACCCCTGATAAATATGCTGAACCGGATTTTCAGGAATAACCTCTGTAATCATTTTATCCTCAAGACTAATGGGTTTAATATCCGAGAGATAGCCCCTGCCATCATGTATTCCCCAAAGCCACTGGTATTTATCACCTATCAGTGTGGCACTATACATTGCAGATTCAAATGCAGGATTTACCGTCTGAGGTTTTAAAATATTTAGACCTTTGTGTATTTTTATAATAAAATTTGATCTATAGTGATCTGAAACTTTTTTTGCAGTGATTTTATCATTGATATATATTTTACCGATGAGGTCAAATATTTTCTTGTCAGGTTTGATGAATGAAAAAACAATATCAACGCCGGAGTTATCCCTGTAGTTAAGTGCCTCAATATCATGAGTGTTAATTATCTCAAGGCTTGAACCTGATCTGCTTAGAGGAGTTCTGTTTCTTGCATATACCTCCAGGGTCTCCTTAACTTTTTTATCAATAACCACGCATGTAGTGATAGGAACTGTGAATACGGTTGATTTGTCTGTGTTATTGGATTCTGTTGTAATTGTGATCCTCATATCTCTATTGTGAGAATAGCCATAACCGGACTCAGATGCATTTTTATAGATCGTTATTATTTCCTGTGCATCTATTTTGCAAATTACTATTGTACAGAAAAAAATAACCTTTATCATAATAAGAATTGATTTATTCATTAATTTTTCCTCAAGAAGCAGAATTTTACGAAAACACATTACATTATCGTATTTTTGTTGAAAAATTTTTAATTTATTATTTTTATTGTTAAAGAATTTGTATATTTTAAATGTAAAGAAAAAAAAATCATCATCTATATTGGATTATAGTGCTGACATATAGTGTTGACTGTTTAGAGATTGATGAAACTTATAGTGAATATCAATGTTATTATGACGAAATGTCATGAAATATATATTAAGAAATATATTAAGATTATTTTGACAAATAATTAAAAAACCTTTAATATCTTTTCTTGATTAGTTTTCTTGATTAGTTTTCTTTTTATTTAGGTTTTTTTGATTAGTTTTTATTAATTAATTATTTTTTCTATATTAGGATATGTACCGGATGAAGAATAATAATATTATTATACTTGTTATTAGTGTCTTTGTATATACACTCGGTGTGACGGTTTTTTTTGTATATAATGTCAATCGAGAAAAAAAGATGTTATATCAAAATGTTGATTTTCGACTTAAATCCTCGGTTCATTCCATTGCAGAGGTAATTGACAATTCAAAATATGAGTCTGTGTTGAGTGGAGTCAAGCTTGATGACGAACGGTATCTGGCATTAGTACTGTTTTTAACAAAGATTGCAGATAACTGCGACTTCAAATTTATCTATACAGCAAAAATTACGAATAACAAGATGTATTTTACGGCATCAAGTGCTACAAAAGAGGAGTTGAGTGATGGACTCTTTGTTAGGTGGGGGGAGCATTATGTTGATGCCCCAAACTATTTATATCAACTCTATAGAACCGGAAATCCGGATTTTTTTGAGTATAGCGATAAATACGGATCATACCGATCATATGGAATAATTTATGAAAAAAATGGTGTTAAAAATTTAATTGTTGCTGATAAGGCTATAGATACTATAAGAGATCTGGTTGCTGAGTCGATTGTAAGGGCAGTTCTTACAGGAATCTTTTTTATTTCTCTTGTGATTCCATTTATATTTTTTCATATTCTTCAATCTAAACGAGAAATTCAGTCATTAAAAAGGGAACTCTATATTGACCGTCTTACCGGGATATCGAACCGGAACAAACTAATGCTTGAGATAGACAGAGTTAAAAATTGTGCCTTGTTTCTGATTAATATTGATTCATTCAAGGAGATCAATAATTTCTTCGGGTTTGAGGCAGGAGATAAAATGTTAAAGGAGATAGCTTCAAAACTTATATTTCTCCTAATGAGTGATGACTATACTCTATTTAAACTTCAGGCTGATGAATTTGCAATACTATATGAAAATGATATCTCAACAGATGGGGCAGAGACACTTGCTAAGTATTTTGTTGAGGCTATTACAGAAACCCCTTTTGAATACAGAGACTCAGATATATATTTTAATGTTACCTGCGGAGTCGCAATTAAGGATCAATTATCAGAGATAAAAGGTTCAACTCTTATCAATGCTGATATTGCACTCAAAACAGCAAAGAAAAATGGAAAGAAACATATGCTCTTTAAAGAGACGATCAATGCTGTCAAGGTATTTGAAAATAATATTAATTGCACTCGTGAGTTAAAAGAGGCTATTAAGTATAATAGAGTAATCTCATATTTTCAACCGATTGTTAATAATAAAACCGGTGAGGTAGAAAAATACGAGTCACTTATCAGGATAGTTGATTCAAATGGAAAAGTTATCTCACCGATAGTTTTTCTGGATATTGCAAAGATGACTCATATGTATTTTATTCTGACCAGGATAATGATAAATAATGCATTTAAACAATTTGAGGATCTGCCATATCAGTTTTCAATTAATCTATCAGTTGATGATATACTTGATGAGGAGATGGGGATATTTATCATCGATAAGATAACAAATAACCCGGAAACAGCTAAGAGGCTTGTTTTTGAGATATTAGAATCTGAGGGGATAGATAATTACGGTGAGGTTGTTGAGTTTATTAAGAAGATGAAGGCAATGGGAGTTGAGATTGCTATTGACGACTTTGGATCAGGCTATTCAAATTTTGATCACATAGTTAAGCTAAATGTTGATTATATAAAAATCGACGGCTCCCTCATTAAAAACCTTGACACCGATAATAACAGCAGGATCATTACTAAACAGATTGTCGCACTTGCATCGGAGCTAGGTATAAAGACAGTTGCTGAATTTGTACATTCAGAACAAGTACTTTCTATTGTTAAGGGGATGGGATGTGATTATTCTCAGGGCTACTTTGTTGGAGAGCCATCAAAATCTATATCATGGATTAAAAGAACCGCCGGTTAATTTTTTTTTAAACAACTTTTTTTTGCAAGTGTCTCCAGTAATTATCAATTAAGTCCGATTATATATCTAGGCTCTTTAATGTTCATTAATGTTCTTTAAAAAAAGTTTCTTTGAGGTTAATCAATGAAGGTTTTAATAAAATCGACAATTCTCTTAATTTGTTTTTTTGCATCTATTAGCTTGTTTCCATTGAGTCTATGGGATGATGAATTTAAGGATATCTATTCAAAGAAAGTAAAATATGAGGCCGGGGATTCTGTAAATATTGTCTTTAGTGAAAACACACTTATTAAGTATAAATCACAGTCAACTACATTTAAGTCCAATGAACAGTCCTTTAAGAGTGAGGATTTATCAGGGGTGTTTGATCTTATCCCAAAGGGATCAGGAACAACCAGTAGAAATAGTCAGGAAAACGACGCTCTATCAATTAATTTGTCAATTCAAGGGGAGATTACAAAGAAAGAGGGATCAAAACTGACTATATATGCCTATAAATCGCTTACAGTAAATAATAAGATTAACATTATTGAGGTTCAGGGGATTGCAAGTATATCAGACATTAAGGCCGGATCGATAAAGACAACATTTCTAAGAGAGGGCAGATTACGGATCACTACGCTATCAGAAAGTGATAAGACAATAATTGGACCTGATGATATAACACCGGATATTGCTGCAGCCGATGCTACAGGTGATGCAAATCAAACTATAAATTTAACAGATCAAAAGAAAAGATTGTTGCTGATCGAATTTCTAAATAAGGCATTGAATATTATTTATTAATATATCTATTAGGATCGTAAAAAAAAACAATCTTTATGTTTCACTCCCTGACCTCAAGAGATGCGTGGTAACTTGTGTGGTTAGGGATACTGACTCCGCAAAAGATCGGCATAATCCCCTAATAATCATAATTTACAGAAAAAACGATTGATAAAAATCTTTTTTTTTGCTAAACTGTCAACTTATTAGAAAAATCCTATATCAAATAAACAATGAGGTTAGAATGGTATTAAATAAAGACAAGGTAAAAACGGTAATCATTGGAGCAGGACTTGGAGGACTTATTCATGGTATTATGCATAAGAAGGCTAGACCGGGTGATGAGGTTATCATTTACGATCTAAATAAAATCCCGGGAGGATTTTGTACTGCATTTCAAAAAGCTGCAGCCTATAAAGAAGAAAAGATAAAGTACACAGTAAATATTCCGCTTCTTGTGAGTGACTTTGGAAAAGATGAACCTTTTGACAAGTTTTTAAACTATCTTGGTGTCAAGAATCTTAACTGGAAACCGGTTGATAAGATGTTTCAATACTATCCTGAAAATGCCGAACCATTCTTATTTACTAAGGCCGGTGCAAAGGACCTTATTGAACGCTCGTCTAAGAAAGAGCGGAAAAAACTTGAGAATTTTTTTAAGAAGATGAAGGATTTTTATAATGATATCTTTCATAGGGCAGTTGTTAATCCAACACCTATTCAGGCAATAAAGATGCTTCTCTCTATGCCTGCCTCGATATTGACTATGTTGGGTGATAAGCCGTACTTAAAGATGTTAGACCATATCGGTATAGAATCACCTGTTATTAAGGAGATACTTAGTGCAGCAGAGGCATTTATGGGGGTTGATGTTGATAAGGTGTCCGCAGTGGGCGAGATGCTTATGATACAGAGCTTTCTTGAGCATACTGCAATGCAGCCTACAGGTGGTGATAATTTTCAAACACTGTCTGACAGACTTGCCGAAAGGTTTGTAGGGCTTGGCGGAAAGTTGATTCTCAATACACCTGTTGAGAGAGTTCTGTTTGATAAGCGTAATGCATGCGGCGTTGTTGTTAATGGAGAGACAGTTCCTGCTGATATTGTTGTTATTGCAACAGCACAGGATAGAATCAAAGAGCTTATTAATGGCGGTAAGCATATTCCTAAGATTAAGTCACTTGTAAATAAGATAGATAAACTGCCTTATCCAAACTCAGATTTTTACTGTTACTATCTTATCGATAAACAAACGGTTGATAAGTATCCTAAGCTGACAGAGGTTGCATATCATGTTTATAAAATGAAGTCGGGACAGGATAGATGTAACTGGAAGTTAGCGGCATGGGTTCCGGATGAGCTTTATAATAATAAATATTATGTTTTAGCACTGGTTATGGTTGAACAGGATCAGGTTGAGGTAGACAGATGGATGAAACTAAGAGAAGATGATTATAAGCTTTACAACGAAGAAAAAGAAAAGATGGCTGATAAATTTTTGAAAGACCTTCAGTCAGTAGAGCCGATTTTTAAAGAACATCCTCCTCTAAAACATCTAATGACATTTTCACCGGCCTCGTATTTACCGTATGGCTCAAAGTTTCCTATAAGCGGACTTGCACAGGTTCCTGAAAACTTTGGTGCAAAGAGAATGAAACCTAAGTTGCTCAACAATCTCTACATTTCATCAGGTGCTAATTTTAGTGCAGGTGTCTATGGAGCTATATGCGGCGGGTGGCAGGGGTTTGTGTCATGCTATCATGATATATTTGGAGTTGAGATCGGCAATCATGATGTTATATATAAACCGGGTTTAAAAAATCTGCCTTAATAGAGCCTCTCGAGTGAGTTATTAAAATTCTTTGTTTATTCGATGGCTGTCTAAAAAGGCAGCCATTTTTTAGTGTGCGTGGAATGATTATTTACATTTATCTTGCAAAAAACTAAAATTAATTCTAAAAATATTTATATATTATTTACATTAAGGGGTGGTACAAGATGAAAAAATTTTTTATTAGTTTAGTTTTTACGGTTTTTTGTTTGTCACAGATATTATCATCAGAGGTGATAAAGGATCTGAGATATGAAGATGATTTTTGGTCGGGTGAAAAGAAAGTTTGGCTTATTGACGAAAATGGTGAAAAAAACTTCGGTTATTATGATTACTCGGTGAGTTATGGCGGAGGCGGATATAACTATACAGTTTGGAATCATCAGGTTAAAGATTATACTTTGTCTCCGTTTAAGGGGCTTGTAAATATGAATGTGGTTCTCAGATATGCAATTAATGCACGAAGTCTTACGCAGAATGCCGGTTGGGCTATAGCCAGTGCTGTAAATGCATTGTTTATGATACCCGGTTTCCCAATGTTGGATTATGGTGATACTGAGTATAAGAAAGATAGGAGTAACGATACTGCATTTGGTATCTACATTGCCGGTTTGATGTTTGCTGTGTGGGGGGCTACCTATGCTCTATTTTTTGTAATATTTGGTGTTGCTGCTCTAATAAATCTGATAGTGTCATCCAGTCAAAAAGCAAGAATTTTGAAAACGCTTAATGGGGAGTTGACAGGTAAATCTTTTGAATTGAAACCATTTAATGAAGCAAAAGATGATTATACAAGTTTTGGTTTAGCGATAACTCTCTAATTTTAAAATTTATCAAAGTTACGGTTCCTGCAAAAACGAATTTTTTTGTGGGAACCGCAATTATACTCAAAGTATTTTGTTTTAAAGTATTTTGTTTTATTGTAATTTGATTTGTAAACTTATCGATTTTGAGTAAAATCCAATTAAGAAAATTGACAAATCTATTTTTTGTATGTATATATGAATAGATTATTTCAATAATCATTTAGTGATAGAGCCTCGATAGACTAAAATATGTTTTTAAGGAGACCTGATGACAACTGTTAATTCATTATATAGTAGAATGATTAAGGCTATGGGGATTGATAATTTAGAGATCCCATTTACGGCAGTGAAGATCTATCGTGGAAATGATGTTATATCTGATCTTGTTAGGCAGTATGAACCGGATGACATATCGGTTACAAGTTGTCAGGCAAATAAACAGGCCTCAATCGGAGATGTACTATTGTTGACACGGGATAATATCGGTTGTATAGCTGCCGCAATAACCTTTGGTCTTGTTGATGATAAGCAGGATTATGCATTGAAGGGTTCTAGAGTATACACTGATATTATGAAAGAGCAGTCAGAGCTTGATGAGAGGTTTGCACCTCCGACCCCGAAAGATTTTACAGACGGTTTAGTATATGCCTGCAGGGATGCGGATAAACCGGAATATTGTCTCTTTGGGGATAAGGATTCCGGGCGTTTTAAAAGTGTTGAGATAGCAGCAAAGGCTGTTTCAGAGATGATCGCGATAAAACCGGCTGATACTAAGGGAGTCTTTTTTTATTCTAAGGATTTTGATGATGATGATGTTATCCCCGATGTTGTAACAATGGATGTGAGGCCGGTAGAATTGACGCGGATAGTTCAGGCCTATCAGTTTATGACAGGTGAACGGGTTATTGGTAATATGGGACCGGTTAGAGTTGTTAATTCAGATTTAATCGTAAGGCCTTACCTTACAGGCGAGATAAATTTTTCGTCATACTGTGTCGGTGCCAGGCTAATAGCTAAATATGATCCAAACAGGCTTGGTATAGGAATCCCATTTAAGAAGTTCAAACTTCTAGTACAGGGGATGGAAGAGTCAATGCATGGTTATCCATTCTATAATTATCCCGGAGCTAAGTCTAATTGAGAATGGTAAATAAAAAATGAGTATTCTTAATAACTACACAAGAACAATGATCAATAGCATGTCCAGAGCAACAGCTACACCACTAACAGATCGCCACATGGAGATATTGGAGTGGTGCTATGGCTATTATGTTAAAAACGGGGTTGGACCGTTATATTTTAGTATCAAAAAAGCACTCTCTGCATCGAAAGAAGAGATAAACTCATTATTTCCATTTGGACTTAATTCAATCTACACATGGGTTGGTATCCCCATTCAATCTGCTGATAACACCTGCAAACCGCCGGCTGTTATTCATGTTCACGACTATAGAGAGGTCTATTTTGATCATAATGCCACGACCTACACAAGGCCTGAGGTCTCATTGTTACTTATAGAATATTTTGACGGGCAATATGGTTTTGCCAATCCCTCAAGTGGTACGGCTGGTGGCAAGGCTGCATTTGATAGAGTATATGAGTCTAGAATGCAGATCGCACATTGTCTGAATGTCAGCCCTGAAACAATCTATTTTACCGGATGCGGGTCAGAGTCAAATAATATGGCTTTAAAAGGGATTGCATACAATCACATCGAAAAAAGTGGGATTGCGTACAATCACACCGATAAAAAGGGGCACATAGTTACCTCTATTGTAGAACATCCATCTGTGTTAAATACAGTTGCCTATCTACAGACACTTGGATTTGATGTTACCTTTGTTGGTGTCGATAAGAGCGGCAGGGTAAATCCGGATGATATACGAGATGCAATTCGTAGTGATACGATGCTTGTCTCAATTATGGCAGTAAACAATGAGATCGGCGTTATCAATCCAATTGAGGAGATTGGAAAGATCTGTAGAGATCGAGGAGTTCCATTTGTAGTTGATGCTATGCAGGGGTTTGGTAAGATTGAGATTGATCCTGAAAAAATGGGGATTGATATTCTTACATTCTCAGGGCATAAGATCTACGCACCAAAGGGGATTGCCGGACTATATATAAATCCGAGACTAAAAATAACGCCTCTAATTCATGGCGGCGGGCAGGAAAGCGGTCTACGAAGCGGTACCGAAAATGTTGCCTACATTATGGCACTTGGCAAAGCAACAAAGTTGATATTTGATGAGATGGATAATGAGAATCTCAGGCTGTCAAAATTAAGAGCCTACATGCTTGACAGGCTTCAGAAAATAGAACCGGATTTGATAATCAACGGCTCAATGGAGCATAGGATTTCTAATAATATAAATATTGGGTTTCCCTTTGTAGACTCAGGTTCATTGTTGTTAAGTTTAAATGCAATAGGTATATCTGTCTCTGTTGGTTCGGCATGCAGTGCCGGAAAATTTGAAACATCAACGGTTATAAAGGCCCTTGGCGTTAACCCTGAAAAATATGGTGTAATCAGAATCAGTTTTGGTGTCTATACGACTAAGGATGAGGTGGATTATTTCCTGAAATATATACCTGAGATTCTTCGTCAGATCAAAACTGAACCTTCAGTATAGTTTAAAGTCTTTTCAGTTTAGGTCGTACTTAACAGAGTGTTTCCACTATAGAGTGTTTCCACTATAGAATATTTCCACTATAGAATATTTCCACTATAAAATATTTCCACTCATAACAATTTTTTAACCACTCATATATAACACTATGTACAAAATACAAAATTAAAATTAAGTTCAAAACATTAATAATGTAAATAAATTTAAATGCTATAGGAGGATTTTATGAGAAAGTTAGGTTTGTTATTCTTTGTATTAGTTATGTCGGTGAGTCTAAACAGTCTAGAGGTTGTACATGGAGAACGGGATATAGTTGAAAGTAGAATTATCGAAGATGACTATATCTTTT
>CAYYKD010000025.1:0-16247 GCA_964471825.1 uncultured Spirochaetales bacterium
GAAGGATTTTGGTGAATATATGGCTATATTACCGCCGGCGTCTTTTACAAGGACTGCAAGCCAGTAAGTCGTTAATGCGTTTAAGCCTGTAATATTTTTTGTTAAAGTGTTGGCAGTCCAATCCAACAAAAGCTCTGTTCCTATGATATCTTGAACTTTAGCAATTGTATCTAATTCACTAGAGGTTGAACTGATTACGAGTTTGTATTGAAGACTAGCTTGAGGTGTTACGGTATCGGTAGCCGCTCCCCAACTCGCCGATACTGAATTTGCAGTAACGCTTGTTACTGATATAGCTGTCCCGACCAAAGGTGCAGCTGTGTCTTTTGGTTTGGTAACTGCAACATTACATGCTGCAAACAAGATAAGGGTAAAAATAACCCCATAAACAAACAAAAACTTTTTTGACATCTCATTTACTCCTAAGAAAAAAGTACACCATTATAATATTAATGCTTAATATTGTTTACTGATTTACATATTGATTACACTTGAGGTGGTTTTAATAATTTTTTTTTACTTTTACTCAAAATTAAGTGAGTGCTTTGGCGGTGATTTTTCTGTATTAATTTAAATAGTATAATCAAATAAAAAATATTTTTAGTCAATGTCTTTTATCTTTTTTTATCAATGTTTTATAAGTAATGTTTTATAAGTAATGTTTTATTTCAGAAGGATGCCCGGTCTAGAAGGATACCTAATAATTTACACCTTGAGTGTATAAAATTGCAGATTTTAATTGAATGAATTGAAAATTTATATTATAAGGTAACTTGAAAAATCGGTTCTTTGATAAAACCTTTGATAAAAACGGTTTTTATGTAAAGGACTAATAAAATCAGTAAGGAGTTATTATGTCTTCAAGCTCTAATAAGCAAACAATTGACGGAAACTTCGCAGCTGCTCATATCGCTTATGCTTTTAGTGAGGTAGCCGCTATCTATCCGATTACGCCATCGTCAACAATGGGTGAGTATGCAGATGCATGGGCGACTCAGGGCCAAAAGAATATTTTTGGAGATGTTCTTAATGTAACAGAGATGCAGTCTGAGGCCGGTGCAGCGGGTGCTGTTCATGGTGCACTTTCTGCGGGTGCTTTAGCAACAACTTTTACAGCAAGCCAGGGTTTGCTGTTAATGATACCAAATATGTATAAGATTGCAGGTGAGATGCTTCCAACAGTATTTCATGTTTCTGCAAGATCACTTGCGGCTCAGTCACTTTCAATCTTTGGTGACCACCAGGATGTTATGTCAGTTAGAGGTACAGGTTTCGCATTGATGTCTGCATCAAGCATCCAGGAAACAATGGACCTTGCACTTGTTGCACACCTTGCAACATTAGAGTCAAAGATACCATTTTTAAATTTCTTTGATGGTTTTAGAACCTCTCATGAAATTCAAAAAGTCGAGATGATCGATTACGAAGATATCAAATCACTTGTAGATATGAAATATATTGAAGAATTCAGAAATCGAGCTTTAAATCCTAACAGACCTACTGTTAAGACTGCAGCTCAAAATCCTGATGTTTATTTTCAGGGAAGAGAAACAACAAATAAAAACTATGCAGAACTTCCTGCATTGGTTAAAAAATATCTTGACAAAGTTGGGGCAAAGATCGGCAGAAAGTACAATCTTTTTGACTATGTCGGTGATGCTAATGCAGATAAGATCATCATTGCAATGGGTTCTGCTTGTGAAACTATAGAAGAAACTATCAACTATCTTAACAAGAAGGGTTCTAAACTTGGTCTAGTTAAGGTTAGACTTTATAGACCATTCTCTATAGATGATCTTTCAAATGTAATTCCTAAATCAGTTAAGAAGATCGCAGTTCTTGACAGGACTAAAGAGCCGGGTGCTATCGGTGAGCCGTTGTTTCTTGATGTTGTATCAGCTCTTGTATCTAAGGGAAGAAATGATATTAAGACTATCGGTGGAAGATACGGTCTTTCATCTAAGGAATTTACCCCTTCAATGGTTAAGGCTGTCTATGACCATCTTGATGGAGCGGCATTCCATGACTTTACAGTCGGAATTGATGATGATATTACTAAAAAATCTCTTAAGGTTAAAGAAGAGATTGTAACTGAGCCGGATGACATTGTTAAATGTGTATTCTGGGGTCTTGGATCAGATGGTACAGTAGGTGCAAATAAGAACTCTATTAAGATCATCGGTGACTACACAGATATGAATGCTCAAGGGTATTTCGCCTATGACTCTAAGAAGTCAGGCGGTATTACAATATCCTACCTTAGATTTGGTAAGTCAAAGATACAGTCAGAATACCTAATTACTAAGGCTGATTTCGTAGCTTGTCATAATCCTGCCTACATCGGTAGATATGATATGCTTTCTTCACTTAAAGAGAATGGCGTATTCCTTTTGAACTCAGAGTTTTCAAATGATGAGGTTTTCAAACATCTTACTAAGGATATGCAGGAAACTATCATAAAGAAGAAGATTAAGTTTTATAACATAAATGCTGTTAAGATAGCTGATGAGGTTGGTCTCGGCGGAAGGATCAACTCTGTAATGCAGGCTGCTTTCTTTAAGATATCAGGTGTATTACCACAGGATCAGTCAATCAAGTTGATTAAAGACTATATGAAGAAAACATATGAAAGAAAGGGTGATAAAGTCGTTCAGATGAACTGGGACTGTGTTGATAAGGCAAGTGCGGCTCTTCAAGAGATCAAGGTTGACGCAGGGATTAAAGAATCATTTACACCACCGCAACTTA
Organism: uncultured Spirochaetales bacterium; assembly: GCA_964471825.1. GTDB lineage: Bacteria > Spirochaetota > GWE2-31-10 > GWE2-31-10 > CAYYKD01 > CAYYKD01. Next base: position 2,749 of record CAYYKD010000025.1, read on the forward strand.
TCTCTAAGGATGCAGACAAGTTTACTAAACAGATCATTGAGCCTATTATGTACCTTAAGGGCGATGACATACCTGTATCTCATATGCCGTTTGACGGGATCATTCCTGTTGGAACAACTAAACTTGAGAAAAGAGGAATTGCAACTAACATACCTTGTTGGGTTAGTGATAACTGTATTCAGTGTAATCAGTGTTCACTTGTATGTCCTCACGCTGCTATCAGAACAAAACAGATTGAACCGGCTAACCTAAAGAATGCTCCTGCAGGATTTAAGGCTGTTAAGTCAACAACTAAGAACGAAAAAGACCTACAGTATAAAGTACAGGTTTATATCGAGGATTGTACAGGTTGTGGAAACTGTGTGAATGTTTGTCCTGGTAAACAGGGAAATAAGGCACTTGTTTTCAGTGCACTTGAAATAGAAAGACAAAAGGGTGAAAGAAAATCCGCTGAGTTCTTTGATGAATTACCGGATAACATCCTTGATGGTACTACTCTACAACAATTTAAAGGAACTCAGTTTAAGAAACCTCTATTTGAGTTCTCCGGTGCGTGTGCTGGATGTGGTGAGACGCCATATGTAAAACTTGTAACTCAACTTTTTGGTGAGAGAATGATAGTTGCGAATGCGACCGGTTGTTCATCTATCTATGGTGGAACATTCCCTACAGTTCCATATACAGTAAGTAAAGAAGGTAAAGGCCCTGCATGGGGTAATTCACTGTTTGAGGATAATGCAGAGTATGGTTTTGGTTTTAGACTTGCTATTGATGCTAACAGAAAACAACTTAAGAGAAATATCGAGCTTGTAAAAGACAAGGTTGATGCAAAACTTAAAGCTGCATTTGGTAAGATGTTAGAATCATGGACTAAGACCGATGATGAAACTTCAGCACTTGCAGATGAGATAGTTAAACTTCTTCCATCAGCAGAGAAGAGTGCGACAGGTTCTGATAAGGCTAATCTACAAAAGATACTTGAACTGAAAGACTACATACTTGAAAAATCAGTATGGGCTTTTGGTGGAGACGGATGGGCGTATGACATCGGATACGGTGGTCTTGACCATGTGCTTGCATGTAACAAAAACATTAACATTTTGGTTATGGATACAGAGGTTTACTCTAATACAGGTGGTCAGGCTTCTAAGGCAACTCCGCTTGGATCAATTGCAAGGTTTGCTGAAGCAGGCAAGAGAACAGGTAAAAAAGACCTTGGTCTAATCTCAATGAGTTATGGTTACATCTATGTCGCATCTATTGCTCTTGGTGCAAATATGGCACATGCTGTTAAGGCAATTCAAGAAGCTGAGGCCTATGATGGTCCATCGTTGATTATTGCTTATGCACCATGTATTCAACACGGTCTTGCAAAGGGGATGGGACACACTATAGAGGAAGAGAAACTTGCTGTTCAAGCAGGATACTGGCCTCTATACAGATACAACCCTTCACTTGCTCAGGAAGGTAAGAATCCATTTGTTTATGAAACAAAGGATCCTACAGGCGACATGATGGAATTCTTGTTAAGTGAAACAAGATATCAGGTTCTTAAAAAACAATTTCCTGATGTTGCAGATAACCTGTTAAATATGGCATGTGAACAAAGAAAGTTGAAACATGAGTATTATAAAAAATTAAGTAGTTTATAGAGTACTTTGAAAAATCTTAAAAATTAAGGTTTTTCGAAACTCAAGACATTTGTTATCTCTATATGGCACTTTTAATACCGGGTATTTAAGTGACATATAGAGTATATTTGTAAAAAACTAAGTCTAGATGCTTCGTCTTACCAATTTTGGTGGGGCGAAGTTTTTTTTATGTTGTGGCGGGATTTAAGGTTAATATTGGAGTTTTTTTCGTTGATTTTTTGTCTAAGGAGGGGCATAGGGCGAGTCTTTTTTTGAATAAAAATGCACCCCTGTCACCAAATTTAAGTGTCTTTGCATAACTATCAAGCGTCTTTTTTAGCAATGGGAATGTCATGCCGGTAGTTAGGCCGCTTCCAAACCGAGTTATTCCGGTGAGGTAGAATCCATTATTATTCATAAGCGTATTTAGACCGGCAAGTGATGGGATATTAAGATGTTCGTCGGGCATTAGGAAACGCCATTTATCTCCAAAATATTTTGATACAGTTCCCGCTAGAGGCACCTCGACCACAAAGTTACCATCAAGTCGTAATATTCTGCAGGCATTTACTACGACAGATTCTACGGATTCATAGTGTTCCAGCACATTAAATGCAAAAAGGTTATCGACTGAATCGTCCTCTAACATATCAAGTGAACCGATAAGAACATTGAAAACAGACCTATCTATCTCTTCTGTTAGTTGTTTGGATATATCAACACCGGTTATATGAACACCGCCATTACTATGGATAAATTTTAAAAAGTTGCCGTTTGCACAGCCCAGTTCAACTGAAACACGGTTATTCTGTAGGTCTGATAGGTTAAATCCTATCTCTGAAAGCGTTTTGTGTCTTTCTATAAAGAATGGGGACAGGTCATGTTCGGTTAGATATCCCGGGTTCATCTCAGTTTTTATGGATATGTAGTTGTTATAGTATTCCTCCAATTCAGATTTTGAGGGGTAGGGGTGTTGAATGATAGAGCCACATTTACTACAGGTATAATATGAAACTACTTTATCCAGAATCTTAGATTGGATATCGAATTGTTTAGTTTTAAAGTTATTAGAGCCACAAAAACCGCATATCATTTATTTATCTTCTTCATTTCATTCTCATAGAGTTGGTTTAGCCTTTCACAGATGAAGTTAAACTCCGCATAACTCTTTATCTTAAAGAAATCGAGGATAGCGTAGTCAATGTTTGTGAATTTTTCAAGATTGTTCATGAAATTGTTCTGTGCAATCAGGTTTGCAAGGTAGATGCAGTAGATAAAACCCTTATTCTCATCGCTTGCCCGATAAGGTTCATGATGAAATTCTATAGCCTCGATAAGTTTCTCAGGAAAATTCCATTTTCTACCCATCATTGCACCAATAAGTGCGTGGTTGTAGCCGTTCATTAGATCCTCGATAATCTTAACGGGGATCTCTTTTCTGTGACAGATATCATTAATTTTTTTCTCCAGTCCCGGATTGATACCGAGTACCAGGATTTTACCAAGGTCATGCAGGATACCGCCATTGTAGGCATCTTCTACATCTTGATAGCTGAGGTATTTCTTAGCAAGGTTAAGAGAGTAGTATGCGACTCTGAATGAATGTGCCCAGAGATCAACCATCTCTGATACTCTAAACTTTTTATCCATTACCTTGGTTATGCCGTAGGTATAGAGAATATTGTTTAGTCCCCGTAGTCCAAGAAATTTGATCGCCTCTAATATTGAGTCGATCTTCTTTGGAAACATATAGAAGGATGAATTTGCAAACTTCATTAGATCAGCAGAGAGTCCCGGATCGCTTGATATTAACATAGATATATCTTTTATATCTGCCTTTTCATCATTTATCATTTTTTGAAGTCGGATTATTTTTTCAGGAAATTGCGGAATAGTATCAATCTCTTTTACTATAAGCTCATTTATGATAGTACTTTTCTCTTCGGTTACAAGTGATAGGGGGATTTTTAATCTAACATAGGTTTCATTGTTGTCTGTTTTTCCAATATGAAAATTTTTCTCATTAAGCCCAAGTTTTTTTAGTGAGAGGATGAGTATTATCATTCCAAGTCCTGCACCCTCAAGGTTGTGATCGACTACAGAGAATGCCTCGTCAAGCGAATTAAAGATCATGGCCTGTTTAATTTTATTTTGTGCCATTTGAAGTTCTTCTTGAAGAATTGGGGTGTTATTAATAACCTCAAGGATGAAATCATCTTTCATAACTTTATATCTTACAAATATCCAAAGATTCTCATGAACGAGTCTGTTTGAAAAATCTTCAAGATGTGGCATCATTTTATCTTTAAAGTCCTTCATTCCTTCTTGATACTGTGTCGAATTATTTATATCCATATGAATTGAGTTGAAAAAGACCCGCTTGATGTTTGCCTTTTTTGCATTGATTACTATCTCTTTAAAATTATAGTTAATAAATTTATGCAGATACTCTTTGCCGATTTCACGAAGGCATATCTGAAGCGATTGCTCAAGGTAGAGTATTTCGTCATTGTTAAGTTTGAATACCTTAAACGAGGCCTCACCGGTCTGATTAAATATATCAATAAGATGATTGTCAGGTGAACCAATTTCCAGAGTTGATTCCATCTATACCGCCTTTAATTCTTTGAGAATACTAATGCCTGAGGAGGTGCCTATTCTATCTGCACCGGCTTCAATAAATTTAACAAAAGAATCTGCAGATTTTATACCGCCTGATGCCTTAATTTTTTTCTTTGCGCTCATAATTGAGTAGAACAGTTTAATGTCGGAGATTTCAGCACCTTTTGAGGCAAATCCCGTAGAGGTCTTTATATAGTCAGAGCTTGACTCTAGAATCAATTTACATATATCAATTTTTTCTTTTTCATTAAGGTTTGCAGTCTCAACAATGATCTTTAGTATCCGGTTGTCGCAGACTTTCTTGATTTGATCTATCTCTTTTAGCAGAGGTTTAAAATTGCCCGATTTAAATTCACCCTGATTGATAACCATGTCTATCTCATCAGCACCGTCATCTAAGGCTACCTGTGTCTCATAGAGTTTTACCTTTGTTGTAGATGTGCCTAATGGGAATCCGATAACTGTTGTTATGCACTGATCCGGAAACCGGTTTTTTACACTTGATACTCTATGTGGTGATACACAGAGGGAAGCGAATTTATATGGTATTGATTCCTCTAAAAATAACTGAAAGTCAGCATCAGTTACTGTTGGTGATAGGATAGTCTGGTCTATAAATCTGCTGTAATCAGACAAATTGTTCATTGATACCCCTATGAGCCGATGTCTGTTCTATAGAATGCACCTTTAAATGAAACTTCCTTAACAAGCTCATATGCATTATGCAGAGCCTCACTTTTTGTGTTGCCGAGTGAAACAGCGTTGAGTACTCTACCACCGTTAGTTACTATCACTCCATCCTTATTTATGACTGTCCCGGCATGAAGAAATCGTTCAACAGGAACCTTAAATTCAATCGGTATTCCCTTAGTGTAATCACCGGGATATCCGCCTGAGGCTATAACAATACATGCAGAGAAACTTTTTTTCCATCTTATGTTGTAATTGTCAAGTTTACCATCTGCTGTCTTTTCAAGGATCTCAATAAAATCATTATCAATCAGAGGTAGGATTACTTGAGTCTCAGGATCTCCAAATCTACAGTTGAACTCAACAACTCTAGGTCCACTCTCTGTCAACATCAGACCTACATAGAGTACGCCATTAAAATCTATATCTTCTCTTTTAAAACCATCTCGCACACGATCAATAATTTCAGTTCTAATAGTTGACTTTAGCTGATCTGTTACAGAGGTGTGAGGTGCATAGCAGCCCATTCCACCTGTATTTTCTCCCTTATTATTATCATAGGCCCGTTTGTAATCCTTAGCCGCAATAAGGTCAATAAAATTATTTCCATCTGTTATAAAAAGCGCACTCATCTCTTCACCTGTCATGCATTCCTCAATAACAACCGATTTACTTGAATCACCATGAATTCTATCGATCATAAATTCTTTCAATACGGCTAGTGCCTCATCTCTACTCTGAGGTATTTTTACACCTTTGCCGGCAGCTAACCCATCTGCCTTAATAACAACAGGGAAGTTTTTATATGTATTGATGTAGTCAACAGCTGCTTTGTAGTCCTCAAAATACTCAAAATCCGCAGTCGGGATTTTATATTTTGCCATAAAAGACTTTGCATAAAACTTGCTTCCCTCAAGCATTGCACCTTTCTTTTTGGGACCAAAAAACTTGATCTTGTTTTGAACTGCAAGATCTGCAAGTCCATTGACAAGGGGTACTTCAGGTCCACAAACTATCATTTCAATATTGTTCTTTTTCGAAAAATCTATTACTTCATCGTTGTTATTGATATTTATATTAACACATTCAGCTATAGGTTGGATGCCGGGATTTCCGGGTGCACAATATAACTTAGTCAACCTCTTTGATTCGCTAATTTTTCTAACAATAGCATTTTCTCTGCCGCCGCTTCCAAGTACAAGTATTTTCACAGTAGACTCCTGAAGTGTTTTAATATTGAGGCTCTTGCAAAAATAAATTTTGAATTTATGCAAGAGCCTTTATTGATTATAGTTGATGATTTTATGATAAATTTAAAGATTTGTAAAGTGTTTCTTTATATTGTTCTTTATATTGTTAGAATTTCCCTTTTTTTCCAAAAGTGCACAAAAATCCAAAAGAATGGGGCTGTCCATTAAGTCGAGAAATTTTTATTTGTACCGGTTAATTGCCGGCGTAAAACGAGTAAAAATCGTTTATAAACCGACTTAGTGGACAGCCCCCCTCCTTTTTGATACCACCTCAGCCGTTTTGCTAATGAACAATTATTCTTGGCCATTGAAGTATTAATCATAGAAGTATTTAAACTAACGGATAATGCTTATAAACTAATGCATGAAAATCTATAAAAAAAAATGATAAAAAATTATTGACGAGATGTTAAAACTATGATATAAGTTCTACATATTCCTCTGTAGCTCAGGGGTAGAGCAGTTGGCTGTTAACCAATTGGTCGGGGGTTCAAATCCCTCCGGAGGAGCATAACCGTTGTTAATTCAACGGTTTTTTTGTTTTCTTGGGCGGTAAATAGTTAGATATTAATATTATATTTGCTGATGATAATTAAGGCGTGTGCTGATATGTTAAATATTAAAATGATCACTGTATTATTGATGTTGCTTGTTATTAATGGGTGTTACAGTTCACAGAAGAGGTTTGAGACTCTATTTACTGTAATGGGTACCAGTATGCAGATAATAATATATTTAGATAGAGATGATAACGGTGATGATAATAAGAAGAGGGCTAATGCGGTCCTAAGCCGAGCAACCGAGATAGCGATAGAGTTTTCATCAAGGTACTCTGTTAGAAATGAAGGTTCAGTAATTTCGATTCTTAATCAAGCCGGTAAGATGAAAATCGAGGATGGACATTTTCTAGACTTAATAAAAAAATCATTAATATATGCTGAGTTGACAAATGGGGCATTCGATCCGTCTCTCTACAATCTTATAAAACTCTGGGAGTTTAACAGACCTGATTTTGAGTTTCCCACGAGAGATGTAGTAGAGGTAGCCTTACATAGCTCAGGGTTTAAAAATGTATCACTAGAGAATAATCGAATAATTCTAAAAAATAAGGCAAGGCTGCATTTAGGCGGTATTGCTAAGGGTGCAATTATCAGTGAAGTCGCAAGGTTTATTGAGTCTCAGGGTATACAACATTTTCTTGTAAATGGCGGAGGCGATATTGTAGCAAAGGGGCATCCCTATGGAAAAAAACAGTGGAATATAGCAATTACGGATCCATATAAAAAAACGGACTATATTGGGACAGTTGAGCTAACAGATATGGCAATAGTAACCTCAGGTGATTATGAGAGGTTTATAGTAAAAGATGGCATTCGTTACCACCATATAGTTGATCCTGCGACAGGATATCCTGTTAGGAATAATCTAACCTCGGTAACAGTTGTTGGAAAGGATATTATTGAGGCTGATGCCTTTGCAACGGCATTTTTTGTAATGGGGCGTGAAAAGGCGATTCCGATGGCTAAATCAAATGGCCTAGAGGTGATCTTTATTGAGAATAGTAGAGATAATATGTTAATTACTGCAACTGATGGAATAAGTATAGTAAAAAATGGAGAGATGTATAATTTTAGAGGCTTCCCGAAAAAATAAATTTTGAATTTTTGCGAATTTTTTTTATATTATCAAATAATGTAGTCAAGCCTAAAAGCTAGGCAAGACTTCCAAGAAGAGTTATTTCTTCTCTATCATGGTAGAGATGAATAATCTTAAAGTACGACAGTGATTTATTAAGAGACTCATTAGTTCTAAGTTCATTTATCAGCTGGATAGGGTCAGTCCATCCAAATTTAAGATTTACAATAAAATGATTACACCATCTATTATCAATCCACTTTTGTAGCAGATTGAGTGTGTGTTTAGGCTCAATAACCATATCGCAGAAAAGCCAGACTGATTTTTTTAGGTCTCTGGGAGTGTACTTGAATGCATCCATTGTTAGATGTGTAATCTGTGGTATATCCTTCGCACCCCCTTTTAAAGGTCCATTGTCAATTGCTATAACGCTAGCACCTTTTTTAAAAGCACTGTAGCTCCAGCCACCAGGTGCAGCACCAAGATCAACAACCGTATCACCGGCTATTGGGTACTTTTTAAATACAGTATACGCTTCTTCAACTTTTAGGTATGATCTTGAAGGAGCCTTTGGATCATCAGACATTCTTTTTTGCCCAAAAAACCGACACCCAGTTCCAACATGCATAGATCCAAAGTCATTAAAAAACACAAAGAGACCTTTTAAAGCATCCTTGCTTTGATGTAGAGAATCTTCCGAAAGAAACTTTGATACTCGAGAAACTCTTTTTGCTGTCTGTTCAATAAAATATTTTTTAACGGAAAGCATTCTTCGTGCAAGTCCCTTAATTGATGAATCACACCCGAAATAGATAGGAATGGTTTCATTTACTACTTGGTCTTTAATTGAATTGATAAAAAAATCTGTAAGGTTTAGAGCAATAGAATTCACCGAGTCTCCGGTAATATTTGCTGAGATGTCTATTATTAGATGTGGAAATACAGGGTTTTCTTGATTGATTTTTTTATCTGTTAACAGATAATTATCACCGGATAAAACTAAATTAAAATCCTTGAGGAGTAATTCCTCAAGGATAAATTTACTATAGCCGGTTTGAAAGGTTATAAGTTGATTCATGTTTACTGATTAGTAAGACCCCCAATGTATTGTTTTATCTGATCGTCAAGTCTTCTTGAAACTTTCCATCCCCATCGTCTCTGGTTTGCTATGACCTTAAGTTCTGAAAAAAATGCGGAGTTTCTCGAAACATACTGTCCTTTTTTATCCTTAGAGAAAAATCTAGGCAGTGCTATTATTGTTGCTTCGGCCAGCAATGCTGTATCGTATACATTATCCTTTATATCTTTTGACTGGAATGCTCTTGCGAGTGCATTTGTGGTAAAAAAATCTGTATTGCCGGTGGCATCAAATTTGTCACCGATAGTACCTAGAAGGAGGATTAACACGGCAAATGATTTCTGATCGTAGTCCCGTAGTTCAATTGAGATAGCCTTAGTTGCTCTATCTCTTATGGTGTCTTTAGTATCTTCATCGGCTGAGTTGAAGTAGACATCAAAATATTTGTACACGACCATTCTTTCATAGCTGGAATAAATCTCACTCTGTGTAAAGTCCATGAGAAAGCCCAGTAAAATTGAGAAACTCTGTTCAATCTCTTTGTTGTGTTGTGATATCTGTGACTCAAGACCGATCAAGAATCCCTCTCTAAGAGATTTGTTTGAACGGTATATTGTTAAAAGTGAATCAGCGGCTTTCTTGTCGTCCAAAAGAATATCCTGTGCAAACAAATTTAAACTAAGTGCAACAATGACAATCAATAGAATGTTTTTCATCTTTGACCCCTAAATATTTAATATAAAACATATATTATAAAAAAAAATCCATAATTACAATTAAAATATATAAAATCTTAGAAATTCCCCTTTTTTTCTAAAAGTGGACAAAAAGTCAAAAGAATGGGGCTGTCCATTAAGTCGAGAAATTTTTATTTGTACCGGTTAATTGCCGGCGTAAAACGAGTAAAAATCGTTTATAAACCGACTTAGTGGACAGCCCCCCTCCTTTTTGATACCACCCCGCCGTTTTTGCTGTTGCACATCCTGTGCAAAGGCAAAAACATTCCAAAACCTCGTCCTTGAGGTTTTTATAAATGTATTATTTTCGATTTGCCAACACAGATGACTAAGATATCTTATTAACTACCGGATTTTTTACACATCCGTGCAAGTCACCGATAACCGAGATTACGACCGAAAGGAAGTCGGAAGTGTCGGTTTTGCCAAGGAAGGCAAAAAAACCGATGAGCCGAATTGCGGTTTGTTGATATTATAGGTCTTTGTATGATAAATATAAAAGCAAGCTGCCTTAGTGGGTTAGTTACATAATATCCGCCCGGAATAAATATTTGTTGGTTTTTCAACAAAAAGCCGCTTGTTGTCACTTATGTGACAACAAACCGGCTTTTTAGATGGTAGGTGGGTCAGGAGAGGTTTTAAAATTATCATGGATAAAGATCTGTTGTCTAACAAGTTAAAGGAACAAAGTAAAGATGTTTTAATACACTTACTTTTAGAGACTTTTGATAACTTAAGCTCAGACTCAAGATTTGAGATTTTTAACCATCTATTTAATCAAGATCAAAATAATGTTGACATTCTGAGAGATATTAAAGTGTTTTATGAGGACTCATTGTCTAAAAAATATTACGCTCCGTTTAATATTGATTCAAAGAATTTTACACATATACCAGACAAAACAAAGTTATGGTGTAATAAAATTGGTGATTACTACCACAAAACCTGTGAGCTAACCGATATGGGTGATCACAAAGATGCGGTAGAATGTTTTGATATGTTATATTATCTTGAAGAAAACATGTGTGAGGAAATCGTCTTTGCTGATGAACTCGGGGGCTGGATGATACCTGTAAAACACTCATTTATAATGCCAAAATACATTGAATCGATTTCAAAGGCTTGCTCTCCATTAGACTTTAAGAAAAAGATGCATAGTTTAATGCTAATGAATGATTATTATTTTAATAAGTTTGATGTTTATATGATAGCAACTGAATGTTGTACCGCTGAACAAATTAGTTTAATAGTTGACCTGAATCCGGGAGAGCAAAAACATCAATAATGATCTATCCCCCCGGTAGTGAAAATATTTTATTTCCGCTACTTTTCACCTCTTTTCTATCAAAAAAACTTGCATTTTGTCACCTCAAATGTTAAAATTTCGGGGTCAAAGTAGCTAAATAATATATTGGATATTTGGGGCTTTTTTATAAAATCAAAAATGGGCTTTGAAAAAATCGGATTTATTAGTATAATGGGTTTCAAGTAAAAAATTTAGGGGTGCTGAATGCCTGAATTAAGCAGATTTTTAGGAATTATAATATATATGTTATACAATGAACATAATCCGCCCCACTTTCATGCGGAATATGGAGAGTATAAGATTGTTGTTGGAATAACTGATGGTGTAGTCGAGGGCAAGTTTCCTAAAAGGGCTCTCAAGGCAGTTTTGGAGTGGTATGAGATTTACAAGGATCAATTACTTGAGGATTGGCAGTTAGCTGGAAAGCATGAGCAATTGAAGAAGATCCCCCCTTTGGAGTAGAATATGTTTATAAGTGTGGTAGAAGCAAAATATCTGAATGGTTATAAGGTTTGGTTGAAATTTAATAACGGTATCGAGGGCGAAGTTGATTTATCGGATGACTTGTGGGGAGTTGTTTTTGAACCGTTAAAAGATCTAAAGCTGTTTAAGGATTTTAAAATATCAAAGACATTCGGAACTATTGTGTGGGATAATGAAGCTGATTTATCGCCGGAGTATTTATATGATAAGGTTCTTTCTGAGAAGAAAGGGCTCACAGAATTTTTTATGAATTCTCCTTTAAAAGAATGTAATATTAACTTTGATCGTGTGAAGGATTTCGGCAGGGAGATAGACTTATGAATAGATCAGAATTATTGAACAAACTAAAGTAAAGCAAAAAAATATTGTCTGATAATTATCATATTGAAATAAAAGCTCTCTATTTCATATGCTCGTGACGAGGCAAGTGCGATTACACAAGAGCAGATTTTTAGACTTTTTCTCTTAGGGTTACATTTGTCGGAAATGTAGACGGTACTCCTATTATTACTCACTAAATATATTTTAACATTAAATCTCAGAATATTAAAGGTAAAGCACTGAGGATTTTTTAGTCATTAAGAATCTAAGCGCATGTTTTGCACGGTAAATTGTTAGTACCCCACACAGCTTTTTAATTTATTAAATATTTTATCGTCTCTTTTGATACCCTACAGTTAGATCTTTTGATACTTCTCATGAATGACTTAAAAAATGTGTAAAATCAAACCCGCTTTAAACCAATTTAGAAGATAAAACCCATCAAGTATTTTTGGCATAATATATGCTTTATTGAAAGCGGCAGTATTGCAAGGCCCATTAAATCGCCCCTCCCTCCCAAATGATTTAATGTAGTCTTGCAATTTTATTATGTATAAATAAGGGTGCGATATGACAAGAGTTATATGTGTTGCAAATAAAAAAGGCGGTAGCGGTAAAACCACATTAGTTGTTAATCTTGCCGCAGCATTGGGTACGCTTGGAAAAAGGGTATTAATAATTGACTTAGACCCTCAATGCCATGCGACTTTAGTATCCGGTATAGACCCATATAAAAATGAAAAAGGCATTGGTTCAATTATGTCAAAAACTATTGAACCACAGAGAGCTGTTAAAAAGGCTATTAATAATCTTTACGATGTCATTCCATCCTATCATAACGATGAACCCTATGTATTTTACGGTCTGCAAGAGCATAATTATCGGGATTTAGTTGATAAATTTAAAACGCTTTTTACTGATTATGACTTTGTATTGATCGATACACCACCATCCAGAGAAGATATTCTAACTTTTGCATTTTTACTTTCTAACCAGACACTTGTACCTATGCCGTTTCAATTTCTGGCTATGGAGGGATTATCAGAGTTTATCGGATATTTTACGAAGTTTTCGACAAATATTAAATCGGATATTGAGTTTCTTGGAGTTGTACCTGTAAATTATGATTTAAAAACAAATCACTCCAGAGAAATCTATAGAGAGCTTAAGGATGTGCTTGGTATTGATATGATTAAACAGGGCATTAAATATGATGTAAATTTAGTTGAATCTACATGGGCAGGAGAACCGGTTATTACTTATAAAAGAAAATGTATAAGTGCAAATGAGTTTATGAAATTAGCAGAGGAGCTTATATGACACAAAAGAAAAATGCAGGGTGGACTTTAAAAGAGTTAATAAAAAAAAATGTTGTAGAGAAAGATGATACTAATATCATTTCATATCTTTACAAATCAAAAGTTGATGATTTTAAACGGGATATTATGTCAGGCGATACTGACAAAATAATTGAAACGGCTAATGCATTTATTAAAGAAACTTTTAAAAATGATGTTGATGTGTCCGAGGCTTTTTTTAATCTGGGATTAATTTGTGATGATAACAATAAAAAAGAGGATGCAATATATTTTTATAGACTCTCGCTTGCAATTTCAAGTAATGTGAGGGCTTTTAACAATCTTTCTATATTGTATGCAGAAATTGATAGGCAAGATGAGGCAATTGAAATTTTAGAGAAAGGGCTTTTAGCGTTTAATGATCGGACTATGATTGATAATTTAGCAA
>CAYYKD010000025.1:16257-54384 GCA_964471825.1 uncultured Spirochaetales bacterium
AATTAATAAGGAGTATTTATGGCTTTGAACACAACAAGAGGATTATCAGGTAAAAAATTATCTGAACCCACGGACAACAAGTATTCATTTGAGAAAGATGATGATCTTTCAAAAAAAAGAGATGATGCAAAAAAAATGGCTTTAGAAAAAACTAAAGCAAGAACTCTGGCAAAACAACAACAGGCTTCCGAAAGAATTGCAACGGCAGCTGAACAACTTTCCTCCGGTATCCAGGAAGGAAGCGGTGCAGCCGAAGAGTTAAATAAATCTATGGAGCAGATAGCAAGCGGAGCCGAAGAAGCATCAGGCGCAAGCGAAGAATCTAGAGCAGCGGTTAATCAGATCGAAAAAAATGCTCAGGTAAATATGGATGCAGCATCAGACTCATTAAAAAGAGTTAATAATATCGTAACTTTAATTAAAGCCACCACAACAGATATTGAAGCCTTGATAACAGGCGTTAACACCGCAGCAGATACTTCTATACAAACTGCAAAACTCATGGTTGAGCTTGAAAAACAATCTGAAGAGATCGGTAATATTGTACAGGCTGTTGTAAGAATAGCTGACCAAACCAATTTACTTGCTCTTAATGCTGCAATCGAAGCTGCCAGAGCCGGAGAGCACGGAGTAGGATTTGCAGTTGTTGCAGACGAGGTTAGAAATCTTGCTGAAACATCGGAAAAGAGTGCCAGAGATATTAAAGATGTCATATCCGAGATACAGTCATCTGTAAGAGAAACCGTCAATGATATAAATGAGATCGGTAAAAAAGCAAAAGATGAGTCAGATAAAGGTAAGGCTATAACATCTCAATTACTTTCGATTGCATCAAATATGGATGTTTTTCAAAAACAGGCGTCTCAATCAAGTGACGGAGTAATTGAGATCTTAAAAGATGCTAAAGAATTTTTAAAAATGGCAGAGTCAGTAGCCGCTGCTTCTGAACAACTTGCATCATCATCAGAAGAAGCAAGAAAAGGATCGGAACAACAGATAAAGGCATATGCTGAAATGGCCTCTGCTGCCGAAGAACTTGCCGCAACTTCTGAGGAACTTAAAAATTCTACAGATATTACAAAGTCCGCAGTAGAGCTTGCAAGTATGGCAGAAGAGTTATCGGCAAATGTAGAAGAGTCCAGCTCAGCCGGTGAAGAACTGTCAGAGGCTATACTTCAAATCCAGAAGGCGAGTGAAATCCAGAGTAAAGATACAGAAAGAGGAACAGAAATATCAATGAAACTGGCTTCATTGGCTATACAGGTTGAAGGGAATATTACCGAGATGAGTAGACTTCAAACAGCAGTGAGTACAGAGCTTGAGACTAATAAAGTTGAAATTGACAAGTTTATCTCCAATGTAGGAAAGGCAGCTGATGACAATCTGGATGCAGCAAAAAATATTAGAGTTCTTGATGAAAAAGCAAGAAAAATAGATAAAATTGTTGAGTCTATTATGAATGTTACAATTCAGACTAATATGCTGGCAGTATCAGGTTCAATAGAAGCGGCAAGAGCGGGCGAGCATGGTAAAGGTTTTTCGGTTGTTGCTAATGATATCAGAACTCTTGCCAATGAATCGGCGGCAAACGCAGATAAGATAAAAGATCTGGTTTCAGGTCTGCAACAAAGAATTCTTAAGAGCGCTCAAGATGTTGAGTTTGCAGGAACCACCGCCGCGCAACAGGTTGTTAATACGAAGAAATCAACAGCTAATCTTTTACTTGTAGAAAAAGACATGAATGATATTGCAAAGTCTATGGAAGCAATGGAAAAAAACTCAAAAGAATCTCAAAAAGCTATTGAGCAAGCCAAAAAAGGTGTTGAACAAATATCATCCGCCGCAAATGAAGCAAGCAATGCTGCAATTCAATCGGCAAGTGCCGCTGAAGAACAGGCTAAGGGATTACAAGAGCTATCACAAGCCGTAGAAGAAATTGCAGCACTGGCAGATGAACTTCAAAATAACTAAATAGGGGGTTAATATGAGCGATAATGCTCTAAAAAGAGAAACAAATATACTCCAGGACAGTCAAATTACCTCCTTTTTTGTCGGAAAAGAACTTTTTGGTATCAGAGTTGGTTTTATTAAAGAGATTGTCCGTTTTCCGGAAATTACTACTGTTCCTTCTGCACCTGCATATTTAAAAGGACTTGTTAATTTAAGAGGTAATATTTTACCAGTTATTGATACTAAGGTAAAATTTGGACTGCCGAGTTCAGAAGTTACGGAACAAACAAGGGTTATAGTTCTTGATATGGACGGAAGACAGACAGGTATTGTAGTAGATGCCGTTAAAGGTGTTCAGAGTCTGGATCAAGCTAATCTTGAGCCGCCTCCTGATATTTTATCTTCTGATATAGATAAAAAGTTTATTAAGAATATTATTAAACTCAATAACGGTAAAGATATAATAATGGAACTGGATACTGATATCATAACAGATATAGAAGCATCAAAGAAGAACCATAAAACCGGTAATTCAAGTGAAAATATTGAAACATCAAAAAATGTTTTAATTAAAGCAGAAGATGAAAATCAGCTTGTAACCTTTTTTATTTCACAAGAAGAATATGGATTTCCAATTGAATCGGTTAGAGAGGTCTTAAGAGTTTCCAGAATAACTGAAGTTCCTGAGGCGCCTGATTATGTTTTGGGTATATTCACTATAAGAAACACACTTTTACCTGTCATTGATTTAAGAAAGCTATTTTCAAAGAAATCCTATTCGGAAGAATTAAACGATGTTATAAGCAAACTTGAAAAAAAGTTTAACGACTATACAGCAGGGCACCAAACTTTTACTTTAAGGGATTTTAAGTCAACACAAGATCAGTTAAATGAAACAGTAGAGTGGCTTGACGGTTTTCGAACTTCAAGTGAAAAAATAAGCACAGCTATTCAGGATCAAAGATTATTGATTCAAAACTTTTCAGCTAAATTGTCAGATATCTCAACAAACAAGACTGATAGTGATAAGGATAAAATTGTTGAACTGTTACATACTATAATCTTAAAGATTTCATTAAAGTTCCCTCAACTTAAAGAGTCTATTTTGTCAGAGATATCTGAAGATCAAAGAATACTAATAGTAGATATCGATAATAAACCGGTTGGAATAATGGTTGATAGGATGAGACAGGTTATTAGGGTTAATTCAAATGAAATAGATGTTCCTCCCAAGATTCTTTCAAGTCAGAGCGTTGAAAATTTGACAGGTATAGTTCGTCTTGATAAAGGCAACAGAATTATATTGTTTTTAGATGAAAAGAAACTCTTTCATCAGGATATTGTAAATCAATTGAGTACATTAAATACTGATATCGTGGTCATGGAAGAAGAGGATAAAGCTATGAAAGGTCAAAGTGATATACAACAACTTGTAACTTTCAAATTGGGAAAGGAAGAGTTTGCTCTTTCAATTGATGATGTTCAAGAAATCAATCGATTGGATAATATAACTGCCATTCCCAAGGCTCCTTCGTTTGTAGAGGGTGTTATGAATCTTAGAGGTAATGTTATACCGGCGATAGACTTACGAAAACGATTTTCGATGGAACTAATTGCTCATAGTGAATCTACAAGAGTTGTGATAGTTAATATCGGAGGTAAACTTACAGGAATGATCGTTGATTCGGTATCTGAAGTTTTAAGACTTCCCAAAAAAAATATTGACCCCCCACCTGATGTTATTTCCTCTAATCTTAATACTGACTTTATTAAAGGTATAGGCAAGATTACAGGGCAAAATCGATTTATACTTCTTGTTGATGTAAATAAGATTTTATCATTTGATGAACAGGAAAAGATGTATAAAACTGTTTCAGAAGGTGTAAAAAAGTCTGATGTTTTGGTTTCCGACAAAGCGAAAGTTAAAGAAGAAGCTGTTACTGTAAAAGAAGAACAAATAACAAATGTTGAAAAGGAAGAAGTGACAAGAGAAGATGTTATTAAGCCATTGGTAACAACTGATAGAACAGATCTGAAAAAGGATGAACCTGAGAATAAAAACGGGAACAAAATTAACTTTTTAAAAAAATTAAGGTAATACGGTGGGGCAGATGATAGAAAGCAAAAAAACAAGAGTACTGATTGTTGAGGACTCTGCATTTATGCGTAAAGCAATAAAAAATATTCTTGAAAAAGACAAAACTATTGAAGTCGTCGGAATGGCAAGGGACGGAGAAGAAGGGGTTGTAAAAGCCCGTGAACTCAGACCTGATGTCGTTACAATGGATATAAACCTTCCGGTTATGGATGGGGTTACGGCTTTACAGTATATAGTCAATGAAAACATCTGCCCTGTTGTTATGATAAGCTCTCTCACTCAAGAGGGAGCTTTAATTACCTTTGAAGCACTTGAACTGGGAGCCTTTGATTATATACCTAAACCCGGCGGGACAATCTCTTTAAATATAAGAGAAGTTGAAGATATGATCATAAAGAAAGTAAAAGCGGCGGCAAATATTGGAACTTTAAGCAGAATAAGAAACCGGGCAGTTTTTAAGAACAAAAGAGAAGAGATGAGAAAAAAGTCTCCCTTTGAAAATACCGGTAATGTAAGAAAAGCTGTAGTAATCGGTATTTCAACCGGAGGTCCCGGTGTTTTGGGGGATGTTCTAGCCGATATACCGGATGATCTGGGTGCGGCAATGTTCATTATTCAGCATATGCCCGGCGGATTTACCAAAACATTTGCTGAGAGACTCAATAAAAATAGCCCGCTTACAGTAAAGGAAGTTGAGGCCGGTGATGTGGTGATGAACAATCATGCATATCTCGGAAAAGGCGGTTATCATCTATTATTGAGACAAAAAAATGAATCGGAAATACAGGTTAGATTATCAACAACTCCGGATCATTTATTTATACCATCTGTTGATGTGATGATGGAGTCGGTGTTAAATGTATTTGGTAAAAATATTGTGGGTGTCTTGATGACCGGTATGGGTGATGATGGCGCCAGATCTATGGAAAAAATAAAAAATGCCGGCGGGATTACAATAGCCGAGAGCGAAGAAACTGCTGTTGTATTCGGTATGCCTAAAGAGGCTATAGACAGAGGATGCGTAGATATAGTTGCACCTAATTATTTAATAGCTAATGAGATATATAAAGCTGTAAAAAGGTTAAAATAAAAGGAAAATTTATGAATAATATAGATAATAAATTGCTTAAGGGTCTTTACAGCGATGAAGAAAGATTGAGACTCTACGCTATAGAAGATATTATTGAGACTGAAGAGATAGAATATGCAAACTTTTTTGTTGACTTTCTTATAAAAGAAAAATCAGATGCGGTAAAAAACTCTTTAGTAAATGCTATTTTGAAATTAAATAATCCCGATTGCTATGAAAGACTATTTGCACTGTATTCATCATCGGATGCATTTTTAAGAAATGCTGCAGTAAAGATTATGAGTTCTTACAAAGAAAGTGTTGAAGCATTTTTGATATACAATCTAAATCACTCAAATAGAGAAGTACGAAAACTAATTTTGGATTCTATTGTGCAGATTGGTACCCAAAATTGTCTTTTTGCAATTAGAGCCTGTTTGTACGATGTTGATATTAATGTGGTTATTGCCGCAGTAGAATATCTTGGAAAGTTAAAAGACAAAAATAGTGGAGAAGAGTTATTATTGTTGTTTGATAAAACTACTGAGCCCATGTTGAAAGTAACAATTCTTGAAGTAGTAAAAGATTTTGCAGATGTTCATATGGTAAAAAGTTTTTTAGTTAAACTAATTATTGATAATCCCAAAGCCATAGACATGCTTTATATCTCGGCATTATTAAAAATGGTTGGCATCGTGGGAGAACATGATACGATAATCGATCTGATTAATTCTATTGAAGATAAAGAAGAATATGCAGATGAAATAATCGAATCAATTGTTAATGCAGAAAAAAGATTTGATAATATTTTAAGTGATAAGGATATTTTAAATGTAATTGAAACTTTAATAAACTCAAGTAAAATCCGGGAGGAGTTTAGGTTTGTTGCACTTGAATTATTATCAAAATCGAAAGATGAAAAAGCTATTAAAATTTTGATGGATATGGCAATTGGGTCTACAGACCCTGAGTTGAAAGAGTTTTGTACAACTCTTATAAAATAAGGAATTAATGTGAAAAACGAAGAACTGTTTATTTCAGGGGATGACTTTGAGAATATATCCTTATTAATTTATCGCAAGACAGGAATAAGATTTGAGGAGAAAAAAATATATTTTCTGGCTAATAGAATAAAAAAGAGAATTATTTTTTTAAACCTGGACTCTACAGCAGAATATTTACGATTCTTAAAATTTAGTGATCCGGATGGAATTGAGTTTCAACATTTTGTAAACAATGTAACAATAAATGAAACATATTTTTTTAGAGACTTCCCGCAGCTTCAAGCATTTGCTGATCACTGTCTGCCGGACATTGTAGATTTGAAGATAAAAAATAATAGTAATTGCTTAAAATTTTGGTCGGCAGGTTGTTCAACGGGTGAAGAAGCCTATACATTAGGGATAATATTAAGTGAGATGTTTGAGGATATCAAAAAATGGGATATCAGTATTGTTGCAAGTGATATAGATCAAAATGTACTAAAGCATTGTGAAAATGGTATATACAATAAAAGAAGTATTAAAGATGTCCCGCCGGACTATTTAGAAAAGTATTTTAAAAAACATTCGGAGGATAGTTATGAGATATCTAAGGACATTAAAAAATTGGTAAGATTTGAACATTTAAATCTTACTGATAAAGATAAAATGCGTAACAGATTTGGATTTGATTTTATATTTTGCAGGAATGTACTGATATATTTTGATGATGAGTCGAGAGGAAAGGTGGTAGAGCACTTTTATACAGGACTGAATAAAGGTGGGTATATATTCCTGGGATCAAGTGAATCCATCGGGAGAATAACAGCGGCATTTAAATTAAAAAGAATTAATAAATTTCTAGTGTATTGCAAGGAGTAATAAATGGCAAATATTTTAATAGTAGACGACTCTCCTGTTGTAAGGAACTTTCATATGAACATTCTTAAAATGGAGGGTTTTACCGTAGATGGTGCAGGTGACGGATTAGAGGCTTTAGAAAAAGGATTAATTCAAGATTACGACTTAATACTTTGTGATATAAACATGGCAAATATGGATGGACTGACATTTTTGAAAAAATACAGAGTGGAAATAAAAGAAACGCCTGTAATTATCATTTCAACTGAGTTAGAAGAGATACATAAGAAAAAAGCTTATGAGCTTGGCGCAAATTTATATCTTGTTAAACCGGTAAAACCGGAAGACTTGAAATTACATATAAAAATGATACTCGGGATGGAATAGTATGAAACTTAAACTTGAACATAACAATCTTAGGATTGAATTTAATGAAATCGAAAAGATTGCAACTGTGTATAAAGAATTAGAACAATTGAAAAGTAATTTAACAGATGCTAACAGAATCAAAAAAGTATTTTTTGATTTTTCTAATTTACTTGAGATGGATACGGCTTTTTTTCAGATTATTATTTCGGCAAAATGTTTTTTTGACAACAATAAAATAGAATATGAGTTTATAAAAAACCTGAACCTCTTAAAAAGTTCTATGAGCTTTATGGAGAATTTAACAGAGAAGGAGCTTAAAATGGGTAAATTAGTTTTAGTTGTTGATGACTCGGCAAGTATGAGGGGCCTAATCGTTATGATGTTCAAACAAAACGGTTATGACGTTATCGAGGGGGGCGATGGTTTGGAGGGACTTGCTAAATTAAAAGTCAGCAAAGTAGATCTTATAGTCTCTGATCTTAACATGCCAAATATGAACGGAATTGAGTTTATAAAAGCCATAAAGGCCGATCCAAATACAAAGTTTACACCAATTATTATGCTCACTACCGAAGGGGCTGATGATAAAAAAGCGGAGGGGCAGGCTTCCGGTGCTAAAGCATGGGTATTAAAACCTGTAAAACCCGAAACTATGATGGCTGTTGTATCCAAAATACTCGGGTAAAATGTAAGGAAAAATTGAATGAGTGACTTTATAACATATAAAAAACAATTCATAGAAGAAGCTTTGGATTTATTAGAAAGAGCCGGCGATAATATTTTAAAAGCAGAAGCGAACTCTTCTGACACTGATCTTTTAAACTCTATCTTTAGAGATATTCATACCATTAAAGGTAGTGCCGGCAGTTTTGATATGGATAATATTTCAAAATTTGCACATAGTCTGGAAAATATGCTTGGTAAAATTCGCGACGGTTTAATTATTTTGGATTCAAGCAAGGTTGATATTATTCTTACCTCGTGTGATAAGCTTACAGATATGGTGAAGTCCTATAAAAATGGAAGCATCCCTGAAATTGATAATGTTTTGATAGAAAAAATAAATTTAATAATAAGTAAGATTGAGATAAAAGAAGAAAAAAAGGTTAATCAAACTATAGCTAAGACTATTAAAAATCAGACATACAATCTCCCTATTATAAGTATTGACCAAATTGACAATATAAGAAAACTGATGAACAATAAAACAGGTTTTTTTGAAATCAAAATACACTATCCTGACGATGCCTTTGAACATGGATATGACCCTGCTGTATTATTAAATAATATCAAAAAAAAATCTATATATTATTTTGTTGTTTCAAGTTATAATACAATTCCTATTTTCTTTGAGTTTAACCCCTATAAGTTTTTCTTGACACCGGTTATTTATATAATAAGTGAGCTAAATATTGATGAATTGGTTGATCTTTCAATCGATGCTGATTATTTAACAGTGCTCGATATTAGTTCGAGTTTAAATCTGAAATCTGAGAAATCCGAAAATTTGATTATATTAGATAATATGGATAATGAACAAATTAAAGAATTTGTTGTTAGTACATTAGAACAGTTTGAAAGTGCTGAAGAGCAAATATTGCAGTTTGAAAAATCACGAAGTGTTGAAACAATTAATAAACTTTTTCGAATAATCCATACAATTAAGGGAGACAGTGCCTATATCGGTATTGCCGAGCTTACAAAAGTAATGCATAATGTCGAATCTTTACTAGAAGGTATAAAATCCGGAACAATCGAAAACAGTATAATTACTACAGACTACATTTTAAAGGCAGTTGATGAGACAAAAAAAATCATCAATAAAATAGATAAAAATGAAAGAAAAATAAATATTCCTAAAATATTTAACGACATTGAACACTTTTTAAAAAAACCTCAAAATCGAGAAGTTGAATTACAAAATGAGGATTATACCAAGTTCATACAGCAGTCGGATAGCTCAAGAAAAATATTTTTAGACCAACTTACACAATTTCAGGAAATTTTAAAGTTGATTTTAATAAAGGATTTTGATGAAGACAACAAACGAAATATAAAAAGATTCCTTGCAAGTTTAAAAAACTCATCAAATTTCATCGGTGTATCAGGCTTAACTAATCTATGTTCAAAGGCGTTGCAGGATATTAATGATAATATTAATTTAAAAAATCATATAGAAGAGATTTTGTCTTTTATAGAGGGGCTTGTTGAAGAACCTAAAAAATTAGGTGAAATACTTATAGAAGGGTCTAAAATCAACAAAGAAGATCTTGAAGATGCTCTATCCAAACAAAAAACCGTCGGAGAGATATTAATTGAATCCGGCAAAGTTAATGAAGAAGACATAGAACAGGCATTAAAAAAGCAAAAGCTTATGAAGGTTGCAAGTTTGTTGAAAACAGAAGCAACATCGGATAAACAAGAAATAAAAACAATGAGGATCAATGAGGAAAAACTTGAAGAGTTTTCCAATATGATTGGCGAGCTTGTTATCGCTAAAAACACTTATGAGTTTATAATTAATGCTTTGGGACTCAGAAAAGATATTGATGTTTATGTTGTTAAGATTCTAAAAGAGAATTATCAGATATTTTCCAGAGTGTCTAATGAACTGCAGACAAGTGTTATGTCTATAAAAATGGTGCCTATAGCCGGTATATTTAAAAAGTTTGACCGTGTGGTTAGGGATATTTCCAGAACACAAGGAAAAAAAATTGACCTTATTACTGTCGGAGATGATACTGAGATCGACAAAAAAATAGCCGATATACTATCAGAACCACTAATACACATGATACGAAACTCCTGCGATCACGGGATCGAAATGCCGGATGACAGACAAAAAGCAGGAAAACCCGAATCAGGTACGGTTACACTTAAAGCCGGTTACGAAGGACGGAATTTACTTTTAAGTATTACTGATGACGGCAAAGGTATAGACCGAAAAAAATTGTACGAGAAAGTAAAAAAAATGGGCATGAGTGTAACAGGAGTTGATGATCCTGCACTATTAGAAATGATCTTTTTGCCGGGGGTATCAACTAAAGCCGAAGTATCCGATCTTTCCGGGCGTGGTGTTGGAATGGATGTAGTCCAGTCTACAATTAGATCGATGGGCGGCAGTGTTAAGTTTGATTCAAAAGACGGAAAGGGAACTGAGTTTACTTTTTCGATACCATTAAAAATGGGCATTTCATCATCACTTTTATTTACATCCGGGAAAAATAAATACGCTATACCATTAGAATATATATTGGGAACTTTAAAAGTTGCTCCATCTAAAATATTCAGCATTAGAGATAGAATGGTTATAAATTATCGGGATGAGGTGATACCCGTCGAGTTTTTAAATACTTTGTTGTCTCCTGAGGACACAAGTGTAAATACAAAAAAAGATGAGAACGCAATAATAATTCTTAATACAGCCGGCGGGAAATACGGAATTATAGTTGATAATTTTGAAAGAAATCTTGAAATTGCAATAAAACCTGTTCCAGCTCAATTAGCGTATTTAAAGTTTATAAGCGGTGTAAGTATAATGGGCGATGGCGAAGTGATTCTGGTAATCAATCCTGTTGATTTGATTTAAACAGGATAATAGCAAGGAGATTATTGTGAGTTTGATAGAAATTTTAATTTGTACTAGTTTTATTTTATTTATTTTATTAGTTGTTTCTTCTATAATATATATGCATAAAAGAAAAACATTTAATCATACAAAAAAGATGTTAAACGATGCTCTTATATTACAAGAAACTTTTATTATTCAAATTAAAGAAAAAGATTTAATAATTAAAGGACTCGAAGATAAAATATTTATAAATAACACTGATGAAAAAGAAGAAATTGCGAAGATGTTAAATCTGATTTATTCACAGTATTCAAGAATTATGACGGTAAATAAACTTATATCAGGTGATATAGATGTTTTTATTAAATGGGTTACACAGGCATCTTTAAAGGCAATTACTAACTATACAAGTATAATTGACGGTCTCGAACAAACCCTTCTACCCTCTTTTGAGATTATGCAGGAGATTAAAACAAAATTGACCAGCAGCTTCTCATCAGAAAATAATCACAATAATTATAATAGTGAATATATCAAAAATGGTTATGAAAAGATTATTTTTGATATTTTACAGGAATTATCTATAATTATCAGCAGAAAAACAGCTGATATTAAAAGACTGGATGATATCAATATCAAGATTGAAAATACGGTTTCATTTTCAAACGATATACTTGAATTGTCGGAAATAGTTAAAATTCTGGCCATTAATGCAAAAATAGAATCATGTCGAGCCGGTATGGCCGGTAAGGGATTTCAGGTTGTTTCAACTGAAGTTGAAAAGCTGTCTTTAAAATCATCCAATCTTGCAAAAATCATTAAAGAGAGTTTAAAGACGACCAATCTCTTTATGGATAAAACTTTGGGGCAATTAAAAGAGACTGCAATATCTGAGTCTGACTTTTTAAATTCAAAGGTTGTAACTCTTTTAAATGAGATATTTATATCCATAATTTATTCATTTGTTAAAATGAGTGATGTTACTGATAATATAATGAAAAGTACCGCATCATTAAAAAAAGATGTTCAAAACATAATCTATGAAATGCAGTTTGAAGATCAATCCAAACTCCTATCTATTAGGACGAACTCGATACTCTTTGAATTAGATAAAGATATGCAGATTATAACAAACCAAATTGAAGAACTATTTAAAAAAAATAATATTCCCATACCTCACTTAATTTCAAATAAAGCACCATGTCGATGCCTAAAAAATAATGAACAATGCACTTGCACCTTTGATAAAAGTGTTTGCAAATGCCTGACCGGTAATAAACCGGCTCAAGAAGAAATTGATATAGATAAAAAAGTCAATCCGGATAAGCTAGAGGTAACTTTTTTTTAGTGAGGTTAAATTCCGAATTTTAGAGTAAATTTTGTACCCGGATCCCGTTCTAAGATGAATTTGCCTTTTAATTGTTTAGTCATCAAGTCAACAAGAGTCAGTCCAAATCCTGTGCCATTCTTAGAATCAATATTGTCAGGCATACCTATTCCGTTGTCTTGAATTGTAAAACAAACCTGCTTTTTTTTTAATGATGCACAAATAGTTATTAGTCCAGATTCTTTTCCTTTAAAAGCGTGTTTGAGTATATTGGTTAATAACTCATTAAAAATTAATCCTAAAGGAATTAAATTTTTTGCATCTAATACAAAATATTCAATTGATTTTTCTACTTTTATTGAGGCCTTTTCACTAAAGCAGCATATTATCTCATCTGACATCGAAGATAAATAGTCATGAATTATTGATACAGAATTAGAATCGGCTGAATGGTACAATTTATTGTATAAAAGTATCATACTTTTTACACGCGTTCCTGCATCACTAAGAGCAGAGGCGACAGCTGATTCATTACTGGATCCCGCTTGAAGTAGGATTATATCGTGAATAATATTCATATTACTTTTTATACGATGATGCACCTCTTTAAGAAGTATTTCTTTTTCTTTTAGAAGAGATTTAACATTTTCTTCAAGTTGCATACGCGCATTTATATCATTTATCACAGTACGAAATTGTTTAGACCCGTCTAATAAAAGGATTACTGTGGTTTTTAAATGCACCCAGAATTTTGTCATGTTTGAATGGACCATTCTTAATTCACATTCTTGAGTTGATTTTGTTTCAAGAAGTTTTTTTCGAAAATCATGATATATATTATAATCCTTGGTAAAAACAAATTTGGATAAAGGATAATTTACTATTTCTGGTTTTGTTATACCCAATAAACCGGCGGAGGTTAGATTGCACTCAATAATAAAACCTTTTTCATTCATCGTTACATATCCTAACGGAGCAAGATCATACAAATCAACATATTTTTCTTGTGAACTTTGAAGGTCTTCTTTTATGCGTCGCAATTCATCATTTTGTATTTTTAGTTTGATTTGATCTATTCGAAGTTCTTCTTCTATGTTATTATAAGAAATTATATCATCCATTATTTAACCCTTTAAGTTTTTTAGTCACCTTTTTTGTCACCTCCATATCTTTTATACATTTGGATTCTTGTAAGGTTCAAAAACTCGGCGGTTTTAGTTTTATTCCCGTTAAATTTAACAAGTGCTTTTTTTACAATTTTCTGCATATAGTCTTCAATATCAAAAGGTTTTTCCGGTATCAAAAAGTCTTTGGTGTTTATAAAGTTTAATTCTTTTTTTATCAAAATTTTTGAGACTTCAATTATTTCTGTTTTTAAAACATTTGATTCACAAAAAAATATTAGATTTGTTATATAATTTTGTAACTCTCTGATGTTTCCTTTCCATGTGTGATTGTAAAAGTATTTAAAAACTCCGGCTTCAATCTTATCAATCTGCAGATTCATTTTTTTAATCATTTCGTTGATAAAGTATATTGACAGAGGTATTATTTCTTCTTTTCTTTCCTTCAATGAAGGAATTAGTATTTTACATACATGTATTCGATAGTATAAATCCTCACGAAACAGTCCTTTAGCGACCAACTTCTTTAAGTTTTTGTTAGAGGCAAAAACAAATCTTGAACTTACTTTTTCTTTTATTCTAGACCCAACCTTGTAATATTCTCCTTCTTGCAGGACTCGTAATAATTTGGCTTGAAGATTTAAGGGTATTTCGGAGATTTCATCTAAAAAAAGTGTTCCTCGCTCGCTTGCTTTAATATACCCGTCGGAACCGCCCAAATCAGCTCCTGTAAATGCCCCTTTAACATAACCAAAAAGTTCAGCTTCAAAAATTTCTTTATTTATAGATGCACAATTTACTCCTATAAATGGTTTATTATTGTCCATTCCCTTATAATGTAAGTATCTTGCAGCAACTTCTTTACCAACCCCGCTTTTACCCTCTATAAGAACGGGTATTTCAGGATAAGAGTTCAATTTTTCAAGTTTTTTATTAGTTGTACTAGTTATTTCGCTAAAATTTAGGGTCAGTCCTCTTTTTATGTTAAACTGATTTTTATTAAATAACTCTGATAGATTTATTATTTCATCATCTTTTAAGTTTAAAATATATGAAAAGTCATTTACCGTATTGATGTTATTTTTAATCCTGCTTATACTTTCAATAATTTCTTTTATTTTATATATATCTACAGGTTTAATTAAAAAGTCATAAATTCCTTTATCAATTAAATTGATCGAGTTTATTATATATTCTTTACCTGAAATAAGTATTAAATGGATACCATAATTCCCGGACTTTAATATATGAGATATATCTATTCCTGTAATATCCGGCATATCAACATCGGAAAATACTATGTCGATTTTATTTTTTTTTACTATCGATAATCCCTCAGTTCCAGAATAAGCTTTGTAGACAATACAATCGGGAAGTATTTTTACAAAATCGAATAATATATCACAACAATCCTTTTCATCGTCAATTATAAGTACATTCATATCTCACCTTGAGCTTTTTCTAGTTTTAATTTAAATGTTGCGCCGCCATACTCATTGTTTTCAAATGTTATTAATCCATTGTTAGCCGTCATTATATTACTTACAATATACAAACCTAATCCCATGGAAATATCGTTTTGTTTGGTTGTAAAAAATGGTTCAAATATTTTAGAAGCTATTTCTTTTTTTATCCCTTTGGCGTTATCAATAATTTCAATATAAACTGATTCAGGGTCAGTGTAAGTTTTTATTCTTATCATTTTTTCCGGTTTTTTTATGTTTGTATATGCTTCTATGGCATTATTAACTAGATTCACAAAAACTTGTTCAAACTGTGTTAGGTTGAATAAGCTTTTTGTGTTTTGACCGGATAGATTAAGTTTTAATTTAATAAATTTAGAGCTTAATTTCTGCTCAAAAAATGAAATAATATTTTCAATTTGTGTATTAATTAAAATTTCTGTTTTATTATCACTTCTTTTTTGATTTATCATTTCACTAAGATTCGAAATAATATTATTTATTTTTTCAGTTTTAGCAGATGCTTTTTCCAGTTTAATAATGATTTCATTAAAATCAGGATGCACGATATTTATATTTTTATTTAAAAAAAGTATACTATCAATAGCGACTTTTATTACTTGTAAGGGTTGTCTGATTTCATGAGCTATAGATGTAGTAAGCTCTCCCAATGATGCAAGCCGCTGACTTCTAAAAAGGATCATTTCATTTATCATTTTTTCTTTTTCTAACTCTTTAACTTTTTTATTCGCTTGATGTTTATGATAGGAAATTTCTATAGATATCACTAACCCCTGCATATCAATTGGTTTTAAAAGGAATCCGTAAGGCTCTGTTGTAATTGTTTTTTCAAGGGTATCAGGTTCAAAATGAGCTGTTATATAAATTACAGGTATATCATATAAAATTAAAATATCTTTAGCCGTTTCTATGCCGTTTTTTTCTCCCGGGATATTTATGTCCATTAAAATAATGTCAGGCATATTATTTACTATGGATAACATTGTTTCTTCATGCGATGTGGCTATACCTGTTACTATATAACCAGATTTTTTAAGCCTTATAGAAATTAATTTTGACATTATCTCTTCATCTTCAACAACTAATACTTTCATAATTTTAATACCTACTCTCCTTTACAATATCAGGTTTATTTACATTATTGACAATAAAAATTTAAAAGAAAACTACTTCGTCCCCTCTTAAGTCTTTTTTTTGCATTCTTTGTTTAAGAAATAATTATCAAAAATTAATTTTATTTTTTCAATATCAACCGTTTTATCAGATATGCGATAGGTTTAGTTATTTGTGTTATCTGTCTTGTCTCGTTATTTTCATAACTCGTTGTAAATATTATAGGAACTTCGCGAATATTTTTTATTCTTAATGCCGCTTCAATTCCATCAATTTCTCCGATCAAATTGATATCCATAAAAATTAAATCCGGTGAGTTTCGCTTCATATATTCAACGACTTTTTCCCCTGATGAGACATTATAGGATACAGGATATCCGATTTTGTTTTTTTCATTAGCTATCCTTGGGTGTATATCAATTTTAAAAATAAATACATACGTTATAATTAAAGCAATTTTTATGCCGCTTTTTTAATGCTATAAGGCATTTTATTTAAGGTTTTTTAAGGAGTTATAATGGATTGTGTATCTATTGATACTGTTAATGGGTATCGTAAGATGCGATTGATTTGGTTTTGTGCAACTTTGAGACTTATAATAAATTAAAAACACTCTTCAAAAAAGGAGTCTCGCCCACATCTTCTACAAAAAAACCGTTAAGGAGTAACTTCTTATCGTAGAATTTTTCCGTTTCGTGGACTGTATTAAGTTCCAAAAAAAACGGTATGGTTATCAAATCAGATACAAGTTTTTTAAACCGGCAATTATTGATTCTATTAATGTGGCAAGCTGTCCCGCCAATTATTGTAAATTTATCACTATGATTCTTAAAATAATAGTTAAATACCTGTAGACCTTTTACCATTCGATACTCTCCATCATCTCATCTAATGCAATTTGAATCCGTTCATCTGTTGAGTCTTTTAAACTCAAAAAAAGTGATAGTTTATCAACAGTATTATTGGTTGAAAAAAGCTCAGGATTATAACTCCATACTTCATATTCAAATGTAACCTCAATACCATATTCTTGATTCAACTCATCTACTTTTTTTGGTTCAAATGCTGCATATACAGGAACATTTGGCTCTCCAATCATCGAGTAAGAAGAAAGAGCGGATACCCCTGCAAGTTTTCCATCTATCTTATTTGATGAATAGTGTTGTATCCGTTTTTTTACAGGTGTTGTCATAAGCAGCTTGGATATTTCCCATAATTCAAGACCCTTTTCATTAAACGACATATATCGCTCTTTACCTGATTTGTAATGTTGACCAATGTTCAATCTTTTAAGTTCATCAAAAGATCTGCTCATAGTCATTACAGAATAGTTAAGTTTTAATGCGGATTCCTTAACTGATAATTGAGTAATATCCTTATTATATATAAATAACAACAATAGAGCCTGGGTTGAAGGAGAAACAGTGTTTCTTTCAACAGCGGTTTGCCTAAAATACTCCCTAAAGTCAATACCGAGTGTTGGGAGATACATCTGATTATCAGGAATAATAAAGGGTATTTTTTGGTCTACTAACAGTTTTCTATTAAAACTTGTTACATTGTCACTTACAAAGATGACCTCACCATCAAACTTCTCATTTATCTGAGCAATATGTTTGCGAATCAACCCGGGAGTTTTATCGGAACTACTTCTTTCAACCATCAATATAGCTTCTATAGGGGCAAACTTGATTCTATAAAAATCATATAGTTCAGTCATAAAAAATGGAAGAATTGCACAATGCTCCCACTTCAAGATTTCTGCATCAATGTTAAGTGTATGTTTTAAATATTTTTTAAGTCTATCAATAACCATCATCAAATCCTCGCTATCACATCAAATGCATAATATCATGCGATATGATAATGTGCAATATTAATGTTATGATGTAATAAGAAATATTTATTTACTGGGGGTATTTAAAGATTTAGGGAAAAACCGCGGTAGAAATCAAATAACATTTATTATGAATATCACTATTCAATTTAATGTAATCAAGAAACCATTTTAGTTCATTCAATAATACTTATAGTATTAGGATTTTTATTGCAATCAAATTTACAGTCTTTAGCATAAGTAATCATTATTAATCTTCAATACATTTAATCAATTCGTTAGCAATATTTGAACTTTCAAGCCTCATTATACTTTCTTCTGCACCCCCGAAGCTTAAAAGATTTATACTGCCATACCAGACAATCTTTTTATCAATAACGGCAAATTTCTGATGAAAATTTGGCTTCAATACAATTGTTGCACCATAGTCTTTTAATAATTTTAAAACTTCGTTAGTTGAGTCAATATCTTTATTTTTAAAATCTTCGGGAGGTCTCGTGATAATAATTACTTTAACATTGTTTTTAAGTGCAATATTAAATTGATTCATCATAAAAAGAGTTCTTTTTTTTGTAAGGAAAGGGCTTACTATTACAATTTCCTTTGCTGAATTTATAATATCATTATTAAAAACAGGCAGGAAATTTCCCTTATAAAATATTATATTGATAGACTCCTTATCTAAAATCTCACCTTTTGCTTTATAACCAATGCCTGCATATCCTGAAAGTCTTTTATTGTACATTTTTTCAATCATTCTGATATGAATGTCAACATAATCATAAATAATTACTTCTTTTTTGCCTTCATATAAACGGTGAAGTCTTCCTGCGTATTGTTGTAATGTGCCTTTCCATGATATAGGCATGGCAAGAAATAGAGTGTCAAGTCGGGGTTCATCAAAACCTTCTCCAATAAATTTTCCGGTTGCAACAATTGTAATCGGTTTTTCCTGTGGTATCCCGGCAAGTTTAATAAAAATCTCACGGGTTTCTTTAGCACCCATTCCGCCGGTTAATGATACAACATCGGGTATTTTTTCTTTTAGTCTGTTAGACAAGTCCTCAACATGAGCGGTTCTTTCCGTTAAAACAATGCAATTTCGACCGGATTCATGACATTTTAACACATCAGATATTATCAAATCATTTCTTATTTCACTATTTACTATTTCAGCATAGATTTCACTGATATTAGTATCTTCGTTCTTTTTATCAATAGAAAGTCTAAAATCAGTAAATCTCGGTATTATAAAATGATCAAAAGGTCTTTTCTCCGATTGCTTTTTTGCGTCATCTCGGTATCTTATCTGTCCGCACTGCATAAATATAATAGGATGATGCCCGTCTTTTCGAGTCGGTGTTGCCGTTAAACCATAGATATATTTTGCATCAGTACTCTTTAATACTTGCTCAAAGCTGAATGCCGAAATATGATGACACTCATCTATTATAATCATCCCATAGTTTTTCAGAGAGTCTTTAACTTCACCATTTCGGTATAATGACTGCATAACTGCGATATCGATAATACCGTTCGGATTATCTTTACCTGCTCCGATTTGTCCAACAATACTTTTAACTTTTTTCCGCTTTTTCTCGTCTTCTTTCTGTGGAAACAGAATATTTATCTTCAGAAATTCATCAATTCTTTTTCTCCACTGTGTAACAAGATTAACTTTATCGACTAAAATAAGAGTATTTACTTTTCTTTCAGCAATCAATTTTATTGCAACAACAGTCTTTCCAAAAGCTGTTGTACCGGATAAAATACCGGTGTTATGCTTTAACAATTCTTTTAACGCAACAGGCTGATCATCTCTTAAATCACCAATAAAATCAACATCAATCTGAATACCCTTATTTGTTTTATCAACAAAGTTGGATTTAATATTTAAGCGTTGAAATAGTTCTTTTATATCTGTTTCACAACCTCTTGGTAAACATAAATAGTCTTTGGTTTCTTCTGAACATGAAATTATCCTCGGCTTATCGTAAGTAGGCAGCCTCATAGCCTGAGCCTTATAAAACTCAGGATTCTTAAATGCGGCAACCCGTTTTAAATGATTTAATCCTTTTTGAGAAATATTTGACTTTTTTATGTAAAACATATTTGATTTAATTATCTCTATTTCTCCGGCAAAATCCGTATTCTTAATATCCGGTTTTGTTGATTCCCAAGGTTTTTCATTCTCCTCCTCATCAATTCTTAATACACCCAACTCACTACCCCTGCAAAGCATTGAGATTATATCTTTCAGCTTTTCGTCGGATATTTTTTTAATTTTTGAAAGATATTCCCATTGATCAGGATAAGGGTTAAAATCGGAGTCAATAAAAACACTGTTATTGTCATTTCTTGCAATTCTTTGTAGGGGCAAGGCAATCAGATTTCCCAGCCGCCCTTTAGGCATAATATCCTGGTTTGGGAAAAGCCTGTCATAAGACTTAAAAGTTATTTCATGTCTTTTAGTCATGGCATTAGTTAGAACAGCAGATCCAAGCTTTCTTGCAATTGAAGCCTGAACCGGATTTTGAAAAAATATCCATGCATGAGCACCATTACCAGATCGGGATCTTTCAATGGATAGAGGGATTTCATATTCTTTTGATACAGTTAATAAAGCTCTTATATCATCCTGCCATTCACCCTCATCAAAATCTATTGCTAAAAAATAACAATTTTCATCGTTACAAAGCGGATAAATTCCTGCAACTATTTCTCCTTTCAGGTGAGATTCAATAACTTTTTCATCTAAGATTCCATATAATTTATATGAACATTCATTACATTTTATCTGTGGTTTTCTGCAAATACCGGATTTCCACTCATTCAAACAGACCGGAGAATATCCCGATTGTCCTTTTTTATTCTCCCATCTTTTTGCATAAACATCGTTTCTGCCTTTAAACAGGTTCATAAATATTTTGATTTTCTCTTCAGGGTTAAGATTGCTTTTAATTATGATTAGTTCTTGTTGAGTAGTAACAGGAGTTTCTTTGTTTGTAAGTTTTTCGATTTGTTGTTTTAGTAAAGAATTTTCCTCTTTCAGATTTTTGTTTTCCTGAATGAGTTCATTGTTTAAAGCCAAAAGTTTTTTAATATCAATGTTCATTTTTTACTAAAAATATTATTAACCCGAATTTCGGGTTATTAAATAACTCTTCCGATAATTTCCTGCCATCATTAGTCAATGAAACAGATTTTGCTTTTCCGATAGGATTGTCAATTAATCCCTTTTCATAAAGTCTATTCATGGTATCCCAATCGTAACCCTTCCATGAACGATAACATATTCCACCGGGTATTTTTTCAAAAAATGTCGTAAGATACATTAGTGCTAAAGTCATTTCATCAACTTTATCTTTATCAAAATCCATATTTACTCCGAGTATATCCCAATACTTCATTAGTTATCAACTTCATCCTAAATACATTTTAACACTAAATCTCAGAATATTCAAGGTAGAGCACTGAGGATTTTTTAGTAATTAAAAATCTAAGCATATGTTTTGCACGGAAAACTGTTAGTCCCCCTGTTAATAAAAACAAATTTATTTAACACTGCTCAATATCTATGTTAAAAAAAACGAAATATTTTAACATAGATTTAAGTTATGTTAAAAATACTCAAAATATTTAACGGACTTTAATCTTTGAGAAACAAATTAAATAGCGGGATATTTATATAAAAATTATTATTCCCGATTATTTCTTTTTTTAAAAATCCTTTTTCAGATAGTTCATCGAGATATTTTGAAGCTGTTTGTCTCGTAATACTTAAATCTCTTTCCACTTTTTGTGGAAAAAGAGAGGGGCTTTTATTTAATGGGAAATTTCTGATAAAATCTTAGAAATCATGTGTTGACTTAATTTATATCAATTTTGTTAAGTAATGTTGAATAAATCGCAAGGATGAAATTTAAACTGTAGACTGGTTGGATCAGGAGTTCCACCCTTCCTTTGTAAAGTAATTTTACCAATACTAATGCTACCTTTTGGCGATATTGTAACTTCTCCTTGTCCGTAAAAATTCATTGCTTCATTAATATCAACAAGAATCCATGCAGTTTCATCATTGATAGTATCGTACTTTGTAACAATAATCCAATTAGCTGAAAGACCACCTCTACCTTTTAGAATGTCTGAAATTATAAGAATTCTGTTTTTCTCAAAAAATGAAATAATTTTCTTTGATATTTCTGATGGCATTTCATTTAAATAAATTCTTCGCTTTGGATCTCTAATCATCAAATCTGAATCATACAAATCACTCTTATCAGGTTGAGTTTCTCCAGTAAATAACTTTAACCATTCGGCAATTTCATCATCAAAGCCCCACATTTCCTGATATGCAGTAACAGGTCTTTTATCTATTTGGTTATAATCAGAATTTGAGTTCGCTTTTTTGATTGAAATATTTTCAACTTTGATAATATCTCCAATAGTTATGACAAGTTTTATTTGAGCATCTGCTTTTTTAAATTTAGTTAATTTATAATAATCTGTTTCTGATGGTATATTATAAAAATTAAGATCAGATTGTTTAATTTTGACTGGTACTAGAATTGCTGAGACATTATTAACATCTCTAATTTATATCCCATTATTTGAAGCCATTTTTGTGCTTCTAAGTCAATATTCCAGTTATTAAACTTTTTTACAATATCTTCTTCATTTCTAAAACCGCCTTTTGCTGTTTCTGAACCCAATTTTGCCCTATCCATGATAACCTCTTATTTATATCAATTAATATATATTGCAATACATCAACAACAACACCATTACCAAATTGTTTATATGCTTGATTTCTATTCTGAGCAATTTTAAATGAATCCGGTAATCCTAATAATCGAGCACATTCTCTTGGGGCAAGTTTTCTAACTTTTTCATTTATTAAATAGAGTCCTGTTTTTGCACCAACGCCACCGCCATATGCAGATAAAGTAATTGCATGACCACATTCATGATAAATTCTTTCACCTTGTCCACCTTTATTAACTGTCCCAATTCTGATTGGTTTTTGAGGGTAATTTCCAAAAATATCAGTGTCAACTTTAACATTGTGATATTCGATATCCTCTCTATTTATGATATATTCTTTAACATCTTCATCTGGTAATGTTATATCTAATAATTTAACTGGTTTATTTACACTCCGGGTAAACTGAAAATTTTTAATTTCTAAGTCTTTTCTAAAACAAATAAAGAATATTCTTTCTCTTTTATGGGGAACTCCAAATTCACTGGCATTTAAAACCTGATAGTAAACATCGTAGTTAATTTCATCTAGTGATGAAAGTATAGTTTTAAGTGTGTTTCCATTATCATGTTTTTCAAAATTTGAAACATTTTCTAAAAATAATATCTTGGGTTTATGATACCTTGCTATTCTTACTATATCAAAAAATAAAGTCCCTCGGGTATCTTCAAATCCCTGTTGTTTTCCTGATATGCTAAAAGCTTGACACGGAAAACCACCACATAATATATCATGTTCAGGAATATCTTTTTCATCAATCGATGTTATATCACCATGAGGTTTATCTCCAAAGTTACTTTCGTAAACTTCCGCGGCGTATTTATCCCATTCTGATGTAAAAACACATTTGGCACCAAAAGAGTTAAGAGCAAGCCTAAAACCACCTATACCGGCAAATAAATCAATAAATGTAAGACCTTTAAAGTTAATACTGTCATCATTAGAAATACTTATCATAACAAACCTTAATTTTTAATTATGCTATTTTTTTTTACTCTACCCAAGACGGAAGATGAGCATCTTCTCGGACCGGGTAATACCAAAATCAAACCGTTCTTAACTAACCAGCCTCTTGCACTATGTCATTCGACTATCATCCGACGGTGTGAGCTGTTTTTTTCTTTACTAAAAAAAGCTAGCGAATCGAAAGCGGGTAAAGGAAAAAAAACCAAACGGGCAAAATTGGGCGATAGCCGAATGCAGTCATACCGGCTGTTTGATGAAGAAGCGGAGTCATATATCTATGTTTTCTAATATTTTCAATATATAACTTTTAAATTCTTCTAAATCTTTATTGTTTGGATGATCCATCATGTCCGTTTTGAAATTTAACCATTCAGGTTGTTGTTTCTTGAACACTACAAATTTTATAAAATACTTTATCATTAAATTTGGTTTTCCCTTACAATGAAAATAACCAATAATATTTTTTTTATCAATTAGTTGATTTAATGATTTTTCACATCCTAAAGCCCATTTATTATAACTTTCTCCAAAAGTATCTGTTGAATGTGTCACAAACAATAAGACTTTTTTGTTTATTTTAGAAATAATGTTAAGAAGTTTTTTTACTATCGGTACAATATCACTAGAATAACATGGTGAGCCAATAAAAAACATATCATAATGTGTTAAATTATTAAAATTTACTTTATTTATGTCCATAAAATCACAAGAAATGTTTTTATTATCAAAAATATTTTTTAAATTATCTGCTAATTTTTTAGTATTTCCTGTTTTGCTAAAATAAGTAACTAAAATATTCATAAGCTCCTCATTAATTTATTTGTATCAATTCCGCTTTTAGGTGCTGCCACCCTAATATTATAACAAAGAATGTATTTTAATTCCATTAAATTCTTTTTCGGTTGTTATATTTGCTATACAATAAATTTCAATTATTTCACTTCCACTTTCTTTTATTATTTCTATACAACTTTTAATTGTTGATTTAGTTTGAATTACATCATCTAAAAAAATGTATCTTTGTTTTGGCTTTATATTTGTTAAATTTAAATATAATGTTTCTTCTTCATTTCTCCAATTAGTAATATCTTTTTCTATCTTTTTAATCGATTCCGGTAAATTCCATTTCTTTTGAATTATAACAATTGGTTTTCTAAAATAATTTGCAATTGGCGATGCAAATATAATTCCTTTACTTTCCACTGTCAGCATAAAATCAAACTCAATATTTTCAATTTTTTTTATCAATTCAACTGTTATTTGATTCAAGTAGTCTTTCTTTTCCCAAATAAGATATAGTTCCGGAATATTATTATAATATATTATTTCATCTTTCCAATTTTCCACTTGCTTCCCTTGCCCCCCTACACAATGTCGGGCTTTAATAAGCATCTTTTCTATGTCTTATCCTATAAATTTCAATGGTTTTTTCTTTTTCATAAATTTTATAAATAATTCTATACAAACCTGATCTTAGTCTGTAATCATTTAAACTACCTTTGATTTTCTTAACATTAATATTTCTACGGTCAGTCTCCAATAATTTCATATCTGAAAATATAGTTTGAAGCACATTTTTTGGAATATTTTCAACATCCTTGTATACCGACTTTTTTATTATGATGTTATAATTTGACATTTATGTTTAAGTTACTCATAAATGTTTCTAATGTATCAGACTCCTCATTTTTTCTGTCAGCTATGCTTAACAAATCATTATAGTCTTCCACTAGTCTTTTAAAATCCTTATTTGATAAAATTACTTGTGTTTTATGTCCTGCTTCATCTGTTATATAACTTTTAGGTTTTACAATTGTTTTCATATAGTGTCTCCACATAGAGAATAATATTATTCAATATATAAATCAAGTAAAATACATGAAATTCAAATACATGAAATTTCAAAGTTAAAAAATAATTTAGATTTCTACTTTACAATAGTTTTTATGGAATTTTAAAGTAATTAAATATAGTTGTATCGTACAAACTTGAGTTTGAGTAATAAACTAAAACAAATAAGATAATTAATATTACACCATGTAAAATCTTACCTTTAATAATTGAAACAATTCCCAAAATGAAGCTCGAAATAGCTAATGGAATAGGGAATATACCTACTGATAAAATGAATAATATATAACCTACTTCAAACTCTTTTCGTTTTTTTACCTTTGTTTTGTTTTATTCTATGTTTCTCATCTTTCTTAAAGCCGACAGGGCGTCGGCTCCCTTTGAAAAAGAGCCAATTATGGCGGTCAATTTTGACTATCCACCTTCTATATCCATGGATTGTTCGGGTCTACATAGCTTAGAATCTCATCTGGTTTGAAGAAAATGTTTATCTCTCTAGATGCAGAGTCTTTACTGTCAGAGGTATGTATAATATTTTTGCCTGTGTGCATGGAGTAGTCACCTCTGATTGTGCCGGGTATCGCATCTTCTATTTTTGTAGGTCCTGCCATCTTTCGTACAATATTGATACACTCTTCACCTTCAAGTACCAGAAGGACAACAGGGCTTGATACGATATACTCAACAAGCTCAGGGTAGAATGGTTTTCCTTTGTGTTCACCATAGTGTGTCTCTGCCTGCAGTTTTGAGACATTACTGAGTTTAAGTGCAACCATCTTAAGACCCTTTGTTTCAAATCGGGAGATGATTTCACCAACAATTGCCCTCTGAAGGCAACCCGGTTTTAATATAACAAGCGTTTTTTCAATCATTATTTTTTCCTTTTATTTGTCTTTGTATTATTAACCTTTACAGGTTTATGTTTATCGTTTAGTTTGCCATTCAGTTTATCATTCAGTTTATCATTTTTAGATTGATTTCTAGAGGAGACATCTCTAAAGGAGAGTTTTCTAAAGTAGAAGAACAGCCATATTGATCCAATAATCATCAGAACTGAAAGTATCTGTCCCATTGTTACACCGGCAAAGATAAAACCATGGTATTTTCCGGCAGATAGATCTGCAAATTGACTATCAGGTTGTCTAAAAAACTCAAGCATTAGTCTAAAGACCGAGTAGCCGGCCAGATAGACAGGGGCTGTAAACCCTTTAAACGGTTTAAATTTTCGTGCAGGAAACCATAGTATTAAAAAGAGTACAATTCCTTCAAGGAGAGCTTCAAATAGCTGAGACGGGTATCTTGGAAGATTTATCATCTGTGTTGAGCCGACAAATGCGATAACCCCGGAGATATCATTACCTGCCCTATCTAGTGCAGTTCCTGTCAAAGTATTTATATTCCAGCCGAGGTCAGTTATTGTTTGTTGAACTTCCGGCAATGTAAGGGGTAATTTTGTAGCATCAGGAAAGAGTACGCCGATAGGAGATGAGGTGATCCGCCCCCATAACTCTCCGTTTATAAAATTAGCGATCCTGCCAAGTGTGTAGCCAAGAGGGATAGCCGGAAAAACCACATCGCAGAGCGATCTAAAGTCAATTTTATATTTCCTTACAAAGATAAGCGATACGACAAGCACACCTATAACAGCCCCGTGATAGGCCATCCCTTGAAAACCCACAAATTGTCCGTTATGAAATGGGATCAATATTCCCAGCGGGTTCTTTGAGTAGATTTCAAAATCATAGACCAGGCATGAAAAAATCCTACCTCCAAGTACAAGCCCGATAATCCCCCAGAACAGGTAGTCGTCGAACCGTTTCTTATCAAGGTTAGCTATGGGGTCTTTTTTTAAAATGTAGGTCATCTGATAGTAGGCAATCGCTATACCGACTATATAGGCAATTCCGTACCATCGAAGGATTTTTAAAAAACCAAGCCAGGCCGGAAGCTGAAAAGCCCCAAAGACCTCAGGAGTAAGCCACGATGGGAAATCAATATAGAGTAACAATTTTTTGCCTCACTTTTCATTTTAATATTTGACATCTATCTCTTTTAGCCTAGACTTTTTTTATCCTAGAACTCTTTTAGCTTAAAAACTTTAATTGATTCAAAGAGACCGTCGTCGTCAAAGCCAATTTTTAGTCTACCTGACAACTCCGAGATAACATTTTCACTGATATAGACCCCACTCTCATTGCCATGTCGAGTTCCCAGATGGATTAGTGTATTAATAACATCGCTTGTAATCTGCTCGGTATTTGTAGCATGATAGACCCCGTTGCCTGAGTGAATGCAGATTTTAATATTAAATACCTCTTCAAGCTGCAGCCTCTCAAGGCAGATCATAAAGAATCTAAAATATAGATAGGTTGCAAAGAGGACTGCATGGTTACTCTTTTGGTCGTTCATAAATATACAAACGCCCGTCTCTTTATTCCAGAACCATACCTTACCGCCAAATGAGGCAGCCTCTTTATCAATCTCATTTCTAAACTTATCGCAGAGCATTTCATAGGAATCATCAGAGTATCGCCCCTCATTTGAGTTCTCGGATCGGATTGAGATCATGGCAAGTGTCATGTCATAGTGCAAAAGATCGGTATAATCACTGAAGTCTGCAGATGTGTTTAAGTTAATTCGATTGCCATAGGATGGACAGTTCTGAGTAGGACCGACAGGTTTTCCTGTTTTTTGAGATATATAGGAGAATGAGTCTGCCAGAGATTCGTTTAGCGTTTCTTCTGAGAGTTTAGTTATATCAATATAGTCTGTAACGCCCGATCTCATCCATCTGACTACATTTGGCACTTCACTGTTTGAACCAAGTATAATTATAGGAACAGTTGTTTTGAGGGCGTTTCTGATTTTAGATAAAAATTCGGCACTTGTTATTGATGATTCTATTTCCTCAAAAATTACAGCACAAATATCATCAGGGATATAGGATAAATTCTCTATCTCATCTATTGAAAGAAATGTGATTGAATATTCCTCGTTAAATTTATAGAAGTTTAGTATCCTTTCTTCAAGCAATGAGTTGTCTTTAATGATAAAAAGCAGGTTAGTTTTCATCGATACTCCAGTGCGGATATGCCAGGCTATAGAGCATATCTCCCTTTATGTCCTTAAAGACAAGTCGTTCTCTTATAAGTTTATTTACATATTTCACTGTATGCTTTGTTATTGAGATACTCATGGGGAGTGTGTGTTTCTTTTCAACATCTCTTACCCTATCCAGTGAGTCAGAGTGTATGGTTGTAAGATCATTTTTATACTTAGCCTCGCCGCTATTGATTGCAATTCGAATATTTATTGGTTCATCCAGGTAGTTGAGCGTTGGATTAAAGATATACATTCCGGTAAGGATATCTATTGATGATAACACTGCATCATTTACAGGGTCCTTAATGTGAAATGCACCGATACCGCCGTCACCTTCCCACATCCATATTCGTCCATTTCTCTTTTCTATAGCAGAGACAACAAGGTTTTTATAGTTCTGATAGGTCTTATTTATCAGGTCGGTCGGGTATTTTCTGACTAGTTTTGAGTTGCCGCATATATCAATAGAGATAAAACAAAAGTTATAGATCTTTCCTTCTTCCAGAAAGCCCCAGTCATTTCTAAGAACCTTACTTTCTGAGGCAACGATTTTATTAAGGTCTTTTCGATAGACAAAACCGCATTCATAGCTTTCCTTCATAACCATGTTTATATTGTTAAATCTTACCTTTTCACCCCGAAACCCCTTAAGAGCTACAGACATATATAGGTTTAGAAGATTTACAAGTTTACCGGTTTTATGGAAGTAGTTAACTATCTGGGTTGCAGCTTCTCTTACAGGTATGACTGTATTTGAAGAATAACCGGTTAGAGCATAGAGATCGACTGAGCTGTCAATAAGATTTGCAAAGATCTGTTGGTCTTTAATAGAGAAGGCCATTGTTAGTTCATCTGTTAATAATTTCTTCAGTCTGCTTATACCCAAAACCAACTTCCTAAAATAATTAATTGTTGTTTAAAAATCTTTTCATAATTTAAAATAAAAAATCTAATATGTCATTAGAAATTTAATAATTAAATACTATTTAAAATGTTAAATTCAAATTTAAAAAAAATAAGAAATTTTATTTGCCATTTTTTCTTTTTTTTATTAAGTTACCGTTGTTCAAAACTTATTAAAAACAATTTTAAATAAAAAATTCAAGAAAGAGAGGGATTTGTATGGCAAAAAAAATTTTGTATTCTACAGAGGCTAGAAATGCACTGAAGAGAGGCGTTGATGCGGTAGCAGACGCAGTTAAGGTAACATTAGGGCCAAGAGGAAGAAATGTTGTTCTCGAAAAAAAGTTTGGTGCTCCAAATGTAACAAATGATGGTGTTACTATCGCTAAGGAGATAGAACTTGCTGATCCGTTTGAGAACATGGGTGCTCAACTGGTTAAAGAGGTTTCTACAAAGACTAATGATGTTGCCGGTGACGGTACAACAACTGCAACAGTTCTAGCTCAGGCATTAATTGCAGAGGGCTTGAAGAATGTTACTGCAGGTGCAAATCCGATGTCTCTTAAGAGAGGTATGCAGAAAGCATGTGACCTTGTAGTTGCTGAGATTAAGAAAAACGCAGTTAAGGTTGAGGACAAGTATATATCAAAGGTTGCTTCAATAAGTGCTAACAATGATGAGGTTATAGGCAATCTTATCGCTGATGGTATTAAGGAAGTAGGTTTTGAAGGTGTAATTACAGTTGAAGAGTCAAAGTCTATCGAAAATCACCTTGAGATAGTTAAGGGTATGCAGTTTGATAGAGGTTATATATCTCCATATTTTGCTCTAAGATCAGAGGATGGTACTGTCTCTCTAGAAAATGCATATATACTTATTCATGAGAAGAAGATTACTTCAATGAAACCGCTTATTCCTATACTTGAGAAGATATTACAGTCACAGAAACCTCTTGTTATCATCGCTGAAGATGTAGAGGGCGAGGCTCTAACAGGTCTTATCGTAAATACAATTCAGGGCGGACTTAAAGTTGTTGCTGTTAAGGCTCCCGGTTTTGGTGATAGAAGAAAGGCTATGCTTGAAGATATCGCTATTCTTACAGGCGGGACTGTAATTACAGACGAACTTGGAATGGATGTTGAGAAGATAGATGTTAAGGATCTTGGAAGAGCTAACAAGGTTACTGTAGACAAAGAAAATACTACAATAGTTGAAGGTGCCGGAGACAAGAAAGACATAGACACAAGAGTTTCTCTAATTAAGAAACAGATTGCTGATTCTACATCTGACTATGACAAAGAGAAACTTCAAGAGAGACTTGCAAAGTTAGCTGGTGGAGTTGCGGTACTCAATATTGGTGCTGCTACAGAAGTTGAACTAAAAGAGAAAAAGGCTAGAGTTGAGGATGCTGTTGCTGCAACTAAGGCTGCTATTGAAGAAGGTATAGTTCCAGGGGGCGGGGTAACTCTTATTCATTGTGCAAAATGTCTTAAGACATTTAAATCAGCTGATGCAGATGAGGTCTTAGGTGCAAGAATAGTTGAATCAGCAGTTAAATCACCACTTAGACTTATAGCTGAAAACGCAGGAGTTGAGGGTGCTGTTATAATTCATAAATTATCTACAAAAGAGTGGGGCATGGGATTTAATGCTCAGTCTCTACAGATTGTAAATATGATTGACGCCGGGATCATAGATCCTGCTAAGGTTGTAAGATCTGCTCTTCAGAATGCAGTTAGTATTGCCTCATTGTTATTGACAACAGAGACGCTTATTGCTGACGAGAAGGAAGATAAATCTGCTGCACCGGCAATGCCTGGTGGCGGTATGGGTGGAATGGGCGGTATGGGTGGAATGTATTAGTCCAAACATATTTAGTTAAAAAAAAACGGGGAGCATCTGCTTCCCGTTTTTATTACTTTATTACTTATAATTTTTTATTCAGATATC
This sequence comes from uncultured Spirochaetales bacterium, assembly GCA_964471825.1. GTDB lineage: Bacteria > Spirochaetota > GWE2-31-10 > GWE2-31-10 > CAYYKD01 > CAYYKD01. The sequence continues at coordinate 47,575 of CAYYKD010000025.1, forward strand.
GTATCACTGGTAGTTACTTTTTTTTCAACCTGGATTATCTTAGCTTTTTTTGAGTGAACAGGCCCGCCAATCCCAAATGTTGCAGCAATAACTATCTTGCCTCCAAAGGTAAACGATTGTTTGTGGACTGTCTTATATACATATTCCTGTTTATAGCCATAATCATCTTCCTTAGTAATAAAATATTCTTTCGAATAGGTATGCGGAACAAAGTCCATTTCATAATAGCATGATACTCCGCTTGAAAATAAGAAATTGGTTTCACTTCTGATTAATCGATTATATTCAAAACCGGGTGATAGTGTGATCCATACGCCCGGCGTATAAGCACCTACTACAGTATAGTCTTTAGTTCGATAATAATCCCAATAACTTGAGAATGATCCACCAAAAGTTGACATGCCAAATTTTAAGCCGGCTGTAATAAAAGGTACAAGTGAATATGAATCAACACTATTTGTCATCTTAGAGAAGTAGAGTGCATTTTTAACAAATATACCGCCGTGAAGATCGCCTGTATATTCTAATCCGATATTTACCTTATGGGCAAATTCAAAGCCGCCGATAGGGCTAAGGAGTCGTTTGATACCAATATTAAATGCAACACCCGGTCCCCAAATATTTGCATAGAACGCATAGCTGAATTTGAATAAGCTCATTGCGACGCCCGGGTTAGGTGAAGTCAATGCAAATTCTATTCCAATTTCCAGTTTTGGTTTAACAACCCATTTTCCGTAATATGCAAGAGTCAACTGTGGGATAAGCATTGCCGGGCTTCCATCTATTGTAATTCCTGATATTTTTACTGCTCCAAGATAGAATGGCGTTGATACAAGATTCAATTCATCTGCATAAACACTATTTCCATGTGCAAAGAGTGTTCCGTCAAAACCAATAAAAAACTGATGCCTGGAATCACCCGGATTAGAAATAAAAGCATGATCCAGCTGACCGTAATTTACACCTGCATAAGCTTGTATGCATAGTGAGACAATAAATACAATAACAAAATTTTTTTTCATACAAATCTCCTAGTATTTTCAAATTATTGAAATAATATATCAAAATAGATAAAAATTCAATATTAATTTATGATATCTTGACAAAATTAATAATAATCGATATTCTATATATTGATGAACTAATATCAGTGAGGTTAATATATGGATTATAGAGAACTACATCTAACAAGGGCAATTATAGATCTTAAAAAATTTGATTATAACATGGAGCTTCTTAAGAGACTTGCAGATAATCGAACAATGTATCCTGCTATTAAGGCTAATGCATATGGTCATGGATCAGAGATGATATCACGACATTTACTTGCAAGAGGTTATACCGTTCAATGTGTTGCACATCTTCCTGAGGCAATCGAATTAATTGAGAAGGGGATCAAAGCAAAGTTTATTGTGCTCTCACCAACTGTTCCTGATAATGCAGAATATTTTGCCAAGTATGATCTTGAGCCTGTAATATGTACAGTTGATATGTTAAAAGCATTAGATAGTGCAGGTGAAAAAGTTTCCAAACAAATAAACGCTCATGTCAAAATTGATACCGGTATGGGGCGGGTTGGAATGGATATCAATGATCTTAAGATTTTCTTTGAAGAGGCTGATAGGTGCAAAAATGTAAACATTGTTAGCATGATGAGCCATTTTCCTAAGGCCGACGAGAGAGATAAGACATTTTCAAGAAAACAATACAACAAGTTTTTAGATGGGATGGATATAGCAAAGAGATATGGCGTGAAGGTATTTCACTTTGCAAATAGTGCGGCAATATTTGATCTACCCGAATCTCATTTTGATATTGTAAGACCCGGTATTTCAATCTACGGTTTAAAGCCTTCTCTTGATATATTAAATACAGAAGTTAATAAATTGAAACCAATATTAACATTGGAATCACGGATTACATATCTTAAGAATGTACCGGAAGGCACAGGGATCAGTTATGGTCACACTTACCATACAAAGAGACCTTCTGTTATTGCAACACTGCCTGTCGGCTATGGTGATGGTCTAATGAGAGCTTTATCAAATAAACTTGATGTTTTGATCAATGGACGGTATTGTCCGCAGGTTGGTAGAATATGTATGGATCAATGCCTAATTGATGTTACCTCTATTAAATCAACAGTCAAGATAGGTGACAGAGTTGTTATTATCGGTGAGATGGATGGAAATGTTATAACCGCAGATGAGTTGGCTGGCAAGGCAAACACAATCAACTATGAAATAACGACTAATATTCAGAGACGAGTACCTAGAATTTATGAAGGGTTTGCAGGTTCACTCTAGAGATCATTTCAAACACATTCTTTCTTACGAGCATCTAACAAATACATTTATTATTATAGTATAGCTAATAGCTAATTATATAATAGCAAAAAAAATGGCCGTCCTTTCGGACGGCCTTATCTGTCTAAAATCGTATTCAGATCTAGTTAGGTGTTTGAATGTTATTATCAATAACTCCACTATTAACATTAACACTTACGCTTGTACCACCGGTCATAGACCATGTACTAACATTAAGTGATCCTGTACCTGCAGGAGATCCCTTAACTTTATATACAGTTGCAGCATCTGTCCAATTTAACTTAGAACCGGACACACAAGTATTTGGAGTTGTATCAGGTTTGAAAAAATAGGCATAATCATCATATGCATCAAGACCGAAAACCTTACCAATACCATTTTGATCAATTGCAACTGCTGTACATTCGTCTACTGCAATAGCTCTTGCATTAGAAAGTGTTGCACCGCCAGTACCATCTTTGATGATTCTTGCAAGCAATGTGATTGTTCTACCTAGTCTATCTCTTTCTGACCAGTGTGTATCAGTAATGATATATGTCATAAAAGGGATTGATAGGAAATCACTAATTGTAGAAGTCATATTTGCGTGGTATGGGTTAGCAAGTGCTTCTGCAGAAGTAACCGCTGTTCCGCTTGGTGAATACATAAGTTTACCCATTGCATGACATCCTGCTGATGTTCCGCCTATAGGAATTTTCTTAGTATTAACAAGATAGTCTATAGCTGTCTCAACCTTTGTACCATTCCAGTAGTTTCTATAAGCATTTTGATCTCCACCTGCAATAAATACTGCCTCAGCACTTCTCAAAAGGTTATCAACATAGGTTGAATTTGCAAGTGTAGTTGAGTTTACAACAACTTCGTGAACAGAGTCAACTCCGCCAAGTCCGTAGATGTAAGTTGAATAACTGGCAGCACCCGGATCATCTGCTCTTAATACTACGAAGTCCCCGCCACCAGATTTTGTAATCATCCATTTCATAGCGTTATCATCTTCAGAACCACCACCCATTAAGACAACACCTAGAGTTGTTGTTTTAGTAACTAGTGCAGCATTACCTGCAACATATACTTTACCTGAGTAAGTTCCCAAAGCTGCTTCACCTGAAGTAGACGAGCTGCTTGAGCTACTAGAAGAACTTGATGATGTTGAAGAAGAACTAGATGAAGAACTTCCACCTGTTATTAACATAGAGAATGTTCCTTTAGTTGTGGAAACCGCTTTAATGTAAGTAACAGTACCTGTTGCAGTCATAGTTCTTGTTGCATCAGTTGAATAAATATATGAATATCCGCCAATCTGTATAGCAGTAGTGCCATTAGATGCGTATCCATAGTATTTATTAACGCCTGTAAATGATGTATTTACACTTTTGTCTACAGGTGTAACCGTGTAAACAACACTTGCAGTAGAAGGAAATTTAAACCATACTGATTGACTTGTTGCAGTTGTACTCTTTGTTAAAGCTGTTCCAATTGTTAAGGAAAAAGCCTTAGCAGCTGTAGTACCATCTTCAGTAACAGTAGAACTTGATGAGCTAGAGCTTGAAGTACTACTTGATGAAGTAGATGATGAACTTGAACTTGATGATGAACCACCCATGATTGTTACACTTGTTGTTCCTGCAGATCTATTAATCTCTTTTAAATAGAAGAATGCAGTACCTGTGTAATTAGCTGTAAATGATCTTGCATCCGGTGTAGTAGTTCCATCAGTTGTAACATTATACCATGTTGCAATCAACTTAGTACCTGAAGTAGATTCTGTTTTAAAAACAGTCAGGTCGAGTACTTGAGAAGGTCTTGTACCTGTGTAACCTGCATTGTCACTAGCTGAAAGTGTATATGCAACTCCACTTGATACAGGAAAACTTAACCACAAAGAACCATTTTTAGCTATGCTGTAACTCTTAGTAGTGTTAAGTGCATGAGCTGTTGCAAAAAGAGGTGCTTGTTCTACAACTGATATGTTATTATTATCAACTTTTGATTCATTAGAACAACCTATAACGAAGAATGCCATTAAAGAAATAACAAACAAAACCGAAAAAATCTTTTTCATATTTAACTCCATATTATTTTCTCCTATAAAAGAGAACTCTTAAATTTTAATACATGGAGCCTATACTTAGACATTATCAAACTAATTTTTAATTACATTTAAACTTTTTTAATTCTATTTTAAGATAACTCTCTGTAAGGCTTTACTTTTTAACCTGTAAGTAAAACAGCCAAACGAAAGGAAATATTTAAATTTCTAATATTATTTCCATTCAGATTAGTTTATATGCTTGCCAAATATTACCCACCTCCTTTCTAATAAAACAAAAACTACAATATTTGCAAATACAACTATATCTACAAATAATATACCACTATATCTAATAAATTGTCAAAATTTATCTACATTTATTAAAAACAATTAATCTTAATAATATAAAAGACCGCCCTTTCGGACGGTCTGAAAATCATTTAAAAAAATTAAAAAAAGTTTTTTTTAATTAGGCGTTTGAATGTTGCTTGAAACAACACCGTTAGATACATTTACAGCTGTGCCTGTAGTAGGCCATGAGTTAATGTTCATCGCAGTTGTTCCTGCAGAAGAACCCTTAACTTTAGTAACTGTAATTGCGTCTGTCCAGTTAAGTTTAGATCCACTTACGCAAGTATTTGGAGTTGTATCAGGCTTCATGAAATATGCATAGTCATCATAGCCTGAATCAGCACCGTAAACTTTTGCGTTACCGCTTGCATCAACATATACTGCCGTACATTCGTCAACTGCTATTGCTTTTGCGTTTGCTAAAGTTGCAGTACCATCTTTAATAACACGAGCAAGTAAAGTTATTGTTCTACCTAGTCTGTCTCTTTCTGACCAATGTGTATCAGTTATGATATTAGTCATCATAGGCATTGCAAATAAGTCTTTAACTATTGTGTTCATATTAGTATGGTATGGATTAGCAAGCGCTTCAGCTGAAGTAACTGCTGTACCTGTAGGAGAGTACATGATTCCACCCATAACATGACAACCTGCTGAAGTTCCACCGATAGGGATCTTCTTAGTGTTGGCAAGGTATGCTAATGCTGTTTCAACTTTAGTACCATTCCAGTAGTTTCTGTATGCGTTTTGGTCACCGCCTGCAATAAATACTGCCTCAGCACTTCTCAAAAGGTTATCAACATAAGTTGAATTTGCAAGTGTAGTTGAGTTAACAACAACTTCATGAACTGAATCTACTCCGCCAAGACCAAAGATGTATGGAGCATAACTTCCTTGTTTAGGATCATCAGCTCTTAATACTACAAAGTCGCCACCTTTTCCGTCAGCAATCATTCTCTTCATAGCATTATCATCTTCAGAGCCACCACCCATTAGAACTATACCCAAAACTGTACCAGTCTTAGTTACTAATGCAGCATTACCTGATACATAAACTTTACCTGCGTAAGTACCCAATGCAGCTTCACCGGTAGTTGAACTTGAAGATGAACTGCTTGAGCTACTTGAAGATGTTGAGCTTGATGAAGAACTTGTAGATGAACTAGAAGATGAACTAGAAGATGATGTAGTAGTCCAAATTCTTACAGATGCAGTACCTGATCCTCTATTGATCTCTTTAAGCATAACAAAAACTGTACCGGTTTTAGTTGATTTCCATGATTTTTGATCAGGAGTTGTAGTACCGTCAGATGTGGAATTATACCATACGCCTGCTAACTTTGTAGTTGTAGCTTCTGTGTTATAAAAACCGAAATCTACTACATGTGCAGGTCTTGTACCTGAGTACCCATACATATCTGATACAGTTATGTTATAAGTTACACCATTAGTTGCAGAAAAAGATAACCATCTGGTTTTTGCTTTAGTAATTGAATAGTTTACAGTATTACCAACTGTATGAGCTGTTGCAAATAGGGGTGCCTCATCAGCTACATCTAAAGCTTTCTGTTCAAAAACTGTGTTGTTAGAACATCCGATAACAATAAACGCCATTAAAGAAATAACAAACGAAAACGAAATAAATTTTTTCATAATAAACTCCATAGTTTTAAGTATAATCTCATACAAGATTACCTTTAAGTTTAAATCAAACATGGAGCCTTTACCTGAATTATTATCATTACAAATTTTTTTAATTACAAACGATCACTTTTTTCAATAAATTAAGATAACTCTCAGAAAGGCCAAACTTTTTTGACAAACCAAGTCAAATTGCCTCTGAAAGGAAATATTTAAACTTCATTTAAATATACTATATTTCCTACAGAACAGGTGTTGTATTGTCTGCAAAAACTTCTCACCTCCTTTTTTAGATTATAAAAATATAAAAAAACAAATACAACATCATCTGTGCAAAATATATTACGATAATTTAACATTGTCAATTAATTATTACATATGTTAAATAAAATTAATCTATTTTAAATATAAAAGACCGCCCTTTCGGACGGTCTGAAAATCATTTAAAAAAATTAAAAA
>CAYYKD010000026.1:0-20144 GCA_964471825.1 uncultured Spirochaetales bacterium
ATCTAGTTCTTCATCATCATCTTCATCTTCTTCTTCAAGTTCATCCAGTTCATCTTCAAGCAGTTCATCCGCTAATGATGGCTCAACAGTTGCAACAGCAATTGATCTTAATACAGGGGTAGTATTTAACGGTTCAACTTCAACAAACGGTCAATCAGTATGGTTTAAGATACCTACAACTGCTAATGTTAACTTTGTAATGAATGGAACTGATTATTATACAAGCAGTACATTAACAGCAAAATCTAAGATCTATGCTTACAGATCAAATGGTACAACTGCAATCAACTTTAACGGTGGAAGTTATGTATATACGGATGACTCAGTATCATACAGAACATTCAAAGCTCTTGACAGCTTTACTTATATCAAGATTGTTACCTCAACAAGCGGTACTTATACAATGAAGATAAACTAGAAATAGTTTTACAGGTAGAATATGGGGGCTGTCAAAGTACAGCCTCTTTTTTATTATATTTATTTAATATAAATGTGGTTTTTTAATTATCGTTTTAATTCTGTTTTTTATATGAAATAATCCTGAGAAGTGAAAATCATCGGCTTCTAGGCATAATTTAAGTTTAATCGGTAAATCATTGATTATTTTAACATATTCCTGAACTTTTTCTTTAATTTTTAGTAAAACACTTTTGAATCGACCTGTCCATACTGTACCAAATCGGTTAAATTTCCTGTTAAATCGAATGGAAAACACCTGTTTGATCCACTGCATAACTAATGATATGTCAGTATTTCCGATTGTTTTAATGACTATTTGGAATTCTTCTTTAAGAATGATAAAATTTTCGATTAATATATTAAATTTGACCATAGCGTGTTCTATGACTTCCATAAACATGGATTGTGTTTCTTCAGAGCAAAGCTCCTTTGCTGTCTCTGGGACAATGCTTGATTTTACAAAATATGTACCGTTGTCTTCTTTCTCTCTGTTTTTTCTCATGATCAGTCCTATTTAATTTTTTGTTTCTCATTCTGTTTAAACGATTAAATCTTCAGATTATTTACGGAATCTCAGAAAAATTTAAGATTATTTACAAAAATGTTAAAAGGGGACAACCTACTGTTGTTGGCAGTTTCATTTAACACCTGATAAATCATATCTAGGTTGTCCCCCAAAGACTTATTCCTAGATGAATCATTAATCAAATATTTTAGAATCTATGCAAAAAAAAATAATTTACATCCTCTAGTTATTATTCTTCAATATTAATCTTGATTTTTTGCTCTATAACAATTATAGTTAAATAAAACAGGGTAGGGGTAAAAATATGTGGTCAATAATCGGCGGTAGTGGTTTTGAGAAGTTTGAGGGGTTTGAGGTTATCAGAGAGCTTGATAGATCAACACCGTTTGGAGTGTGTTCAACGGGACTTAAACTGGTTAGGGTATCTAATACAGAGGCGATTTTTTTACCCAGGCACGGCATCAAACATGAACTTCTGCCATCCGAGGTTAACTATAGAGCAAATATATATGCACTAAAGAGACATGGTGCAACAAAACTAATTAGTATGTCAGCTGTAGGAAGTCTAAAAAAAGAGTATAAACCCGGCGATCTTGTTATTCCTTCACAGTTTATTGACAGAACAAAGTCTATCAGAAAACACACATTTTGTGGCGAGGGGCTAGTCGGTCATGTCTCTCTTGCGAAGCCTGTATCAGAGATTCTTACAGATCTTGTGTTGAAGCTTAGGGATACTATGGATTTTGACATTCATTTAAATGGTACCGCAGTCTGTATCGAGGGGCCATGTTTCTCGACTCAGGCAGAATCTAAACATTATATTCAAGTGGGGGCATCCATTATAGGAATGACATCATTTCCTGAATATGCACTTGCCAGAGAAGCAGGGATAAGTTATCTACCGTGCAGCTTTATAACAGATTACGACTGCTGGGATGATTCTATTCCACATGTAACTCTTGATATTGTCATTGAGGTCATGAAAAATAATAATTCAAAGGGGTTTAAGCTGATCTCAGGCATTCTTGGCACATTTCCACTGGTTGAGCCTTATGGATGTAATGATATTGGGCTTAAAGGTGCAATAATGACGCAAACTGAAAACAGCAATGATAAACTAAAAACTATAATTGATGTTCTTACCGGTTAATTAAATAAATTTTGTTAAAACCTCTTGCGATAGTTTATGAATTATTATTTACATCTTAATATTTTTGCCGATAAACTAATTATACTTTCACAAACTTTCAGTATATATACAACTGATTATTTTTTAAAATGGAGTTAACTATGAAAAAAATGATATCTGTATTATTTATAATAATATCGATTGGAACCCTAGCGGCACAGGTAAAAATAACAAATGATCCTTCACAGGATATACAGGTTAGGGGAAGTATATATTTACCTCTTATACTTAATACTGTATGGCACCTTGAGTCAGATGAGGTTCATGATGGTGCAGAATTTCCTCCCTATATTCACTGGGAATTAAAAAGAATAGTCAGGATTGCAGATCCATCTCTCGGCATCAATAATCTTAGGGCATATGAATCACATACAGGTGATGGTGATATCAGCTATTTTTTAGAATTTGATGGATTTATTTGCTCCTATCAACAGGGGTCAGATGATAAGTGGTATCTTGAACGGCTGATTCCGGTCAATCCGGTAATAGGTGATCTATGGATATCCCAGGGAATACAATATACTGTTATTGAAATGGACTCTGATCTTCTAAAAGTACAGTTTTCAAATGAACTTTCCTATGACACTGCTGAACCGGTAACAGATATAAAGAGCGGATATATTCTATATGCAAAGAACATCGGTTTTAGTGAACTTTTTTTCTATAATACATTCTCAGGTGAACAATACTTCGTCACATATAAACTAAAAAATAATCAATCAAAGATCATTGCCTTGAGTGAAGGAGTGAATGAAGCACCTGGTGATGATATGAAAATAATTGAAGTAGATAAAGATACAAAACTGATTGATAAAAATGAGTTGTTTAAACCGCTTGATAAATCCTCAAAAACTGAGGCCGAAGATACTTCTAATAAAAAAATATCAGAAACTAAAATATCATCAAAAGATTCTAACGAATCAAAAGAGGGATTAAAATCTAATCCTCAACTAAAAAAAGACAAGACCTATATACAGATAGGTGCATTTAAGAATAGAAAGAATGCTGACGAGATCACAAAGAGAGCTGTGCAGCAGAATTATAGAACTGTAGTCCTTGTTGAAAATGGAGGGCTTATAAGAGTACTTATTGAGATCGACCCTGCACAGACAACAGGTGTTCTACAGAAAGTCAGACAGTCTATTAATAAAGAGTCATTTATAAAAAAATGAGATTAATGAGTGAGATTAATGAGATAGAGGAAATAAATAATGATATTTGAGATAATAATGCTTCTTTGTTTCGGTGTTTCCTGGCCTGTTGCGATCTTAAAGACGCTGAGGAGTAAAACTGTTAAGGGTTTAAGCCCCCTTTTTTTAACGCTCATTCTAACAGGTTACATCTCAGGATCGATTTATAAATGGTTCTACAATTTTGACAGAGTGATATTTCTATATATTCTTAATGGGATCTTTGTTGCAGTACAGTTATTTCTGTATTTTAGATTTCGTGAAAAATAGTGGAATAATTATTAATTACTAAAAAATTTAATGGAGCGAATTAAGTGGCAATAATAGAATACAGTACAATTAGTTTTAACGAGGCTGACTATGAAAAAAAAATCGAGGATGCAATAAGATTTCTCGAACCAACTGGGCATAGATTTGGTATACAGATCCATAATTCAATAACAGAACGGTTTGCAGAGAAATTACTCCAATACAAAGGTACGATTCCATTTACAGTACACTCTCCTGCAGCCGGAGATTTCTTTCTGAATCTTGCCTCAAAAAACCTCCATCTCATCGAAAGCGAAATTGATAAGGCTGTTAAATATCTTGAGCGTTTTAATACTGATATATTTTTCTTCCATGGTTTTTTTACTACCGATAATCCGATTAGTCATAATATGGCTGAGTATAGAAAGGTTATGAAGGAATCTATAGGTATGAATATATCGCTGGAGAACTCATTCTCGATGAATCCTGCCTATTTTGACAGTCAGGAATACTCTGATTATAAAAAGATATTCTCTGCAAATTTCAGGGCTCTTCAGACCAGATACCCGCAATATACAATCGCAATGGAAAATGATTTTATCGGTATAGGAAGCGGACTTCAGCGACCAAAGGAAATCCTCGAATTATTTGATAAACTCTGGTTTGATACAGGTCATTTTTGGTGTTCTAGCCTGCTTCATGGGTTTGACTTTTATAAAGAGGCCTATAACCTGATTGATTCACTTGATATTGTAGGGATACACATTAACCATAATCTGATGACCTCAAATGATCCTGTTACGAATCTAAAAGATTCTCATGATCACCTCTATAAACATAGTGCCCAGGATTTACGGCCAATTATAAGGAGACTTAATAAAAAGGGGCTTGACAGGTGGACACTTGAGATTGTTGATACAGATGTTGAAGATCTAAAAATACTTGTAAACTGGCTTGAGTAGAACCTTATGGCTTATCGATTTCAATAAATTTATTTTTTTTTTTGATAAAATTTAATTAATTCGTTATTATAATCGAAAATAAATATTGAATATGAAGATTTAATATACAATCATGTCTACAGGAGTCAAAGATGGCTAATGAGCAGAAAAGTTCAGGTAAGGTGAAAATTTCTTTTAAGCAGATGTTGCAAATGCTTTATCCATACACAAAAAATAGGATAATGGATCAGATAAAATCTGTATGGATTATTGTCGCATATCTAATAGTCTTTCAGGTTTTTATACTTGGAATCCCCATTGATAAGGCAACAATTATTGCACTGGGAATCTCACTTGTAATTTTTGGGCTTGCTTTTTTTATGGAGGGCTTAAACCTGGGGTTGATGCCACTTGGGGAAACTGCCGGTGTTAAGATGCCACAAAAATCTCACTTCTCAGTAATATTAATATTTGCCTTTATACTTGGAATCGGGGCAACCTATGCAGAACCTGCAATTGGTGTCTTAAAGGCAGCAGGGTCATCTGTTAGGGCATGGGAAGCGCCATTGTTATTTCTTATGTTAAATAAGAACTCCGGAATGCTTGTTCTATCTGTGGGCGTTGGCGTTGGTATCGCGGTACTCTTTGGAATGCTTAGGTTTTTATACAATTGGTCATTAAAGCCGTTTATATATGTTCTTGTAAGCACACTGCTTGGAATAAGTCTCTGGGGTCTCTTTGATAAGAATTTTATGTACCTATCAGGCCTTGCATGGGATTGCGGTGGTGTTACAACAGGCCCTGTTACAGTCCCGCTTGTTCTTGCACTGGGTATTGGTATATCGAGAATCGTTGGTGGAAAGGATTCAGGAGCGGGAGGTGGGTTTGGTGTTGTAACCCTTGCCTCAGCTTTCCCGATAATTGCAGTCTATGCACTGGGGTTTGTATTTAATGCAACAACACCTGCACCTATGACAATTAATGAGTTTCTAAAAGCTGAAAACAGAGAGACAGTCAAGGTTCTTTTTGTTGACGATGACGATATGAATACTTATGTCTTAAAGAATGCAGCTCTTGAACATAGGTTAGCCTTGTTTGAAAATGATACTCAAAAATATCAGGCCTATTTAACTAAGATAAACAATGATGAAAAAATAATCTCCAGTTACTTTGGTGATAGAGAGAAATTCGGAAGATGGTTATTTAACAGCCATTCAATGGATGAGCTTCTTCCGGTTTTAGGTTCACAGGAGAAATATAATGAACTTCACAAAAAATTCAGCGGTTCATCTGAGGCACCTCTTGATTTATTAAAGACACTAAAAATAAATATCATGGGTGCACTTCAGGCGATTCTGCCACTCAGTATTTTCCTTATATTTGTAATTATAGTAGTTTTACGGGAGAAGCTTTCCCGTGCTGATGAGGTGATCCTCGGTCTAATATTTGCGGTAATCGGGATGACATTGTTTAATATCGGTATTGAATTGGGACTTTCCAGACTCGGTAATCAGGTAGGTGAGAAGCTACCATCCAGTTTTAAATCAATATCGTTACCTGAACAGAAACGGGTTATTTCTAACTTTGATTTATCTCTTGTAAACAAGGCTGTTAAACCGGATGGAAGTATTGAGAAGTTTTTCTACAACAAGAAGACTCTACAATATGAGACTATACCATACAACGATGAAATGTATGATCAATCAACAGGGCAATACACGCATATTCCAAAGAAGGGGCCATTGTTTGGTGTTGAGGGAAGTATAATAGGAATTCTAGTTGTGTTACTGTTTGCCTTCTTTATGGGGTACGGGGCAACACTAGCAGAACCGGCATTAAATGCTCTCGGTTCTACGGTCGAGGAGCTAACGGTCGGTACCTTCAAAAAATCTCTTCTTATGTCAACTGTTGCTATAGGGGTAGGTCTTGGAATGTTCTTTGGTGTTGCTAAAATAGTTTGGGGATTTCCACTTGTTTATCTTCTAGCACCGCCATACTTAGTTCTATTGTTTTTGACTAAGATATCAAATGAAGACTTTGTAAATATCGGCTGGGATAGTGCCGGTGTTACCACAGGTCCGATTACAGTACCGCTTGTTCTAGCTATGGGGCTTGGAATCGGCGGTCAGGTAGGTGTCGTTGAAGGGTTTGGAATCCTGGCATCTGCCAGCGTTTTTCCAATTTTAGCCGTTCTTAGTGTTGGTCTATATGTCAACTACAGAAGAAAGAAAGTTCTTAAAGATGCACAGTAAGGAGCAGTTATGTTAAAAGATAAATTTGTTAAAATATCGTGTGAGATTAACCAGAGCCTTTCTTCAAAAATGATAGATGCATTAAAAAACTGTGGAATATTAAGTTACAATATACAATCCGGGCGTTCTGTAGTATATAGGGAGAAGAATGTACTCTTTGGTATCTCAACAAAATTAATTTTGGAAGAGGATCCCCTTGAAATATACAGTTTCTATATTCCTGTAGAAATGGAGAGCAAGGTTGTATCCTCAATCATAAGGGATACAGATCTAACAACTCCCGGGCATGGAACTATATGGACAGAGGATGTAACTATCGTTAGTGTAATCAACACGACTAAGATTGATACAGATATTTTAGAGAAGGTAAGTGTACCAATCGTTGATTTACCGTCAGATCTTATGTGTATCTCTACAATTGTTCAGAGAGGACTATCAGAGTCAGTTGTGAAATCAGTACTTGATATGGGGTTCTGTGTACCTTCGGTTATCTATGGAAATGGGACAGGCTTTAGAGACAAACTTGGACTTCTTAGGATAACAGTTCCTGCTGAGAAAGAGGTAGTAAGAATAATTGTATCAAAGACAGATGCAGATGATGCGATGAACACTCTTATTGATGCTGGTAAACTTGATCAGCCCGGTAAGGGATTTATATATATGTACCCTATTAAATCAGGTCTTGTTAATACTAAGATTTTTCGGGGGAAGTCACTTCATGCCGCAAGTATCGAGCAGATTATCGCAGCTATAGATACAATTCAAGGGACAACAGAGTGGCGAAAGAGAGATTCATTAACTCTAAGCAACAAAACTAAGAACAGAAAGTTTTTATCAAATCTTGTGGATCTCACCCTTGTTTCGAATGAGGGGACAGCCGATGATCTTGTAAAGGTTGCTATGAGTAAGGGAGCAGCAGGGGCAACCGTAAGCAAAGAGAAGTTTTATTCAACAGATGAAACAATGTCAAAGATGGTCTCACCTGCAAGAGAGAAAAGCGACTTTATTATAGGCAAGACCCATGAAGAGGCTATAGCTGAGGTAATTAGCAGTGAAAAACTCTTTAAAAAAGATGGAATAGGCGTAATCGAGCTTAAAGATGTTCTACGGGCATGTACCTATCTTGGAGGATAAACTTCCGTACATCTAACAGACGAAAAAATAAAATTTTTATAAAATAGGTTATGAATTTTCCTAAAATGTAGTATACTCGCATAATTCGGAGTGTATATGTCGTCTAAGAAAATTCTAGTAATTGATAAATCTACCCTTGTAACAAATTTTTTAAGGGATAAAATATCCAGCCTAAAGATGGAAGTTATTGTAGCTAATAACGGCTTTGACGGCCTGATAAAAATGCGTAATGAACTTCCGGATCTTGTAATTATGGATTACTATCTTTCCAGGATTTCCAGTGAGGAGTTTCTTGAAGAAAAGAAGAAGCTTAAGGCAACTATGAATATCCCGGTAATAATGACAGCTCCGAATTTAGAGCGGGATGTTATTATTAAGATGACTCGTTATAACATTTTTAAGTTCATACCTAAACCGATTAAAGTTGACAGGCTACTTGGGGCATTGGGTGAGCTTTTTAATGTTAAGTTTGAGGTCGATACCAATCCATGTATAATTGATGTTCATCTTAATGAGGATATATTGTTTGTAGAGATTTCAAGGGGTCTCAACAAAGAAAAGATAGCACTTCTCAAATATAAGATTTTGGAAATTAAGCAGCTCTACGAAGAACCGATAATGAAGGTGTTGATAATTATTACAGATATCAAGATCGATATATCTAATCAGGAAACATTCTTCATATTTTTAAAGACCATTAAGGATAATATCGACGGCGATCACTCATCCTTAAAAATACTTAGCACCTCAGAGGGTGTGTCAGAGTATCTCTCAACAAATCCCGAATATATAGATGTTGAAATCTTTGATGATTTTACGGCAGCGATTGACAAGCTCGGTAAGATTGACATCCTTGACTTCGGTGAGGACATAGATAAAATCAAGAGCAATCTTATCTCTGACTTTGAGAATATTCAGACTGCAGATGATCAGTCAGTATTTTTAAAGTTTGATACGGAAGAGGATCAGAATGCAGATAAGAAAACTGCTGATGATGTTTCCGCAACAAAATATAGAATAGCTGTTGTCGATGATGACATGGCAATACTTGAGTTCATGTTTACTATTCTATCACAGACCGGCTGGGAGATATTTACCTACGAAAACGGACAGACCTTTCTTGATGAGTACCCCACTATCAAACCTGATCTGATCTATCTTGACCTTATGATGCCCCAGATGAATGGCTTCGATGTCCTAAAACGACTGAGGGACTCTCAGCAGTCTGTACCTGTTATTGTTGTAACAGCTCTTTCACAGAAAGAGAACATTCTTAAGGCACGCCAGCTTGGTGCTCACAGCATTCTGTCTAAACCATTTAATATAGATGTTATAATTAAAAAGGCACATGAGTTATTAAATCCATCATTTTAGATATTTAACTATTAGGAGAAGCTATGAATATGAACAACAAGGGATTAAATTTGAGAATCTTAAAGTCACTTCTGATAACCATTTCGGTCGTGCTTGTCGCTGGTTTAGTTAGTATTACAGATGTCTATAAGTCTATAGAATACAATTTTAATAATACAACCTATAGAATGGCAGGTATTACAAAGTCAAACATAGATGAAATAATAATTGTAACAATTGATGATCTGAGTCTAATTGAGGCAGAAAAACTCGGCATTTATTGGCCATGGTCAAGAGATATGTATGCATATCTTTCAGAGTACATGATCAATGATGGAGCAAGGGCGGTACTATTCGATGTGATTTTTACAGGGCCGGATCTGGATAGATCAACCAGTATAGGAGCAGAGAATGACGCAAAATTTCACGAGGTGATGGTAAATACAGATCGTCTGGTAATAGGTTTTAATGTTGACAACAGATTTGAGAGATCAGATATTCTCAATGTAAAACCGATCTCAAATGCCTCAACGATCCGTAATGTAAGTAAGTTCAAATATCTCTTTGCACCCCATGAGCCATTCAGAGAGAATAATTCAAATTTTGGATTTGTTGATATAAATGCTGACCTTGATGGAGCTATTAGGGAGTATAAACCGCTTGTTGAGATAGACGGAAAATTCTACCCGTCACTTGCTCTTGCCGGACTCCTGGCAGCCGGAGATAAGGGGATGCCGGAGAGTTTTAAGTTAAATGAGCGGGGCAATTTTATATTGAAATGGTATGGTCCGGGCGGTGTTAAGGAATACGATGAAAATGAGAAGTTAAAAACTGGAGTTTTTAACTATATGTCAGCTTGGCATGTCTTTGGTAATGCAATTCAATATAAATATGGTCGGGCAACAGGAATAGAGCCGGGTACCTTCAAAGATAAGTATGTAATTGTAGGTTCCTCAGCAAGATCATTGTTTGATATGCGGCAAACTCCATATACTGTTAAGGGTGCTGCATATCCGGGTGTTGAGGTCCATGCTACAGCTCTGGCAAATATGATTAATAGAGAGAGAAAGATCCCTGTTAGCAAACCGCTGCAACTTATTATTTTTAGCCTTATTATATTTTTGCTTGCATTCTGGGGACTCAATACTAAACATGCCGGCAGATATTCACTTGTCTTTGCTCTAATTCTATCATCTTTAATATTTATTTTTGGAGTCGTATTTATCAGATTTGATCTGGTCTTTGAGTCTGCAACTTACATAACATCGATGGTTACAGCCTTCATATTCATCATTATTTTTAACTATATTAGTATCGGTAAAAATAGAAATGCACTTCGCAAAACATTTGGAACCTATATGCATCCTGAGTTAATAAAAAAACTTGTAGACTCTGAGGCACCTGTTTCAACAAGTGGTGAATCGGTAAATGCGACTGCTTTATTTATAGATATTGAGGGCTTTACGACATTTTCCGAGAAAAACACACCTGAAAAGGTAGTTGAGGTGCTTAATAAATATTTAGACAAGTTCTCTGATATTGTTATTAGAAATAAGGGTTATGTAAATAAATTTCTTGGCGATGGACTGATGGCACTTTTCGGTTCACCGGAACACTATGAAAATCACGCCGACATGGCAGTTAAGTCTGCAATTGAGTGTTATGAGGCAAATAAACAACTTTGCGGTGATCACGGGCTAAATATACGGATCGGGATTAACACAGGGAAGATGATTGCCGGCAGTATGGGTGGTATGGGTAAGAAGCTTGAGTTTACTGCCATTGGTGACTCAGTAAACACCGCAAGTAGGCTTGAGGGGGCGAATAAGTTTTTTGAGACAAAGATTCTTGCAGGGGAGTACACCTATCGTGAGTTAACCGACAAAAATCTGCTAAACTTTTTAGGATATTTTAGTCTTAAAGGTAAGGATGTTCCGATAGGCATATATTTCATTGGAGAGTTCGATGAAGCCTATATGAAGAGTTTTAAACAGTTGATAATCGCATATGAGACAAAGGATGTGCAGGAGATTAAACGGATCAAGGATTTGGATTATAAAAATGGTCCAATTAGATATTACATTGAACTCTATGAAAGAAATCCGGATTCGATTGGGAAGCCGGTTAAACTTAGTGAAAAGTAGCCGGTTAGTTGATGATAACCAAGAATGAATTTAAACAGTACATCTCATTGAAACAAAAAAATGCAAGAGTAGAAACGGGGCTTTTTATTGCAGAGGGGCGAAATGTTGTTAAAGAGGGGATTCTTCATAATGCTGTTTCAGAGATCATTTTTATAACAAAAGACTTCTTAGATGTAAACTCAGAATTCAGACAGATTCTAAAGGGACGCAAAACAGAGATCCTTGATGATAGGGATTTTGAGAGGATTGCAGATACAGATAATCCGCAAGGAATAGTTGGAATATTTCAAAATAAATCTTTGCTTACCGAAAGGATAACAATCAACAGAACTATTGCACTCTATGAAATTAATGATCCACGAAACATGGGAACAATAATAAGGACAGCGGACTGGTTTGGGATTGATGAGATACTAATATCACAGGGGTCGGTTGATGTCTTTAATCCAAAGGTGATAAGATCAACTATGGGTTCAATATTTCATGTCAGAATTATTATTACTGAGGACATAAAGGGAGCTTTATTCGAGTTAAGAAGCACCGGGTACAAAATAGCTGTTGCTGATATGGGCGGCACTTCTTACAGATCTGTACGGGGTTTAGAGAAGGTAGCCGCAGTATTCTCAAATGAGGCTAGAGGGCCATCTGATTCCATCACTGCATTAGCAGATATAGTTGCAACCATCCCGGGAAACGGCAGTGCTGAGTCATTAAATGTTGCCTGTGCAGCTTCAGTTATTATGTCAGAGATGGTATCATAATCATAAATCGAATAAATCTAGACAACCTCACAGCCTCTTGACAGCTCAACAAGTTTTGATAGAGTTGAAAGTGGGTTTTTATTCTTTATAGTATCAAGTGCAAGTTCATAGCCGCCCCTTATTGAGTCAGCAAGTCCATATATATAGAGTGCTGCACCTGCATTAAGGCATGCCAGATCAGATCTTGCAGACTTCACGCCTGATAATATATCAGTTGTTATTATTTTATTATCAGCCGAGTCTCCTCCTTTAAGCTGATCGAAGGAAGAGTATTTTAACCCAATTTCAGTAGGATCAAAATCATAGGTTTTAATCCAGCCTTCATTTAATTCGGTTATCCTTGTAGGTGAGGTTAATGAGATCTCATCAATCCCATCAAATCCATGAACAATCATTGCCCTCCTGGTGCCAAGCTGTCCAAGAGCCTCTGCCATCCTGATAGTGTACTGTTCGTCAAAGACACCGATGATTTGATGAGTAGCATCAGCAGGATTTGCTAGTGGGCCTACCAGATTGAATACTGTTCTAAAACCCAGGGCTGATCTAACAGGAGTTGCAAACCGCAATGCCTGATGAAATTTCCTTGCATATAGAAATGTAAATTTTGTCTTTTTGTATATATCATAGGCGGTATCAGGAGACATCTCGATATTTACTCCAAACGACTCAAGGAGATCGGCTGAACCTGATCTAGAGGTGACAGACCTGTTACCATGTTTTACGATATTGGCTCCTGCAGATGCACAGATAATGGCAGCGGTAGTAGAGACATTAAATGTCTTACCGCTTGGGGCACCACCCGTGCCGCATGTATCAAGTCTTTTTTCATCAAGAATAGGTCTTGCAAAACTACCGGCCTTCTTTCTTAGAGTTGATGCAAAGCCCGCAAGCTCTGATGATGTAACTCCCTTTATTTCAAGAGCGGTTAACAGAGATCCTATCTGTGATGGATCCATATCCCCCTCAGTTAACTCATCCATTATGTCAGATGCATCCTTAAATGAGAGGCCAATTTTAGATACTAGATTTTTTAGATGATCCTTAACCTTTACAATCCCTCTGCGATAGTTAAGAAAATTTTTGATCATCTTAACTCCGTCCTTAGTGCCTACTGACTCCGGATGAAATTGAACTCCGCAGAGTATAAACTCTTTATGTTCTACCCCCATTACCTCACCATCATCAGTCTTTGCAGATATTGTAAAACAATCAGGGATGTCCTTTTCCTTACCGGCTAGGGAATGGTATCGGGTTACAGATGTTCTCTGAGGGATATTTCTAAATAAGCCTTCGCCTGTATGATTAACAGGTTCAACTTTTCCATGAACAATCCGTGATGCATTTACTATTGGAACACCGAAACTGGCAAGTATAGCCTGGTGGCCAAGGCAAATTCCAAGGATAGGAATCTTTCCTTTAAAATGTTCTATCACCTTTATCGAAATTCCTGCCTCATGAGGAGTGCCGGGGCCCGGTGAAATGACTATATGAGTCGGATTTAATTCCTCAATCTCTTCTATAGTTATGGCGTCATTTCTTACGACCTTAACAGTATAGTTTAAATTTGCAAAAACCTGATAAACATTATAGGTAAATGAATCGTAGTTATCAATCATCAATATCATAGGATCCCTCTTAAGAAAGCTGAATTATTTTTTTGGCGTAATATTAAAAAGGATACCATAATCAGTATCACCTTCAATATAGCATGCAATAAAGAGGTAAAATTGATCATTTCTAAAGAGAAATGTTTCAATATTATTACCTGAATCATCCGGATAGAAGTAGTATTTATCTCCATCCTCTTTTTGCCATGGAAACTGCCAGAAAAGTCCATACTCACCCTGAGGAAGATTAACAAAATGCGTTATTGTGTCCTTAGACAGATCTGTAGCAAATAATCCTACCTGTTTACCCCACGCTTTAGCTATCTCAATTCTGGTTAAAGTTGAATCTGTTCCATTTAATAGAGCTGCTTTTGGTCCAACACCACTTCCAATATCACATGTAAAGAATTCAGGTACTCCATTTGTGCCGATTAGTATACAGTGCGTCTTACCCGGTTTTACAACACAGTCAATAGGTGTTACCTCGTCCTCAGCTGCCCAAAAGAAATATTGATTATCTCTACTCTGTTTAAAATATAGGGAATATGTTCCGATTTTAGTTGTATTTACCATATAAGTTGATGTAATTGTTTCAATGCCATTTGCTAGAAATACGAAGTCATCCTCTTCGCCAAGTCTTACATCAACAGGCTCCTGATAGAGGTTTACAAAGAATACACTTGACACAGACTGCGGAAATATTGTTGATATACCAAAAAAAACAAATAGCATGAAAAAAACAATCTTATTAATCATATCAGCTCCTTTATATATAACCAGGCAACAAATAATACTTAGTTTACCAAAAAATATAATTTTTTACAACTGTTTTGTAGAAATTATACTCATCTGATAAAATGCGTACTTATGAGGCTCTTAATAAATAAATAAAAATAGGGTATGAGGCTCCAATAAAAGATAAATTTTGAATTTTTGCGAAGTGTATTTGTGGGGAAAACAAGGAAAAGTGAGAAAAAAAAACTAAAGTTCATGCATTCTGCATATATAGAGAGAACACTAAATCAGGTGTCTTAAAGTGAAAATATCCCTGATTTAGTGTATAGGCTTAGTTATTATTCGTATCTGTTGACAACCAGACTTATTGCGGCAAGTATTACAAGCTCGCATGAAATTGTTAGAAACCAATTATACATATTAGGTCTGAAGACAAATGAAAAGCTGTTGTTTGAAAAATTAAAACACCAAAGAAATTTCGTTAAAAGAATTCTTGTTAGCCAGAAGAAAAAAACTACAAGTCCTCCAAAATAGACTGCTTTTTGTGTTCGAAAAGCAAATAAACCAAAAACCAATAGTAATCCGCAGATTATCTCAATTACACCGAAAATAACCTCGAGAGTAATGTTGTTGTTATTTAGCGTGAACATCCCCTCTTCAATATTCGTTAGTACACCAAGGAAGCCCAGTACAATAAAGAAAAAACCAAGTGCAAGTCTTAACAACTTGATAGAACCGAAAGTAGATACTCGTCCCATAAAATCCTCCTGTAAATATAATCTGTAACATTAATAATGTTGTCAATTTTATAAACTATAGTCATTATTTTTTAATTTTTCAACAACTATATAAATATTGTTATTATTAGAGGCTCTTGCAAAAATAAATTTTGAATTTTTGCAAGAGCCTCGTCTTATCAAGTTAGTCAGAAAATAATGATATTGCAACTCTAAGTGTTAACATAAAGTTGTAATAATTAAATAACGGATTTGCTGTTTCCCAATAAATTGTAGAACCAAGATATTGAAGTTCAGATGCAATATCAAGTCTATAGGCACCCTTAAGATTAAAGGTTAAGCCGGTAGCTATCCTTGGGTTGGTAAACAAAGTGAATGTATTTGTTGTGTGAGGAGAATTTTTGTAGGTAACCAGCTTAAAGTTACAAATATCTGCAGACAATCCGGCTCTTAATGAGATTTTTGATGAAATTGCGCCTTCGATTCCTGCTGAGAATGTCGGTGCCAAATGTGTTGTTATATATGAATTATCCAGGGAATTATTAGTAATTGATGGCCCGATTTTTATATCTGTTCCGATAAACATCAATGCATTCTTAATTACTCTTGATGATACGGCTATACCTATAGAACCGGGTAAATCTATATCAAAGGTAGTTGCATTTGTTTTAACTGTAGCATCTATTCTTGCCGGGATTCTGATGGATACATTATTATTAACCTTAATATCATCTACAAAAATTACCGAAGCAGATAATTGATGGGAAAGTCCAAAGGTTGATATGTAGCTATATTTAAGAGGGATCGCAAGAGAGAATCTATGTTGTTTATAGAACCACATAAAACCGGGTGTTATATTTGCTAAAAAATTTGGATTAGTGAAGCTGTGTGAATAGAATGAAGCAATTATACCAAACTTGAAATTGCCGGTGACATTAATCGCAAATAGTAAATCTAATCCAAGTGTTGCAGGAACTGATATATTACCGGTTGTATCTGCTATTATATTAAGCCCGACATTCTTTCCGCCAAAACCAAACACCAGTTTCTTTAGGTTAAACAAAAACATGCTATCAAAATGATCGCCTATATTAATCGCTGTGGAATTATTTGTTCCTCTGATATTAGTTTCAAAAGTATTCTCTATTGTGAAACCCCATTTTGCCTTTAGATAGACTCCAAACGCAGGGTTAACCATCAAAGTGTCTGCCCAGAAAGTAGAAACAAAGTTATTTCCGTTACTACTGATTCCTGCCATTCCTCTTAGTTTTGATTCTGTTCTTGATTCATTAATTGACTCATTTGGAAATATTTGGGAAAATGAGAAAATGATTACCAAGAAAATTAATGCATTTTTTATTCTATACATTCTTAACTCCATTTAAAAAAGCTTACTTTAATAAAAAAAATATACTTCGAAAATATTAAAAAATACTAAGATCTAATTTGATGGATTCTGGATTGTTAAATATTAGAACCTCATAAAAAGTTGATTAATATATTGGACCAATAAAGTCAAGAGAAATTTCATAATACACATAAAGGGGGTGCGGATTTAATTATTAGCAGAACTTATATAGGATTGGGAAAAGCAATTGCATTAAAAGTTGCGGTGAGAAGTCCGGGGGACAGCCTATGCCTGTCTAGTCTTGTGTGAAATGATATCATCAACAAACGCTATATGTTAACATGGGTTGCCCCCCCCTTATTATTTATCTTGCAAAATATTTCTATAGATTTTGAATTCTTTAAACTTCTTTAAACTATATATTGATTTTTTGCATTGAAAGTTGTAGTCTAGCATAAAATTTTGCAATAAATAAACACCCTAGAGAGTTACTATGAAAAAGACCTGTCCGTTTTGCGGTTCTGTTACTTTTTATAAACCGATTGATCATCTGGTCTCCTTCTATTTCTATATCACAGAGAATGGAGTAGTTCCAACTCAGAGATCTGCCGGATTTGACATAACAGGTCTAGTTATTGAGAGGTTTAAGTGTGTAGGCTGTGCATGGGAAGGCGGCATAAGAGATGTTGATTAATTTAAATATAGCACTCTTTATGAACTTAAGCTATTTTTTTTCAGGGATCATATTCATACAGGCATTTGTAATATATTTAACAGGATCAAAACAGTTAAAGTCAACTCATCACTCTCTCTTCTGGTTATTAGTTTTTCTATTTAATATCCTCTACACAGTTGCCTACAGTAGAAACTATGAATTCAAGATCAACCTTGGAGAATATATACTATATTTTATCCCTATCTTTGCGTGGATCTTTGTGCTGTCTATCATAGAAAAAAAACCAAGTCTGTTGAAATTTGCTCTGCTGGTTATCCCAATAATTTCACTGTTATTTCTTCGGAGAATCCCGCTATTCTTTATGATCTATGATGTTGTCGCATGGGGGCCTCTTCTTGCAACAGGATTTATTCTACTGATGAAGAAGGATAGATTTGATGAGAAGGAATATAGAAAGTACAAGTTTGTATTTCTTTGGACACTCTCTGTGTCAACTACTATCATAATTGCCGGTCTTATAAATATCATACTTTCATTTATAAATGGGTATCCTACACAGGTTACAATGGTACTTCCAATACTCTTTGGGATAATATCAATCTTTACATTCTATCTGTTCTATACAGCAAATCTATACTACAGCGGGGATTTCTTAGAAAAATCAGCTGTCTTTGAGAGACAGACTGTTACCGAGAAAATTGCGGCGAGTCTTGTACATGAGATCAAAAATCCCATTGCTGCAATTAGTTCATTAAATCAACAGCTCTCTGAAAACTATAAAGATATGTCAGAGGATTCTATAGCAAAATACTTTGATCTGATATCAAAGGACCTTGGGCGTGTCAAGAATCTGGCTGAGACTTTTCTACGCACCGCAAGGATTGAGGAGGACGATAAGCTGACTAAATTTAGCGACCTCTATATTCAGTTGAATGGGATCTATGACCTCATAAGATTTGATCTGCAGAAACGAGAGGCTGAACTTGTAATTAGTAATAAATTTGCAGGTCTAAAGACCTCTATTTCGCCATACGGCCTTCGGCAGATCTTCTTTAATCTGATATACAATGCTATAGAGGCAAATGCAACCCGGATTGAGATTACACCGGAGATAGTATCCGTCAATAAAGATTACTCAGTTAGAAATGTAAATAAAGATGCGCTGATTATAAATGTTATAGATAATGGAGATGGACTGTCAGCTCAGGCAGCATCAAATCTTTTTAAGCCCTTCATAACAACAAAGTCAACAGGTACAGGTATAGGCCTGTCTATCTGCCGCCAAATTCTCATGAAAAATCATGGTTTTATTGAATTAAGCTCATCAGTAAAAGGTAAGACTGTGTTTAGGATAATAATCAACTAAAACTCCTAAGCCTAATCTTAAGCAAGAATATCTATATTCTCACCTATGCCCGGGATCTTAAGTTCCGGTGCCGGCATTGAAGAGAGTGTGTTCGCCACATTTTCTTCACCCATATCCATCACCTTCTTTAAAAGCCCTATGCTGAAATCCTCTTTTACTAAATTTGTCCTGTAGTCTGTTATTGATTGTAAGTTCATAGTTTATATTATCGGTCATAATTATTAAAAAGTCAACTAAAAAACGCACATCCTAAAAAATTCAGAAATTCGAAGTTCAGAAACAAGTAATTCATAAAAAATGAAAGCGGTTAGTATTATGAGGAAAGAAGGAATTGATATCAGTTTCTAAAACAAGTAACCTATGGATAGAAAGTGTATATAAACTTGGAGGTTTATTATGAAGTGTTTTAAAGGATTTATAATTGTAGTCCTTATGCTCCTGTTTAACTCAGTATTTATCTCGAGTCAAACGGACAAACCAAAGGAGAATTTTTTTGGGTGGGATACAAACAAGTTTCATTTGGGTTTCGGAGTGATGGCAACGACCGGCAATCTGCTTGGTTTAATTGAGAGTATCAAAATGAATGAGGCTGCTGTTAATCGTGTTACCTATGATTATCCCGGGTTGACTACAGTGCAAAAAGAGGCTGTAAAAAATCTTAGCTCCGGTATGGTGAGAGCTATGTGTCTTGCAAACATTCTGGGTGCAATGGAGTATTCGTTTAGAACGAGAATAATGTATAGTATTCTCATCTCAGACATCGATGTAGTATTTCTCCCGCTGGACGGAAGCTATAATGGTCGTCTTGATTTACAAATTGTACCGACTATCGGTGTGCGTCTTCCATGGTTTGTAATGCCATATATAACTGTGGGACCTGCATTTACATTTAGTTTCTATCCTGATAGGGTTGCAAATCTTGAGAACTGGAAAATTAATGCAGGCTATGGTGTCTATGAAAATTTTGCTTTTAGACCGGGCCTTAATACAAAGATAGGGGTCGATCTAAACCTAAGAAAGGTTATGGTTGGTGTTTTCTATCAGTATGAAGTAAAAGATTTTAATGAATTTACTGATTATTATAATGCTATTGTTTATGAAGGATTCTCAGTTGCGGATGCTATTGGGAAAATACTTGGATATCAGAGCAGATTTGGAGTCTCGGTTGTTATAAATCTAATGTAGATCAGATTGTATGATTATAAAAAATTTAGTTTAGAAAGGAGTTGAATGTGAGAAAAAAAAATATAATGAATGGGTTTAAAGCGTTTTTGGTTCTGATGCCGGTTGTAGTTGCCGGTGTGTTGGGTGCATTAGTACTAATTGGATGTACAACAGCAACAAAGAATCTGTTGCCGACAGAGTTTGTTGTTTTTATTAAGGATAATAATATTGTTAAGGCTAAATATAAAGCATTTAGTCCGAATAATGACGGCATTCTTGATAGTCAGACATTTGTTCTTAATACGATCTCAAT
>CAYYKD010000026.1:20154-30213 GCA_964471825.1 uncultured Spirochaetales bacterium
ATACTAAACCGATTGAAAGATGGGTGCTAAATGTTAAGGACACTAATGAGAAGATTGTCTATTCAAAACATCAAACGAGTTTGCCACCGCTACAGATAGTGTGGAATGGTAGAGATAATAGTGATATGAAAATAGCAGATGGAATTTTTGTTGCATCATTTGATATCTATTATACGGATGGTTCAAAGGTGAGTGGCAAGTCAGACCTGTTCTTTCTTGATACTACAGCACCATATATTCAAGTTAGTACAGATAAGGCATTTTTTACACCGGATGATGATGGAATAGATGATAATATGTATATTGGATTTACATCTGCTGAAGATCTATCAGGCATAAAGAGCTGGAAGATGGCGGTCTACAATGCGGAAGATGATCATGAGTTCTCATCTATAACCGGAAGAGAAAAACCATCAGGACTATATTCATGGAATGGAAAAAGTGATGATGGATTGACTGTTGTTGAGAGTGCTACAAACTATCCATTAAGAGTATTTGCAGAAGATTTTGCCGGTAATAAATCAATTAATCTTATGATGCCAATTTCAGTTGGAGTACTTGTTAATAGCCTCGATCATGGAAGATATAAAATAAGCATAAACAGTATAAGATTTAATGCAGATACAAGTGTAATGAACGATAATGTACGGAATAAAGATATACTCGATATACTGGCAAATGCACTTAATAAATATCCTGAGTACAAAATAGTCGTTGAGGGGTATGCAAACAGATGGAAAAAGAATCTTGATGAAGGGATTGCCTATGATCTATCAATTGCAAGAAGTAAGGTTATAGTTGCAGAACTTGTGAAACGAGGGGTAAATGCTGAAAATCTATTGGTAAGCGGGAAAGGGTTTAAAGATCCGATTGTGCCGTTAAAAATCTTTATGTCTATTGAGGAAAAATCAGAAATGAAAATAAATAGACGGGTAGAATTTTATATGCAGAAGCAAAAAAAGGCTGATTAATTAAATAATTGAGCCGTTATGGATTATATACTATAACGGCTTGTATTATTTAATATTGGAGAGCTATTTGATATTAGTTGGTAAAGGAGAATTTGTATGAAAAGTATTTTTATTGTATTAATCGGAATTATGGTTTTGGGAACTCTTGGCATATACGGATGCAGAAAAAAAACTCAGTTAAAAAAACCATTGATCATCGGTTCAAGGGGGGATTTTGAGGATAAATTAAAAAAACAGTTTAATGACTGGGAACATGACTTGAAGGTTTTGGAAAATGATGCAGTTCACCTAAATGGGGATATAAAAGTAAAGATAGATGGGCAAATTGCAAAGATTAAAGCTCATCAGAAGAAGGTAAAGTATAATCTTGAGGGGATTCAAAAATCAAATGATGATAACTGGGAAGATTTTAAGAAAGCTGCTGAAGAATTGAAAACACAAATTGTTGAGGCATTTAAACAGGCAGGAGATGATATGAAAAAGTAAGGATTAAACTATACAAGTTGAATCCCTGTAGTAGATTTAATATGTCATTTAAAAAAAGGGGCTGTTATGGAGATTAATAAAAATTTGATATTTTTTCTGAGAGGGGCACTTATCTTAATATTTTTAGGACTGGTTGTTCCAATTTGTTGTAAGTCCAATGGATTTCAGGTCAGTATGGAGATCCTTGGTAATGGGGGATCAAAAATGGACATTATGTCGTTAGGGCATATAAATTTGATCTATGGATATATGTTCCTTAGTGTCTTTATATTTGCGGCATTAGGATTTATAATATCATTTCTATCAAAAGTAAAATATATATTTCTATATTCATCTGTCTGTCTGATTGTAAGTGCAATATTGTTGTTCATTTTTCTATATAAAATACAGGTCTATTTTGATTTTAGTGAGTTTGGTTTTTTTGTTAAAACCGTTGCATCAACAAAGATTAAACTCTTATTTGGTGCCTATCTAATGATAGTGGGATATCTGCTCGGTATTGTTACGATAATTCTTAAGTTGGTAAGGGGTATTAATTAGTAACGGATAGTTGTGATAAATAAAAAATAAAAAAAGGAGGTCTCCTATGATAGTAGTATTTGTTATCGGGATGGTGTTATTGACACTTTGGTTGTTGGGATTAATTACATCGATTACATTTGGCGGATTAATATATCTGCTTCTTGTAATAGGTCTTGTGCTGGTTGCTATTTCAGTATTTAGATTTATTATGCGAAAAAAATGAAAAAGACGGGATTTGTTGTGTCGGTAGTTGAACTAATACCGCTCCTATAAAAAGGGGCGGTTTTTTTTACGGATTACAATCAATAAAAAGAGGAAAATGCACATTTTAATTAGATGAATAATCATGTAGACTATAAAAAAGGAGAATATTTATGAATAATCTTAACGCTAAGGGTAATTGGAATGTGTTGGCAGGTAAACTTAAACAAAAGTTTGCATCACTTACAGATGATGATTTGTTGTATGTAGAAGGGAAAGAAGAGGAGATTTGGGGTAAAATTCAAAAAAAAGTTGGAAAGACAAAAGGTGAAATTCACAAGCTGATTGAAAAGCTGTAGGGTAATAATCGCCTGGAAGAGTTTTTTAATAGAATAATTATTAAGGAGATTTTAAATGACTAAAATATTAAATTTTATACTAGGACTGATCCTGGTTGGGTTAGTAGGAGTTTTTGGTTACTTTATTGTTAAGGGAGAGATTCCGCAGATTAAGGCACAGATAAAACAGTAAAAGCATAATGCTATGTAATCCCGGGTATTGATATCAATTGTATCTCCCCGGGATATTTTTAAAACTACAGATGAGGAGGATGAGTTATGTTAGGATTATCGATTGTACAAAAGATTGGGTTTGTGTTGTTTGCAGTTATATTTATATATTCGATTGCATCATGTAATATGAGTAATAGAAAGGCTCTAAATGTAAAAAAGATAGCAGGGGGTATAGAGGATGAGAGTACAAAGACTGAGAAGGTAAAAGGTGATGTCTCTGCCGATGTCTTGCCTGTTAAATTATCAATCTCTAAGGGCAATAAAACTTTTGACACTGTTAACTGGGTAACGGTGGGTAATAAAAGAGGGGTAGTACTATCAACTCAGGCAAATGGTAATGATCCGAATAACCACTATAAGGCAGTAAAGACATACAACGGATTAATAGGTGATGAAATTTTTAGTAGTCTGATGAAGTTTGAGGCCTATCCAAAGATCTTTCCGAAAACTATGGTTTATAAAAAGGTGGGTAGTCTTGGTAAGAATAAAATGATTGTCTATTGTCAGGCCTACTTTAAACCATTTCAGAATAGAGATTACTACAACATCTTAGAGTATAGTAAAAAAACCGGCAACGGAGAAAAAGAATGGAAGATTGAATGGTTTCCATTTTTTGGTTCATCATCAAAATATCCTGAAGTGAAAAAATTCTTACGGGTAAGAGATATTTCAGGCAGGTGGATGATTGTTGAGAAGGAGAATAAGACTATGGTCAGTATAGAGCTTTTTAATAACTTTAAATTGCCGGTCTCAAAGACAATGGCCTTACCGTTTGAAAAAGGATCTGCCTATGATATGATCAATCAAGTTGTGAGTTATTCAACTAAGAAATGAAAACAATGATAGTGAGATTGCGTAATGAAAATATAGTATAAGTAATCTAGAAACTTATGAAAAAATAAAAGTATAGAAGAGGAGGGTGTTATGAAATTTTGTATATGGAAAACCTTAAAGCAAGTGACTGTATCTGTATCTCTAATAATGATTGTAGGTATTATAGTCTGTATTGTGTTAATTATGACTCAACGAATTTCAGTTAAGATTGAACAGTATACGACTGCTGTTGTATCAGAAAATGTAACAATGAAAATGCCAGTGATATTTCAATTAAATGATAGAACGAGTATCTCCGGTGATGCCATTGTTATTATGCAGAAGGGTACAGTTTTGCCGATTAATATAAAGATGAGTCTGCCGATCTCCGTAAAAGAGATTGTCAATGTTGATAGTCCTGTTTCTGTAAAACTGGAAAAAGGAAAAAAAGGTGACAAAGATACTGTTGGTCGAAGAAGACAATGATCTTAGAAACAATATCTCCAAGTTATTAAATCTAAGCGGAATGTCCGTTGAAGAAGCAAAGGATGGAAATAGTGGCCTCAGTATGGCTACAACGAATCACTATGATCTGATCCTCTGTGCTGATAATATGGAAGTAGTAGATGGTTTCACAATTCTAGAGGAATTAAAAAAGAATAAAAGGACGGACTGTGTGCCTTTTATTTTTATATCTAACAGTTTAGATATAAAGCTGAGACGGCGCGGGATGAATCTCGGGGCAGATGATTATATAACGAAACCGTTTAGCAAGGATGATCTAATGCAGTCTATTACTGCAAGATTTAAGAAAAAAGCAAATCAGAATTTATCGAGTAGTGAAAATTTAAAGCTGCAGATAGAAGAATTAGAACAGAGTTTGTATTTTAATTCTATTTCGGGGCTTCCAAATGAACAGGCTCTGTTAAAGAAACTGGATGAGATAAAGTGCGGACTTGTTACAATGATCTATATAGCTATTTCGGGACTGCTTGAGATCGGAGAGTTTATCAGTAGAAACAGTATTGATAATATCGAAAAGGAGATTGCAAGTAGAATAACTTCCTGTCAATATGAGAACGCCATATTCTATCATATATGTAGCGAGGAGTACTTTGTCTTGATAGCGGATACTAAACCTGTAATAAAGGATGATCTGGTTGAAACAATTGAGCTTTTTCTAAAAGCAATAATGGATAAGATAAGTCTGCCGATGGGCAGTTCGGAATACAAATTGAATTTCTCGGCAGGGATCGGGGTTAAAACCACTTTGATTTTAAATGATGAGGATATACTTAAATGTTATGGAAATGTGAGGACTGCAAAAGATTATGCCCTTGAGAAAGGTGCAAATTGTTACTATTTTTATAGTCAAAATCTGGAAGATGAATATGGTTTGATATCCCGGAAAAATCTCTCTAAATACATGACTAATGAAAAGAATACCAGAGTAATAAAGCAGGGACGGGAAGAACTAAATTCAAAGAGCTTTGATGTCAAGGTGTTCTTTTTAAACCCGCACAGTATAATGCAGCAGGATATTATAGGTGAGATAGTATCCAATGAATATGAAGCCTATATTCTCTATGATCATATCAAGGCATTAAAAATTATTAAGAAGTACAAAAATTGTCTTCTGTTTATAAATATTGATTCTGTCTTATCTGAGGATGAGTGGATCGTGTATATAAAGAATATATCGTTCAACCCTGAGACCTCAGGGGTCAGAGTCGGTGTATTATCACTCTATGATGATCTACAGAAGATTGAAAAGTTCGTAATGTCTCTTATGGTTCCATGCGGTTACATCAGGCTTAAACTCGGCCTTAAGGAATGCAAAAATATACTGTTAAATGTGCTGGAAGCAAATGAGGCCAAAGGTGCAAGAAGGTTCGTTAGAGCTAACTGCAAAGACCTGTTGTCAGTGTTTATAAGTGTAAAATTCAACAATAAACTCACAAAGGGGTTTATCTATGATATAAGTTCAGTTGGCATGGCCTGTGGTTTTAGGATTGATTCTGAGCTGATTCTACAGAAGGGGACAATTCTTGAGGATATACAGTTGCAGTTAAAGGGGAGCCTCTGCCTTCTGTCCGGAACAGTCCATGGGATACATAGCGATGGAGAGGGGAATGTCAGGTATGTTGTTATGTTTGATGATATTAAAGACAATGACAGAAGTAAAATCTATGCATTTATCTCAAAGTGCTTTCAGGAGAATATTGATAAAGAGATGGCGGCTTTAGAATAAGTTTTAAAATAACTCCTGATATAAAAATTTTTAGAATAGAATAAGTTTTTAAAATAGAATAAACTGTAAAAAAAAGATAGAAAAAAATTAGATAGAAAAAATCACACTGAATTCTGATAAACGAGTTAACAAGTCTCTACACTTTGGATTTGCTTGAGCTTATCAATCTACTAATCGGCATAAGCATCTCAAAGTTGCCGCAGATAATGTTGAATGCCGACATGAGAGGTACAGCAATAAAGATACCTGCTATTCCCCAGAGATAACCCCAGACAAGCAGAGATGTAAATATAACTATCGGACTTAAATTTACACCCTTACTCATCACCCTCGCCTCTATAATATTGCCCATGATGACCTGTGACACAAGAAACAATGAGGCAAATCCAATGAATATAAAAATATTATCATGTTGAATAAAGGACATCAATATCGGAAGCATGCTTGAAACTATTGCACCGAAGACCGGTATGTAGTTAAAGATAAATATTAGAAATGCCCATAGTAGTGCATATTCAACCTTGAAGGCAATGCAGATAATATATGATACAAGGGCGGTAACAAAACTCATAATTGTTTTGGATACAATGTAGCTTTGAATCTGTGTCTTAATGTTTTTAACAATTCCTGTGATCGTCTTGCGATGATGATCTGAGAAGATATCGTTTGTCTTTTCATTGAAGCGGTTCATTCCGGGGATTATAAGAATAAGTGCAATGATATAGAGCATAAAACTTGATAGTATATTAAAGGTCTTACCAAGTGGTGTAAAAATAAATTTACTGATGTTCTCAGATGAAAAGAACTTTACCGAGAAATCTGATTTAATTTTTTCAACATCTGATGGTTTAATGAAATTATTAAAAAATTTTATATCCTGTATATGATCAATGAAGTAGATAAATTTAACCTTATAGATGTCGAGTAGACCATCAGGTTTTGTCAGGTCAATAACAAATGAACGGATGGAGGCTATCATAATAAAGAACATTAGTGAGATAAGAGTTGTCGCAATGACAATTATTACTGTAATTGAAAGCCAATAGGGGATCCTTGTTTTTTTCATTTTTTCAATGAAGGGAAGCAAAAAAAAGGCAGTAAAAAATGCAATAAAAATTGGAACTAGGAAGGCTCTCATAAGTAGGGTGATATACAGAATAAATAAGACAAGCATTGTTCCTAGGCAGAATGCTATTACCCCAAGGTATTTTTCACTTCTTGTAAGAGGGTTTAGAATCGTAGAGCCGAGCTGATCATTTTTCTTTCTGTCTATTATTGCAATTATATTATTCATCAATCTCGGTTCTACAATTTCAAGGGATATTCTAAGGATGTTTCTTAACAGTTTCATTATAAATATTTTCATACTCTATTTTTACTGTATTATTATCAATAACCGAATATTCAGCTTCCCTATTTTATAGATTGTAATCCATGAATAAGTATGTTGACTATGAGCGTGGGGATTAGAATTTGACGGATTGGAACAGCTTTTATAGAAAATGGAAAGTAAATACACGAACTTGAGCGTTGTCTGTCAGGTGAAATATATGTTAATGTTGGCGGATTGCATAGGCCGGCTGACTATCATGTGTTATTACGGTCACACAAGAAACTCAGAGTTTGATGTTTTTTTAAGGGGGTGTTTTTATATGAAGAAGCTTTACAGGTTATTAGTAACTTCAGCGGGTGTTTTAATGATTTTAATTACAGTGCTGGTGATACTCTCAACATTTTGGTCGTTTAGACAGGTTGTAGAGGCTACTGAGGACAGGAAGAATACTTTTGGTGTTATTAGTCAGGCTCATGAGTTATTTAATTCCTTATTGAATGCAGAGACCGGACAGAGGGGGTACCAAATAAGTGGGAGTGTTGAGTACCTTGAGCCATTTTTTGAGGCAGATGACCGTATTCTAATTCATCTAGAAGAGTTGCATCATCGATCGTTTAATCATGAGTCTCAAAACATAGTAAAAGGACTTGCTCCATTGGTTATAAGGAAGTTAGAAGTAATAACTGCTATAGTTAATTATTATAAAGAACATAACACAACTATAGGGTTAAAGATTTCTGAGGATGGAACAGGTAGAAAAATAATGGATGATATAAGGGATCGAATAAGCGATCTTATTGAAAATGAAAATGGTTCATTGAGAAAGTATGATTCTGAAGTTCAGTATAGTATGACTCGAATGTTTATTGTTATCATAATAGCGAGTCTTCTTATAATAATCATTGCCTCAATATTTACTAGTCTGATCTATAGAGATACACAGGGGCGATTTAAAATACTTATTTCTGAGCAGACTCAACATCTTCTTGACATACAGGAGAGTGCGAATAAGGAGCTTCAGCTTCTAAATATAAACCTTCAGATTAGTGAGGAGCGGTTTGCTGTTACGCTTAACTCTATAGGTGATGCTGTTCTTGCAACAGATATCAAGGGCAATATTACACTTATCAATCCGCTCGGGCAGAAACTGACAGGATGGACACAGGAGGATGCCTACGGTAGGCCTGCTGAGGAGGTGTTCTGTATAATTAACCAAAAAAGCAGACGACCGGCAGTTATCCCGATTAGAGAGACGCTTGAAAAGGGGACTGTTCAGGGGTTGATCAATCATGTGCTTCTTGTTTCAAGGGATGGTACTGAACGGGATATTGCTGACAGTTGTGCACCTATCCGCAATCGGGCCGGTCTTGTTGTAGGATCAGTTATGGTTTTTCGTGATATTTCAGAGCGGACAGCAATAGAGGCAGGGCTTGAGAAAACACGGAAAGAGCTTGAGGTGAGAAAACTATTTGAGGATGAAGAGAGGGAGTATTCTGAGAGTATAATCAATACTATTAGAGAACCGCTTATCGCTTTGGATCATTCACTAAGAGTTGTAACTGCAAATCGTTCATTCTACGAGGTCTTTAAGGTTAAATCAAAGGATACTCTGGGTGAGCTGATCTATGATCTTGGTAATAAACAATGGGATATATTGAAACTGCGGGAGCTATTGGAGACAATACTGCCTGAAAAAACCTCATTTGATAATTATGAGGTTGACCATGATTTTACAAATATTGGTAGAAGGATAATGCTGTTGAATGCCCGTCAGATTCATCGTGCCTTGGGAAAAGAAAAGATAATACTTCTTGCAATTGAGGATATAACAAAACGAAAGGAGAGTGAAAATGGGCTTGAGAAGGCTCATGAAGAGCTAAATATTCTGGCATTAGAGTTAGCAAGGGTTGCACGGGTAAAGTCTGAGTTCCTTGCAAATATGTCTCATGAGCTTAGAACACCTTTGAACTCAATAAACGGGTTTTCTGAAGTGTTATTTGATGAAACCTTTGGTGTATTAAATGAGAAGCAAAAAAAATATGTCGGGAATGTCCTGACGAGCGGTAAACACCTTCTCTTGCTGATCAATCAAATACTTGACATGGCAAAAGTAGAATCAGGAAAAATGAAGCTTGAGCTAAGTAAATTAAATATGAAGGCTCTCTTAACTGAGATTGCTCAGTTGGTTGCTGATATGGCAGGTAAAAAGAGAATAGAGATGCGTATAGAGATAGATGATAATATGCCAAGTATTGATGGGGATGAGCTTAAGGTTAAAGAGATAATCTATAATCTAATATCAAATGCAGTTAAATTTACACCTGAGGGGGGGAAGCTCGGAATGCAGGCAAAAAGAGTTGATTCAAGTATAGAGATAGTTGTCTGGGATAATGGCGTGGGAATAGCTGAGGAAAATATGGAAAAAATATTTGAAGGATTTTTTAGAGTGGATACTCCGTATTCGCGAGTGACTGAGGGGACAGGGTTGGGATTACCACTGTCAAAAAAACTTGTTGAACTGCATGGCGGCAAATTTGCAGTCGAATCACAGGGGCTTGGAAATGGAACAACAATTAGATTTACACTACCAATTATATCAGGAGAGGTAATATGAAAAAAAGAGCACTTATTGTTGATGACAATAGCAATAACTTGTTATTGGAAAAAGATCTGCTCGAGGTAGCAGGATTTGATGTCATGGTTGCAGAAAACGGAGCGGACGGGATAGCTATAGCAAGAGCAGAAAAAATAGATATAATTGTTATGGATGTCCGGATGCCTGATATGTTTGGCACCGATGCGGCAAGAATACTCAGGCAGAGTGAGGATACCGATAAAATTCCTATCGTCTTTGTTACCGCCTCTGTAATGGCAAAGGGGAGAGATGAGATCAGTAATATTCCAAATACC